>JBBRCE010000018.1:0-90355 GCA_038205115.1 Pirellulales bacterium
ATTGCGATCGGCCGCCGCCGAGACGGCCGGGCACGCCGTGCCCGAAATCGAGCCCGGCATTCGCAAGGATAACGACGATATTCCCCGCATCAGCAAGACGCAGATTGATCTCATGGTCAACAGCTTCGCCACGGATTTCGCACGCATTGCCACGCTGCAATACACCAACTCGGTGGGCGGTGCCAAAATGCGCTGGCTGGATATTCACGAGAGTCACCATGAGTTATCGCACGAGCCCGACAGCAACGAAAAAGCGGTCGATAAGCTGACCAAAATCAATCGGTGGTTTGCCGAGCAATTGGCCTATCTGACCAAGCGGTTGGCCGAAACGCCAGAGCCCGGCGGCGATGGCTCGCTGCTAGACAACACGTTGGTCATTTGGACAAACGAGCTGGGCAAAGGCAACTCGCACACGCAAGACAACATCCCGTTTGTGCTGGTGGGCGGCGGCTTGGATTTCAAAATGGGCCGCGCCTTGGAATTGCCCAAAGTTCCGCACAATCGGTTGCTGCTTTCGCTGGCGCACGGTTTTGGGCATCAACTCAAGACGTTTGGCAACCGCGATTATTGCGGACAAGGGCCGCTGAGTTTATCTTAGCCGCGCGCAGCGATCGCACTTTTGCAAACATCGAATTTTCAACGAACGAAATCCATGCGACCGACTTTGGTTGCGATTGCTTTGTTATCCGCTACGCTAGCTGCTTCGGTGCTAACTGCCGCTACCAGCGAAAAATTCGGCGATTGGCCCGCTTGGCGCGGAGCAGATCGCTCAGGCATTTCGCGCGGGACCGGTTTGCTGCACACTTGGCCCATGTAGAGGCCCCAAGCTGGTGTGGACGGCGAAAAAGCTCGGCGATGGCTGGTCGACGCCGTCGATGGTGGAAAATCGCATCTACTTGATGGGTGCGGTCGATAAACAAGATTGGTGATCGCGCTCGACGCTGCTCACGTTGGACTTCCAAGCCGGTCAGTAAGAGCGATGGCGGTTACCCGGGGCCACGCCGGCCCAGCCGCATCCGTCTTGTGTTAGACTCAAGGATGAACGAGGAGATACCCTTGGTACCGTAACGCTCATTTTTACGGCACCATCTAAGCAGACCGCGATGCTGGCAGCATCGGCGATAACAGGTCGATTGGCGCGGCATTCGGATCAGCAGACGATGACTACTGCTTGCCGGCAAGCGAAAGCCGCAACGCTTTGTCGGCCACGTCCAACAGATCGACAATCGAGGGATTTTCTAGTAACAGCGGGTTGGATTGCGCGGCTAACTCGCGAACTCGCCGCAGCCCTTGAGCATGGCCCGGAGCAAAGTGCGAGTTACGCAACACCTCGCCGAGCTCCGCAGCCAACGCGGCGGCCTGGAGCGAAAGTGGCGATTCAATCAGCGAATTGGCAACTTGTAACCGCACGATCTGCTGCGTCAGCTTTTTGGGCGCCGTGATGCCCGGCGGACTCCAACTGACCTCGGCCACAGCAAGCTGAGCTTCGCCGTCTGGCTTCAGCGTCACTTCGTACAGGGCAGTGGCCGCCTGGCCCGAACGCAATTCATCCGATAACGGGCCGGATAGCAAACCGCCGCCAGCCGTGGCCTCATGCCCAATCAAACGATAGGCGAGGACCGCCTTGGGATTGAAGTTGACCTTCAATCGTACGTTGTCGGCGGCCACCAGCGAACAATCGGCATTGATTTCCGCCAGTGCCCAACGCAGTTTTTCGACGCTCTCCGCCTTTCGCTGGCTGCCGTGACCTTGGCGAGCGCAACGCTCAAGCAAAGGATTCACGTCGGTTTCTTCCTGGTCGATATCGATCGCATCCAGCTTGATTCCGGCTGCGGCGCATTTATCAAGCGATCGATCGAGCTGCGCCAAACTGGCGGCGCTGATCTCGCTGGGGCCGGCGGAAATCACCACAATTCGCGGTGGCGACGCGACCTGCTTGGACAATTCCAGCGACTGTTCGATGATGTCCTTCAAACCGGTGGTCCAATCCACGCGCGTAGCCAGCGGCTGTAATTTCAAGGCTGCCAAACTGGCGCTGTCGGATGCTCCACGTAAATTCGCCACCAATTCCGCGCGATCCGAATACTCAAAGACCATCGTACGGTTCGCCGATGGTTGACGGCTGGCAAACTGCGATAACGCCTCACGCAACCGCGACAATCGACCGGGCGTTTGCAAATTCGACGACGAATCCAAGGCAATGAGCAAACAATCCGCGGCCGACTTCGCCGGCTTGAGAGTCGCCGCTTGAACACCAACCTGCAGCAAGACGTTGCCCGCCGAAAAAGGCGAAGGGCCAGCCGCGGTCCGCAATGCCAGCGGCGCGCCCGTCGGCGGCGGAAAATGATAGTCGACGGCGGCCAACAGTTCTTCCAGCCGCAGCGCGTCGGCCGGCGGCAACTTGCCCGCTTGCACCGACCGACGTAACGCGTTAAAACTCGCCGGATCGGTAACGATGGGCACTAGGCTGGTCTTCAAACTCGGCGCAGCCGACAAGACCACAAACGGTTGCTCGCGGTTCTTCAACTGAAACGTAATGTCATAGCCTTTAACGTGCGGCGGAGCTAAGCCACGCGGTTTCAGACCCGAAACCAACGGCAACTCGGGTTGCCGCGCCAGCGGGGTGCCATAAATCTGCTCGGCGGCAAAACTGGATTCTCCATCAACGGCTGACTTCGAAACCTGATCCGCACTTTTGTTGCCCCCATTAATAGCTTTAACAACGACGTTATCGCCGGACGTTGCTTGCGAATCGGTACGAACCGGCACGGTGCTTTTGACCACGACCTGCTCAGCGGCGTCTTGACGCGGATCGCTGGGCA
Organism: Pirellulales bacterium; assembly: GCA_038205115.1. Lineage (GTDB taxonomy): Bacteria > Planctomycetota > Planctomycetia > Pirellulales > JBBRCE01 > JBBRCE01. The sequence goes on from JBBRCE010000018.1 coordinate 2,823, forward strand.
CGTGCGTCGGCGATCGTAATTCAGGATTCATGCTGGAGTTGTTTTCGACGCCGCGCGGGCGGATTTGCTTCCGAACCGCCGATTCATCCTCGGCAACGCCAAAGCGAATGGGTGGCTGCGGCGCCATCGGCGGGTCGAGACCTTCGCCGCGATTCTGCTTGCCAACAACTGCGTGTTTACCGGCCATCGATAACGCCAGGGCGCCAAAGTAGATCGCGCCCAATGCGATCAACACCGAAGCAGCCAGCATCAGCCGGTTGAGCGATTCGCTCGGCCGACGTTTACGCAGTGTCGCCCGCAATCGATATTCGAAACCCGGCGGCAGCGGCACATCCAGCAGCGCGCGATCCAATTCCGCGTCGGGCAGTTCGCCTAACTTCTTCAAGCGCGCTAGAAAGCCACCTGGCAAGCTCACGTCTTGCAGTTGGCGATCGAGATCAGCGTCTTCGTACGGGAAGGTCATCGGCTTGAGTTTGGAGTTGGCGTCAGATTTAGGCGATGGATCGGATGGGGTGAGGTTCGTTACGGACCGTCGAGGCCACGAGGAAGTCGAAACGCCTGGTTGGACAGTAGCACGTCACGCAATTTGGTTCTTGCCCGACTCACACGCGAGAGTACGGTTCCCAGCGGGACACTGAGCACATCGGCCGCTTCTTGATGCGTCAATTCGCCCACGACCACCAACAACAATGTTTCTCGCAATTCTCGCGGCAAGCAGTCCAAAGCACGTTGCATTTCATCGGTGTAATCATCGCTGAGCGGATCGTCCGCCTCGACGCCCACTTCAATGTGTTCGGCGGAAACCAAATCCAAACCGCCCTTGCGCCGCCAGCGGTCAATTACTCGTCGCCGCAAGATCGACGCCAGCCAAGCCCGTTCGCCGCCGGCGTGATCGCCATCGCGACCTGCCACGCTGATTGGTTCGAATCGCTGCCGGCTCTTCCAAGCCGATCGGAAAGCCTCCTGAACAACGTCCTCCGCCTCGTGCCGGTCGCCTACCAAACGGTAAGCCAGCCGAAACAAGGCCGGGCCATGTTCAGAAACCCAACGATTGAATTCCACTTGCGACAGGGCCAAGTCGCTGCTCCTTGGGCTTGGCAGTCTTGGCATTCCACTGCCGAGGCTTACCGAACTAATCGTGGTACCGCCTGCTTTTTATTCCAACGGTCTTTGACGGACAAACGGCAACCAACACACAACGACCTGCAATTATAGCCTAAGTCACGTGCTGCTAGCAACTTGCGAAACGCATTGTGCGGCCAATCCTGTTTTTATGTCCGATTGTCGCCGCGCCAATCCCAGCCTCGGCAATCCCAGCGTCGATCTTGAATCTTTTTTGGCATTCAGCTAAAAGTTCGCGCAGAATGGATTCAAACACCGCTTCGTGGGCAAGGATGCTCGCTATGAAATTGCGTCAAATGATGTCGCTGTGCGTGGCCGTGTGTATCTTCATGGCCGTGGTGCGGGTGCTACCTGCCGTTGATGGGCAGAACGGCACATCCGGGACGCCCACCTTAAAAGACATTTTAGAAAAGGGCCTCAGAGCCCGAAGGCCCGAAGAGTTTGCCTTCATCGCCACGGTGCTGGCCAAAGTCGATCGTGGCGACCTGCCACGCGACGTGGTGCAAAGCACCTTTCTCTGGGCGCGTCGACAGCCCAGCCATCCCTATCAGTATTTCGAAGAAGGCCTACGTCAGCGTGCCAAAAAGATTGGCGTCGTACTTTAAGCGACGTTGGCATCGTTGGCCGTGAACTTAATCGTTCGTCAATTTTTGCCTGTCATTGTCAACGTCCGTTGTTGTTCGGCGAACTCCTGGCACGCGCGAATGCGGCGGTCGACTTCGGCCAGCAGCGCGTCATCGTCGAGTTGGGCAACGAGTTCCGGCGTGATTGCTGGACCGAAATGCACATGCACGACACCCGTCAGCGGAAAGTTCCGCGTTCGCGGCCAGGCCTCGTACGCGCCGGCAATACCGACCGGCAGCATGCAGGTTTTCGAACGCCGCGTCAAACTGCAAAAACCGGGTTTCAGCGTTTGTACGCGGCCGTCCGGCGAGCGCGTGCCCTCCGGAAAGATCAGCACAAGCTGGGCGTTCTTGAGTCGCTTGAGCGTCTCTTTCAAACCCGACATGCCCACACCTTCGCGCGCCAGGGGAATAGCATCCAGCGAATTGATCAGCCACCGGAACGGTGCGAAGCGGAACAACGAATCGCGCGCGAGATAGTTCAGCCGTCGCTCGCACGCGATGCCCACCAGCACGGGATCGAGGTGGCTTTGATGATTGGCGAGCACCAGTCCGCCGCCGCTGGCGGGAATATTTTCGCGACCGGTGCTGCGGTAGCGAAACACCAGCAGCGCCGCGATGCGACTGCCAAAACGGATCAGATTGTACCAGACGCGTTTGGCCAGTGATGTCGAATCCGACGGTGTTGATTCGCCCACGTCAGTTCGCCCGCGGCAGGGGTAAACGGCTGCGAACGAGCGCTTCCAATTCGTCGACCACCTGATCGCGAGACAGGCCGTCGGTCGAGACGTAAACCGCGTCGACGGCTTGGGTCAGCGGGCCGACGCCGCGCGATGCGTCGCGATGGTCGCGCTCGTTTTGCTCGCGCAGCAGATGATCGAACGACGGCGCTTCGCCTTGCGCCTGTAACTCCAACATTCTGCGGCGTGCTCGTTCGACAGCGCTGGCCGTAAGGTAAATTTTGCACTGCGCCTGCGGAAAGACCACGGTGCCTTGGTCGCGGCCTTCGGTCACGATGTTTTCATTGCCCGCCAGCCGGCGCTGTTGCTGCACCATCAGTTCACGCACGCCCGGATTATCGGCCGCGTACCGGGTCACCGAAGTGATCGAAGAATTTCGAATGGCCGTGGTTACATCTTGGCCGTCGAGCCATACCGATTCGCTCCGGAACTCAATGCGGATGCGCTGCGCCAATTCGACCAGCGCCTGCGCGTCGTTCCAGTTGTGCCCGGACTGATCGGCCGCAAATGCCACGGCGCGATACATGGCACCGGTATCCAAAAATCGAAATCCCAGCCGTGCGGCCAATTCTTTGGCGGTCGAGCTTTTGCCGGCGCCGGCGGGGCCATCGAGTGTGACAATCATGGTAAATCTAACGTTGCCGATAAATGATTGAAGACCGCAGGCGCGGACTAGGGCTGACGGTCTTCAGTCCGCCAGAGCCAGCGCAACGCGTCAGGCAAAATTGAGCCACCGTGCTTGCCCGAGTGCGCGCCGTCGCCAAATTCGAACTTGTAATCGTATTTGGAAAATTTGAGCGCGGCAGCCATTTCCTGATTTGCTAACGGCCAGTTTCCATGCATGTTGTCGAGATCGCTCGAACCATCTTGCAGAAAGATACGAATCGGTTTGCGCTCGGTTTTGCGAATGAGCGCCGGATAAACGTATCCGCCGCGAATGTTGGTGAAGCTGCCGATGAAGCTGATGACTTTGCGGAACGCGTCGGGGCGTTCCCAGGCCACGGTCCAGGCGCAAATGCCACCCGAACTGCTGCCGCAGATGCCGCGATTCTCCGCCTGATCGGTGAGCTTGTACTGCTTGCCAACTTCCGGCAGGATCTCCTCTAACAGAAACTTTGCATACTGATCGCCGAGCGAATCGTATTCGATACTGCGATTCTTGCTTGGCGTTTGATCGTCGGACTTCGCCGGCGTCACGCCAGGATTTACGAAGATGCCGATGGTCACCGGCAGTTGACGTTTGTGAATTAAATTGTCCAGTACCACGGGCACGCGGAAATTGCCGTCTTCTTTAACGAAATTACCGCCATCCTGAAACACCATGACGTTGGCCGGTTGGCTGCCGTCGTATTGCGCTGGCACGTAGGTCCAACAGTCGCGGGCCGTGCCGGCAAAGATTTTGCTATGCCAACTCCATTTGGTCACAACGCCGCGAGGCAGGTCCGCCTGACGCTGCGAATCCGGCCCCAGTTTGTAATCGTCGGCCGCGCGAGTCATTCGCGTCGCCGCGAAAAACACGATCGGCACCATCCAGCAACGCAAATGCCACATCATTGATTTCCGCCAGCCGAGCGAAGTGAAGGTCCAAGTTTTGATTATGGACAGTTCGCGCGGCGACCGAAAGTGCCGAGCGTAAAACAAAAAAAACGGCCGCTCGAATGTGTGCAGCGACTGCGACCGCAACGAGTCGCAGGCGAACACGCATTCGAGCGGCCCATCAATCAGCAATCTCAGAGCCGGCTGAGCAGACTGACCGCGTCAGCCCATTGGCCGATTAAAATTGCAAGTGATCTTTTAACCGCTGCTCAATAGAACCGTTTCAAGCAATGCCATCACATCCGTCCAACGTTCTCGTCGTGCTGCGTCAGATTTCATTTTCATGCGATGCGGCGTGTCAAATTGGCCAAGCGGACGAGTGTCGTCTGGCCGCTGCGTCATTTACACTGCTGTATCATCGGTCGACATCCGTGATTGACCCGCACTGATTGAAACGGCTCCAGGCGGCCGCACTTAGGCCATGTCTTTCAGGTTCTTCAGCGCCCGAACTTTAATCTTGGTGCTGGCCGGCTTAGCGGCAACGTCCATCAATTCGCCAGGCTTGAACGGGTTAGGCACGCCTTTGCGAGCCGGTTTGGCAGGCACTTTGCGACGTTCGACTTTGACCAGGCCGGGAATGGTGAACATTCCGGCGCCCTTGCCGCTCAAGGACTTCTTGATTTCAGCGGACAAGGCTTCCATAACAGCGCCAACTTGCTTGCGAGTTAGGCCAGTCGCTTCGGCAATGCTGTTCAAGGTCTCGGTCTTGGTTGGCGCTTTCTTCGCTGGGGTGGCTTTCGCCATAGTCAATCACTCCTTACAGGTTTCCGGGAAAGGTGAAATGTTGGTCGATTTGGGCGACGCGCTGATTAAAAATCTCAGAGCCTTAAAATGCAACCCTCAAAACCGGAAAAAGACTGAATTTCTCGCAAAAATGTAAACTTTTGTCCGAAAACATTTTCCGATATTTCAGCCAATTTTTGCCTCGCACTCATTGTCAAATTCGCACGCCCGCGAATTGTCGTTCGAGAAACGCATCGCGCCGCGCGTCACAAAGCCGACGCGCCGTATCGACTTAAGCAGTTCGCAAACGTGTCAGAATAAACCGCCAGCCACACGTCCGCCAACGGGGCGAGACTGCAATGCGGGGCTTCGAGGCGATTCGTCTGACGCACGCGTTAACGCCGAGCGGACTCGAGCACGCCAAGGGGGCAACCCACGGTAAGCTTTTTTTACCGATTGGTTGCATTTCGTAAAACCGTCATGCTAAGATTTGGCAACTTGCACTAGCCCGATCGCAATGCAGCGGCATCCAACGCTGTGACCGGCAGTCGGTTTTTGCAAGTTTATGTGCCGCGAACTGCAGGCGTCTGCAGATGCAAAGTCGGGCCAAGTTACGCTCGTTCTGGTTGTCGGAGTCAAGCTAATGAATCGAAAAATCTGCTGGGTCCTCTTCACGCTGCTGGCGATCGCTGCGCCTGCGCATGCGTTGACCATCAATTACACTTACGACCCCAGCGTGGCCGTTCAGTTTGGCGCGAATACGGCAAATCTGCAGAACGCAATGACTTACGTGGCGGGGCAACTGCAAGCCTCGTATTCCGACAACATCTCGGTGAACATTACGATCTTCGGCTCGCCGGGCACAGCGATTCTTGGTCAGAGTGGCACCAACCTGCAGGGGACCAACACCTACGCGCAAATTCGCAGTAAGTTGATCACCGACTCAACCACATCCGACGACAGTGCCGCGATTGCCAGCTTGGGCGTGACGGATCCGACCTCGGGCGGCCTCTTTTGGCTCCCGCTCGCGCAAGCCAAGGCCATCGGGCTGCGTAGCGCGTTTGACACGTCCGACGATGGCGACGTCACCTTCGGCGCTGGCTACAATTACACATTTGACGTCAACAATCGGGCAGTCGCAGGCAAGTTCGACTTTATCGGCGTTGCCTTTCATGAAGTGACAGAAGTCATGGGCCGCATTTATGGCCTGGGGCAAACCATTAGCGACAATCCTGGGTTTTTGCCTTTCGACTTGTTCCGCTACAAAGCAAGCGGCGTCCGCAGCCTGAACCAAACCGATACCGGCGTCTATTTTTCGATCAACGGCGGGGCAACGAATCTCAAGAACTTCAACGGACCGGGCGGAGGCGACCTGCAAGATTGGGCAAGCGGCACAAACGATTCGTTCAATGCGTTTAGCAGTTCCGGCGTACGCGACGATCTGACGACGCTCGATCTGCGCGTGCTGGATACGATTGGCTACAACTTTGTGACCGTGCCGGTGCCTGAGCCCTCGAGCGTGGGCTTGATGCTGTTGGGCGGTATCGGTTTGTTGCTTACCTGCAAGAGATTGCAGCCGCGACGCGAGGGCTAGCTCACGTTGGCAACTAATCCACAAAGGAGAACTCGTTGGACATCAGCAGCACCTGAGCATATCGCTCCCACGGTGTGAGCGTGTTCGACGAATCGGACGTCGCATTCGAGAGATACTTGGCCGCCAGCGCCAGTTCGGCATCGCTCGGCGCGCGGCCGTAGACCAAAGCGTACATCCGCTGCACGCCTGCTGCCGGATCGTTATCACTATGGCCTTCGCTACGTTTAGCGAGCCGCCGCGCTTGTTCGGTCGTTAGCGGACCATTCAGCAAATACAAAGCTTGCTGCGGAATGGTGGTACTAAAGCGCTGCGGGCTATGGGCGTCGGGGCTGGCGAAATCGAATGTGCGCATCAGTCCCGGCAAGTTCTGACGATCGACATAAGCGTAGACCGTGCGACGCGAGATTTCTGGCGTTTTGCCCAGTTCAATCGAGCGGCCGCCGATCGCCGGATCGAGGTTGCCGCCCACGGCTAACAGCGAATCGCGGAGGGACTCAAAGTCCAGTCGCTGCCGATTCATACGCCACAGCAGCGCATTCTCGGGATCGACTCGGGCATTTTCGGCAGCGCGCGGATTGTCGGACGATTGCTGATACGTACTCGACAGCATGATCGTGCGATGCAGCTTTTTCAGCGACCAGCCGTCATTGATCAGTTGTGTTGCCAAGTAATCGAGAAGTTCAGGATGGCTAGGCGGTGAACTGCGTAAGCCAAAGTCGCTGGGCGTACGTACCAGCCCGACGCCAAAGTGGTGCAGCCAAATGCGGTTGACCAACACGCGCGCAGTCAGCGGGTTGTCCTTTGCGGCGATCTTGCGGGCAAGTTCCAGTCGCCCGCTGCCGTCTTTGAACGGTTGAGGCGTGGGGCCGTCGAGCAGGCTCAAGAACCGTCGCGGAACCTCGGGTCCAGGCTTATTTGGATTGCCACGTAGCAGTACGTGTGGCGTCACCGGCTTGGGCAGATCGTTAAGCGCGAGCGTTTGCAGCGGCGCCTTCGCCGAACCGTTGTAGATTGTCAATGCGTTGCGCAAGTCACGAACCTTGTCGCGCTGAGCGGTCGTAAAAAAGTGCTCTGCTTCCGCCAATGGAACGAAGGCCGGAGCATTTTCGGCAAACACGAGTTGTCGCAGCGCTTCATCGTCGGTATCCGGCAATGAGGTTGGCGGCGGCAAATGGTTTTGCGATGCAGATTCGAGCGCCGCTTGCCACTGTGCAGCCACCGCCAACAGCAGCGACGCATATCCGTCGGCCGCCGCACGCAACGATTGAGGCGCTTCGCCAGTAAACTGGGCCGAGATCCGCCGATTGAGTTGTTTTTTCGGATCATGCTCGTCACGCAGCGTCTGCAACACCGGACCACTCTTGGCGGCGAATTCACCAGCCGGCAGAGCGGCCCAGGCTTGCCAGGGCGCAAAGATCGGACTGAACTGTTTGCCTTGTTGCTCCAGCGTCGTTCGCCAACGCTGCACGACGCGCGGATGCGGTTGACCGGCAACCGGCGGCGACTTGAAATCTTCCGGCTTCTGCTTGATCGCACTTTGTCCGGCAATCAAATAGTCGGAAAGATGCGCGCGAACTTCGCCGACAAGCGTGGCATTTTGCTCGGCGATGTAACTGTCGATCTTGGCTTGCAGCGCGGACTGTCCGGCCGTGAATTCAGCCGACGGCGGCTCAAGTTGCAGTTGCTTATCGACGGAAGAATCGAAAACGCCATAGAGCGCGTAATAATCTTTGGCGGAAATCGGATCGAACTTGTGGTCGTGGCAACGGGCGCAACCAACCGTTAATCCCAATAAGCCGCGGGCAACCACGTCGATCCGATCGTCGATCACGTCCTGCTTGTTGTTGAGAAATCTCCGCCCGAGCGTCAGAAATCCCATCGCGGCCAGCGATCGATCGTCACTTCGTGGCAGCTTGTCGGCCGCCAATTGCTGCAAGACAAACTGATCGTACGGCAGGTCGTCGTTGAGCGCATGAATCAGCCAATCGCGATACGTAAAGGCGAACGGATAGGTGCGTTCTTCTTTAAACACGTAGCCCTTGGTGTCGGCATATCGGGCCACGTCCAACCAATAACGGCCCCAACGCTCGCCGTAATGCGGCGACGCGAGCAAGCGGTCGACGACGTGAGCAAAGGCATCAGCCGATGTGTCGGCGACAAATGCTTCGACTTCCTTAGGTGTGGGCGGTAGGCCAATCAGATCGAAGGTTGCTCGGCGGATCAACGTGCGGCGATCGGTGGGTGGCGCCGGCGCGAAATGCGCCGCTTCGAGCCTGGCCAGAACAAATCGATCCAGCGGAGCCTGACACCAGTTCAGGTTTTCGACGACCGGCAGATCGGGTCGGCGGATGGGCTGGAATGCCCAGTGCGATTTCGCCGCCGATTCTTTCGACGGACCCGCAGCCAAATCGGCGGTTGCTGGCGGCCACGGTGCGCCCGCTTTGATCCACGCGGACAATATCTCGATCTGAGCGTCCGGCAGTTTTTTGGCATCGGGCGGCATCTTCAATTCGCCCGCGTGCCGTACGGCTTTAATGAGCAGGCTGTGCGTTGGCTCTCCGCTCACAATGGCAGGTCCGGATTCTCCGCCTTTAAGCAGTGCCGCGCGCGAATCGAGTCGCAAGCTGGCCTCTTGCTTCTGCGCCCCGTGACACTGCTGGCATTGAGCCGCCAGGAGTGGCCGCACGCTCTTTTCGAAAAATTCGGTTTGCTCGGCCGTAGCCGGCGACGCAGGCGCGGCTTCGTCAGCTAGCAAAGGCACAGCCGCAGAGATCATCGCCACCGCTGCCAGCAACCAATAGCGAGAAAAACACATCGGCGGAAATCTCGGAAAGGAGCATGGCTGGGATGGGCCGACGCTGGAACCGGCAGGCGACCGCTAAAGGCGGCACATGTCATTGTACTTGCACGGCGCGCCGACCGGCAATGCCTGCGGCGATGACGATTCGATTCAAGTGTTGCGCCCGTTTGGTCGATAAGAGCGCACGGCGCCAACCAAGTTGGACCGCCCGCAACGACCGCGTTTTTTGCCGGTAGGAAATTGCATGGCTGACTTCGGACCGCAAATCATCGACTCGGTGCTGGCCGCCTGTCAGGCAGGCGCGGGCGAAATTGCCTCGGGCTTGTCGCGCACGCTGGATGTCGCCATCGAAGTCACCGCGGCCGAGGCCAGCACCTTTGCCGTCGCTGCCGAGCAACTGGGCGACGCGCCCGGTCTGCTGGTCATATTGAATTGCGGTGGGCAAGCTGCCATCGTCGCGCTCAGTCAGACGTGTGGGCTGCTGCCAGATTGGTGCGCTGCGCCTGATTCGACCGGCAAAAGCAAACTCACCACACTGGCGCAAGAACTCGGCATGCTGGTACTGCCAGAAACCTTCATGCCGGAGGATTTTCAGGCGCAATATGTCAAACCACTGTTGGAGGCAATCCGCGCCGGTCAACCTCCTAGCGACGCCGGCACGGTCGCACTAAAACTCCGAGCCGGCGAGAAGTCGGCCACGGCATGGATGATCTGGCCGCTGGACAAGCCGTCAGAGATGCTGGTCACCGCACAAGCGACTGTGCCACAACCGGTGGCAGCGTCGTCAACCGCTGCGCCACTAAGTTCAACGGCCGTCGCGGCAGCCACGGTCGCCGTCGCCAAGCAAGTGGCCGTTGCCTCGCCGCAGCCAACGATTCTTCCGCTGCCGCTGTTTACCCGCAGTTTGTTGCACATTCGCGTTCCGGTCACCGTTTCGCTGGCCACCAAAAAACAGCCACTCGGCAACATCCTCGACCTCGGTCCGGGTTCCATCATTCACTTCATGAAATCTTGCGAAGAGATGTTGGAGCTGCAAGTGGGCGGCCGACCGGTGGCGCTGGGCGAAGCCGTGAAGGTTGGCGATAAGTTCGGGCTACGATTGACGTCGATGATTCTGCCGGAAGAGCGATTCAAAGTCGTCGGCGCCGGCAATTCTTAATTCGCACGCTCCTTGGTGCGGCCAAACCGCTTGAAGTTTTGACGTCAGCGGCTATCTTCAATTTGCGGAACGCGCGTTTCGCGATTGCCACTTCGCTCCGTCACGCACTTCTCGTGGGTCGTCGATATGCTGTATCTGAATATCTGGTTGACGGTCAAAGAAAAAAGTAACGTTCCCAAAGTCCGCGACCTGCTTGCCCAGGCGGCTACGTTGTCGCGCGCGGAGCCGGGTTGCCTGCGATTCGAAGCGTACCAGTCCAACAACGACGACTCGCGATTCTTGCTCTCGGAACACTGGGAATCTTCGGCCGCATTGGATGTGCATCGCACGGCGCAGGCCTACACCACGATTTATCAACCGCAAGTGCTACCGCTTGTGAACCGCGAAGCGCATCCCAGTACACTGCTGTCGTGATCGAGCACGCTTGCTCTACGCATTACGCTATGGTGATCCGTTACGTCTTAGCTCGCTCGTCGAAGGCCGTTGGCGGAAAAAGTACAACGGCCACAACCACGATTTCCCAGATGGCCATGGCCAGGCGGATCGACAAGCTCATCTTACAGCGCTGGCAAAATGGGAGACGCTCAAGGTCAATCGTGATCGTGACGCCATCCGCCGGCATGAACACGCTTACAAAGCCGCCATTGACCAGTGGGAGCCAGTTCTCAGTTGGTCGAGTCAGCAAGCGGAAATAAGAAAATGCGCGGCGGCGAGTTCGCTGAATATTAGCCGCGCCATTCGTCGTGCCTTCACTTGACCTGCTTAAGCCATTCGAGCACTACCCAGCCGACTTTGGCGAGAGAAAGCGGCGAGCAATGTTCGAGAGCATCACGTTCGGTACGCCATTGCGGATAATCGACATCGACAATACAGCAGCTTGGAATTTTGGCGATCGCATGTAGCTTTTCGTGGTCGGCGCCAAAATCGCTTTTGCGATCAGAGATGAATTCTCGCACGCCACATTTGTAGGCAACGCGCCAAATGTCTTGCACTGTCGGCCGACTATCGCTCCAACTCATGCTCGTAAATTCTTGGTAGATTTGCAGATTTTCGCCGCCAACCAATTCCAAATCCACGGCGTAGTGGTATTTGTACGCTGGCGGGTTATCGACGTACGAGTGCGCAAAAAAATCGCTGCCGATGAAGTGCGGATCGCCGGCAGTTTTTTTCGTACGCTCCGTAACGACCAAATCCGTAGCGTCAAACAAAACAAAATCGACGCCGTACTTGCTTTCCAGTGTTGGCATCCAGCGAGCAAGTTCCATAAGTACAGCAACCCCACTTGCGCTGTTGGCTCCGATGAATTTGCCCTGCGGGTTTCTGGGATCCTTATCGGGATACGGACGCGAATCGTAGTGCGTGCAAATCAAGATGCGATCTTTGCGATCGGGATGCCACTCGACAATCATGTTTGCCATGTCGATTTCTTTGTCTGCCAGCGGACTTTTTGCCCGGAAGGCTTGGGGCGTGACACGCGCGCCCAGCTTTTGAAATCCTGAGGCCAGCAACTGCCACTGCGCAGCCATGCCCGGTGAGCCCGACGGTCGCGGACCACAATCGCAGATCTGCTTGAGAAACTGGAAGGCTTCTTTACCGTCGAAAGGAATGTCTTCTAACCGCACCTTTGGTTCTTCCGACTTCTTAGGAGCGGCCGCGGCAATCTGCGATGAATGACTTCCCCATACAACGACCGTTAAGGCAAGCGTTGCCGCCGCAAGATAAATCGCCAGGGTCTTTTTGCGGCACATTGATCCGGCTCCGTCTTAGGACGCATAAAACTGGCGCGGATTGTACGCAGAGTACTTGGCCATGGGAAGGCGAAAATGCTTTGCTAGCAAGCCAGAAACACGTCGACAAACAGAAACGCCTTGGCGAGTTTTGCAACTGGCCAAGGCGATATGCTTGCGCGTTTTGTGATGTGCGTACACACTACCTAACGGGAAAGGCGAACTTAGCAGACGAGAACGTGGATTTCACTGGTGCATCAAAATACACGGGACGTACCTCGGCGGTTGCCGTCGCTTCTTCGTGCGTCAATGCGTTGGGAACCGAAAACCGCGTTGACGTCAGGCTCACGCGTTCAATCGGCGACGGTGCGATCTGAGTTGCAACGTTCGCGGCTTCGCTTACTTCGACATTGCTGAGCGAATTGCAGCACGCGCAGCCGCACTTCGGGCAGGTCCATTCGACATTGCACTTGCGAACCGGCTCGTACGCGAGGTACGGGATTTTAACCAGCTTTTTAACATTGCGATACGTGCAATCGCATTTGCCGTCGTCGCTTCCGCACGTCACGGCACATCCGCCGTCTTGATTGTTGCACGTTTCGCAGCAAGGCGCGTGACCGGGAATGCACATTTCCTCGCACGTGCAGCAGTACTTGTATTTGATAACTTTTTTCGTGTCGCAGTACGAATGACAAACGGGCAATAGCCCTTCGTGGCATCCGCATTTGGGGCAACATGTGCCGGGCACGCAGATCGAATCGGCGCAACAAGTCGGTTCGCCGGCATGCCCGATGGAAGTGATTGTCGCAATGGCCAACAGCGCGCAGGTGTAGAATGACTTCATCTTCGATTCCTCCGTGAAAAGTCGGCGCCGGAAGTTCGCGATCGGTGCGGTCTCCGCGTGGAGGCTCGTGCTGGCAACCATGCCATCCTCCTGAAGCTCCTCATCGACCAGTTCAATTCGCGTATTTGATGAGAAGTCGCGGGACGTGCGAACTCGCGCAGTTGCCAAACTGAACTTGGCGAATGGCGTCAAAGTCAACGCAGCCGGCAAAGTTGATCGTCGCGTTGACGTCACAAAAATGCGCCGGTTTTGGCAGCAATTCAAGCGAATTCGCCGGTAATGACTGCCCGCGACGGCAAAGTTCCCCCAGGCGGAACAACCGTCACTGCCCGTTGTTCTTACGATCATCGGAAGAACAATCTTAATAATTAAATGCCGCCGTACATTCGAGTTAATCAATATTCGGATAGTTCAGCGTGCAGGGCGGGCCGAGATGCCCGGCGAGCAAATGGATTAGCTGTTCAACCTCGCGCTCAAACAGGACTGCTGTTAGAACGAGTCCAATTGAATTCGGTTACTCGATCCAACTTTCACGGAGGAGTCTCATGTCGAAACTTATTGTGGCAGGTTGCCTAATTGTTGCTGGGCTGATGGTTCAGCCGTTGATGGCCCAGTCGCCATGCTGCGATGGCGGATGCAACACAGGCTGCAACTCATGCTGCCCCAGTTGTGGATGCCAAGATTGCTGCGGCTGCTGCAAATTGGTCTGCGAGATGAAGAAAATCAAAAAGGTTGAATACAAGTGCAAATGCGATACGATCTGCATTCCGCACGAAACGTGTCATAATCAGATCGAACGTTGCGGTTGCGAACCGAATTGCCCCGGCCATTGCAATTGCGATAGCTGCCTGAGCAAATATCTTTCCGGCTTCTTTTGCCACGACTGCAATGGTGCTCCTTGCGCTGATGCCATCGTGCAACACAAGCTGGTCAAGTGCGAATACACCTGCACGGTGCCCGTTTATAAATGGGTTCACCAAAGCTGCTGCTCGCAGTGCGGCAATGTGAACGAATGCGGTTGCGGCAACGGTTGCGGCAACGGTTGCGGCTCGGCTTGCGGCAATCCAGGCGGCTGCTCGCAAGGTTGCTGTGAAGGTGCTCCTGCTGCTGAAGCACCAGCGCCCGCTCCGATATCTACGCCGACACCAGCCTCTCCGATAACCTTCGTCGTGCCTCAGACCAATAACATTCCCGTCTCTTACTACACGACCGACCGTCAACCTGCGCCGGAAACTCCGGTTCGGTTGAAACTTCGCTAATTCTCCGCTGGCCAATGGATGGCCTAGGCGATCGTCGAAGTTGAAAATTTCTGCACGGATCAAGTTTATATTTCACGGAGGAATGAAATGCGTTTGACTTGGAAAAAAACCGTGCTGAGCGCCGCCATGATGTGCGGCATGTCGCCCCTGTCGGCGATGGCTCAGCAATATCCGGTGGCTTCGCTGCCGCAAACGACTCAGGCGATGCCTGTTTCGCAACAACTGCCTGGGCAGCCGGACGATCTGCACGCGCGGCTCGATGCGTACGAAACGGAATTGCAATCCCTGCGTCAGCAAATGCAGCACAACGAGTCGGTTTTTCAAAGCGCCGCGTTCGACATGGCTGACAAAGACAAGCCGAAGGATAAAAAAGACGAAAAGAAGACCGACGACGGCTACAAATGCTGTGACGTGGGCAGCGATTTGAAGATGGGCGTTCGTTGGAATCTGAATAACGGTCTGACGTTCGAAACACCCTGCAAGGATTTCGTTTCGCACGTCGGCGTGCGCTTCCAATTTGACGTTGTCAGTTTCGACGAAAACGTCATCAGCGGACCTGGTGGTGGACAACTGAATGACGGCGCGTTCTTCCGCCGGGTTCGTCCATCTTGGGATGGTACCGCGTACGACGTCATGGAATGGAATGTTGAATTGGCGTTGGAACAGACGCAAAACAACATCCCGAACCTCGACGCGGTCTGGGTTGGCTTCAAGAACATGCCGTACATCGACACGGTACGCATCGGTCACCAGAAAGTCACGCAAGGGTTCGAAGGCGATATGATGTCGAGTAGCAAAGCCATGACCTTCATGGAACGCTCGATGTATACCGATGCCTATTACGAGAATTTTGGCAGCGGTTTCCTGTTTGCCGATCATCTTGCCGACGACCATATCACGTGGCAGTCGATGGTTTATCGCCAAGACAACGTTGATGATGCCAACGGTAACAATACCGGCGCAGACTTCAACGAGCACGGTTGGGGCTGGTCGGGCCGTGTGACCGCCTTGCCGTTCTATCAGGACGAAGGCCGCCACATGTTGCATTTAGGTGCTTCGGCCGTTTATCGCCAAAATGAGAATTTAGTAAACGGCGGGCCTGGTGTTACTGATTTCCGAGCTCGCCCCCAGATCCGCGACATCATTGGCGCAGCACCATTTGGTAACTCCACCCGATTAATTGACACCGGAGTAGTTAACAGCACGAACGACACTGTCCTTGGAACCGAACTTTTCTATGTTCAGGGAGCGTTTTCGCTCCAAGGTGAATATTCCATGGCCTGGATGGACCACGCGACCGGCGGCCGTGTGACTGCCGCGGGACAAGGCCAGGACATCTTGTTCAATGGCGGTTACCTGCAAGCCTCGTACTTTCTCACGGGCGAAAACCGCACCTACGATCGCCGTTTCGGCACCGCAGGCAGCACCTACATGATCGCCCCTTATTCGCCGTTCTTCTGGGTCCGCACTGCGGATTGCAACACCTGCTGGGGATGGGGTGCGTGGGAAGTTGCCGCACGGTACAACTACTGCGATTTGAATAACCACTTGCTAACTCCCGCTTCGCAAGGTGGACAAAGCAATGCCGAGGAACTCGGGCTCAATTGGTACTTGAACCTGAACACGAAGATACAGTTCGAGTACTTGCACCAGAATGCTGACGGCGGCCCGCATGATGGCAACAGTGTCGACGGCTTCGGCATGCGTACCCAGTTCTTCTTCTAAACCCAACCCAACTTGGTAAAACCGTGGGCAGGCCGTGTCGAATTCGACGCGGCCTGCCTTTTTTTGTTTGCTAACCAGTGTTGAACGAAAGAATGACACGAGCCGGGCCATCATGCTCGCGGCGGGGCGTGGAGTTTCTCGAATACCTGCAATTGCGAGAGTAGCGAATACAAACCACCAGTTATCTGATAAAGATTACGATGATTCCTGATCGATAGGATAACTGCCGATGACAATGAGGCGGGTCATGCCGACGATTCGTGTGGTAACGCGCGAGCATGCTGTTTCGTGTCCATACGGCTTGTGTCCAAGAAGGGGAAGACATCATGCAAACTCGACTTCCATTTCTTGCCATTGCCTTGGGCGTGATATTTTTGGCCTCTTTTGCGAATGCGCAAAGTAATTGGCCCACGGACGTGTTGCCAAAGGCGGCGATTGCGCCGGCCGCCGACGCTAGCACGCCACAGCAACCCAGTTCGGCGAACCAGGACGCGGTCCGAGAAATTCAAGAACTGAAGCAACGACTTGACCGTTGCGAAGCAGTGCTACGCACACGTGATGCGGAGCTGCCAGGAGCGAACGTGGTTAGCCCGGCCAGCTACGCTCCGACTCCGCCGTCCGCGGCTTTGCTTAACGCTGGTTTGGCGACTAAAAGCGATGACAGTTCAAAAGATGACAAACCCAAAAGGGACGCCAAGTCTTTTGGCGATCTCAAGCCAGAACCACTCGTGACTTCTCCAACGATAAAGATCGGCGGCAAGGCGATTTTGGACAATGCCTGGTTCTCACAGGACAATGCCAATCGTGCGTTGGTAGGCGACGAACAGGACTACACCGGATTCCGATTTCTGCGTCTGATGTTCTACGGCGATTTGTATGAGAACATCAACTATCGGATGGAAATCGACATGGCTCAGGCGCAATCCTCGACAAACCCGGGCCTGTTGGCGGCGTTTCAAGACGTTTGGGTTAACTTCCGCGAACTGCCGATTCTCGGTCACCTCAAAATCGGTTTTTTCAAAGAACCGTACGGGCTTGAACAGCAAACCGGCGAGGAGTATTTGCTGTTTATGGAGCGATCGCTCGCCAACACATTCGCGCCCGCTCGTCGCTTTGGTGCTATGGCGTACGACGACCTCAACGAAGATAAAACCTTGAGCTGGTTCACTGGCGTATTTCGCGAAGGTTCCGGCAACAAGACGTTCCTAGAATACAGTGACAACGGCGATTACGGCACGACCTCACGGTTAGTTTGGCTTCCAACCTACGACACGCCCAGCGGGGGACGCTATCTCACTCATCTAGGCGCAGCTTACGAATACACAGGCGCAAATAACAACAACACAGACACCAAAGTCTTCAGCTTGATTCCGGAAGTCAACTCACAGATCCCATTCAGCGCGGTGACAGTCAACTGCCACGACTATCAGTTGTTTGGCGCTGAAGCGGCCTGGATGCACGGGCCATTGCTGGTCAAATCCGAATATATGAGTGCATTTCTTCCACAAACGAACGGTCGAGAGGCAACCTTTGATGGTGGTTATGTTGAAGTTCTCTACGTTCTGACCGGCGAGAATCACAACTACAACATGGCCGGCAAGTTCTTCCAAGGCGTGACCCCATACGAACCGTTCTTTCGCATCCGCAGCACTGATGGCGACATCTGCACCGGCTGGGGCGCATGGGAACTTGGCGCCCGTGCATCGTACCTTGATCTGAACAGCGGCGGAATCGCCGGCGGGCGAGCGGTCGACTACACAGTTGGCCTGCACTGGTACCTGACCAACAATTGCAGCGCCATGTTCAACTACATTCACAGCGACTTCGACAAAGGCCCCGCCGACACCGCGGCCGACATTCTTGGCACGCGTTTGGAATTCCACTTCTAGTTGTTGAGCCGCGGAATCGCCGCAGACGGCCGCGGGTTGTCCTTGACAGCCCGTTGAGAAATAAGACTGGCTCGGAGCCGACAGCCGTTTTTTCAGCCAATTCTTCACGGTTGCGACGTGCCTGTCCCCGTTTTAACAGGCTGTTTGACGAGTTGCTCCCGCTCCGACGGTTTGTTGGGCAGATGCCATTACTTTGGGACTTTGCCGTTCGGAAGTTGCTTTTGAATTTCCGCAACAACTGTTGATCGGTGACTTGCGGTCCACCGACGGAAAGTTGCTCAAGCTTCGTGAGCTTTCTCAAGTGCCTTAGGCGGGCGTCTGCAGCGCGATGCAGTTGAATCGCCGCCGCCAGTGCGAGAGGGCGTGGCATTCGATCATCGAACGGCAACGGGCGCTGAATGACCTGAAGACGTTTCGAATTGAGGGTGGGCATTCGCCGACGAAATCAGCGTGCACCGGAACTGGCCGTCGCGACTGTATCTGGAAATCGAATGGGCGTTGTGTCGCTTCGAACGGCAATCCATTTCACGCAACCTAATTTGCCCGCAATCTTGGCGTTGGCAAGGGAGTTGGGATCATTGGTTCCGTGGGCTTTCTGCCCAGTTCAATGGCGTTGCCCGCTTGAATCTCTTCAGCACTGCGGATCGGCGGCGGCAATGCTGGCAGTTGCAGAGTCAATTCATTGGCCGAAGGCAAAGCGCATTCAACCGGCTGGCCCATCGCCCAAAATAAGCGAAGTTCCGCCTTGTTGTACTCGACAACTTCCGTCAGATAGCGCGCCCAGGCGTCTTGCAGATCGCGACCGGCAATCAGTGGGGTTAGCGGCTCGTAGCGACGATCTGCGCCGGCGATGCCGAACGAAGAGTCTCGTAAACGCTGCCAGGTGATCAAGGCTTCGTGAACTGCGGTCTGGGCGGCTCGAAAGCTTTCCAGCCTGCTGCGAGCCGATTTCGCAGCTGCCGCCACGTCTTCGCCAACTCGCGACCGAACAATTGATAGATTGATTTCCGCTTGGTTGACCACAACGCGTTGAATTCGCCGTTGAATCACGTCGCCAGCGCCAAAATTACGCAGTTCCCAAACCGCTTCAGCGGTGCCGTCGCCACGCGTGCCGAAGTCGTTGAATTGATCGTTCGGCCCGCCGCCAAATGTGCCGCTCGTGTATGCGACTTCCAGTCGCGGTAACAGCGGAGCTATCTCCGCCTGACGCAATCGCGTGCGAGAGCCATCGGCAATTGCCCGAGCTTCACTCATTTCTGGCCGCCGGCTGATGCCAATTGAAACGAGCTCGTCGAGGCTCAGTTGGTCGGACACGAGTTGCAGCGGAACGACCTGTGGATCGAGTGGATACAAGTCGAGCGTCGGATCGAGCATGAGCAGCGATGCTAGTCTTGCAGAGAGTTCTCCTAATTGCGTTTGCAAATCGCTTCGCTCCACCAGGCGTTTGTTGAGTTCAGTGCGAGCTTGCGGCGCATCGGCGGGAGTTTTTCCCACGCCGGCGGACTCGGCGGACTCGGTATTTTTGAGCATTTCTCGCGTGATTTGCAGACCTTCGGAATTGATCCTCAGCAGCCCTGCAACGCGTAGCAGATCTTCATAAGTGATCGCTGCTTCGAGTTGAATGCGATCCCTGACAGCGGACGCCGATGCGTTCTGCGCTGCGGCGAATTGCCGCGCCAGCAGCGGCGAATACAACAAATCCGATGTATTCCAAGAGGCGATAATATCGCCATGCTCGAATAAGCTGCTCTTTGACACCGAAGAAATGGTGCCGTCGGTAGCTTGAATGCGGCCATCGTGGCGCTGGTATAACGGGCCGGTGCGCAAATCCGGCAACCAGGCGGCGTTGACTTGATCGACTCTTAAGTAGGCTTCTTGCACTCGCGCAGAAGCTAGTGCAATCGTGGGGTTGTTAGAATTTGCAAGCCGCAATGCCAGCGGGAGATTGATCGGCATTTGTACGCGCGCCGAGCCGCCAAACGCCGGCGGCAGAGGGCTGATTTCAAGCTTCGGAGCACCGCCGACTAACGTCGCAGACCGCGCCGTCGTTCGCTGATCGGCCTTGGATTCAACAGCAGCCTGAAGACTACACGGCCTAACTGTTGGCAGCTCTTCGTGCGAGACCGGCGGTAAGGGCACCACCTCTTGATTTTGTGATTCAATCGGCGGTGGAGATGTTCGGACTAACTGAACTGGCAGCCGCGAGTCCGCGATTCCCTGATTCTCGGCGGCGCACCCAAAGCAATTGGTCAACCAGAATGCAGCAACAACGAGGCACAGCAGTTGCGGCGCGAGACCAGCAGAAATCCAGCGATTTCTTAGCATTTTGATCGCGCCTCCTTGCGCTATCGCACATGAACACCTGCCAAATTGCATCCGATTCGGTGGTCAGGCGTTTTGCCTTGTTGGCGGAAAATCAGCCCCCGCAATCATCGGTTGCCAGCAGTCAAGACACCAGCGTCGCCTTACCAATTGGTCGACGCAGCGGCTACACGTTGTCCATCGGCGATTTCGCCCTGCCCGCTCAGCATGATGGCTTCGTCGCCACTCAAGTCCTCTAACTTCTCCAATCCCTTGCCGTTTTTGGCATCCGGCTCAATCTTGATTTGCGAAACAATTGCTTGCACGCCATCTTCGAACTTCAGACGCACAGGCACGAGCCTGGCGATATCATCAGTCACCACGAATATGTAGCTACGCTTGCTGCGTTCGAAGACGGCGCTAACTGGTATCAGCACTGCGTGATCGAATTTTTGCAGCGTTAACGTCATGGAACCGTACATTCCTGGACGCAAAATTCCTGGGCCTTTTTGGTGATTGGAGATCAACTCTTGGGCAAGGGTTGCCGCCTGAACGTGGTCGGGCCGATTGAGCAAGTCAACTTCTACCCGCATGTCTCGCGAATGCGCTGGATCGAGCCAATTCGACATCCGCATCACGCGCCCGTGAAAGTCGACGTCTTTTAGTGCATCGAGCCGAATGGTGGCATCCGACTTCTTGCTGACTTGCGGCGCATGTTTTTCTGGAACCCACATCACCGCCCGCACGATGTCCGTGCGAACGATGGTTAACAACGGAGTAGTCTTGCCGGTGCTGGCGTTCTGAACGAAAGCGCCGGGATCGATGTTGCGAGCGATGACCATGCCGTCGAATGGCGATTTGATTTCCGTGTAATCCAACAGCGCTTGAACTTTGGCGACGTCAGCTTCGGCCACTTCGATCTTCGATTTTTTGACATCCACGTCGACACGAGCGGCGGCCGATCTGGCCGAGAATTCTTCCCAGTTTGCAGTTGCTGTCTGCACCGCAATCTTGGCACTCTTAACGTTGGCTTGGGACGATTCTAAATCTCGCTTGCGCTCATCCAGCACGCTGCCGACCGCGGCATTGCGTTCCGTGAGGACTTTAAACCGTTTGTATTCCGCATCGCGATAATTTTGCGTCGCCACGGCACGATCGATGTCGGCTTCTTTTTCCGAGATTGCCGTTTTCGCTTCTTTCTCCGCGGCCAAAACAACATCGATGTTTGCCTCGGCGGCACGCAGATCTTCACGCGACAGCTTGAGCATTGCCTTTTTTTGATTGACTTCCTGGACCAAATCCGGAGCGTCGATCTTGATCAGGATCTCGCCGGTTTTGACGCTGTCGCCAATGTTCTTTTCCAAAAACTTGAGTTCTCCGGCAACATGCGAAAGCAAATCCACTTGACAAAAGGCTTCGATATAAACAGGCTGAGTAATGGAGCTTGTAAATCCTTGATCGTTCTTTTTGGGGTGAACGGTTTTTACGGGAATCGCTCGACCCCCCGCCACGGCTGCCTCAGCGGATCGCGGTTCCGCATGAGCCTGATGATGGGAGCGATTGGAATTCATCCAAATCGCCAAGGCCAAAATCGTCAAGAAAGCACCGCTCGCGGCATAGATGTAAGCTTTTGGTTTTTCCTTAGTGGCAGCCATGAATCTCCTCGGTATTGGCGACAGCGCGAGTTTATTTCTTATCATTTGATTCACCGGCCTATCGTTTCTAGGGCAACGCGATGTTCAATCCTCAGCGAATCCTGTTTCCAACGGACTACTCCGCATGCGCGAAGCACGCGATGAGTGTTGCCAGCGATTTAGCCCAGGCGTATTCGGCTCGAATTCTCATTATACACGTCGCGGAGAGCGTCGGCCCAGGGAACGTGACTTTTGGGGAAGCTGCATCCGCACTTCAACCCCAGGGTTATCAAAAACGGTTGTTGGCGGATTTGGAAAATGTCCATCCGTCCCTCGAAGGCATTACCGTCGAATATCTGGTTGACGAAGGAGATCCATCTCGGCGTATTGCGGCATTGTGCGAAGAACAAAAATGTGATTTGATCGTCATGGGCACAAACGGGCGAACGGGCCTTCAACGTCTATTAACTTTGGGAAGCACGACCAGTTACGTGGTCCGCCACGCAACCTGTCCGGTTCTTACTGTACGATTGCCAACGAGCTCTTAAGGATGGTGGAGCTCCTCTGAAGCGTTTTCGTTAGCATCGATTTGCGAGGCTGCACTGTCTGCCAATTCTTTGTCAATATCCTCTTCCGGTCCGCCGCGCTCTTTATTGAGCAGCGTGTACATGATCGGAACGACCAGCAGCGTCAGAAAGGTCGAAGTCAACAGACCGCCGACGACGGCGCGGGCCAGTGGGACATTCGCCTCGCTGCCTTTGCCAAAGCCAATGGCCATCGGCAATAAGTCGAGGAAGGTCGCAAAAAACGTCATCAAGATCGGCCGAAATCGAATGGTTGCCGCGGTCTGGATTGCGGTTTTCAAATCGGCGCCCAGCTTACGTTGCTTGTTGGCAAAATCCACCAGCAGCACGCCGTTGGAAACCACGATGCCCACCATAAAGATCACGCCCATGCTCGATTGCACGTTCAGCGTGGTATGAGTTACGAACAGCATCGTCAACACACCAATCAATCCCAGCGGGATTGTAAACATAATCACGCAAGGCGCAAGAAATGAGCGAAATAACACAACCAGCAACAGATAAACCAACGTCGCGGCGAGAATGAGCCCAAAGCCTAGATTGCCGAACGATTCAATCATGCGGCTGTATTCGCCCTTCACACTTAATCGCATGCCGTCCGGAAAACTCATCGCGCCATCGGCGCCATCCGTGGGAACCACAACCGGATTCTTGGAACTTGCGACGCGTTTCCACTCGTTGAGTTGAAATTGCCGCAAGTCCAAGTCGGCAACGACGCTGCCGATATCGCGCCGTTCTGTGTTGACAAGCACGTTGAAGGTTCTGGCCAGATTCGTGTGATTCGCCTCCACCGGCGCGGCGCCCGGGCGAATTGTCGCCAGCGATCCCAAATTCACGGGATGCTGACTGTTGCCACCCGTCGCGGGTATATCCAGCACATCCTCCAGCCGCCGGGCGTCATCTTCCGGATATTGAACCGCAACGAAATACTGATTGCCCGACTTGGGATCGATCCAAAACACACGTCGAATCGACAAACTGGAGTTCATGGCGGTGGCGACTTGATCGACAACTTGCGCCATATCGAGTCCGGCGTCGCTGGCTTTTTGTCGATCGACTTCGATAATCCGCTGCTTGGCATCGAGCCGTTGTTGCACGCGTACGTCGGCTGCGCCGTCGCAACGAGAAATCCAATCCCGCGCGCGCTGCGCAAGCGTAATCGCTTCATCGGTTTTTCCGCCTTCGATTTGCACATCGATCGGTGACGACGCGCCGTAATTCAAGGCGGCGGAGATCATACCGCCGGTGTCGAAGTTAAAATGCAAATCGGTAAACTCAGGATTGTCCGCAAAGTGATGGCGCAAATCGATGGCATATTCCTGCGCGCTTTTACTCCGCTCGTCGCTGAGCTGAAGTTTGATCACGGCATCTTGCGAACCTGAATTCGGCGTATAGGCGGCCGACCAGTCAGGCACCAAGCCGAGTTCAGACACGAGCATTTTTCGTTCATCCGCCGGAATGACCTCTTCGATATACTTCTCGACGCGAATGACTCGCTGCTCGGTCGATTCGAGGTTTGTTCCTGACGGGCAACGCACGAAGATGGTGATTTGCCCTGCATCGACCTGCGGAAAGAACTCGCGGCCAATGCCTGCCAACAGTCCGAGCGAGCAGAGAAATAACACGCCGACAATCGATAAAACCAAGGCCTTACGTTGCAAAGCCCAGTCCAACAGCCTTGCATAACGATGCGTCAGTGCATTCAAGCCGGCATCGATCCGCACATACAGTCGTTTTCCCACACTGTCCGAGAGATGCTCATCGCCAGGGTGGTGGTCCGCGTGCTTCAGATATTTGGCGCAGAGCGTTGGAATCAACGTTCGCGACAGCACAAACGAGGCGATCATCGCAAAGGCCAGCGCCAGCGTCAGCGGCTTGAAGAGAAACCCGCCCATGCCAGGCATCAGCGCAATTGGGCACAGCACAATGATTGTGGTCATCGTCGCCACGAGCACCGGTATCGTGACTTCGGTTGCTCCGTCGTAAGCCGCCTTGACGCTGGATTTTCCCAACGTTTGATGGCGGTGAGTATTTTCAAGTACCACAATCGCGTCGTCCACAAGCGGCCCGATGGCCAGTGCCAGCCCGCCCAGCGTCATGGCGTTGATCGTGTTACCGCCGCTGCTCAAGCAGATAATCGAAACCAAAATCGCCAGCGGGATCGACATCGTGGCGAAGACCGTCATCCGCCAGTTGCCTAAGAAGATCAAAATCATCAGCGCCACCAGAACCGCGCCGATGATCCCTTCGTGAATGAGGCTCTCGATCGCTTCTTTCACATAGACCGATTGGTCCATCACCAATTCCAGGTGTACGGTCTTTCCCGACGACTGAAACACTTCTTCCATGTGTTTGAGTTCATCGCGGACCCCGTTAACGACCGTCAGGCTGCTGGCGCCTTGCTGACGATAAATCGGCACGTAGACTTGCCGATGCCCGTTAATTCGAACCAGACCGGTTTGGATGGCGTGCGAATCTTTGGCAACGCCGATATCCTTGAGATAGACGCGGTTGCCTTCCGTCACGCGTAGCGGAATGTTGTTGAGTTCTTCAACCGCGTTGACCATCGCATTGGTGTCGAGTTGAAATTCGTATGTTCCGAACTTCGCCACACCAGGCGTGACCATCAGATTCTGTTTACTGAGTGCTTCCACAACATCCAATGGCGAAAGATTCCGCGCTTCGAGCTTTTTCGGATCGACGTAAATCAAGATCGTGCGGTCGCGTCCACCAAACACGGCCGGCGCAACGACGCCTTTGATGCCGCCGAGCATGTTTCGCAGTTCGATGCGCGCTAGGTCTTTAAGTTGTGTTTCGTCCAAGTCGGGGCTCGTGATGCTCAGCACGCCCAGCGGCAAAGTGCCGGTTGGATCGAAAGGCAGCACCACCGGTGGCAGCGTGTTTGGCGGAAGCGTCGGCAGAGCGCCCAAGGCCAACGAATTGACTTGCGTCAAAGCACCGTTGGGATCGATCTCGTCGCGAAAGTAAAGCCGTACGACGCTCACGCCTTGCGTGGACTTAGATTCGACTTTCTGGCAACCCGTGGCTTGATTCGTCCAACGTTCGATGCGGTTGGTGATGGTTTTTTCTACCGACACAGTTGGCATGCCGGCGTAGTACGTCATTACCTGCACGGCCGGAGCTTTGAAAACCGGCAGAATATCGACAGCAATACTCGTCACCGCCACGCCGCCAATCACCAAGATCAAGATCGCCAACACGGCGACCGCGTACGGGTTTTTCAGCGAGATCTTGACGAGATCCATGGTTGGCGGTCCGGCAGTTAGCCGCGAGCTGTCGGCAGCCACTCGCCTTTGTCAGGCGTTAAGTCAGGCCGCGAAAAGTCGCGTAGGATCAAAGGGTGGACAAAATCATTTCAAGCGTAATTGACGGAATTCCGTATTTTCACTTTCGTCGAACAGCCACTCGCGGGCTATCGCAGACGATCTGCCAATGACGTCGCAGTCGACGCAAAGCGTTCGCGTTGCATGCCGACGAATAAAACGCTTGCAATTGCAACAGTGCTAGGAGGGAAAGGCGAACAGATTTGGAAAGAGACGCGCGTGGCCGGACCTATCGATTTTAAGTCGATTGCCCTTTTGCCGCAATGCTCGCGTTTTCGTGAATGCGCGGCGATGAAACACGCATTCGATGATTTGAGCGTCAATAATCCGTTACGGTTTCACCGCCATTCCGAGTCGAGAGTGCTGTGAGAATGTCTGGCGGTAGTGAATCGGTGAGAAACTTTACCGCGCCGGAGGCAAATGCGAAATTGACGCCGCCCGGATGCTCGCTTCCCCAGGCAGTTAGCCGCTGATCGGCCAGCGGCAGAAAGGCTTGGATATTTGCGCCGCGAGCGTCATTGCCTGCGTTGTAAGTAATCGGAACGCGAAAGTTCAACGGCACTTGTGCGCCCATCGTTACATTAGCGATGCACTTTTGTCCGCCAGATGCTGCCCACCAACCCCAGGTTTCGAGTGGGTCGCCCCAGCCGATCGCAGTAAACGATGCGTAATTCTTGTCTCTGTGCGAACGCTCTCCAAACAAGAGCGTCTGGCTCAGTCCATCGGTTACGGTTGCGGATCGTACCGCGTGTTGATTGGGTTTTGGCTGCGATGCAGGACCGGTGGTGTGAAAGATTCCATCGGTCGTTGCATTTTCCGTCGGGTACGAACAACTTCCGCCGTTTCCGCCATAACTGGTCAGCGAATAAGTCCATCGAGGTTGGACGACCGGAGCGACGACAACATCGTCGCTGGGGCAGAACAAGTAAGGCAACACGTGGGCTGTCCGCGCGCTGGCGCCACCCACGGTGTTTAACATGGGATCCTTCATCACCCATTGATTGGCTAGTACTTGTTCGTCGAGATAAGGGAGCAAATATACGAAGAGCGTCTGGCCGCGGTATACGGGCCCGGTTGAAAACGCCGACTGATCCATGCCGGGAGGAAATCGCTCTTTCGCTGTGTCGTAGCCAATTGCGGCAGTTGCCAATTGATGCAATTGACTGCTGCATTGCGCGCGGCGGGCAGCCTCGCGAGCTCCGCTCAGGACCGGCAAAAGAATTGCGACGAGCATTCCGATGATTGCAATCACCACCAATAGCTCGATGAGCGTGAATCCAGTTCGGCAGCGCGTGTAAGTGATTGAATGTCGCATCATCAGGTCACGCGCACAGCGCGCCAATGCGCATCGTTGGCTGTTTCTGAATCGGCAGGAACGACAAATAACACGATTCTTCCGCCACGATAATTTGGCCGCAATCGCTTACCGAGGTCGACGACGCCAGTCGTCACGCGTTCGCCAGAGTCATATCGCGCGACCCTGTCGACGCCAAAATCCAACAATGAATTCACGGCCTGACAGCCAGATATGTCGAACAAATCGCCGCCCACGTTTTCTCGATAGATGACACGCCCATCGTTACGCGTGGCCAACAATCCAATGGCTGCCAGAGCGCCGATCACGCCATCTTCCGTTCCGCCGAGACCTTCTAAAAAGATATCGTGTTTGAGTGCAACTTTTCTCGCTGCCTCCTGCGTCACCAACTCCGTTTGACAACGCAGGCCAAACGCGATCACTTCCGCCGGAACGGAATCCACCTCATTACGTGTTACACATAAACCCGGATCGCTGCCGACGGGGCACCAAGCGACAATTCGGCTTCGCATTTCGGCGATGAACTGTTCTCGATTCGCCTGCGGCGCGACTTCGAACGCAATTGCCGCGCAACCGTTTTTTCGCGTGCAAGGAACGCGCGGATCTTGCAGCAATTGATGGCGGACAATCAAGGTTCCGCGATAACCGTTACCGGTCGACATCACCAGATGCCGGGCAAGTTGATTCGTGCCCGGATGGTCGAGCGTATCAGTATCATCGAGCCCAACATACAACATGGTGACATTCCACGCCGGCTAGGCCGTTTTGTCTGATGCCCGAAACCATACCGCCGCGCTGATCAGGCCCGCCAATAATCCGAACAGTGCGTAGGTGAGAATGCGGACCGACCATGACCACGAGCGTTCGCCGGCGAGGTCGAGCCCTAGCGTGGCAGTCGTCCAGCGAGTTGCTAATGCACACAGATTTGCCAGCAGCCCTGCGGTGGCGAATCGCAAATAGATCCGCCAGCCGGAACGAGCATTCGTCAGCGCCGTGTCTAAGAACAGGCCGAGCAAGACAACGCTGGCTGTTGTCGTAATGTGCCCTTTGCCGATCTGCTGCCACCAAGCGGCGCCCACAACCAGGCCACCGACAATCCCGATGATTGATCCCGCGCATCGCCGGGGAACGAGGCTAATTCCCAAGGCCATCGGAAATACGGCACGCATGATGGCATTGCCTGGCAACCGGATGTTCCAGGGAAAATAGACCATCAACAAGCCGCAAGCAACACCACTCAGAACGAGCGCGATCCATTCCGCTGCGTTTATCGCATCGGCCTTCCGTAACCAAGCCGGCAATCGCGCCGAGTCTGCCACGCCACGACGAAGAGCAAAGACGCTTTGCAAGGGCATGCCTCCGTAGAGAGATTTAATTGAGCTTGCGGCGAATCCCGCGCCAACCAGCGAGTATGATTCCGCCGGTGGCAAGCATGACAAATGTACTGGGTTCGGGTACGGCCGTAAAATCGACGGACAATGTCGGCCGGAGTGCAGGTGTCGCAGATTCGCGGCTGTCGAATATGCGATTCGCGCCCTTATCCGTAACCAAAGTGCCTTCGTCGCCTTCGAGGATCCAACCAAAATTGCCGGCAGTGCCATTGATCCAACTTTGAACGTCACTGACCAGACCCGACGAACTCCAATTCACAAGACCCGTAAAGGTACCGCCAGGAACGTTTTGCATTGCGCTGGCTGTTGGCAAAAAGTCACCGCCGGCTGTCGTCCAATGCGTTCCGCTCGTAACCGTGGCTGGCGAACCCGTGACCGTCGACACCAAGGAAAAATTCCACGTCGAACTGTTCGTAGTCGCATCGCTGCCGTTTCCAGCACCGCCTCCACCAGTTCCGCTTAATCCTGCCGACGTTCCTTCACCCCAATCCCTCGTTAATCGAAAGACGGAGTAAGCACGAGTCGTCGCGTCCATGCCCCCGACCGTATTCACATTGAGAGTTAACGTGGCAGAGTTAATGGTGGAACCAGCCGGAATCGATGACAAGTCGAACTTCATCAGCGCCCGACGTGGCGCGAACGTACTGGTTTCTCCAGCAAAGAGACTGATATAAGCCCCGGCACTGGTATCCCCTGTGGCGTAGATTGTATTGTCCTGGACAGGGTTAACTGAAATCGTCATCGCGGAAGCATACGACGACGTTCCCAGCCAGGCCAACGCAAACGCGAGAATTCCAAGCGGCGACTTCACGGTGTTTCTCTCGGCAAGTAAGATAGACGTTGCTAAACAAGGGTCAAACGATCAAAAACAGCCGACGTCTTGCTACCTTGTTCATTGAAACAATGCGACGCGATGCCCGCACGACCGTTTCGCGGGGACGCCACCTCCACGGCCGCGTTTGATACGTTAGTATCGTCGTCGGATATAATCATGTCAACAGACTTCAGCCTGAAAAACGCGGTCCGCCAACAGCGGCTGGCGCGCGGTTGGACCCAGGAAGAACTGGCACGCCGCTCGGGAATTTCGCGAGCAGAGGTTTCGGCAATTGAGACCGATCGTGTGTCGCCTTCGGCAGCCGTGGCTCTGATCTTGGCGGGAACGTTCGAATGCCGGGTTGAGGACTTGTTTCAATTAGCATCGGCCGCGCACGCTGCGCCAACCTGGGCTTGGCCGCCCAGTCGCCAGCCAAGCCGTTATTGGCGAGCCGAGGTCAATCGCCGCACGCTCACATATCCAGTCGAATCGAACGGACTGGGCGTGCAACCGGCCGATGGCACATTCTCGCAGGGCCAAATGACGCTGACAACCGAGTGCGATCCTTCGCGAACGTTGGTTCTGGCCTGCTGTGATCCGGCGGTAGGACTGTTAGCGCACGAGATGATGAAGTCGCATTGCGTGCGGCTGCTGGTCATATCGCGTTCCAGTCGCGCCGCATTGAACCTTTTGCGACAGGGCTTGGTTCACTTGGCAGGCGTTCATCTCGCTGGTACTGACGACGCGGGCAACGCACGGGCTGTCAGGAACGAGTTGGGCCCTGGATATCGATTAATTCGTGCGACACGCTGGCGGGCAGGATTGGCGATTGCGCCAGGTCGTAAAGTCCGTTCCGTTCGCGGCGCGATTGGATCAAATCTGCGTTGGGTTGGTCGCGAAGTCGGTTCCGGCGCTCGGCAGTGCTTGGACGACCTGTTAGGCAAGAAAGCCACATTCCGCCGTCTGGCAAGCGACCATCGCGGCGTGGCCGAAGCGATTCGCTGCGGTTGGGCCGAAGTTGGCGTCACCTTACAACTGACCAGTGAAGAAGCTGGGCTGGATTTCTTGAGCGTCCGCCAGGAACCATATGATCTGTGTTATCGAGCCGATTGCGAAAATGATCCGCGCCTAATTGCATTGCTACAAGTGATTCGATCTGTGGCCTACCGTGGAGAACTTGCAGCATTGCCGGGCTATGACAGCGCATCGACCGGCGAAGTTCAAGACGCTCAGTAATTGCAAATGGGATGCAACGAAATTCTGCTGGGGTTCACCACGCCGGCGCCCGTGGCCACTATGCTGCGGGTAGCCATGGCCAACATCCTCTCGCCCAGCGAGTTGGCTATCCGCTGGCGGCGCTGTTGGCCCTCACTGTTGCGCTGGTGAGGTACAACTGGCTGGCCTTGGTCAAATCGAGCGCGCGTGCGGTGCATGTCGACGCGGACGTCAGCGATAGCCCGCATTTCTCACAACGCGGGTTGAAAAGGGCTGCCTGGTATGGCATAAGTTGCTTTACGACAAACGACTTTCGCCACAGAACCCAGAGCAGCCCGATGCAAACAGAGTGTAACGGGCCGACGTTCGAATTTCAGCCCTGGGCTGGCCGCCAAGTCACGGCGCGGTTTGAAGGCGGCACCGTCACCTTCGATGCCGGTGCCCTACTGTTGGGCGAGGTCGCTCGCAGTTGGCGTTGGTGTCTTTCGGCAAGCGCATTCGGCTGCACTTTCTGCCGCCGTACTGCCCGGATCACAATCGCATCGAGCGGACCTGGAAAGATATCCAAGACAACGTCACCCGCAACCATCGCTGCCGGACGAAGAGCGAGTTGTTGACATCAGGACGTGGCTGGTCCACTGACGCACAGTTACTTATACCACTTCGCTTCCCTGGAGAATTTTATGAAAAAATTCGTGCTCCTGGTCGCAGTGCCATTCACTTGTGGCATCGCGTTTGTCATTGGGTTGATCGCGATACCCTCGTTTGCTCAATCCCTTAATCGGCTCAAGAAGACCGAGGAACTTCTCGACAAGCAGGCCGAAGTGTCGCCCGGAGTGTGGTGCAAATATCAGGAGTATCGAACGAAGTGGAAGCTCGAAAATGGGTCCTGGGGGGCCATACACGGCGGCTTGACGTCCCAGAAACGTAAATTCTGGCAAACCGATTTTGAGTGGATGTCAATCGCTTGGCACGATGAAAATATCACTTGGCTGGGCGTTGGCGAACCGATCTGCCTACGCGCCTGGAAAGATAAACTTTATTTAATTGTTTTTGACCGAGATTCAGTGACGGCGAACTCGGCCCGCTTTCGCTTTTATCACCAGGACCATGGAGTGCTGGCCGAAATTGCCGCCAATGATTTTCCTCGCGAAATAGCCACTCAAAACCTCTGGCTGGAAACCGATACCGGCGGCGAACGCGATGGCAAGGCTATCAACGAAGTTGAGATCGCGAAGGCGCTTGATCCAGCATCCATCGATTTTCGTGATTCGCTCACCGCCAAAATCTGGCGGCAATGCGAGACTGGCGAGGAATACGCTGATAAGCACGACGTGGAACAGTCATTTTTGGAAACCTACCTGAAGAAATACACAGTCGAGCGCCTGCAGCAAATCCTGCCGCCAGAAGAAAAGCAATCTGCAAAATAACTGTCGCCGAAAAGTAGGAGACCAAGCAAGGCAATCGCAGCATATTATCCGATCCGCTAACCGCTTTGCGGGCCGGGACACTCGACAAAGCGACCGCATTCCAGGCTCGCCTCGGTCACAGCACCAACGAATACGACCTCCTGTATCGCTTGTCGAGCCAATCGGATGCGCTCAGCGGCGTGTGGCCGTTGGCAAGCTTGCTTAGTGTGAAAACTCAATCATCCGGCCCTCTCCGCAAGCGAGAAAGGGCCGGATGAAAATTGAATTGATGCGGGCGTTATGAAAGACTTTGCGATTACAACGCGGCGTTTTGCGTTTGTAACGTGTCTTCGCGATCGATGAAACTCGCCAAGCCGCGGCAACGGCAGGGCTGTTGCAACTTGCGAACGGCCTTGGCTTCGATCTGACGCACGCGTTCGCGAGTGACGCTGAAAATCTGCCCAACTTCTTCCAGCGTGTAAGCGTAACCGTCAACCAGGCCGTATCGCAGCCGCAGAATTTCACGCTCGCGGTAGTTCAAGCTTTCGAGCACGTCGGCGATCGTGCTTTTCAGCGACTGCTGATGCACTTCGTACAACGGATCGTCGTCGCGGTGATCTTGCAGGAACTCGCCAAAGAAACTGTCGTCGTGATCGCCCACCGGTTGGTCGAGCGATAGCGGCTGGCGCGTCATTTTCATGATCACGCGGGTGTCCTCCAGCGACAAACCGGCCGCTTCGGCCGCTTCTTCCACGCTCGGCTCGCGGCCGGTCTGTTGAATCAAGTCGCGCGTCACCGCTCGGACTTTGCTCATGGTGTCGATCATATGTACCGGCACGCGAATCGTCCGGCTCTGATCGGCAATGGCGCGGGTAATCGCCTGACGAATCCACCATGTGGCGTAAGTCGAAAACTTGTAACCGCGGGCGTGTTCGAATTTATCGACCGCACGCATCAAGCCGGTATTGCCTTCTTGAATCAGATCGAGAAAGCTTAGGCCCCGGTTGCGATATTTCTTGGCGATCGAAACCACCAACCGCAAATTGCCCGCGGAAAGCACGCGTTTGGCGGCGTCGTAATCGTACTGCAACCGTGTGACCTTAGCGATTCGCTTGGCCAGCGTAGTTGGGCTTTCCAGCGTAATCCGCATCAAGTACCGCAGTTCGGCCTGCGCCTCGCGAATCTGGATGGCGCCGTGCGGCGTGGCTGCATCGGCCTTGGCAACCTGAGCGACGAGCGATTGCATCCGCCCCGAGATTTCTTGCAGCTTTTCCAAAACCGGCATTAAGCGGCCATTCCGCAAGTCGAGTTCTTCGATCAAACGCACGGCCTTATTGCGACGACGCACCAACCGACGCCAAGCAGCGTGACGCGCGTCGGCAGGTTGCGAGCGGCTGATGGCGATGGCAAAGTCGGTGCGATTCTGCTTCAACAACTGCGTGACGGTCGCCAGGTTGGGAGTCAGACGCTTGAGGATGTTCTTCTTTTCGGTCGTGTTGGTCACCGAAACTTCAATGGTCCGATCTAACCGCAGTTCGCCGGCGGCCACCTTTTGCAGCAGTTTGGCGGCGGCCTCCAGCATGAAGTCGTTGGCCAGCATCGTGTGGCGGAACAGCGTGCGAGTCTTTTCGATTTGCTTGGCCGAGGCAATTTCTTCCGGCCGCGTGAGGAGCGGAATCTCGCCCATCTGCATCAAGTACATGCGGACCGGATCGTCAATCTGATCATCGCGGCCCGTGAGTTCGTTGTCGATCGATTCGCCGAGATCCGTACGTTCGGCCGATTCGAGATCGTCATCTTCGTATTCGTCGGTTGAAACGGCGTTCAGATCGGGAGTTTCGCCATGGCCCACCACGCCATTGACGGCCGGCTCAGCCACAAAATCCAGACCGTTGTAGCCCAACTCAAAGTCACCCATCGTGTCGTGGTTGTCGGAACTTCCACCAGACGATTGACCGCGACGCGATTTGCCAGCTCGGCTGGGCAGAGTTTTACCGGCGGCAGCTTTGCGAGAAATCTTAGACAAGTGAGCTACTCCTAAGGCGGTCGAGAAACCAATATCCTGACGGGATCATCAAGTCCGCTGGGCTGGCTTGAGCGAGCGGGTTTGATGCTGATCGATAAAAGCAGCTCCAATGCCGCGGTTTGGCAACCGGCAGTGCTGCTGCGGCCAACGATTGACCTCGCAATGACTTATGCGCATTCCGGCGAATACGTTTGCGGAGACTCAAGCTCGCGGATGATGAACTTTCACATCGCGCGCGCATTCTCGCGTTGCCAATTCGCCACCTGCGCTGCTCGGATGAAGCGGGTCGTAGCGAAAGTGCCGGCCTGGCGGCTGCGAAAAACAGTCGGAATTGTCGCCGCGGATCTTGAATGAAACGCCGTGGCAACATCCGTTGCCGTTAATCGCTCGGCAGCACCACGAATGTCGGCAATGCAGTCGTCTCGCGACGTGGAGTGGCAAGCGGAAATGACGGCTGCATTGGATAATGCCGCTTGCTTACACTGCGCGGGGTCGATAGGCTGCAAATCGCATTTTGTCCACGGACTCGGTAGGCGAACGACCGACGTTGCCTATGAAGCCGACTTCGCCATCACGATTGAGGTTCTCATGAACGGAATCCGGTGCCGGTACCTGGTTGTGCTGCTGAGCGTAATCGTCGGCCAATGGAGTTGCCTCGCCTGGGCTGATCCGCCGCCGCTGCCGGATTTGACCCACGGCGGAAAAAAGGACGACAAGCACGATTGGAACCTGGGCCCGACCGGTGCGCGGGGCTGGATGTGGGGTTTCGATTTATCCACCGCCAAGGCGCGGCAGATTCTGATTACCGAAGTCGAAAAAGGCTCTCCGGCCGACGGCATTTTGCAGGTCGGCGATGTGATTTTAGGTTGCAGTAATCGCCCCTTCGATAGCGATGCGCGGGTGGTATTTGGTAACGCCATTACCCGCGCCGAGCGTGCGGAAAGCCACGGCCGCTTGCGACTCATGCGTTGGCGAAAAGGTCAGACCGAAACCGTAATGCTGCAGCTTAAGCCGTTGGGCGATTATTCCGACACATCGCCCGCGGATTGCCCAAAAACGGCGACGATCGTGGAGGCTGCAATCGCGCATTTGCTGAAGGTCGGTTTGAGTAACGATTTTTATGGCAAAGTGAATGCCTTGGGCTTGCTCGCCACCGGTCGCGAAGAATTGCAGCCCGTCATCAAGAAGTTGGCGCATGAAGTCGGCGCAAAGAATCTCAAGTTGAAGACGAGCATCGGTTCGTTGGAGTCGTGGGATATGAGTATGTCCAACATCTTCCTGACGGAATATTACTTAAGCACCCACGACGAATTCGTACTGCCGGCCATTCGTGAATATTCCCGCCGACTGGCCGCGGGGCAAACGATCTCGGGTTCGTGGGGGCATGGTATGGCAGTGCCTGGCGTGACGAGCGGTTACGGCGTGGTGAATCAGGTTGGCCTGCAATGCTGGTATTCGTTGGAACTGGCCGAAAAATGCGGCGTCAAAGAACTTGCCGTTCAAGAAGCCACCAAAAAGGCACGCCAATTCTTTCGCTTTTTCATGCACAAGGGCAGCATTCCTTATGGCGATCATCCGCCCTTCTATTATCTTCACGACAACAACGGCAAAAATGCGCTCGCCGCACTGACGTTTGACGTCGTCGGAAACAACACCGCGACGCAGTACTTCTCGCGTTCGTCGGTGGCTGCGTTCGAAGAACGCGAGTTCGGTCACACCGGCAACTACTTCAGTTACATGTGGGGCCCGCTGGGTGTCGCCCGCAGCGGAAACCAGGCTTTGGCCGCCCATCTCAAACAACAGCGCTGGTACTACGATCTCGCCCGACGTTGGGACGGCGGCTTCCGTTATCAAGGCGGCGCCGGCAACGACGACTCCTACGAAGGAGAGATGACCGGCAGCTTTCTGCTGACTTACTCGATCCCGCAGCGCAAATTATTTCTGACCGGGCGTGACATCAAGCCGGCAAATACACTTTCGACAGACGACTTAGCGACAACCATCGAAAGCGGTCGCGGATTTGATAACGCCCACTTGAACGATTGTTATGCCCGCAAACAGCCCGATGTGCTGCTGGAACTACTGGGCAGTTGGTCGCCAACTGTCCGGTATCGGGCAGCATCCGCGCTGGGTATTAAAAAGGCCGCGGTGGTTCCGCAGGTGATGGCCATGTTGGAAAGCAAGGACATCAACCGCCGTTATGGTGCGTGCCAGGCGCTGGAACAACTCGGTTCGGCCAGCGCGCCCGCCGTCGATGCACTGATGACACAGCTTCAGCGGCACGATTTTTGGCTGCAATCACGCGCGGCGGATGCCTTGGCCGCCATTGGCGAGCCCGCCCGCAAAGCGGTTCCGGTATTGCTTAGACTCGTTCTCGACGACAAGCCGAATGATTCGCGCGAAATGAGTCGTAAATACATTGGGTTTTCGTTGTTTACTGATAGCCAAATCGATAATTTGCCGGCCCGCGGCTTGCTCGCCGAATCGATTCGGGGCGTCGACAAGCAAACGTTGCTCGCGGCAATGAAAAAGATGCTCGCTATCGACGATGGACTGGCCCGAGGTCGGGTGGCGCACATCTATTCCAAGCTCAGCGATCGAGAACTCGAGAGCTTGTGGCCGGATATCTTGAAATCGACGGCCAACTATGCGCCCTCGGGAGAAATGTTTGCCGACGAGATTCGCCTGGCCGGCCTGAAAATTATGGCAGAGCATCACATCAAGGACGGGCTGCGGGCCGGTGTCGACTACGCCAAGCACCAAAACATTTGGGCCAGCGAAATCCGCATGAGCGAAATCTTGGATCAGGTTGTCATGTACGGAGTGGCCGCAAAAGAATTTCTGCCGGAACTACGTGAACTGGTCAATACCTGCCGCAAGGAGGACTTTCCGGACGAAGCGAAGCAGCAGAAAATCGCCGCGTTGCAGGCTGGCATCAAAAAGATCGAATCCACCAAAGACAAGCCGGCGCTCCGCAGTATCAACGCTC
Organism: Pirellulales bacterium; assembly: GCA_038205115.1. GTDB lineage: Bacteria > Planctomycetota > Planctomycetia > Pirellulales > JBBRCE01 > JBBRCE01. The sequence continues at coordinate 39,646 of JBBRCE010000018.1, forward strand.
CATAAAATGAGTCCGGTATCTTCGCATGCGCGACGTTACGTTTCGCTATGACGCACTTGTAATTCAATTCGAGTCGGCCACAATACGGCGGATCGCACATGGTCGCACTGAATCGTTCCAGAATGCAACGCCAACACGCAGCACTCACGAGTCTACGATCAAATGACAAGTAACCAACAAGAAGGCAACAATTGGACGTCGAAGGCTTCGGATTTCTTGGGCTTTGCCGAAAGCCTGGTGCTGGTGCTGATTGGCGTGGCTTTAGTGCTGGTGGCGTTACTGCTGCTTTACGCCGGCATGCACGATCTGTGGGTTGCAACCTCGCAGGGGCCTGAGCGAATCGAACGGACGGCCATCGGCATTTTGAACACGATCTTGCTCGTCATGATGACCATGGAAATCGTGTACACGGTGGCCATCTCGCTCAAGTCGCACACGCTCAACGCTGAACCATTCTTAATCATCGGCGCGATTGCCTCGATTCGGCGAATGCTGGTCATCACCGCAACGTCGACGGAAATTGAAGACAAGCCGGAGATCTTCCACAACACCCTGATCGAACTAGGCTTATTGGCGGCCACGGTCATCGCAATGACTGTGGCAATCTGTTTGCTGCGTTACAGCCAGCGACGTTTCGTGGAGCCTGCAGCCAAACCTGCGGCTGACGCCGCGCATTCCTGATTCGTTCATTCGCGGGCTTCGCAAAGCGGCTAAAATCGCCAGTATTTTCGGAGTTGCACCTGGGTTTCCAGAAGTCGTCGAAGACGCCTTGATCACAGTTAAAGCGAGCGCGGTCGGTGCCATTGCTTGCCCCACGGTGACCTCGCGGCGTAAAATGCAGTTGCAGTAGTTCGCGCGATCCACACACCGCATCCGATCGAGGAATCTTTATGGCCACGGCGATTTTGAACGATAGGGCGGCCCAACCGCAAATTCACCAAACCCAATGTTTCATCGGTGGGCGCTGGACGCCAGCCGCCAGCGGCAAAACTTTTGAGACCGTGAATCCGGCAACTGAAGAAGTAATTGCCAGCGTTGCCGAAGGCGACGCCAAAGATGTCGATCTGGCCGTGGCTGCGGCGCGCAAGGCACTTGAGCACGGCCCTTGGGCGACGATGGACGCCCGCGATCGTGGCCGCATCATGTATAAGTTCGCCGATTTGCTCGAAGAGCACGCCGAAGAATTGGCAGCCCTGGAAACGCTGGATAACGGCAAGCCCATCCGCGATTCGCGCGCTGCCGATCTGCCGCTGACCATCGATGCCATTCGCTATTACGCCGGATATGCCGACAAAATCCACGGTCAAACCATTCCTGTCCGCGGCAACTATTTTACCTATACGCGTCGCGAACCGGTTGGTGTTGTCGGCCAGATCATCCCTTGGAATTTTCCAATGTTGATGGTCGCTTGGAAGTGGGGACCGGCACTCGCGGCCGGTTGCACCATCGTGATGAAGCCGGCCGAACAGACTCCGCTCACCTGCCTGCGAATGGCACGGCTGGCGCAAAAGGCCGGCATTCCCGACGGCGTGATCAATGTTGTGCCGGGTTACGGTCCAACGGCCGGGGCCGCGCTGGTCAAGCATCCAGGCGTAGACAAAATTGCGTTCACCGGCGAGCACCGGACCGCGCAGATTATCATGCGTGACGCTTCCACGACGCTCAAGCGGCTGACGTTCGAACTGGGTGGCAAGAGTCCTAACGTCGTGTTCGCCGACGCCGATCTCGACGCGGCGGCGGCCGGAGCGCACTTTGCCTTGTACTTCAATCAGGGCCAGTGTTGTTGTGCCGGCAGTCGGCTGTTTGTCGAAGAACAGGTGTACGATAAATTCGTCGACAAACTGGTGACTCTCAACAAGTCGCGGCGGTTGGGCGACCCAATGGATCCGCAAACCGAACAGGGACCGCAGGTCGATCGCGCTCAGTTCGATAAGATCCTCAGCTACATCGATATCGGCAAGAACGAAGGTGCACAGTGCCTAAGTGGCGGCGTCCGCTTTGGCGACCGCGGATTCTTTGTCGAGCCGACGCTGTTTGGCAACGTGACCGACGAGATGCGAATCGCGCGCGAAGAAATCTTCGGCCCCGTACTCTCCGTGCTGAAATTCAAAGACACCGGCGAGATCATCGAACGCGCCAATAACACCTCGTTTGGTCTGGCGGCCGCCATTTGGACGCGCGACATTGCCAAAGCGCATCAGTTTGCCGCCAAAGTTCGGGCGGGTACCGTTTGGATTAACTGCTACGACGTGCTCGATGCCGCCGCGCCGTTTGGCGGTTTCAAGATGTCCGGCCTCGGCCGCGAACTGGGCGAAAAAGGTCTCGACGCTTACACGGAAACTAAAACAGTGACAATTAGCATGGGCTAACTGCCACAGTGGATCGTCCGGCTGGGTTGCGGCCACGCAGCAGTGATCCGGCGCGTGAATTACTTAAATGTGCGCTTGGCATTTCCGATCCCGGCGGACCTCCTCGCGGACATGCCGCCTGATCAAAACGCCGACTAACGCAATCTGCCGTACTTCGATTCACAATCTTCGTCAGAAAATTTCACGTCCCTCGCCAATGTTGATCAACGCAATCTTTGCAGCGCACTTGATCAGTACGTGGCTGATGGTTGGCATCATTTGGTTTGTGCAGATCGTGCATTATCCGCTGATGTCCAGCGTGGGGCGTGATCTGTTCCGCCGCTACAGCGAACTTCACCAACGGCGCACCGGTTGGGTCGTGGGCGGACCGATGCTGACAGAAGCGATTACCGCCGTTTGTTTGCTTGCCTGGTCGCCGCCGCTGCGAGGCTCTGTGATGTTCTGGCTCGGCAATTTCCTGTTGGCGTTGATCTGGGCGTCGACCGCTTTCTGGCAAGTTCCATTGCACAAACAATTGCTAGAAGGCTACGACCACGCAGCGATCCAGCGTTTGGCACGCTCGAACTGGCTGCGCACGATAGCTTGGACCGTGCGCGGTTTGCTGGTCAGCAGACTTTATTTTGGCGCAGCGTCGCCGATCAGCGGTTGAGCGCGAGTTTCGTGGCACCGATATCGCAATTCACTGGCGGTCTCGCGCGAGCCGCCCGCGACTAACCTTCGCCGACCGCGCCGGCGTCCACAACATTATCATCGCGCGGCACGCGGACAATCGCCACCAGTGTGTCACCTTCGTCCATGCCCATGATGCGCACGCCCTGCGTGTTGCGGCCGATCACGCCGATTTCCTTGGCCGCCACGCGTTGAATTTTGCCGCGCGCGGTCATCATCATCAGTTCGTCGTCGTCATTAATGCCGGTCACGGCCACCACCGGCCCGTTGCGTTTGGTGGTTTTGATGTCGCGTACGCCCTTACCGCCTCGCCGCTGCGTGCGGTAGCGCTGCGACGACGACGTGTCTTCCGACTCTTCGGCCTCACTCGCACTCGCATCGGGTGCCGCGTCAGGGATTGAATCCGCAGTCGATTCTAATGTGGAATCGCCAGCTTCAGCGCCTTCGTCGTCAGCCGGCGCTTCGCCAATGGCCGGCACGTTGGCACCAAACAGCGTGCGTTTGCCATATCCGTTTTCGCAAGCGGTTAGCAATGTCGCTTCTGGTTCGGCGACCACCATGCCCACCAGATAATCGCTGGCGCCAAGCTTGATGCCTTTGACGCCGCTGGTGTTGCGGCCCATCGAACGAGCGTCGGCCTCGTTGAAGCGGATGGCCATACCTTTGGCGGTGCAGAGTACGACTTCTTCGGTTGCGCGGGTGACCACAACATCGATCAGTTCGTCGCCTTCTTTAAGCTTGATGGCGATGATGCCGCCGCGCATCGGTCGGCTGTAAGCTTCCAGCGGCGTCTTTTTGACCAGGCCTTTGCGAGTGGCCATCATCAAGAAGCAGCCGGGCTCATCAAAATGGCGCACCGCTCGGCAATCGGCAATTCGCTCGCCCGGCGCAAAGTTCAGCAGGTTGACTACCGCGCGTCCGCGGCTTTCGCGGCTCAACTGCGGCAGATCGTAGACCTTTTGCCAGTACACCTTGCCCATGTTGGTAAAGAACAACAGATAGGCGTGCGTGCTGGCGACAAACAGATGTTCGATCGGATCTTCGTCTTCGGTCCTGGCGCCTTTGAGCCCTTTGCCACCGCGCCGCTGCGCGCGATACGTGCTGGCTGGCGTACGCTTGATGTAGCCGCTGTGGCTGATGCTGACGACCATCGTTTCTTCGGTTATCAGATCTTCCAGATTGACGGAGCCGAGTTCTTCACCGCTGATTTCGGTGCGGCGGGCATCGCCATATTTGCGTTTGACCTCGACCAGATCCTCGCGAATCATGGCCATGATGTTTTTGTCGTCGGAAAGGATTCGCAAGTATTCCGTGATCTCGTTGAGCAGTTCTTGGAACTCGCCCCCGAGCTTCTCTTGCTCCAGATTGACCAACTGGCCGAGCGTCATGCGAAGAATGGCATCGGCTTGCACGGTGGTCAGCGTGTAACCTTCTGCCACGCCGCGCTCGGCTTGAAAAATATCGAAGCCTTTGTCACCGAGCGCGCGGCGCAGCAGCGACGACGGGGTTTCGATGCCCATCAATCGCGCTTTGGCCTCGGCTTGCGTGGCCGAAGTGCGGATCACGCGAATGACTTCGTCGATGTTGGCATGCGCCAGCAGCAAACCTTCGACGGTATGCTTGCGTTGCCGCGCCTTAGTCAGCAAATGTTGCGTGCGGCGGCGAATGACGTGCAGGCGGTGCCGCAAGAACTCTTCGAGCATCGCCTTGAACGAGAGCACCCGCGGCTTGCCATCGACCAGCGCCAAGAAGATGATCGAAACCGAATCTTGCAGCGGCGAAAACTGGTAAAGTTGATTGAGCACGATTTCCGGATCGGCATCGCGCTTCAATTCCAAAATCAAGCGCACCGGCTCGTTCAAATCGCTTTCGTTACGCGAGGCGGAAATGCCTTTGATTTTATCTTCGTTCACCAACTGCGCGATACGCTCTTCGATGCGGTCGCGGGCTTGCTGGTAAGGAATCTCGCTAATCACAATCCGTGTGCGGTTCTTGCCGAACTCTTCGATCCGCGTGCGGGCGCGGAGCGTAACCGTGCTGCGGCCCGTGTGATAGCCGCGGCGAATGCCTGAGCGGCCCATAATGATGCCACCGGTCGGAAAATCCGGCCCAGGCACGATCTCCAGCAATTCGTCGATGGAAATGCCGGGCTCATCGATGATCCGCACTAATGCGTCGCAAATTTCGCCCAGGTTATGTGGCGGAATCGAGGTAGCCATGCCCACGGCAATGCCCTGCGAACCGTTGACCAGCAAGTTCGGAAAACGTGCCGGCAAGACGGTGGGCTCAGTGCCTTTTTCGTCGTACGTCGGAATGAAATCGACGGTGTCTTGCTTGTAATCTTCCAGCATCATCGCGCCAACTGGCGAAAGCCGGGCTTCCGTATACCGCATGGCCGCGGCAGGCAGACCGGCGATCGATCCGAAGTTACCTTGCTTGTCGAGCAGCATGTAGCGCGTGCTCCACTCTTGAGCCAATCGCACCAGAGTGGGGTAGATGGCCATGTCGCCGTGCGGATGGTAACGCTTCATCGTCTCGCCGACGATGCCGGCGCATTTGCTGGTCGACGCGCCGGGCGAAAGGCCCAGGTCATTCATGGCCACCAGAATGCGGCGCTGCGAAGGCTTGAGTCCGTCGCGCACATCGGGCAGCGCGCGGCTGACGATCACACTCATGGCGTAGGTGAGGTAGCTTTCCTTCAGCTCATCCTCAATCGACATCAGCATCAACTTGCCAACCGGCGTGGCCTCGCCCATATCCGCGGGCAAACTGGGGTCCGTCGAATCGTCATCCGGCTCTTGCGTGTCGTCAGCCAATGTCAGTCCTTTCGGTCAAAAAAGCATTGCCCTGCCTGGGCAAAAAGTTGCGGATGCGATGCGAGCTTGTGCATCCAACCAGCTGCGGGAAATCGCGGCCCAAAACGCGCAAAAAGCAGCGAATCTTCAGGCCGTTTTCCGAGCCATTAATATAGCCTTTTGAACGCCCGCGAACAATTGGCTAGCGGCGAATAATTGCCACCGCAAGTTGTTGTTTTTCAGCAGGTTATGGCTAGGGCTGCGCGCCGTGCGCGAGGCCGGCCAGCAGCAAGCCACAGCCACCAGAAATTCCGTCGAATTTGCGGTCGAGCGCGGCGCATATTTTCTCGCACCTCGCCACCGACCAATTCAGCGCCTCCACCGTGTTCCGGCAGCGCCCAGAACGCTTCCGCCGTGAGAGTTTGCTCGATCGTCGTCGTTGGATAATCGTTCGATTCGGAGCGTGGACGTAATGACTCAATCGTAGCTGACTTTTTCACGGGCCGCAAACAAGGCGATTCACGGCGACAGCCGCGCGCCGCAAATCTCGAATTTTCTGGCGTGGCGGCTGTCGCCGTGAATCGCCTTGTATCGCGGCCAGCAGATTATAATCTCCTGATGCGACTTCTCTCGTACAACATTCACAAAGGCATTGGCGGGCGCGACCGGCGCTACCGGCTGGAACGCGTGCTGGATGTCATCGAAGCGGAAAATCCCGATTTCGTCTGCCTGCAAGAGGTTGATCGCGGCGCTGGCAGATCGCAGCGCGACGACCAACCCAAAATCCTGGCGGAGTACCTGAAAACGCCCGGGCATATGTTTCAAATGAACGTCCGCTTACGCTCGGGCGGCGGATACGGCAACCTGCTGCTCAGTCGCTGGCCGTTGGTTGGCAAACATCAAGTTTCGCTCCGCCAAGGCAACCGCAAGCCGCGCGGTGCGCAGATGGCCGTGATCGACGCGCCGGAAGGTCGATTGCAGTTGGTCAATTGGCACTTGGGCCTGGTCGAGCGCGAGCGGCACTGGCAAGTCAAGCATCTGCTGGAGCACCATCTGTTTCGCGAAGCCGGAAAACTCCCGACGTTGATCGTCGGCGACTATAACGATTGGCGCAACACCTTGGGACGCGGCGAGTTTGCCGCGCATGAGTTCGAACATGTGACGCATCCGATCTCGCGATTTCGCACATTTCCGGCCTGGCTGCCGCTGGGGTCGCTGGACAAAGCTTACATTCGCGGCGGAATCCATATTCGTCATACGCGCATCGTGCATACCGCGTCGGCTCGGGTCGCCAGCGACCATTTACCACTTGTGATCGATTTCCATCTCACTCGGTAATCATGGTCTGCAATCCCACAGGCGGCCGATGGTGCAGCCTGTCGGAAATCGACGGCGCCATAAAACTCACGATGACTGTCGAAATGTCGCCGCAATTGGAATAAGATCAAATCTCCTTGCACAGGCATGGCCCTGCGATTGGCGGTGAACGGCGCTGCTCGATTGCAAAACTTAATTCGTCCTTTCCGGAAATCCGTTTCACCAGGCGTATCAGATGTCAAACTTCGCGAATCGGTCGTTTCATTTACTGGCCTTGTTTTCTCTCGGGGCGATCATCTGGAATGTTGCCAGTCGCCCTGCCCGTGCGGCCGAGATCGAACGGCCGAACATCGTCATGATTCTCACGGACGATTTGGGCTGGACCGACGTCGGCTGTTTTGGCAGTTCGTTTTACCAGACGCCCAATATCGACAAACTCGCGCAGCGCGGCATGAAGTTTACCTCGGCCTATGCTTCATGCACCGTATGTTCGCCCACGCGGGCCAGCTTGCTCACCGGACAATATCCCGCGCGACTGCACATTACCGATTGGATTCCGGGGCACACCAAACTGGCCGACAAAATGCGCGTGCCAGACTGGACCATGCATCTTCCGTTGGAAGAACCGAATTTGGCCAAGACGCTGGGCAAAGCTGGTTACGTCAGCGCCAGCATCGGCAAATGGCATTTAGGCGGCGGACAATACCTGCCCGATAAACAGGGCTTTGCATTGAATTTAGCCGGCACGGATAAAGGTCAGCCGCCGAGTTACGTTTCGCCGTATCGGATTGCCACACTGCCCGACGGTCCGCCGGGCGAGTTTCTAACCGATCGCGAATCGATCGAGGCCACCAAGTTCATCGAACAGCATCGCAATGAGCCGTTTTTCTTGTATCTGCCGCATCACGCCGTGCATCAGCCCATCGACGGCAAAACCAGTGTAATTGCCAAATATCGCGAGACCGCCAAGCCAGACAGCCCACAGCACAATCCCAAGTACGCCGCGCTAGTCGAAAGCGTTGACGACAGTGTTGGCCGCGTGGTGGCCAAGCTCGAAGAACTCAAGCTCACCGAAAAGACGATCGTGATCTTTACGTCCGACAACGGCGGATTGCTGCCGGTCACCAGCAACTTGGGCATCCGCGCCGGCAAAGGTTCGGCCTACGAGGGTGGCGTGCGCGTGCCGCTGATCTATTGCTGGCCCAGCAAAATCGCGGCCGGCACAACCAGCGACGTACCGACCATTAGCGCGGATTTCTATCCAACGATGTTGGCGTTCACCGGCGTGTCCGACGCAGCCAAGCATACGGTGGATGGCGAAAGCCTGGAACCCGTGCTGCGGCAATCTGGCGCGTTGAAGCGCGACGCCATTTACTGGCACTATCCGCATTATCATCCGGGCGGTGCCACGCCATACTCGGCCATGCGGGCGGGCGACTGGAAACTGATCGAGTTTTTCGAAAAGCCGCGCTTCGAACTCTACAATCTTAAAACCGACCAGCTCGAGGCGCATGATCTGGCCACCGAACAGCCGGATCGACTCAAAACGATGTCCAAACAATTGGCGGACTGGCGTAAAGAGGTTGGCGCGCAAATGGCAACCATGAAGTGACGTGGGCGTGCCAACCACGGACTCAGCCGACAAGCGTGGCTTTCTGAATTGTTCCCGCCAAGCGGCTCACGCGCGCGCGACTGATCGATGATTCGCGGCTGCCCCCACAGGCCGCGCCTCGAAATGCCAGTACATCGGACCGAAGGTTTAGCGCTTGGGCTATGGACGATTGTTTCAATCCGCCGGCCAGGGCGAGTTGCAGCCCTCGCGCGCGGACGTCCCTCGCAAACGATTGCAGCGTTTCGTCGGGCCAGATGTCAAATAAGCCGCCGCGATCCTTGCAAAACGTATCGATCAGCAACCATCGGCAACCCAGTTCGATTGCCGCATCGATAATCTCATGCGGCGTCGGTGCCTCCGCGCGCTCGTGATCCGCGTAAACCACCGCCACCAAGTCGATATGCTGCGGCAACTGCTGCTTGACTGCGCGCCAGCGATTTTGCCAATCGGTTTGATGGATGCAACCCGCTAACCCGAGTTTGACATGACTTAAACCAGTCGGCAGCGCGCGAATCCGCACGGCAAGCGCATCGAGGTCCGTTTCCAGCAGTTCGCCCAGCGCAGCGCTGACTGGCGTGCGGCCGGCAACCGCGGCAATCACGGCAGCGATCTCGCTGGCGTCCGCCGCTCCCAAACTGCCGCGGTGCGGTTCTTTGACGTCGATCCAATCCGCGCCGCCCGCCAAGGCGTCGCTGGCTTCCGCGGCACTGCGAACGCTGATTAAGAGTTGGGGCATGTGTTGGGATGCGATGTGGGCTGACCTTTCAACTCCGCCAAGCGTTTGTTCAATCGCTGCACCACGCCCAGGTCGAGCGGTTCGCACCACGCGCCGCGAAACGTGATGTAGCCTTCGCACCAGGCACCTAGCGCCGGATGCACTGTTTGCCGCGCCCATTCCGGCGCCGACTCCGCCACGCGCAGTACGATATTGCGCGTCTGCTGTTTATCAGTCTTGCCAGGCAGAAAGCTCGGACCACTGCCTAGCAAAAAGCACTCGCCCAGCGCCACCGGCAGGCGGATGGGCGTGCCGAATCGCAAAAATACCAGCAGGTGATCGTCCTGCAACGCCAACCTCGGTTGGCGATATTGCCAGGCCAACAGTGCCATCATCAATCCGCCAGCGATGGCAAACAGTCCGCCGGCAATCTTCCACAGCAGGTTGCCATTGCCAACCCAGCCGGTCAGCATTGTCATTCCGAGCAGCGCCACTCCATCAGGCACAATCAGTCCGAGCAACACCGCACGCTTATTTGCTTGTAACCAGACTTCGGTCATAACGACTACAGAGTTTAAGAATGAATCGGCAAAACATCGATCGCACCATGGATTGCGACTGACGATCAATTTAGCAAACTCGCGGCCAAAGTGTCAGCACGCTTTTGTCCAGGCAGTGGGCCCGACGCCTAACACACTAACTCGAGAGCCGCGGTTTTCACCAGACAAATCACCGGCACCTCGGCGGCCAACGCCAACTCGTCGGCCGACTCCGGCGTGACTTCCGCCCACAGCGGCAGTCCAACATCCACGGCCACAAACAGCCGATCGGCCATTCGCACCACTTCTCGCACCGTTCCGGGCCACTGGTTGCGGACGCTCAAACCATCGATGTGTGCGCGGCTCAGCGTCACATCGCTTGGCAAAAACTGCACGTACACCGGCGCCGGCGCCGCGGCAAACGCAGCGGGCAGTCGCAACCGATGGCCGCCGATGGTGCCTTCGCAATGACCTTCCACCATCCGCAAGTCGTCGACGCGCAGAAAATTCAGTGGACCCGGATGGCTTTGCATGGCCACGGTCACCGCTCGATCCAGCGTGGATTGCAAGCTGCCGGAAGTGACGACGCGGCCTGCTTCCAAAACCACCACCTGCTGCGCCAGTCGGCGAACGTCGGCCTGATCGTGGCTGACAAACAGCGTGGGAATTTGCCACTCGGCCAGAGCACGCTCCAGGTAACTGAGAATGCGCTGTTTGAGTTGCTGATCCAGCGCCGACAGCGGTTCATCCATCAGCAATAACCGCGGATTGCGCAATATCCCGCGCCCGAGGGCAACGCGCTGCTGTTGTCCGCCACTAAGTTGCCGAGGGTAGCGCGTCAGCAATTCGCCCAGTTCCAGAATTTCGATCAGTTTTTTGAAATCGATGGGCGGTCGCGTTTGCCGTCGCTGGCCGAACCGCAAATTTTCGGCCACCGTCAGGTGCGGAAACAAGCGATGCTCTTGGAACACCACGCCCACCTCGCGGCGTTCCGGTGACAAACAAACGCGGGAGACTGCGTCAGACAGCAGCAGTTCGCCCAGCGCGATGCGTCCAGTTTGCGGACGGATTACGCCGGCAATCAGATTGAGACAGGTGCTCTTGCCGCTACCCGATGGGCCGTAGAGCGCCGTGACGCCTGCGGCAACGCTGAACTGAACGTCAAGTTCGAAGCCCGATCGGAATTGATGCCGGCAGCGAAATTCCAATGCGCTCATCGGTTCAACTCGCCGCCGAATCTTCGGCGCCGCGCCGCTGTAGGTATTCGCCAGCGGCCATTGTGCTGGCGGCAATCGCAATCGACGCCAACAGCAACCGCCAAACGTGTGCATCCGCGTTGGGCGAATTCAGCAAGTCGTAAATGGCCAGCGGCACGGTGCGAGTCTCGCCGGGAGTATCGCCGGCAATCATGATCGTCGCACCAAATTCTCCCAGCGCCCGCGCAAAGGCGAGAATCGCGCCGGCAATGACACCGTTGCGCGCCAGCGGCAACGTGATCCTAAAAAACGTATCCCACGGACCGGCGCCCAGTGTCCGCGCCGCTTGTTCCAGTCGCGGATCAACGGCCGAAAACGCTAGCCGCATCGCACGGACCATCAGCGGAAAGGCCATTACGGCCGAGGCCACCGCCGCGCCTTTCCAATCGAACACCAACTGCAGGCCCAAATAGTGATCCAGCCAGCGCCCCAATAAACCTCGCCGCCCCAGCGCCACCAGCAGCAGGTAACCGGTCACCACCGGCGGCAACACCAGCGGCAGATTAATTAACGTCTCGACCAGCCACTTCCCGCGAAATTTCTTGCGGGCCAACATCCAGGCAACCGCCATGCCCACAGGCAGGCTGACGATCACCGCCGTCAGCGAAACCTTGACGCTCAACCCAATGGCCGACCAATCTTCCGCGGTAAAAGTCCAGTCGGCCATGCGTTATTTCAATCGCGTGAAACCGTGCTTGGCAAAGACTTCCGTCGCTTTGTCCGAAAGCAAAAACTGCTGAAACTTCACGGCGGCCGGATTCTCTTTTCCGCGCTTGGTGAGCAGCAGCGGGTAAACGATTTTGTCGTAGCTCTGCGGATCGAACGTATGCACGACGGCCACCTGGTCCGAAATTTTGGCATCCGTCGAATACACAATCCCCGCTTCGGCCTCGCCACGGGCGACAAAGTTGAGCGTCGCCCGGACATCTTGGCCGCGCACGATTTTCTTTTGGTCAACCAGATCGTCATAGACTTTTGCCGCCTTCAACGCCTGTTGCGCATAGATGCCGGCCGGAACGTTTTCGCCCGCTAGCGCCAGGTGTTTGACTTTGGCGTTGCGCAAGTCTTGCTGACTCGTCACCTTGCCCGGATTGTCCTTGGGCACAATCAGCACCAACCCATTGGTCAACAGCGGCTGCAGTTCCGCGGCCAGCCCCTCCGCTTTGACTTTGTCTGCCCACTGCTGGTTGGCCGAAAGAAACAGATCACCCGGCGCGCCGTTGATGATCTGATTGGCCAGCGCGTTGGATGGCCCCGCGCTGATGACAACTTTGCCGCCGCCATCTTTTTCGAAAGCTGCAGCCAATTCTGTCATCGCGTCTTTGGTGCTGGCCGCCACCAAGATCAAGACTTTACTATCTGTGGGCTCGGCGGATCGCGCATCGCCGGCAGGCAGTGCGAAGAGCATGAAAAACGGAACGATCAAGTGAAGGTTAGCGAACTTGCGATCACTCATTCAATATCCATTTCCAGATAAAAAACAGATTCGACGCCACGCGTAACCCAGAGCGGCGACTGCTGATCGCTGCGAACGATTTTCGCCGCCTAGCGCTTTCACTGCTCTTAAAAACTTAGCATCTGCCGGTAGTCCACCATCCGCTTGTCGAGATCGGCGCGTTCGATCTGCTTCATACGATCGAGGCTAAAATCTTCTACGTTAAAACTGGCCACCACGGTGCCGTAGGCCATGGCCTCTTTAAGCGTTTTCGGTTCGAAATTGCCCTGCGAAGCGAGAAAACCCATCATGCCGCCGGCAAAACTGTCGCCCGCGCCGGTTGGATCAATCACATCTGGCGTGGGGAAGGCCGGCATCACGTACGTTTCGTGCTGGCTGAAAAACATCGCGCCGTGTTCGCCCTTTTTGATCACCACAAATTTCGGCCCCAGCTCGCGAACCTTGTGCCCCGCGCGAACCAGATTTTCTTCGCCCGTGAGCAGCTTGGCTTCGCTATCGTTCAGCACGAGTCCATCCAGACGCCGCAGCAATTGCAGCAGTTCGTCGCGCTGGATGTTGATCCATAGGTCCATGGTGTCGGCAACAACCAGCTTGGCGCCCGGCACCTGCTGCATGGTCTTCATTTGTGTAAGTGGCGAGCCGTTCGCCAAAAACACGAATTGCGCCTGGCGATAATCGGCGGACAGCACCGGATCGAATTTTTCGAATACGTTCAGGTGCACTTCCAACGTCTCGCGATCGTTCATATTGGGCTGATACTTGCCGCGCCAGCGAAACGTCTTGGCGCCCGGCACAATCTGCAGGCCAGCGGTGTCGATCTGTCGCTTCTTCAGCAGTTCGGTATGTTCGGCGGGCCAATCTTCGCCCACCACGCCCACCAAGCTGACGGGCGTGAAGTAACTGGCCGCATACGAAAAAAACACGGCCGACCCGCCGAGCACGTTGTCGCGCTTGGCGCTGGGTGTTTCGACGCTATCCAAGGCAACCGAACCGACGACCAACAACGGCATGACCGACTCCAACCCAGGTGAGACGACGCTCGCCGGCAGCGAGCAGAATTTTTGCTGATTCTAGGCGATTTGGCCGCGGTTGCAAGCTGATTGCCCAGGCCACGCTCCGTACAGCCTCGCGGCGGCAACCCCTTGCAACCCGCGCGGCAGCTACCCACAATAGCACTTCAATCAACGCGGCCCAATTTTTCCGAGTTCGTTCATGCCTGACAATCCTACGGTCATCATTTCCGGTTTTGGCGACGAATCGGCCAATCAGAAAACGGCCGTTCAGCAATTTGCGGCAATGTCCGCCATTGGCCTGCAGTATTACAGTCTGCGTTTTGTGGATGTGGGCCGCGGCATCAAGAACGTCATGCAGCTCAACACGGCCGAAATCCAGAAGCTCCGGCACCTGGAAAACGAGTACGGCATGAACGTGGCCTCGATCGGTTCGCCTATCGGTAAGGTCAAGCTGATCGATGACGACGACGGCACGTCGAACCGCTTTGTGCCGTTCAAAAAATACTTAGAAAAAGAAGTGCATCGGGCCTGCGAGTTGGCGCACGCCTTCGAAACCAAACTGATTCGCGGCTTTTCGTTTTATCATCCCAAAGGCAGCGACCCCTGGGAGCATCTCACGCAAACCGTCGATCAACTGGGCCAAATTGCCGAGATGTGCCTGCGCTCCGATCTCACCTTTGGCCTGGAAGTCGAAGCCAACCTGGTGGGCCAAAACGGATTTATCCTGGCCGAAATTCAAAAGCAGTTGAACCATCCGGCCGTGATGCTCATATTCGACGGCGGTAACCTCGTCTCGCAGGGCTTCACGCCCAAAGAAGTCTTTGAAAACTACGAGGCCATGCGCCCCACGCTGGGCTGGATGCACATCAAAGATTATCGCAATCCCAAAGGCTCCAAACGCAAAGCCCACGTGGACGAAGACGCGCTCAAAAACTTTGTGCCAGCGGACCTGGGCGATAGCGATCACCGCGCCATTCTGCGCGACTTCCGGCAGTACATTCCGGCGCTGGTCAAAAAACTCAAGCGTCGCGGAATCCCCGGCGTGTTTCTGGATCTCGAACCGCACGTTAAAGGCGGTGGGCAATATGGCGGTTTCAGCGGACCCGACGGCATGGGCGTGGCACTGCGCTCGCTCTGCCGCGTGCTGGACTTTGCCGAAATCAATTACGGCTTGCGTGATTATGACGACATTGTGGCCGCGCGCGGCAAGTAATTGCGTGGGTACAAATCAACGCTTGTGCGCCGCTCGCCGACCACCGGTCGACGCTCGGCCACTCGCGGCGGAGTGTCTCGGACGACATCAATCATTCCTTCGGAACCGAACATGAAAATCTCTCAACCCCGCGTTTTGATCGCAGTTCTCAGTTGCCTGTTGGGGGCGAATTCCATGGCGCACGGCAAAGTCGTTGGTAAGACAATCGATTACACCGACGGCGACGTCAAACTCCAAGGTTACCTGGCGTACGACGACGCCAGCCAAGACAAGCGCCCCGGCGTGCTGCTGGTTCACGAATGGTGGGGCCGCAACGATTTTGTCGACGCCAAAGCGCGCGAACTCGCCGCCCTGGGCTACGTGGCGTTTGCGCTAGATATGTACGGCACCGGCGTGCAGGCCAAAGACGCCAAGGAAGCGGCCGAATGGGCCGGCAAGTTCAAAGGCAAGCCGCTGATTCGCACCCGCGCGCAGGCCGGCTTGGATGTGCTGGCCCGGCAGCCGCAGGCCGATGCCAACCGCATCGCCGCCATCGGCTTTTGCTTCGGCGGCACCACCTGTCTCGAACTGGCGTATAGCGGTGCCAATCTCAAGGGCGTGGCCAGCTTTCACGGTGGACTGGTTCCGCCGGCGGCAGCGGACGAAAAACGGATCAAAGCCAAGATCTTGATTTTGCACGGCGCCGACGACACCTTTGTTCCGCCCGAAGCGGTGGCCGCCTGCGAGCAGGGACTCACCAAAGCCGGCGCGGACTGGCAGTTCATCGCTTACAGTGGCGCGGTGCACAGCTTTACCAATCCGGAAGCGTCAAAACGCAATCTGCCCGGCACGGCCTACAACGAGCCTGCCGCCCGCCGCAGTTGGCGTGCGATGGAAGACTTCTTCAAAGAAATCTTCACGGCCAAGCGCTAACGCCAGCGGCCGTGGCAACGCGCTGCTGCCCTAGGAATGCCGCGTCACGCTGGAAATCCGTACGACAATCAGCGACGAGCGCACTGCCCGCAATCTTCAAGCGGATGGGGAGGGATTCGAACCCACGGTGCAGTTACCCACACGGCAGTTTTCAAGACTGCAGCCTTAAACCACTCGGCCACCCATCCAACACCGACGTTTCCCGTGTCTCCCGCATTCCGGAGCAGGCCGAAAAAGGCTGCATACCCTTCCCCATACCCTGCGCGCCACCCAGAGACACCGCCCGCAGACACCCAAACGACGGCCAGAGACCATCATAACCCAGACGCCAGAAGATGGGGAGAGGTTCACTTTTGCACCTAATCCGGCGACATGCCAGCCCGAATCGCTTCCGCACGTTCTATCTGCTTCCACTTCCGGTAGTTCTTCTCGTCCTTCGCTTGCAGGTAGCCAGCGACCGCCAATTGTGCCGCCACGTAAGCATCTATCGCCGAGCCGTTCCGCTTCGCGATTTCATAACGCTGTGCGAAATCGACCGCAGTTTCGTCGTAGGCTTTTTGAAGAATCGGACCAGAGGCATGGCCACCGAAAATCCAGATGCTGCTGACAACCGCAACCACGAACGCAGACAGATAGCCGGTGAGTTGGTACTTGGCCTTTTCCAGATGCCGAGCGGCTTGGGCTTTCCGCTTTTTCGCTTTGGCTCGCGACTGGAGCAGCGGCGAGACTTGGTGTTGCAGCGGCTGCCCACAGCCAGAACAGGCCACGTCCGTCGTCCAGTTGCTTTGCCCGCACGACGGGCAGATTTCGTATTCGACGCTCATAATGAAGCTCCAAAGTAGGGGTTTGGTCCGTTGTATCACCAACGCGATGGCGGCGAAAGATTCCGCCGAAGAATCTAATAAGTTGGAAGGCTCTCAATCGCAGCACGCCTTTGCTGGTCATCGCCGTGGAAGTATCGCCGCAGCAACAGCGGCGTCGAAAGCCGGCAGATTTCCAAGATCAACTGCGAGTTCGAGACGTTGTTGACCACGTTCGTGATGAACGTATGCCGCAAGCTGTGGAAGCCAAGCCGACCTTCCCGCGTATCACGGTCGATGCCAGCCATGTCGCTCAGCAGCATCGACGCAGCATGGTTCGCCCAAGCACCGGGCCACACCACCTCGTCTTTCGGTTTGCCATCCAGATAGGGGCGAAGCCGTTCGGCCAGAGCCAACTGGATAAGCTGCCGGTCGTGGCGGCGACGTTTGCTGACCGTGGCGGCAAGCTGGATGTACGGCTGCGTGCCGGAAAGATGAAAGCTGCTCGGCGTCAAGCTGGCCAACTCGCTCGCCCTAAAGCCGGTGCCGCTGGCCACCAAGTACAGGTGGATGCGGTCGATGGCGTGCATGTAAATCCGCTGTTGCTTCTGCGTCTTGGCGACGACCGGATTTACAACGTCATCTTTCGCATTGCCGAGCAGCAGGGCGAACTCAGTCGGGCTAAAGGCTCGGCGTCGAAACGTCTGCGTTATATCCCCCTGGTACATCGTGCCGCTGGTTCGAGCCATCGGGTCATTCTCCACGCGATCAGCACGCCACAACCACCGCGTGTACGCCTTCATCACTTTCAAATAGTGCTGGCTGGTCTGTTGGCTCCAACCGGCTTTGCGTTTCTTGGCGATCCAGTTTTTGAGCGTCGTGGCGTCAACGTCGTTGACGAAATGGATGTTACATCCGGCGATCATTCGGACGATGCGACCTTTCGAGCAGGCCACGTGGGCGGCACAACGGCCATCGGCCAGCAGCGATTCGGTGTAATTCTCGATTTGGTCGGCTAGTGGCACGACCGCCCACTTGGCGTACTGGTCATCTTTCGATTTGGGCTGTGTGGCTTGGATGGCCTTTTCGACGAAGGCGACGGCACGCTTGCGGGCCAAGCCTGCGTCGGCAGTCTGCAAACTGACAACCCGCACTTTGGTTGGCGGGTCAACTTCGTACCGCCAGCGTTGGACGTAGTTTTTAGATTCAACGCCGCGTGAGCGTTGTTTGCGTGGTGATCCGATGAGCCGATAGTCGGGGATTGCCGGGAGAATCATGTTGCTTGCCTTTTTCCTTTATTGGAGATCGCGGCTCGGCACGCTCCAATTTTTCGGCGGTCAATCTTGGGCAGCAGCCCATGCGGCGACGGCGGACAGCAGCCAACGCTTTTTGCCGGTGATGCGGCGGGCTACCGGGAAGGTTCGACCCGGTGACTGGTCCGAATCGAGCCGGTCAACAGTCCGTGTTGAAACGGCCAAGAAGGTGGCGACGGCCGATTTGGAGAGATAGCGGTCAGGCAGGTGGTCGGTGGTGCTGGCAGCGTCGTTTTCCATACCCTACTTAATACGCGCGCGGCGACGGCACCCCCTGGCTACTTGTCAAGAATCTCGAAATTCAACGGTTTTTCCATCTTCAACTTTCCTTCTTCGGTTCGATGATCTCTTGCAACGACATGGACAATTGATAACCGCTCATATCCGGCAACCGGATTTCGGCCAGGATCACATCGTACGAAACCGGCGACGCGTTGCGCACTAAAAATATCGCTTCGCCGGCATTGCTGGCCGTTTCGACGAAGCAACCGTACGGTTCCAACAGTTTGTGAGCGCTGATCCGCACGCTCTCGTCATGGTCAACCACCAGCACTCGCCGACCACGCAACAGCGGATGGTTGTTGGCGGGCGTCAAGTAAGGCACAGCGTTGCGGGTTTGGCCGGGCGCGATCGTCGCCCAGGCGGCATCGGGACGCAATAAACGCGTGATGAACATGATTTGGCCCGTGTGGTAGGCCGCGTGCGTCAGGCCGCGGAGCACGGCCTGCGAAACCGTATGCGCCTCGCCACGGATGTTGACGAGTTGATTGAGATCCGAGCCGGCCAGGGTGTCGAGGGTCTCAAACACCGCCTGCCAACCCGCCATCCAAGCGGAGAGCAGATTTTCGCGACTGTCTTGCGGCTCGATGCGAAATTCTGAGTCGCGGTCTCGCTCGGGCTTATCGCCGTCGGCCGTGAGGAAATCGGTCCAGCGCGAGTACAAGTTGCCGCTCAGGTGCTTGACGATCAGCGCCACGGAATTGACATCGCCCGACGGACGACGGAAAAAATCGTCATCGCCCAGTTGTGCAATGGCTTGATCCGCCAGTTTCTTGTGACGTTGAAATTCACGCTTGGCGTTATCGATCAGATCAGACATCGCCGTAAGTTCCCGGATTGGATGCGCTGGATAAACTCGCATTGGTTGCCGAAGAAAGTTCGCTGCGTGCCGCCGCATTCTGCGAGTTTCTTGAGTCGTGCCACGTTGTTCATCATAGCCCAGCCTCCCGGTGTTCGGGAGCAGTCGGATGCTGCCGCTCGATCAAGCTTCCCTCCCTACAACGTCCCGATTGACACGTTATCCCCAACGCTCGCCAACAATTTTGGGCATCGGTTTGCCGGCGTTTGTGGGCAATTGCTCGACGAGTTGCCCTGGCGACGGAATTGACTTCGCAGGCGGAGCAAGCGCAAGGATTTTGACCGCTAGCAACCTGCTAGAATGAGCGAAGTTGGCCCTGAGGTTGACGCGGGTCGGCCGGCGGTTTGCATGAGCTTACGTTTCGAAATGGCACCGGGGAGTGGCGACGCAATGGTGATGCTCGAAGGGCAGGAGCCCGTAGTTCAATGGTTGGATCAAACCTCGCAACAATATCTGGGCCAATGGAATCGGTTGGTCAGTACCACCAACTGGGAGAAAGGCCGAATCATCACGCTCTGGCGCAGCGAACTGATGTCGGCCAACGCCGAACCGAACGGCTTTTCTGACGACGCTTGGAGTCGCCGCGTTGGCAATGTCACTGGTCAGCACGTGGGCCGTTTGCGCCGCGTGTACGAGCGATTTGCTGCCAGCCACGACAGCTACCAAGGCCTGTATTGGAGCCATTTTCAGGCTGCGCTGGATTGGCACGATGCGGAAATGTGGCTCGAAGGCGCGGTGCAAAACGATTGGTCGGTCAGCACCATGCGCACGCAGCGCTTCGAAACGTTGAACCCGGTGGACGAAGCGCCGCCGCGCGAAGATGACCTGGTTGTGGCCGAAGTGGACGAAGATTCCGGCGAAGCTGACGCAGCGTCGGCGTTGCGCCAAGGCGACGTCGAACAGATTCAGCCGTTTGGTAAATCGCAAGACCGAGGCGCTTTTGATGGCCGCAGTCCCGAATCCGATGCCGCAGCCGACTCCGCCAAGGCCGCGCCGTGGGAAGCTGCCCAGCGCGCGGAACAGCCAGGCGCGGAAGCGGTTCGCCCGTTTGCGCGGCTGGCCGAGTTGCCCAGCGATTTGGCCGACGCCTTCGAAAGTTACAAGTTGGCGCTGCTGCGCCACAAGCTCGACGGCTGGCAGCAAATCTCTCGCAGCGACGCCATTGCCTCGCTCGATGCGTTGAAAGAGTTGGCGCTTGCGCCCAGCGAGGCATGATCCCAGCGGCAAGCGGCGCACTACCGCGCTGCTTGCCGGCGGGGCAAAAATGCACCACAATCGCAGCACGCGTCGCAATTCGGGCGACGCAATTCAGGCGACATCTTTGCGGCCACCGGGAGTTTTACACCTTGAGCAAGCCTAACATTCTGATCCAACTCGATACCGACGCCCATCCGAGCGTGTTTGACGCCGTGGTGGCCGTCGACTCTGGCGTGACGCATCTGTTGCAATATCGCGACGTCAAACCAGAAAACGTACGTGAGTTGGTTTATGGGGCGATCTTCACGCGCGGCGTTGACGATCTCAAACATACGGCCATCTTCATCGGCGGCAGCGACGTGACGGCCGGCGAGCGGCTGTTGGCCAAGGTGACGGAAACCTTCTTTGGACCGATGCGAGTTTCGGTGTTGTTGGATTCCAACGGTGCCAACACCACGGCGGCCGCGGCCGTACTGGCCGCGCGTCAACACCTTCCGCCGGCGGGTGCCACGGTGCTGGTGCTCGCAGGCACGGGGCCCGTCGGCCGACGCGTCGCTCAGTTGCTGGTCGGTGAAAACGCGGTGGTCCGGCTGGCCTCGCGCGCGATGTCCAAAGCGGAAGAGGTTTGTACGCAAATCGGTGGCAACAACGGCCGCGCGTACATTACGCCCTATTCGACGGGCAGTCGCGACGAACTGATTGCCGCGCTGCAGGGCGTGCAATGCGTGATTTCGGCTGGCGCGCCAGGCGTGCTGATGCTGCCTGAGGATGTCCGGCGGGGATGCTCCGGTTTGCAGGTCGCCATCGACCTCAACGCGGTGCCAGCGTTGGGCATTGCCGGCATTGCGGCCACAGATAAGGCCAAAACGCGCGATGGCATGGTTTGCTATGGCGCGCTGGGCGTCGGCGGAACCAAGATGAAAATTCATCGGGCGGCAATCGCCCAATTATTCACTTCTAACGGCCTGACGCTCGATGCGCCGCAGATTTTGGAAATTGGCAAGCGATTGGAAGCCTCGGCCTGAGATTTCTCTCGTCAGCCGAAATTGGGTATACTCAGGGCATGCCCATTTCTATTGCTGCCGGCCTGATCCTTGCGGTGTTGTTGAGCGGCCTCGGCACGTACTGGTTCATTCGCGTCTATCGCCCTGGCATTACGGATTCGCCCTGGTATTGGGGATTGATGTTTTGTGGCGCGGGCCTGATTGGTTTGCTGGGCACGGGTCCGCGGTATGCACTCCGCGAGGCCGGCCTGGAGCGTCAACTGGAAGCCCGCACCGAAATTCACCGCCGCCGCGCCGATCCAGAATATCGCGCGGCCGTATCCGAAGCGGAAGCCGCCGCGGCAGCGCAACCCGCGGAATCGCCGGCAACGACTCAACCAGCAACCGCACCGCAGGTCAAACTGTTGAAGACGTTAGGGCCGCTGATCGCTTTGGCTTCGGTTGGCGCGCTCGTTTCCGCCATCATGTTGCGACGTGAGCAGGCCCAGTTAGCTGCAACGACCATGCCTCGAAAGTAATTTTTCATGACCGATCTGATCGATCATCCGTGGCCGCCAATTCTGATTGCTTTGTTGGTGACGGGCGTGCTTGGCGCGGTGTTCGTACAGACTCGCAAGTCGTCTTGGTTGCTGGCGGCGTTGGCTGCGCTGGCAATCACCGTGGCCATTGTGTGTATCGCCTGGTTTGTGCCCACCGATCGCAAAATCATCACGGCCCAGATGGATCGCGCGGCGCGTGCGCTGGAAGCTGGGGATCTCGCCACGCTGAACTCGCTGATTTCTCCCAACGGCATCGTGCTACGGGGACTCGTTCAGCAAGTGCTGCCGAGGGCAAAAATCACAACGGCGCATATTGGCGACTTGGAAATTACCTTTCACAAGGCGACCAGTCCGCCCGAAGCGATTGCCAAATTTGTTGGCCGCGTAGAAGGCTCGTTCGCCGGCATTCAAGGCACGGAAATTCGCCCCATCGAATTGACGCTGCGCAAAGAAGGCGAAAAATGGCTGTTTTACTCGGTCGAACTCAAGGATTACCGCGAACTGCTCGGCGCGCCGCTGCCCGGCAAGCCGTGATTCGCAAAACCAGGAAGGTCAGGGTCCATCCGATGAACGACTGTCTTGTCACGGCTTTGATTGTGATCTGCTTGACGGGCGCGGTGGCCAATGGGCAATCGCCTGGCACGCCGCCAACGCCTGCGGTTGTCGCTTTTGCGGCCGCAAAAACGGCCAGCGCAGCGCCGGTCGTCGAAGTCCGCCGCGGCGAAGTGACGGTCGAAGCGTCGGCCGATTCGCAGAAAGACACGCCTGAGCAATTCCGTTTGCAGGCGGGCAAATTCGCATTCGAACAAGAGGCGGTGGACGATCTGGCCACAAAATTCACGCAATGGAAAGTGCGTTTTCCATCGCAGTTGAAAACAGCGAGCGAAAATAATAACACCGTGCATTGCGAATATTTTTGCCCAATCACGCCGGGCAAACATCCGGCCTGCGTGGTGCTCCACATCTTGGGCGGCGACTTCGAACTTTCGCGCTTGTTTGCCCGCTCGCTGGCCGATCGCGGCGTGGCTTCGCTGTTTGTGATTATGCCTTACTACGGTCCGCGCCGCGATGAGAAATTGCCCAGCCGGATGATCTCGCCCGATCCGCAAGAAACGGTGGCCGGCATGACGCAGGCCGTGCTCGACATCCGCCGCGCGGCCGCCTGGTTGGCATCGCGCCCGGAAATTGACGAGCAGCGCCTGGGCATCATGGGCATCAGCCTAGGCGGAATTACCGCTGGGCTGGTTGCTTCGCACGAGCCACGTTTTCAGAAAGTTTGCATGCTGCTGGCGGGCGGCGATATTGGGCAGATTGCTTGGAGCCATCCCAAGATGAAAGATATTCGCCGCAAATGGGAAGCCGCTGGCGGCACGCAGCAATCGATGGTGGCCGCCATCAAACCCGTGGACCCGATCACTTATGCCGCCAAGTTGCGCGGCCGCGAGATCTTGATGCTCAACGCCTTGCAGGATGAAATTATCCCCAAGGCGTGTACGCTTTCGCTTTGGAAGGCGCTCGGCGAGCCGCCAATCGTCTGGTACAACACAGGGCATATTTCCGCAGGCTGGCGTATCTTTGACGCGCTGGACCGCGTGGACAAGTTTTTTGCGCCAGCGATTGGCAATGCGCCGTAAGTGGCGGTCAATCGCTCTCCATTGCTGCGAGTTATATCTGCGTTGAACACCAGCGAAATGTCTCTGCCGCCTGCGGCTGCCAACAACCAGCGTCCCCAGCGTGTGGCCGTCATTGGCGGCGGCATCTCCGGGCTGGCGGCCGCGCACCGCGTGCGAGAACTTTCGCCGGAGTGCGAAGTGCAATTGTTCGAAGCGTCCGACCGATTGGGCGGCGTGCTACAAACGGAATCGCGCGATGGCTTTTTGATCGAGCGCAGCGCCGACTGCTTCATCACCAATCAGTCGACCGCAACCGACTTCTGCCGACGAATCGGCTTTTCGGACGAGCTGATTCCCACGAACCCCGGCCGCCAAGCGTACGTTGTTTGTCGCGGAAAATTGCAGCCGGTGCCGGATGGATTTGTACTGCTTACGCCGCGGAAGTTGTGGCCGATCATGTGTTCGCCCATTCTCAGTTGGCAGGCCAAATTACGCCTGTGTTGGGAACGATTCATTCCGCCGCGGCCAAATCAAGGCGACGAAAGCCTAGCGTCGTTCGCGCGACGGCGGTTAGGCGTGGAAGCGTTCGAGCGGTTAGTGCAGCCGCTGATTTCCGGCATCTATACGGCCGATCCCGAGAAACTCAGTCTGCAAGCCACGATGCCGCGGTTTTTGGAAATGGAACGCCAATGGGGCAGTTTGCAGGCTGCCGCGGCGCACGAGCCCAAGTCCGAAAGTCGCGAGGCCGGCGCACGTTACAGCATGTTCCTAGCGCCGCGCCGCGGGATGTCGAGCCTGATTCAAGCCGCGGCCGCAAAACTGCCGGCAGACGCGGTGCAATTGTGTTCGCCCATCTCGCGCGTCGAGCGTACGGGCAACAACTGGCGATTACATTTTGCCGCGAAGAGCAACCAAGCAACACGGCCGGCGTACGATTGCGATGCGCTGATCGTGGCCACGCCGGCGCCGGTCGCGGCCACGCTCGTACGCTCACTCGATGTGGATCTGGCGGACGATCTGCATTCGATCTTGCATGCCGGCACGGCGATCGTGGCTGTGGGATTTCGTCGCAACCAATTGCCATCGCGCGCATTGGGGTTTGGATTTGTGGTGCCGGCCATCGAAAAGCGCGGCATCATCGCCGGCAGTTTCTCCAGTGTCAAATTTCCGGATCGCGCGCCGCAAAGTTGTGTTCTGATTCGCGTGTTTGTGGGCGGGTCCGCGCAGCCCGAATTAGTCGATCTGGATGACGCTGCGTTGACTCGGTTAGTTCGCGACGAACTCGCGGCGCTGATCGGTGTGCAGGGCGATCCGCTGATTCAACAAGTCATTCGCTGGCAGCAAACCATGCCGCAATATCATCTGGGCCATTGCCAGTTGGTCGATCGCATCGAGCAGCGCGCTCGCGCGTTGCCAAACTTCGCATTGGCTGGCAATGCCTATCGCGGTGTGGGCTTGCCGCATTGCATCCGCAGTGGCGAACAAGCCGCCGCCCATGTGCTGGGGCGTTCAATTATTTCGCGTGCCCCATCGTCGCCGCCCACGCGCTAGCTGCCGTCACTGGTTCAAATGCACGACCTTTGCCGGCGGAAAACCGTTGAAGTACGTGGACGACGCGTGGCTGTAAGCGCCGATATTCTGGCTGTAAACCAACTCGCCGAGTTCCAAATCCGGCAGCGATTCGCCGATGGAAATTGTATCCAGTGCGTCGCATGTCGGGCCAAAGACCGAGCAGACTTGCGTGGGGCCTTTTTTAAATGCATGAATCGGGTAATGGATGTGGTCGAAGATCACCCCGGAATAGGTGTGATAAACGCCGTCGTCAATGTAGTAACACTGCTTGCCATCGCGGACCGCTTTGCCGATGACCGTGGCAACCAGCGTTCCGGCCGGCGCGACCAAAAATCGGCCCGGCTCGGCCAAAATTTCCATGTCTTTGGGAAATAGCCGATTGATGTCGGCGTTGATGGCTTTGGCCAACTGCGAAAACGGTTTGACGTGCTTGTCGTAAGCGGTCGGAAAGCCGCCGCCGATGTCCAGAATCTTGACTTCCGGGTGGCCGCGCTCGTGGGCTTCTTTAAAGATGCCGGCAGCCAGATTCAAAGCCTGGGTGTAATTGGTAAAGTTCGTGCATTGGCTGCCGACATGAAAACTCAAGCCTTCGACCGTCAATCCGGCCTGAAACGCGGCTTCGATCAGATCGACCGACTCGCCAGAGGCCGCGCCAAATTTGCTGGAAAGTTCCACCACCGCGCCGGTGTTGGGCACGCGCAATCGCAGGATTAAACCGGCGCGGGGCGAATGCTTTTTGATTTTGCCGATCTCGGCCAGGTTGTCGTAGGTCATCAGCGGCTTGTACGGATCGAGTTCCGCCAGCGTTTGATTGTCTTTGATCGGATTGGCGTAGATGATTTTGTCCCAGATGAAATCCTGTCGCGCCTTGGCCGGCAGCGAGGCAATATTCTCATGCACCTCGCGAAATTCGGCCATCGACGCCACATCAAAGCTGGCGCCGGCGTCGTACAACGTCTTGACGATGGCCGGATCGCTATTTGCCTTGACCGCGTAATACGCCTGCACGCGGGGCAAATGTTTTTTGAACGCGGCATACTGTTTGCGCAACTCGTCATGATCCACCACAAACAGCGGCGTGCCATGTTCCTTGGCCAGCTTTTGTAGCGTCTTGGGAGCAACCATCAATCGCGATCTCCGCAAAGAAAATTCTTAAATTGCCAGGGGTCGGCCGCATCGATATCCGGCTGTTGGAAGCCATCAAACACATTGCTGTAGTTTTTGAGCGGCGTCCAATCGGCGGCAGTCGAAATGAATTTGCCGAGATACGGTTTGGAAATCTCCAAGACGTAGTCGTGCGGCAGATCGTCCGGCAGACAAACGCCCCGTTGCGGATTTTCGATCATCCACAGCACGGCCGCCACAATCGAAATGGCTACTTGCATGGTCGTGGCATTTTGATGCGGCACCAAACGCCGTGATTCTTCAATACTCAGATCCGTGCCGCACCACCAGGAGTTGTAAGCGTGCCCCATCAATAGCGCACCTAAAATATCCGCGCCGCTGGTGATTTCGTCGCCCATGATCCGCAAGTTGGGTTGCAGTTCGTAATCGTAACCGCGCAGCTCGTTGAGCGAAGCAATGGCGGCATCGCAAGGACAGTACGCATAGTGAACCGTCGGCCGATAAACGGCCTTTTCGCCTTCCCAAACCGTGAGCTTGTCGGAGATCGTAAACGCCTCGCCGTGGCGCACCACCATGCCACGCAACGTGTAGTTGGGCACCCAGGTGCGAACCCAGGTATTCAAGCCCATCCGTGCCAGGCAGATTTGATTGCGGGGGCCGGTTTCGTGCTGATAGGCGTCGGCCGGCAGCGTTTTTTCGTGCGTCCCCCAGCCCATTTCGGCCGTGGTTGTGCCTTCTTCGCGAAAGCCTTCGATGCTCCAGGTATTCACGAACTCGTCCACCTGCTTGGGCACATCGCTAATTTGCGTATCGCGCTCCGAACAGTGAATCACCTTGACGCCCAGCTTCATTGCTAAATGATTGAACGCGCGGTCGGCCATGTGCTGTTTGATCTGTTCGGCCGCCTGACCGCTAGCTTTTTTATCGTCCAACATCCGCTGGCCAATTTCCAGCAACCCATGTTTCGTGAAGTGCGAAATCAAGCCTGGGTTAGCGCCATGCTCCAGCACGGCCGTTGGCCCTGACGACTTCCAACCGCCCACCATTTGGCGAACTTGCATATGCCGATGGTACAGCGTCCGCTCCGTGGGCTTGGCGTAAAGCTGGCGATCGTACGGATCCCAAACTTCCACCGAGGTGTTGAGATATCGCACGCCAGCATCGTGGCACCACTGGACGATCTCGCAGCAGTCGATGTTCCAAGCCAGATCGATCAAAATGTCGCCCTGCGAGACATGTTTGGCCAGCACTTGGCCCAAGTTTTCAGGCGTGATTTTCTCGCGGACGAATTTCACGCCCTGGTCGGTCCACGGCTTCAAGGCGGCCGCTTTGTCCTCGAAGTCCATGACCGTAATGTTTTGCGGAGCAACCCGAACGTGCTTCAACAAGATGGGCAGCGTACATTGCGAAACCGAACCAAAACCAATCACCAAAACCCGCTTGTCGAATGCAACCATCCATCTTCCTCCCAGAAATAAAGCGAAAGTAGCCCCATATTTTGCGAACAATTCGTGCAGACGTCAATTGCCTGCACGCAATCTTCACATCCGGGGCACCAAAGCGCGATGATCGCCTGGCCATCGACTCACGGGCCACCATCCGCCACGGCCACCTGAGCTTGCCGGATTTTTTTTATTTTGCGACGCAATCATTGGACTTACGTTTGGCACTCGCGACAAAAACCGCGTAAAAACTAGCGTTTTGTTAATTGTCAGGACATTGCGAAAGGCGAGTGACACTGGGGACAACACCTGGAATTGCCTGACCAACGTGCGCAGTTCGAACGCCCGGACTGAAACCGTCGGCAGCGAACGTTGCCAGTCCGTACGCTGTCTCGCAACCGTCGCCCATGGGCGCGATTGTCCGACAAGGCCGAACGAACTGTGCGCGGCCGCGCGGTTGCCTAAACGCAACGCGGCCGCAATGAATTGCCAAAGAGCGCAGCAGACGGTCGCCAGACGAGGGCGCGTTTGTGACGGGATCGATGTTTATCGACTCGATCCCGTTGAATTTGCCGCGACATTCAGCGCGAGCACGCAGACCAACACCGTGGCCCCTCGCGCGCCGGGCAAATTCCTCGCCACCACTCCAGCAATCTTCCGCTGAATTCCCGCCGGACGCGGTTGCCCGCGTTCTGCCGGAAACTGTACGTTAGTATACTTAGCTGGCAGGGTCTTGTCAACGGCGGAGTGTGGATGTTTTCACGCGAGTTGTGAGCATTCCCCAATTTGCGAATGCAGGCCATGCGGGCGGGCCATGCGGGCAGGCCAGGATGCGATTGCGTTGGCCTGCAGCAACGCGCGGGCGAAACGCGAATCGTCAATAAACAGGCAGGGCTGGCCGAGCAGGTGAACCCGGTCCGCGGCAACTCTAACCGCAATTTTTCCGTCGCAAGCAACGATGCCGCGCGGCGACTATTCCGGAAACAGCTTGGTCGAGAGGTAGCGCTCGCCAAGGTCAGGCAGGATGACGACGATCAGCTTGCCGGCGTTTTCTGGCCGCTTGGCCACTTCAATGGCTGCCCAGGCTGCGGCCCCGCAACTGATGCCGCACATGAAGCCTTCGAGCTTGGCCATGCGACGCGCGGTCTCCATGGCGTCTTCGTCCTGGACCAGCACCACATCGTCAATGATGTCGATATTCAGCACGTCGGGAATGAAGCCCGCTCCAATGCCTTGGATGGTGTGCTTGCCGGGCTTGAGCGGTTCGCCTTTGCGCTTTTGCGTAATCACCGGGCTGTTCGTCGGTTCGACGGCAACCATCTTGATGCTGGGCTTTTTCTTCTTGAGCACTTCGCCAACGCCAGTAATTGTGCCGCCGGTACCAACGCCCGAAACGACGATATCCACCTTGCCGTCGGTATCTCGCCAGATTTCTTCCGCGGTAGTCTGGCGATGGGCTTCCGGATTGGCCGGATTTTTGAACTGCTGGGCGACAAAGTAGTTTTTATTCTGGGCAGCCAGCGAATCGGCATGCCGCACCGCGCCAGGCATGCCTTCGGCGGCCGGCGTGAGAATCAGTTCCGCACCCAAGGCTTTGAGCAACCGGCGGCGTTCCAGGCTCATGCTTTCTGGCATGGTCACAACAAGTTTGTACCCGCGTGCCGCGCAAACGTAGGCCAAACCGATGCCGGTGTTACCGCTGGTGGCCTCGATCACCACCGTGTCTTTGTTGATTTTTCCGTCGCGTTCGGCGGCATCGATCATTGCCGCGGCGATCCGATCCTTTACGCTCCACAGCGGATTCATGTTTTCCAGCTTGCCAACCACCGTGGCCACGCAGCCTTCGGTCACGCGGCGCAGCCTGACCAGCGGCGTGTTGCCGATGCACTGAGTGATATTTTCACGAATTCCGGAAGCGGTGGCTGTCGACATGATGATTGCCTTTGCTGAATGTTGGGTGTCGACGCGGATTATAACAAACCGCCCGGCGCTGCGAAATTGGAATTCGCGCCAGCATTTTGCCGGCAGCTTGGCATCCCGGCGAGACCAGCGCGGCATACGTTCGGCATATCGGCCGAACATTTGCGCAGCCCAGATGTCGTAGCTCACGAGGCAGAACAATGCTTTCATCCTCGTACTATCAACGAGGACCGCTACGCCGCTGGATGTGAAACGGCGAACCGGGTCGCTGAAAGCGACTTGGCAAGTTCGTTGCAAGAAATTCGAAATTTAACGGCCTCTGAACGAACCATCCGGCAAGCGCGAGCCCGCTTTACCATGCTCAATCGTGAAAGGCTGTTGCCTGCTTGCGATCGACATTTATTCGCGGAGTTACAAGCTCTTGCGATGGATCGGTGAGGCAATGAAAACCGGACGTTTATCCGTCGAGTACGCGGAAAAACACTCCGATTCACCCGACGCGACAATCGCGTGAATTACGAATAACTTTTTGCAGCTTCCGGCGCAGTTGCTGCCGCATTACGCACATCTGCACGGGTTTGCCAATTTCTTTTGGACTTACGTCACGACGTCATTCGATAATGTCGCGCATCCGCAAACACTTTTGATACCCGAATGCGGTTGCCTTTGTCCACTGTGCGCGCGATTCAAACAGGCACCGCATCTGCAGCCGAAAAGACTGACCAAGGCTGACAAACGCCGCGCGTTTGAACTGATGGTCGATCGCGTTCTGGCTCTCGCCAACGAAGCAGAAATCGATGTCTCGGCGAAGCGTTGCCGCCAAATTGCCCTGGAGCCGCGGACACGGCGTTCCGCGGCCTTCTCGACCTATGGATATTGGCTCATCGACCGCCTATCGGGTGTGAGCGATGGACCAGCGATCCTCGCACTTTGGCGGGAGACTGCCTGGAACAAGCAGGGATCGCCGACCCATCGCGGTGCCGCGAGATTTTGAATGCATGCCGCAATGCGCGGCTTTTGATCGACTGGCTGGCCGGCGTGTGGTCGGAGGAAAGTAAAAGCCTGCTTGCGAGCGATATTTGAACGGGGGCAGATCAATTGCGGCGTTTAACGCCACGACTCGACTAGTTGCCGCCTGTTAGCGTGAACGCTGCCCAAAATAGCGGATGAGCCGCACCGTATTTTTCTCGGCGGGCTTTGATGGTTTTGAGTTGCGCATTGCGGAGTGATTCCGACTTAGATTGCCCCTCCGCCAGGTTGGCGAAGAAGTCGTTCATGAGTTGTGCAGTGGCTTGGTCGGGAATTTGCCACAACGTGGCGACGACAGCTTGCGCGCCGGCCAGTTGAAACGCTTGCCGCAAGCCGGCCACGCCTTCGCCATTGTTGACTTTGCCGATGCCGGTCTCGCAGGCGGAGAGCACCACCAACTCCGTGCCACGCAAATCCGTGCCGACGATCTCCATGCCGGTCAGCACACCGTCGTCTAACGATCGGTCGGCCAGATTCGCGCGCTCGTTGCAGCCTGCCAAGAGTAGTCCGCAGCGCAGCATGGGGTTCTCCAGCGGTTGTCCCTCGGCGTCGACAGTTGGCATATTGCGGCCGGCGTTCCGTGAACTCGTTTGAGAATCGTTGTTCACATTGGTCGGCTGTTCTGGCAAAAAGTAGCCGTGCGTCGAAAGCACCAAAACCTTGGGCGAACGCAAATGCTTGAAGACAACCTCCAGTGCTTGTTGGCCTGCGTAAAGTTTCGGCTCGCCGGCATACGTTTTGAGATTGGGCGTGATTGCTTCGGCTTCGGCGGCTGTGCCGGGTAATAGCGGGACGCGGCCAATGGCATTGGCCGCGCGACGAGTGCTGGGCAAGGAATTGGAATTGGTTGTCGGCGAAGTCGGCGAGTTGGAAATTGAAATTGGCTTGGGAACTAACAGAGCCGCCGTCGCGCGACCAAAGATCGACGCCATCACCGCTGGAATTTGGCTGACCGGCAGATCGTAATTCGGATTGGCGAAGATGCGCGGCAGGCCGGAAGTGCGTTTGTTCGAATCGTTGTTTGCCGGTTTGATCAGCAGGTCGCGGGCGGAAGTCACATAATGGATGTTCCATTTCTCGATTGCGTATTGGTCATCGTCGGTCGGCAAGGCGGACCACGGCACCAGCCAGAGATTAGCGTCTGGGCTGAGCACGATTTCTGACTTGCCTTTCAGATGCGGCAGCAGCGGCTCCAAGGCGAGTTTGGCAATTGTACTCAGCGACACTTTAACTTGTTTTTCGGCCTCGGGTTCGCCCAACTCGTGCAGTGACTTGCCGGATTGCGCCGTGGCCATTACGGTCCGAAAAGCGGAGACGGCTTTGTCGATGGCGGCGGCCTCGCCGAGGTCAATGACTTGGACCTTGCCTGCGCCGGTCGCCGGCGTGACCCACGCCACGTACCGTGCCGGCAGTTGGCGGGGTTGGCCTGGTTCCGCGCGATAGACGGGCGGTGTGATACAAAGGATATCGACCAGTACAGCGTCCTTGGCTAACGCCTGGCGCAAGGTGTCGGTTTCGATCCACTTGGGTGGAGTGCATTTTTCGCCCACGCTGTTGAGTTGCTTGACGAGCGAATTCTCCGATTCGGTGAGTTTGGCCAGTTCAAGTCTGCGTGTTTCTTCCTGGTCGGACTTGGGTTCCGCGTTGGCCAGATTCGCCAATTGCGTGCGAACGGCCAGCAGTCGCGGCAACAATTCCGTCGCACGCGGATCTTTACTGTCGCGGGCGAGAATCGTTTGCTGAACCAAAGTCTCTTGAGTCACGGCTTTATCGTTTGCTAGCCAGTTCGCCGAGCGCGCAGCAATTTGCGGATCGTGCGGATGTTTCCAGCCCAAGGTCAAAGCCAAGAAGAGCTCGCTTCGGCTGGTACGCTGCATAAACGCCAATTGCTCTTTTTCATTCAACATTGGCAGCACCGTCGCCACATGCTTCCGAACGATTCGGCGGGCGTGATCGAAGTCGTCGCTCGCGCGGACCGATTGATTTTGGGCTTCGTGGACCAACGCCAGATTTCGCCAGGTCGTATCGGCTAATCGGTGATAATTGGAGCCAAAAATCGATTCGTAGATCTTTCGGCTGCGCTCGAACATCGATTCGGCCAACTCGAATTTTTCGGCATCGTTGTAATAGAGAGCTAAATCGTTGATCGCTGAAGCCACGATCACGTGATTCTCACCGTAAGTCTTTAGGCGGATCTTCAGACTGCGTTGCAGGAGTGGTTCGATCGGCGCGTACTGTGCCTGTTCGCGATAGTTGTTGCCGAGCGCGTTGAGGCTTTCGGCAACGTCGGGATGATCTGGCCCCAGCACGCGTTCGCGAATATCGAGGCTGCGCTGGAAGAATTGTTGCGCCTGGGGATAATCTCTTTTCCGCGAATAGAGATTGCCCAGCGCGGAGAGAGTCAACGCTGTTTGCGAACTGTTTTCACCGTAAGCGGTTTGGCTGAGCTTTAAGTTTTGTTGATACAGCGACTCGGCTTTGTCGTATTGGCCCAAGTAGGTGTAAAGCCCTGCCAGGTTGTTGAGCGAATTATAAAAATTCGGGCTTTGTGGCGCCGTTTTTTCGAAGATGGCGACGCTTCTTAGCAACATCGGTTCCGCCGCGCTCAAGCGTCCTGTGTCGACAAATAGCGCCGCGTAACTGGCTAATCGCTCGGCGATGACCTGATCGTTGGCCGACAGTTTTGCTTCGCTGGTTTTTTGACTGGCCTCAAACAGCGATTCCGCTTTGGCGAACCGCGACGTCTTCATGTACAGAATGGCCAGGCCTTGCTGTACCAGCGCCACGTCCAATTCGTCGACCGGCGTTTGCTGCTTGTAAACCTGCAGAGCGTGTAGATAGACCGCCTCCGCTTTGTCGAATTCGTGGCTGTCGACATACAGATTGCCCAGATCGTTCTCGACGTCGGCGACTTTATTGCCATCAGCGCCAAACTTCGTTTGGTAGATTTTTTGGCATTTGATGAAATACTCTTCCGATTGTTTGTAGTCGTCCAGAAAATGATAATTGACTGCCAGCCGGGCATAGCGCTCGGCAACGGCGACATCGTTTTCGCCTTTCTGCGCAATGACGATTTTGACCAGCCGCAACTCGATCTTGTTGGCTTGTCGATGGTTTCCTTGCGAGTAGTACAGATACGAGAGCTGCTTCAAGATCTCGACCGTGTTTGCGTGCGACTCCCCCAGCACCCGGGGCGCGATTGCCAGTGCGGCTTCGTAGTTTTTAATCGCTTCGCCGGGATTGTGCTGGCGGTTTGCCTCGTAGGCGCGATTAAACGCCGCCTTCAGATCATCCTCGGTTTGGGCAAACAGTTCACCGGCAGACGCCAGCATCAATACCAGCAGACCGCTGGCCGTTAACTGCTGAAATCGTATTCGCATGATTGGCTATTCCTAATTTCATTTTCAAGTCTGCAGTCGATACCAACAATGTCACTCCGCTGGATCTTAAACGCAAGCGACGGCAATTCCGGACGGAGCTCTTTGCCGTTCGTTACGGATGGACCCAAAAGTGAACATGACTACTGCCCTGTCAGCGTGAAGGCTGCCCAAAATAGCGGATGGGCGGCACCGTATTTTTCTCGGCGGGCTTTGATGGTTTTGAGTTGCGCATTGCGGAGTGCTTCTGATTTGCTTTGCCCCGCCGACAGGTTGGCGAAGAAGTCGTTCATCAGTTGTGCGGTCGCTTGGTCGGGAATTTGCCACAACGTGGCGACGACAGCTTGCGCACCGGCAAGTTGAAATGCTTGTCGCAAGCCGGCCACGCCTTCGCCATTGTTGACTTTGCCGATGCCAGTCTCGCAGGCGGAAAGCACCACAAGTTGCGTGCCACGCAAATCCGTGCCGACGATCTCCATGCCGGTCAATATCCCATCATCCAATGTTGGATCGCTGATCTTCTCGCGATTGTTACAACCGGCCAACAGCAGTCCGCATCGCAATAAGGGGTTTTCCAGCGGACTGCCATTCGGATCGAGCAGCGGTTGATCTTGCTGACCAGCGCTGCGAGACCAAGTGAGCTTGGCCAAATCGCTTGGCGGCGACTGATCCGGCAGGAAGAAACCGTGGGTGCTGAGCACCAAAACGCGTGGCGAATGCAGTTGTTTGAAAACGCCTTCGAGCGCCTGTTGGCTGGTCAATAACTTCGGTTCGCCGGCATAACTTTTTAGACTCGGCAAGATTGCTGCCGCTTCGCTTGCCGTGCCAGGCAATAGCGACACAGTGCCGATGACTTGGGCGGAGCGAAGCTGGCGGCCGTTGGATTCGACGCTGACTGTCGGCTTTTTTGTCGAAGCCGTTGGTGGCGTGCTTTTCTCCGGTTTAACGCTCGGTTTGCCGCCAAGTGCTGCAACCGTTGCCGCTGCCAAATCAGCGGCCGACAAATTGTAGTTGGGATTCGCAAAGATTCGCGGCGGCCCCAACTCGAATTTGCGACGCTCCGCCACAAGGTCGCGCGCGCTGATTAGGTAGTGAATATTCCAGGTTTCGACGGCATAATTACCATCAATCGGCAGTGCTGACCACGGAACCAGCCATAGTGACGCGTCTGGGCTGATGAACAATTCGCTCAGTTTACCAACGCTGGGCATCAGCGGCGCGAGTACCAGCTTAGAAATCTCCGCCAGCGAGACTTGGAGCTGTTTCTCCGCCTCGACTTCACCGGATTTCATTAACGGGTTCTTGGTTTTGTCGCCGCTTTGGCAAGGCTTTAGCGCAGTCTGAAAATCGTGCACGGCAGCGTCAATCTTCTCCGCGACGCCCAGGTCAACCACGCTGACTTCGCCTTCACCCGCTGAAGGAGTCAGCCAAGCGAAGTAGTGTGCCGGCTGAAACTGGACTTCGTCTGACTTGGCCGCGAAGACCGCCGGACTGAAACGCACGATATCGATCAGAATGCCGTTCTTAGGCAGCGATTTACGAATCGCGTCAAGTTGCACCCATGTGGCGACATAGTTCAAACCACCTTCGCGATTCAGTTGCCGATTCAGTTCAAGTTCCTGCTCGGACAGTTTAGCCGCAGCGTCGCGATAGGCCTTTTCTTGACCGACGTTTGGCGCCGTGTTGGTCAGCTTGGCTAACTGATTCCGTACCAGGTTCAACTGCTTACCGATGAGCGTCAAGTTTGGGTTTGAGTTATCGCGGCTAAGTGCGGTGCGTTGAATGAGCGTTTCTTGTGCCACGGCCTTGCCATTTGCCAGCCAAGTTGCGCTCCGCTCCGCAATTGACGAATCGATTTTCGCTAAGGCGCCCAGGCTCAGTGCGACGTGAAGGTCATGCCGGTCGTTTTGCTCCAAGTATTCGAGCTGTTCTCTTTCGCTCAGCGCCGGTAAGACTTGCGCAATCTGTTTGCGAGCAATTCGCCGGGCTCGATCGAACTCGTCCGCGGCCAAATCGAACCTGGATTGAGCAGCGTGCAACACGGCCAAATTGTGCAACCCGAATTTCGCGACGTCGGGATGCTCCCGGCCGAAGTTTTCTTCGATGGTCTTCAGATTGCTCATATAAAGCGGTTCGGCTTTCGCATATTGTCCCAGGCCCCGGTACAGCGTGGCCAAATTATTGATACTGCTGACAACGGCCGGATGCGTCAGCGGATAGACAGCCATACGAATATCCAAGCCCCGCTGCACCAGCGGCACGGCGTCAGCCGGCTTTCCCAGCCGCTCATAGGCGTCGGCAAGATTGTCTAGGCTGTCGGCAATGTCGGGATGCTTAGGACCCAAAGCCGTTTCTCGGATCTTCAAACTGCGCAGATACAGTGGGACGGCGGTTGCCCAATCGCCTTTGTTTTTGTAGAGCGTGCCCATGGCGTCAAGCGTGGTAGCAATATCCGGATGCCCGGCAGGCAGCTTGGCTTCGCGGATTTTCAGGCAGCGCTGAAACAGTGGCTCGGCTTTTGCAAAGTTACCCATGCTCGTGTAAAGTTGGGCCAAACCGTAGATGTCGTAAGCGACCGACGGATGATCGCGGCCCAATTGTTTCTCATCGATTGCCAGGCTGCGTTGGAAGAGCGGTTCGGCTTTGACATACTCATGCGTATGCCAATACAAATTGGCCAGGTTATATAAGTTATTGGCGAGATCTGGATGGTTGGGCCCGAGCTTCGCCTGATAAATCTTCAAGCTCCGTTCGAAAAAGGAAGCCGCCTTGCCATATTCGCCGATGTTGCCATAGAGGTTGCCGAGGTTGGTCAGCGTATCGGCGGTTGAAGGATGATCGGGTCCGAGCTTCGCCAGCTTGATCTTCAGACTCTGTTGATAATTCGAGTCTGCCTTGGGAAAGTTGCCCATGTGTAAGTAGAGACTGCCGAGGCTGTCGAGCGTTTCGGCGACATCCGCGTCTTCCGGACCCAACAGCGCTTTGCGAATTTCCAGACTGCTTTGGAATAGCGGCTCAGCCTTATCGTATTGGCCCAGCTTCTCATAGACGATGGCCAGATTGTTGATGATTACTGCGTTATTTTTCGTGTTTGCACCGAACACCTTGGGCGCGAGCTGGCGTGCCAACTCATATTGCTTGGCTGCTTCCGGATAGTCGACCTTGCTCATCGCCGCGCCAGCTTTATCAAAGGCCGACTTCAAATCTGCCTTGTCGTCGGCGACGACCGCTGCTGCTGCGAGCATGGCGTTGGCCAATACGGAAAAGAAAACCACCTGCCACATTCGCATTTTCATGTCTTCGCTCGCGCGGTGTATTGGAGCCGTGAGGCCTTGGAACGAGTGCCGGATGATTCGCTCGATGATGATCTAGCGTAAGTCGCGGCTGGCGCAGATTCAACTCGGCAGTGCAATCGTGCGCCGTTCGAAGCCAGCTAATGCCACGCGCGAGCAGCGGCGAAACGGCTCCTATTTGCCGAGATGCCATTTGCCGACCATGCCACACGTGTTACCCGCTTGTTTCAGAAGCTGCGGCGTGGTGATTTCGTGCTTCTTGATGCCGATACGTTCGCGGGGCTAGATGACCTTCGTTATACCGACACGGTGTGCAAAGCGCTCGGTCTTCAAAGCGAGTGGCGAGGGCGAGCAGCGCTGATGCACGTACAAGCTAGTTAACTTCATGCCGTCGCGGGCCAGTGAGTCGATGTTCGGCGTCTTGATGGCCTTGCCGCCAAAGTCGCGACGGCGATTTACTGCGTTAGAAGATTTTGGCCACGCAGCCCAATGGCCATGAAGTGAGCCAGTTGCAGCGGCGATGAGATGTCCAACTTGTTCATGATTCGCGAGCGATGCACATCCACCGTACGCGGACTAATGGAGAGTCGCGTAGCAATCTGCTTGGTCACCAGTCCATTCGCCACGGCATCAAACACGTTGCGCTCGCGCGTGGTCAACAATTGCAAACGGGCTTGAGCCTCGGCTTCGGCACGCATCGATTTGTGCTTAATGCACGCGGTGTGTGCCGCCAGCGCCACGGCATCCAGCAACTGTTGGCTGCCGTACGGCTTTGCGAGATACTCCACCGCGCCCAGTCGCATGGCTTGCAGCGCCGTTGCGACATCAGCCTGGCTGGTTAGCACGATAAACGACATCGGAGCGTTTCGCGCAATCAAATTTCGGCAGAGTGCCAACCCGTGAATATCGGGCAGCGCTTCCACGATCAGGCAGTAAGGCTGGTCGTCGTGAACGGCTTCCGAAAACTCGGCACCGCTGGCAAACGTACGGACGGTTAGCCCTACGGATTGTAAGTCACGGTCAATGAGGTGGCGCGACTCGGCGTCACCATCCACGACGTAAACTGGCGTCTGTACGGTCTGCATTGCCCAGATCCCTTCAGCCGCAATTGAGATGCGTAACGGATCGCGAGCCAAGAACCTTCGCAAGTTCAAGAGCGAGCGACCGCACGACACAACGGCATCAGTCAGTCAGCACACAATCGAGCCCGTATCTTGGGGCTCGAGCAGCGACACCAATCACAGTTGAGTCGCCGGGGCAGATTTATCATTCGGCTTTTTGAGTGGCGTTACTCAAGCGGTACCCACCCCCCCCGCAAAGCTGGCGATTGTACGCCATTTCGATGATTTACGCGTTACAGGCCGTACTTGGCCACTGCGGCGCGTCCTGCCATTTCTTGGCGAACGGCCGCTAAATTCATTCGCATTTCATGAATTCCGTCGCAGGGTCGTTGCGGTTGCGATGCCCTGAAAAGCAAATTGTCAGAGCGGCGAATTGAGGACAAAATCGTTGCAACTGCTTTCGTCGAATGACGTTTACTGAACGTCGCTGTGCATGTTCCTGAGTCAAATTCTCGAACTCGCGGATCGTTTTGCCAACGTCATCGGTCAAGGCGCCCGCAACCTTTGCGGAAAAGTTAACGTTTGACATCGAGCCTTGCATAAGGCATATGCTCCTGGCCGAACTTGCAGCGCAGCGGCCCCCCGCCTGACCGCAAAACCGCCACCGCACGACATGCTTCGACGCAGGATGCGACCGTCTAACTAACTGATTCGCCAATCGCTAGACGTTCGCCCCGATACCCACCCTTTAATCACCGCAGTTAAAATCACGGGCGTCCCCATGGCCAAACGGTCAGGCGACGCATGTGATCGAGGGCTCGCCTGATGGACCATCTCGACGCAGGACTCGTCTCCGAATTCGTCGTTGAATCGCAAGAGGGACTTGCGAATATCGAACGACAAATGCTGGCCATTGAAGCCGGTGGCGCGGAGGTCGATCTCGACCTTGTGAACTCCGTTTTCCGTACCATGCACACCATCAAGGGCACTTCGGGCTTCTTGGGGCTCGACCGCATTGGCGCCCTGGCGCACGGCTTGGAGGAAGTTCTGAATGCGATGCGTAATCGCGAACTCGCGACGAGTTCCGAGTTGGTGACCACCATTTTGCACTCGGCCGATTTCATGAAATCGTTGATCGATTGCGTCGAAACCTCCAATGAGGCCGACATCACCCAATACGTAGCCAGTTTGCAGCGCCTCCGCGCGACAAACGGCCCGTCGGTGACCGCGCCTGTTGCTGCGCCAAGCAAGCCAATCATGGCCGCGCCCGCGGCGATGCCAACTGCGGTTGCTCAAGATGCGGCCACAACCGAAACATCCAAAGCGACGCTGACGTTTGTCGACGAGTGTTTTAAAAATCTCGATCAAATGGACCGCGACCTTTGCGCGTTGGATCAAGATCCCGTCAATGCGACGTTGGCGCCACGCATCTTCCGTACGATGCACACCATCAAAGGCGGCGCCGGTTTTTTGGACTTTGGCTCGCTCGAACTGCTGGCCGCAACGGCTGAGGAACTGCTCGCCAAACTTCGCGACGGCAAAGTCGCACTCACCGATAACATCTCGCTGTCGCTCTTCGAAACCATCGATAAATGCCGCGAAGGCCTACTGATTCTGCGGGCAACCGGGTCCGGCAGTTTGGATTTCGATCCTGCGGTTGCCATCAAGAATTTGAAGAATGCCCAGCGACAATCTCTGGGCGAAACGCTGGCCGAGAATGAACCGGACGTCGAAAAAAAGCTGCCCCTGGGCGAACTGCTGGTGCTTCGCGGGCAAACCGCGCCTGAAGACATAGCCGCAGCGCTGGCCGCGCAGAAAACCGGCGATACGCGGCCGATGGGCGAAATCTTGGTGCAACGCGGCGCGGCCAAGACCGAGGACGTGGTTGCTGCGCTGAAATCGCAAGAAACCCGCGGCGGTCCCACCTCTGAGGGTAACATCCGCGTGGATGTTGGCTTGCTCGACAAGCTCATGACCCGCGTCGGCGAATTGGTGCTGGCGCGTAATCAAATCGTGCAATACACCAGCCGCTTGGACGATCCAAGCTTCGTACGCACGGCCCAGCGGTTGAATTTGATCACCACCGAGTTGCAAGAGAGCGTGATGAAAACGCGGATGCAACCTATCGGTAACGTCTGGGGACGATTTCCGCGCGTGGTCCGCGATCTTTCGTCGCAACTCGGTAAACAAATTCGCATCGAACTCGAAGGGCAAGATACCGAACTCGACAAAACGATTGTCGAGGCCATCAAAGACCCATTGACGCACTTGGTCCGCAACTCCGTCGATCATGGCATTGAAACGCCGGAGGTCCGCGTGGCCGCCGGGAAGCCGGCCGAAGGCGTGCTGCTGCTACGCGCCTATCACGAAGGCGGGCAAGTCAATATCGAAATCACCGACGATGGCGGCGGTTTGAACCTCGAGCGGATTCGCAAAAAAGCGATCGAACGCGGGCTGCTCTCCGCCGATCAAGCAGCCCGAATGTCGGATCGCGATGCCTCGCAGTTGATTTTTTCGCCCGGCTTTTCGACAGCCGAAAAAGTTACCAGCGTCTCCGGACGCGGCGTGGGCATGGATGTGGTCAAAACAAACATCGAACAAATCAGCGGCACCATCGATCTGCAAAGTCGCCTGGGACACGGCACGACGATCAAAATCAAAATTCCGCTGACCTTGGCCATCATCCCGGCGCTCGTAATCACCAACGATGGCGACCGCTACGCAATTCCGCAAGTCAGTTTGCTGGAACTGCTGCGATTAGACGGCGCGGACGCGCAGCAAAAAATCGAGCGTTTCCAAGGCGCACCGGTCTTCCGCCTACGCGGCAAACTCCTGCCGCTGGTTTATCTTTCCGAACGCTTGGGCATCTCGCAACCCAAAACTGAAACGTCGCAAGGCGGCAGCTCGGAAGCCGCCAACATCGTCGTGCTGCGAGCCAACGACCGCCAATTTGGATTGGTCGTCGACAAAATCAACGATACCGAAGAAATCGTCGTTAAACCGCTGAGTCGGCAACTCAAGGGTCTGCAGGAATTCGCCGGTGCCACGATCATGGGCGACGGAGCGATTGCGCTGATTCTCGACGTGATGGGTCTGGCCGTATCAGCTGGACTGGTTGGCGAAATGCGCGACCAACAGCGCGTCGGATCGTCCGGCGCTGATAAGCTCGACGCAGAGCCCATCGAAGCGTTGCTGGTGGTCGACCTGGGCGACTCGCGCCGCTTTGCGTTGCCGACATCAATGATTTCGCGGTTGGAAAAAGTCGCCACGTCGAATATCGAGTACGCCGACGGCCGCGAGGTGATCCAATATCGCGGTGCGATCATGCCGCTGGTTCGATTAAGCGAGGTCTTTGGCTCCGAACACGATGAATCCGAAGTGGCCGAAGAATTGCAGATTGTGGTTTACGCGGAAGACGGTTATCGCTGCGGTTTGGTGGTGCGCAGAATCGTCGATATCGTCGAAACGCAATTGCAACCCAGCACGCGCAGCGCGGACGACAATCTGCTTGGCACCGCGGTCATCCAGCAACGTGTGACCGACGTGCTCAATCTCCGCCGCTTGGCGCGTCGGCGCACGACATCCAAATTCTCCGCACTCGCGAGCCAATCATGATCCAGCGAACGCAACAATTTTGCACGTTTTATGTCGATGATTTATTCCTCGGCGTGGATGTGCAGCAAATTCAAGAAGTGATCCGCTACCAGGCCATGACGCGCGTTCCGCTCGCGCCCCAAGCCATCAGCGGACTGATCAACCTGCGCGGCCAAATTGTCACCGCCGTCGATCTGCGTTGTCGACTCGGCTTGCCGCTTCGCAAGTCGGACGAAACGCCAATGAACGTCGTGCTTCGCGACGGCGACAACGTCGTGAGTTTGCTCGTCGATCGGATCGGCGACGTGTTGGAAGTGAACGAAGATCTTTTCGAACTGCCCCCGCTGACAGTTCGCGCCAGCGTCCGTGGACTGGTGACGGGCGGTTACAAGTTGCCCGCCCGGCTGCTGTTGATTTTAGACACCAGCAAGACCTTAGCCGAATGTGAGCCGCGTTGCCGGTTGGAGCCGACGCTGGCCAGTTGATTGCCCTGCCCGAACCTACGATTCGAATTCATTCAATATCCGCCTTTTAGGGAGTGACCGTTCCATGCCGCAAACCATTCGCAAACCCAAAGCTACTTCTGCCAAAGTCACCGCGCTCAAAGCCAAACCGCCGGCAAAGACCACTGCGCGGTTGTTGGAAAGCGCGGCGCTATTGGCCGCCATTAGCAAGTCGCAAGCGGTGATCGAATTCAAAATGGACGGCACGATCGTGACCGCCAACGACAACTTTCTGAGCACCGTGGGCTATTCGCTCGCGGAAATTCAAGGCCAACATCACAGCCTATTTGTCGACGGCAATTTCAAACTGAGCGCCGAGTATCGCGACTTCTGGCAAAAACTCAATCGCGGCGAATTCATTGCCGGAGAGTTCAAGCGGCTCGGACGCGGCGGCAAAGAGGTTTGGATTCAAGCCTCTTACAACCCGATTTTGAATCGCGCCGGTCAACCGGTCAAAGTGGTCAAGTTCGCCAGCGACATCTCGGCCGCGAAAATGCAAGCTGCCGATTACTCGGGCCAGCTAGCCGCCATTAGCAAGTCGCAAGCGGTGATCGAATTTAAAATGGACGGCACGATCATCACCGCCAACGACAATTTCCTGCACACACTTGGCTACTCGCTGGAAGAAATCAAAGGCCGTCATCACAGCCTGTTTGCCGACGAAGCATACAAGCACAGCGCCGAGTACAAAGAGTTCTGGAGCAAGCTGAGCCGGGGCGAATACATTGCCGGCGAATTCCGCCGTTATGGTAAGGGTGGCAAAGAGGTTTGGATTCAGGCATCGTACAACCCCATTCTCGATATGAACGGCAGGCCGTTCAAAGTGGTCAAGTACGCCAGCGACATCACGGCCGCCAAGATGCAGGCCGCCGATTTCTCGGGCCAATTGGCCGCCATTAGCAAGTCGCAAGCCGTGATCGAATTCAAAATGGACGGCACGATCATCACCGCCAACGACAATTTCCTGCAAACGCTCGGCTACTCGCTGGAAGAAATCAAAGGCCGTCATCACAGCCTGTTTGCTGACGAAGCTTACAAGCACAGCGCCGAATACAAAGAGTTCTGGAGCAAGCTGAGCCGGGGCGAATACATTGCCGGCGAGTTTAAGCGGATCGGCAAAGGCGGTAAAGAAATTTGGATTCAAGCTTCTTACAACCCGATTTTTGATGTAAACGGCAAGCCGTTCAAAGTGGTCAAATACGCCACGAATGTCACGCAAATGGTCAAGCGCCGTGGCGAAGCGGCCACCGTGCTGGACGAAGTCAACGCCAGCGCCAGTATGTTGGCGTCGTCCGCCGAGGAACTCACCGCAATCAGTGCGCAGATGGCCGCCAACGCGGAAGAAACCGCCGCGCAAGCCAACGTGGTCTCGGCCGCGTCGGAAGAAGTCAGCGTCAACGTGCAAACCGTGTCGACGGGCGTGGACGAGATGAATTCGGCCATCCGCGAGATTTCCAAAAACGCCAGCGAATCGGCACGCATCGCCCAGCAGGCCGTCACGGATGCGCAAATCGCCAACGCCATCGTCTCCAAACTCGGCGACAGTAGTTGCGAGATCGGCAAAGTGATCAAAGTGATTACTTCGATTGCCGAACAGACGAATTTGTTGGCGCTCAATGCCACCATCGAAGCGGCTCGCGCCGGCGAGGCCGGCAAGGGGTTTGCCGTGGTGG
This sequence comes from Pirellulales bacterium, assembly GCA_038205115.1. GTDB lineage: Bacteria > Planctomycetota > Planctomycetia > Pirellulales > JBBRCE01 > JBBRCE01. The sequence continues at coordinate 83,705 of JBBRCE010000018.1, forward strand.
CCAACGAGGTCAAAGAACTGGCCAAAGAAACGGCACGTGCCACCGAGGACATCAGTCGCAAAATCGAAACCATTCAAGGCGACACGACCGGGGCCATCAAGTCCATCAAACAGATTGGCGAAATCATTGCCCAAATCAACGACATCTCCAACACCATCGCCAGCGCCGTCGAAGAGCAAACCGCCACGGCGGCCGAGATGAGCCGCAACATTTCCGAAGCCGCCAAGGGCACTTCAGAAATTGCTCAAAACATCAACTCGGTCGCACAAGCCGCGCAAAACACCAACCAAGGCGCGACGAATTGCCAGCAAGCGGCCGGTGAACTCTCGCGGATGGCCGTCGAACTGCAACGGCTTGGTTCCAGTGGCGATGGCGCTCCTACGAGCCGCGCCTAATCGTTCATCGTGGCGACAGGGCGCGATCGCACGGATCGGCCCTGTCGCATTTTCGACCGCCCAAAAGATGTGCCTCGTCATGTCGTTTCTGCCGCGGTGGCCTGCGCCGCGGAGATCAACTCCACTTGCTAACTGGAAGACACTATGCGTGCCCTGATTGTCGATGACTCTCGGCCGATTCGTCGGATTGAATCGGACATTCTCAAAGAACTCGGCTTCGAGACGAGCGAATGCGCCAACGGCAAAGAAGCACTCGTGCAACTGCAAGGCGCGCCCGTGCCCGACTTGGCGCTGGTGGACTGGAACATGCCCGAAATGAATGGGCTGGAGTTCATCACTGCCGTTCGGCAAGACAAGCGCTATGCCAATCTGGTGATTCTGATGGTCACCACGGAAATTGAAAACGAACAAATGCTGCTGGCGCTCAGCGCCGGCGCCGACGAATATTTGATGAAGCCGTTCCAAAAAGAAGGGTTGATCGACAAGCTGCGTTTGGTCGGAGTCGTCAAGTAACATGAGCAAGATCCGTGTTCTGGTTGTCGACGACTCGGTCGTTATTCGGCGATTGCTGAGCGATGTGCTCGGCGAAGATCCGGATATCGAACTGGCCGGCACCGCGCCCAACGGCCGCATTGCCTTGGCAAAGTTGCCGCAACTCAATCCCGACCTGGTCACGCTCGATATCGAGATGCCCGAGCTGGATGGCCTGGCGACACTTTCGGAGCTGCGCAAAGTCTATCCCAAGTTGCCGGTAATCATGTTCAGCACGCTCACCGAACGCGGCGCGGCGGCAACGCTCGACGCACTCACGCGCGGCGCTACGGACTACGTCACCAAGCCCGCCAATGTGGGCAGCGTGGCCGCCGGCATGCAAAGTGTCCGCGACCAACTGATTCCTCGGATTAAAGCGTTCTGCAGGCCATCGCGGCCGGCAGGCGTCAAACCAATTTCATCGACATCTGTCGCCCGCAAGCCGGTAAATCGATTGCCGCAGCGCTGCGACCTGGTGGCGATTGGCTCTTCGACGGGCGGTCCGCAAGCGCTCGCCGCTGTTTTGAGCAAACTTCCCGCGACGTTTCCGGTACCAATCGTCATCGTCCAGCACATGCCGCCGGTGTTCACCAAACATTTGGCCGACCGGCTGAGCCAGATCAGCGGACTGGAGGTTATCGAGGCGCGCGGCGGCGAGACGCTCCGGCGCGGTCAGGCGCTGATTGCTCCCGGCGACTTTCATTTGGAACTGTTCCGCCAAGGCACGGAAGTCAAAACTCGGCTCACGCAAGCACCACATCAGAATTCTTGTCGTCCCAGCGTGGACGTGATGTTTCGCTGCGCCGCACAGATTTACGGTTCCGGATGTTTGGGCGTGGTGCTGACCGGCATGGGGCACGACGGATTACGCGGGGCCGAATTGATTTCCGCCGCGGGCGGCACCGTACTCGCGCAAGATGAAGCCACCTCGGTTGTCTGGGGGATGCCCCGAGCGATCCACGAGGCCGGCCTGGCCCGGCACACCCTCGCGCTGCCTTTGATTCCGCATGAGTTATTACGCCAAGTTTCCATCGCTCGGGCATCGTCAACTAACCCGTTAGGCATTTCATGAGCACCGCAACACTCTCTCCCGATGCCGTGACTTACGTCTGTACGCTGGTGCGGCAACGCGCGGCAATCGAGCTCGACGCCGCCAAAACTTACCTGATTGAAGCGCGGCTGAACCCCGTCGCGCGGCAGCTCGGTTTCGCGTCGTTGCCCGAAATGCTACGCAAATTACAAACGACGCCCAATACGGCCGCTCAGCAGCAAGTGGTCGAAGCAATGACCACCAACGAAACCAGTTTCTTTCGCGACAATCATCCGTTTGCCGCGCTTCGCTCGACGATCATTCCCGAACTGTTGAAAACGCGGGCCGCGGGCCGTTCGATCAATATTTGGTCGGCCGCCTGTTCCACAGGGCAAGAGGCCTATTCGATTGCCATGCTGCTGCGCACGGATTTCGCCGAGTTGGTCAATTGGAAGGTGAAAATTGTCGGCACGGATCTTTCCGACGACGTGCTCGAAAAAGCCCGCGCGGGTCGCTTTACGCAGATCGAGATGAATCGCGGTTTGCCGGCCACGCTGTTGGCCAAATATTTCCGACGCGCCGGATTGCTCTGGGAACTCGTACCGCAGATTCGCGAGATGGCCAGTTTTTCGAAACTGAATTTGATCGAGTCGTGGCCGCCGATGCCCACGATGGACGTGGTCTTCTTGCGCAACGTGCTGATTTACTTTTCGCCCGACACCAAGCGAATGATCTTGGAAAAGATTCGCAAAGTGATGGCGCCCAATGCAATTTTGTTTTTAGGCGCGGCGGAAACGACCCTCGGGTTGGGTGATGCCTTCCAACGCGTGCAAGTCGAAAACAGCGTCTTTTACCGTCTCAAATAATTCGAGCCCAAAACTCATCCAATGCAAACAACCTACAATTGTGAGATCGAGCAGATCGTGCAATCGATCTTTTCGTCGATGTTGAATATCGAGCTGGTTCGACTCGATGACGAACTGCCCGCGAGCGATTCGCCACCGCGGATACTGGCCACGGTGCATATTAGCGGTCAGTGGATGGGCAGCGTGGTGCTGGCTTTTTCGATCGATACAGCACGCGCGGCCGCCAACGCCATGCTCGGAATTCCCGAGGCGGACGTCAACGACGCCGACCTGCAGGACGTTGCTGCCGAACTGGCCAACATGGTTGGCGGCAATCTGAAAAGCGTGCTGCCGGCGCCGTCGACATTGTCGCTGCCCACGGTGGTAACCGGCGGAGATTTCGATCAAAAAATGCATGGCGCCGATCTGATCGACGATTTAATTCTGGGCTGGGACCATCACCAACTCCACATCCTGCTCTATACCAAGCGTTAGTCGGCAGAAGCCGCGGCGAAGGTTTGAGCGTCAATCGTGCGGCGGCTTGCCACGGCCAGACCGGCAGTCCGATTGCCGCAATTACTGCTGCGTCCAAGCACCGTCAATGCAGCGCCACATTTGACCATTGGGATTTTGGTCGCGCAGCGCGGCCGGCAACCGATGAGCACGAACGTTGTCGTAACAATGCAGCGCGGCAAAGCGGCGCAGCGCGGCCGGAATACCGACGGCCGTGAAGCCCGGGTGGCCGGTGGCCGGAAACGGTCCGCCATGATTCATGGCCGCGCTCACGGCAACGCCAGTCGGCATTTTGTCGTTCAACAATCGTCCGACTTTGCCGCGTAGCGCTGCGATCAACCGATCGTAAACGACATCGTCCTGGCCAGCGGTGTGCGAGTAAACGCAGCCGGTCAGATTGCCCTCCAGCGCTGCGAGCACTTGCAAAAGTTGCGCAACGTCTTCAGCCACGACGCACAGCGAAAGATTGCCAAACGCCTCGCGTTGCATTTCGGCCGGCTTTCGTAAAAAGTGCGCGGCCGAAGTTCGCAGCAGCGTGTTACTGAAGCTGTACCCCGCGCCGCCGCCTGGAGCGCCGCCGGCCAAGGTCGTTGCCCCGGCAGCGACGAGCGCCTGGCAACTTTCTTGCAGGGCCTTTGCAGCGCGACCAGAAAGCATCGTGTTGACCGGCGCTGCGGCAAATCGCTGCGACACGTTGGCCAGAAACGTTTCCGTCGTTTCGCCCGCCAACATTATCACCAGGCCGGGATTCGTGCAAAATTGACCGGCCCCCATCAAGCAACTGCCGGTGAATTCTTCGGCCAGCTTTTCGCCACGCTCGGCCAACGCGCCCGGCAAGATCACCACGGGATTGATGCTGGAAAGTTCCAGGTAAATCGGTTTGCCAACCGCGTCGGCGGCCGACTTCAGCGTGAGCCCGGCTTCGCGACTGCCCGTGTAACCCGTGGCGCCGGTCCGCGGATCGGCCACCAGTCGCGCGCCGTCGGCATGACCGGTCCGATAGATCATTTGCACGCTGCCGGCGGGCAACTCCGTTTCCGTGGCGGTGCGGTGGGCAAGTTCGGCCAGCAAACGCGATGTGCCGGGGTGCGAGGTATTGGCTTTGGCGATGACCGGGTTGCCGGCGGCGATGGCTGCGGCGAAATCGCCTCCGGCCACGCTATTGAAGGCAAACGGAAAGTTGTTGGGGCCAAACACCCAAACCGGACCGATGGGCGCCAGATGAGCACGGATGTTCTGCTTGCTGTCGATCGTGACCATCTGCCACGAACCTTCGCGCGCCGCGGCCGCCGCCTGCCGGAGTTGATTGGCGGTGCGTGGCAGTTCCGCATCGGCCAAACGCGGCTTCCGCGCCAAGGCCGATTCGGCATGCGCCATGTCGACCAGCGCCTCGGCCTGCGATTCGATGGCCGCGGCGTAAGCGTCGAGAAACCTGCCCAGCCGCTCCGGGGGCAACGTCCGCAGTTCCGCGGCGGCCGACGTGGCCGCGTTGAGCGCGGCGTCGCAGTCGGCCCAGGTACTGATCGGATAGGTCTCTGGCAATGCGGTTTTGAGCGCGGGATTCTCGCCTTGGAAAACGCCACTCTGTCGACTTGCACGCCACTGACCGTCAATCAAGACAGGTTGAATACTCATGCGGAACTCTGGTCTCAAGATTCAAAAATAGGAAATCATCAATCGAGCCGTCAAATCAAACACGCGTGATGCTCAGGCGACGACATTGCTCAGCGTGCCAATCCCATCGATGCGAATATCGATGCGGTCGCCGTGCGCGAGCGTGAAATCGTCGTCCGGAACAATGCCTGTGCCAGTCAGCAGAATCGCGCCGTGCGGAAAACTGCATTCGCGTCCCAGCCAACCAATCAGATCTTCTGGCGGGCGGGTCAAATTGGCGAGGCTGGTCTGGCCGGCAAACGCGGGTTGGCCGCCGCGCGTCACGCTTAATGTGATGTTCACTTTGGCCAGCGGCGGCATCGCGCCCGCGAGTGTGATCCAGGGCCCCAAGCCGCAGCAACCGTCGTAAACTTTGGCTTGCGGCAAGTAGAGCGGGTTCTCGCCTTCGATATCGCGAGAGCTCATGTCGTTGCCAATGGTGTAGCCGACCAACTGCTTACGCGAGTTGATCACCAGCGCCAGCTCGGGTTCCGGCACGTTCCAAGCGGCATCGGCGCGGATGCGGACTTTGCCCTCGGGGCCGACGCAACGATGCGGCGTGGCCTTGAAGAAAATTTCGGGTCGCGGCGCCTCGTACACCATATCGTAAAAACGGGCAGCGCCTTGCGATTCTTCCATTCGCGCGGTGCAACTTCGTCGATACGTGACCCCGGCTGCCCAGACTTCTTGCTGATCGATGGGCGGCAACAATCGGATGCCGTCGCTGCCGAGAACCGTGGCACTGACGTCAAACAGTCGGCGTGCTTCTTCGCTAGGATCTGCCGCCTCGAGCAGCGCCGCGAGCGTCGGAAATTCCTTGGACGGCCGTAGCGGAAAAAGCTGCCCCGCCTTGACCATCGCGATGCCGCCAATTCCGTTGCGGGTCGAATACTTGGCGAGTTGCATGCTGCGTGTCGTGAGTCAAAGAATCCGGCCAGATCGGTCGCCACGGCTTAGCACCACTGGCAGCCGCCTACATCGAGTTTATCGCTTTCGCCGCGCGAAGGCAACGCAACGCCAGCGTGCGGGCCGAAATGGAATCGGATGTCGCACGCGCCACCGCGGCAAACGCGAGCAGCCTTTCCCGCCGCTGTCGGAAGCGCAGCACAGCGGCTGAAAACGGCCCGAGGCAACGCCATCCTTGCAGCGCAGACGCTGCTTGGCGATTCAGCAGCGCTCTGCATAATGCACCCGCAGGCACGGCGATACACCGGACCTCCACTTACGCCGCCAACATCGTCGCTCCTGCTGAACTTTCGCCGAGCCTTACACGGCCGCCGCCATCCGGCGGCGCGCCATGACAAACAGGCCGATGATGCCCATCAGGCCCAGCAGCCAAGTACTTGGTTCTGGCACGGCGGTGACCGAGCCCAGCGAGCCACCGAGTGAACCCAGCGTATGGACTTCGCCGGACAACGCGCCGCTTTGTGCCGCAAAAGCCGAATCCATCAGCGAATAGTCGGCGGCGGTGATCGAGCCGTCGTAGTCGAAGTCGCCGTTCGCCCAACCGGTTTGTGAGCCGAGCGTTTGTTGGTGAGCGAACGCCAAGTCGATGTTGGCGTAATCGCCAGCGGTGATTACGCCGTCGAGATCGGTGTCGCCGAAGTAGGTGAATTTGACCAGTGTGTCGTTCTGGGCTGGCAAGACGCCGCCGAATTGGCTGGCGTTGGTGATGAACGCATTG
>JBBRCE010000019.1:0-83461 GCA_038205115.1 Pirellulales bacterium
AAGGCGCCCAAGCCATGCTGACATTACGCGCCTTCTACCTCAACGACCAATGGGATGACTTCGTCGCGCACCGGATTCAAACTGAGCAAGACGAACTGTATGGGCAAGCCGCGTAAAGGCGGAATGCGAGTTGCAACCAAAGCATTTGAATCCGACACGAGGTCAACGTGAGAGTTCAGCTACGGCTTCGATCTGGCTCTGCGGCGCACGACCATGACCATGGCCAGCGTCGATTTTAGTTACCATCGCGATCCGGCCGGGCGGTTGACCAAGCTGATCAATCCGGACGGCCAGGCGACGACCTTCACCCGCGATGCGCTGAACCTGCTGACCAAGATCGAGCAGGCCAACGGCAGCGTGGTCAGCCAGACTTACGACGACGCCAACCGGCTGACCGCCATCGACAACCTGAACTCGATGGGCGGGGTGATCAGCAGTGTAAGCGCCCACCACAGCCATTCTTGACGGGTGGAGTAGATTGCCAGGGACGTTTTGATTTTGTCCTTTGGCAAAGGAGCGAGCGATGGCGCGCATGGTGGATCACGAAAATGGGCGGGTTTGGCGGGAGCGGTTGCGGCGTTTTGAGACGAGTGGCCTGACGGTGACGAAGTTCTGCGACGACGAGGGGGTTTCGGTCGCCTCGTTCTATCATTGGCGGAAGCGCTTGGCGGCGAAGCAGGCGGATTCAAAGTTGAGTCCGGCCTGCGTCCCGGTGAGAGCGACGCCAGCGATCAAAAAAGCTTCCGTCCCCAGCCTGCCATTCGTGCCGGTGCAAGTCAGGCCGGCAGCGGTGGCGGCAATCGAAATTCATTTGCCCAATGGAGCCCGCGTGTGCCTTCCGGGCGGCGACGCCGAACTGCTGCAGGTGGCCATCGAATCGGCAGCCCGAGCGCACGGCGTAACCGTGACGGAGGCCGGATCATGTTGAGCTTGCCGATCCAATCCCACGTCTATTTGTGCGTTACCCCGACCGATCTGCGGAAGAGCTTCGATGGGTTGTGCGGTCTGGTGCAGTCGGTCTTCGATCGCAACGTGCTCGACGGTCATCTGTTCTTGTTTCTCAATCGCCGCCGCCCCAAGTCAAGAACTTCTGGAGAGGAGCCTTTGAACCATTCGTGGTGTTCCGCTTCGACCAATGCACCGCAAAGGCGATCCGCGAATTCGAGCATTGCAAAGAATGTTTTCTTAACTTCCGCAGTTCGCGAACCTTCGTTGGGGAATTGTAACATGAGCGGGTTCCATGAGTTTTTATCAAGGTCACTGTCTCCATCGACACTATTTTACTGCTCAAGGTTCTTTTCAAATGTCGAAAAAGGTCCAATTCAAAGTCGGAGGTAAACTTCGAAAATGCTGTTCACTTCGCGGCATTCCAGATCGATTCTCGATGGCGGGTTTATTCCCGGTCCGAACCTAATCTTGCCGGCTCCCGATTTTTCGCACGATGCTTGTCGGAGATACTTGCCGCGATTCGTCGGGATTGCGATTCATTACCAAAGTGTCCATCATTCCAATCTACCGCGCAAGGGATAGCGCAAGAGTTCGCCCTAAAATGGCCAAAACTAGCCAACTTTCTGGAAAACCTGTAAAACATGGAATTCCACAAACGCAATCATTTCAACGAGTTGCAGCAATGGCCCGAGTTGGCATCGTCGGTATTGGTTTCATGGAGTTAATTCGCATATCGCTGCCGCCGTAAAAGCCGAGCACGGGACAAGCGATCTTTTCGATCCCGCTTTTTGGCGGCACGCCGTAGCAAACCATGGCCAGTTTCAGGTCCGCGCGTTGGGTTGCAAAGCTGAACGATTGGCCGCCGCCCCAGCAAAAGCCTATCACCGCCAGCTTACCGTTGGCCGCAGGCAGTTTCACCACATAGTCCGCCACGGCCTGCAGGTCTTTGCTGACTTGTTCTGGCGGCAGCTTACCAATGGACTTGGTGGCGTCGTCCGTCGATTTGAACGAGTCGGTATTGCCGCCTTTTTCGCCGGTGCCAGAGAGCAGGTCGGGCGCAATGGCAATATAACCGGCTTCCGCGAGTTGATCGGCCACGTCGCGGACCCAATCGGTCAATCCTTTATTTTCGTGAATGACCAGTACGGCAGTGGCTTTGTCTTTGACTTCGGGATAGACCACAAAGCAGGCCACTTTGCGATCGCCCTGTTTGACGTCTGCCCACTCATGATGCCGGGGGGACTTTTCCAATTTGGCCTTGGCGAAATCTTGCGCCACCGCCGAACCGGCCACCAATCCGATGAACGCCGCCAACAGGTACCGTTGCATGATCTGCCTCGAAGTGTGAACCACGTGTACGAGAAAGCCAACTCGCCGCGCGCCAGCCGAAATGATCGCCAACGAGCGAGTCGCCCATCGAGCGACATCGTTAACGCGCGGCGCGTTGATTTTACGCCTGACAAGCACCCCAAGACAAGCGGCCGACGCAAAGGCGCGGCCGGCAAGCGGGAATAAGGCCATTATGCGACAGAAGGCCGCGGGAGCGCCGGCCGATTAGTTGCCGCCGGCTTTGACTTCGCGATTCACCAAATCCAGATCGCGGAAATCGGCCTCGCGCGGCGTTGGATGATCGCGAAAAAAAGTCTGCAGCCGGGCGAGCTTTTCGGCCGCTTTCGACTCCGACCCGGCCTCGCGATCCGGAGCGCTCTCCCACAGCACCGTCGCGCCCGATTCATGCCGCAGGCGAAAACCGAGGGGTCGCGGATTTTCTGGCGATTTTGGCAGCGGACAATTCAACTTTTGAAAATGCCAGGCTTCCCAGTTGCTCGCCAGCAGGCCGGTAATACGCCCGGCATCGACCACCAGCGGATCGCCCCAGGCGGTGCCGACCAGACCGCGCGGTTGGCTCTCAACTCCGGCAACACGCGGGTAGTGACTAGCATCGGCCGGCGAAAAATCATCGCTGGGCAGTAGTACGCCACTGCCATCAATGGGCAGCAGTCCGCCGGCGACTTCGACCATTGCCGCCGGTTTACGATAAACCAGATCGACCGAAATCGCCGCAGGGTAACGCTTGCGAACCTGCAGCACACGCTCGATCCACGGATGCAAACTAAACGCCTGATGAACGCGTTGCGACAGTCCTTCGTCCAACAGCGAGCAGTTGGCCAGATCGGCATCGCGGAACACGCTGGTTTTGACGTCGCTCCGAATCCAGGGCGGTTGCGGCGTGGATTCTAGGTTGTCAATTTCCAGGCGGTACGAGGAATCGGCCAGCACATGGGCGCGAACATTCTGCCAGACGAAGCCAGCGGCAACGCCAAACGCGGTCACCAGAGACAAAAACGTGAGCGCCACGCGATACTCGGCCAGAAACGCGCGCCACGGCAGCGGAGTCGGGGCGACCGCGACGGCCTGTTTTTTCTTTACGGTGCTCATAGCAGAAAAGCCAGCAGAATCCGGCAACCTTACAGACCTTCGACCAGCCGGCACGCAAGGTTTGTTATCGGCAGGCCGTTTGGCAAACTCCCTTGCCGCAGTACAATCGCGGGTGCAAGCTACCCTGGCGGCAGCAGATCACTCTCATATTCGGTACGACCGCACCAATCGACATGGCCAAACGCCGCTCCGGCTCCAAAAAAAAACTCAAGGCAATTCCTGAGCCGGAAGTGCCAATCACGCGTTCCACCGGAGAAACGCCGGCCGCCGATGCGCTGACGGTTTGCTGGATGTTGGCCGCGCTGATCACGCTGTTGGCGTCGCTGGCGGTGGTGTTGTTCGAACTGTTCGTCATGCATGGCGAGCAACAAGCAACGCCGGGCGCGCAGGTCTTTCAGGGCGTGCTCGCGTTCTCATCCATCACCACGGGGTTGATTGGCCTGCTGTTCACGCTGCTGGTTTACCGCGTCCGCCGCCAAGCGCCGCCGCGGAATGTCACGATTGTGGTCGTGGTGATATGCGCATTGCCGCTGCTAGTTAGCGTGCTGCGCGCGATGTAGCCAGATTGCGAATTATTTTTTCGGCGTCAGCGGCTTTTCGACGCCGGAGGTTGGAAAGCCGGCCGCGGCCAAGTCTTTGAAGCCGGGTTTGAGCGGGCGAACTTCATAGCCCAGCGCGCCGAGAATCTTCGCCGCTTCGACCGAACGAACTCCCGAAGCGCAATACGTGTAGACGATCGTTTTTTTGGGCAGCATTTGCGACATCGCTTCGCCGAGGCCCTTCATTGCTTCGTCGTTGACTTCTTTTTGTTTGTCGGCCACGGCAGCAGTCAGCATGCTCAGCGGAACATGCACCGAGCCGGTGATAAAGCCCTGCTTCCATTCGGACTCTTCCCGCACATCAACCAGTACAGCTTTCTTTTTGTTGAGATTGTCACCGACGGTTGAAAGCGAATCGGCAGTGTTCGCCGGTTCAGCGGCGCATGCCGCGTGGATAATCAGCGTTAACAAAACCGCTAACACGCAGATGATTTTCTTCATGGATGACACTCCATTGTAAAATGACTGAATTAGAAATCCGCACTCCCGGGCGTGCGCGGAAAAGGAATGACGTCGCGAATGTTGGCCATGCCGGTCAGAAACAACAGCACGCGTTCCAGCCCTAGGCCAAAGCCAGAGTGCGGTACGGTGCCAAAACGTCGCAGGTCGAGATACCACCAATAATCTTCGGCGTTGAGATGCTGCTCGGCCATGCGAAGTTGCAACACGTCGAGCCGCTCTTCGCGCTGGCTGCCGCCAATGATCTCGCCCACCTTGGGCGCGAGAATATCCATGGCGCGCACCGTTTTGCCATCGTCGTTCACTCGCATGTAAAACGGTTTAATGGTTCGCGGATAGTCGTAAAGAATAACCGGGCGCTGGAATTCTTGCTCGGTCAAAAAACGCTCGTGCTCTGCTTGCAGGTCGTTACCCCAGGCAACCGGGTACTCGAACGTCTGCCCGGATTTTTCCAGCAGCGTCACGGCTTCGGTATAAGGCAATCGTACGAATTCGCTGTTGAGCATGCTCTCGGCGGTGGCCAGCACGGTTTTGTCGATGCGATCGTTGAAAAACTGCATGTCGTCGCCGCATTGGGCCAGCACATCACCGACGATGCGTTTCAAGAACGCTTCCGCCAATTGCATGTTGTCGGTGAGTTCGAAGAATGCCATTTCTGGCTCGACCATCCAGAACTCGGCCAGATGGCGCGAGGTGTTGGAATTTTCCGCGCGAAACGTGGGACCAAACGTATAGACCTTGCCCAGCGCTGAAGCGAAAATTTCGCCATTGAGCTGCCCACTCACGGTCAGGTATGCGGGCTTGTGAAAAAAATCGCTCGCAAAATCGACGTTCGGACCTTGCTTGGGCACCTTGCTCAAATCCAGCGTGGTGACCTTGAACATTGCGCCGGCGCCTTCGCAATCGCTGGCCGTGATGATCGGCGAATGCAAATACAGAAAGCCTTGCTCTTGGAAAAAATTGTGGATCGACCGCGAGACACAATTTCGCACGCGGGCGACGGCGCCAAACGTGTTGGTCCGCGGACGCAGATGCGCCAACGTGCGCAGGAATTCAAACGAATGATTCTTCTTTTGAAGTTGATACGTTTCCGGGTCGGCCCAACCGTGAACCGTGACGCTGGCGGCCTGCATCTCGGTCGACTGACCTTTGGCGGGCGAAGCTTTGATTTCGCCGTCGATCGTCACGCTGCAACCGGCCGAAAGATGTTTGATTTCCGCTTCGTAATTGGCCAGCGCGGCGTCGGCCACAATTTGCAAATTGGCCTGCGATGAACCGTCGTTGAGTTCCAAAAAGCTGAAGCCGCCTTTGCTGTCGCGGCGGGTGCGAATCCAACCTTGCAGTCGTGCCTGACGTCCAACACTCTCCGCCAAGCGCGCCTGGCGAACAGAAAGTTTTTCGAATCCGGAAGTCATGCGCTGCTGGTCCTGATTATGGCCGATGGATCGTTATCGGAAATCTTACGACAGCAGCCCCCACGCTGGCCAGAGCGAAAACGGGCTGCGTATTGTTCGCCGTGCCAGCATCGACGTGACGAAATTCAGAATTGTGGCTTTTTGCCAGCGAATACTGTTGAACCGAGGCTCGCAACTCGATATGCTGCCAGATGAACCGCGGGGAGCGGTTCAGTTCACAGGCTTAAGATGGATCTGAGGAGTCTTGCGATGCTTGGCACATTAGGAATTGTGCATGCTCGGACCGGCACGCAACAGTCGCGCCGCAATGCCGAGCGTACGCTGGGCGGAAAGTCCGTGCTGGAATGGGTTGTGCGCCGCGCGACCGAATGTCAGCAGTTGAACAACGTGATCGTGCTGGCGGCCGATGGTCCGCAAGGCGATTCGCTGGCCGATCTGGTGCCGCCAGACATCACAGTCTTTCGCGCCAAACGCAAAGACCCGTTAGGTCGGTTCGCCGAATTGCTCGATGCCTATCCCGCCAAAGCGGCCGTGCGAATTGGCTTGGAGACACCACTGGTGGATCCCGTGCTGATCGACCGGCTCGTCAGCACCGCCGCGCAACACGACACGAATCAGTACATTGGTTATCGCACCAGCGATGGTCGCCCGGCAGTGTTATCGCGAGTTGGTGCGTTAGCCGAATGGTTTAGCGCTGACGCTTTGCGAACCGCGGATCGTCAGGCCAAGTCGTTGGCCGATCGCGACGAAGCCACGCGGTTTTTATATTCGCACCCGGAACTGTTCAACCTGCGTTTGATTTCGCTTCCGGCCGAACTCGAGTCCGAACACTTGCTGTTGACGATGGACTATGAGAAGCACTGGGAGCACGTGCAGGCCGTGTTCGAAACACTGGGGCCGGATCAATTCGATTGGCATCGTGTGGCCAATATGCTCGAAGCCAGCCTCGCCGGCGATTGAGATTCGCAGCAAGCCATGCGGAATCTTTGCAACGCACTTCCGCGCGATCGCCCGTTGCCCACCGATCACTTCGGATGTTAACTCGCCAGTTCAAAGATCGCTTCCACTTCCACGGCCATCCCGCCCGGCAGCGCACTGGCACCCACGGCGCTGCGTGCGGCCACGCCGAGATCGGCGCCAAATACGTCGGCCATCAGTTCGCTAAAGCCGTTGATGACACCCGGCTGCTGGACAAACTCCGGCGTGCATTGCACCAGCCCCAGCGTTTTGACGAGTCGGGCGATGCGATCCAAACTGCCGAGTTCTTTGCGCAGCGTGGCCAACATGGCCAGCCCCACTTGCCGCGCGGCCGCTTTGCCGGCGTCGAGATCGAGATCCTGCCCAACGCGCCCCAAGATCAGCTTGCCGTCGGACTTCAGCGGACCATGCCCCGAGACGTAAGCCAAATTGCCGACGATCACCACTGGCTTGTAAACGCCTGCCGGCTTGGGCACCGGCGGCAATTCCAACTTCAACTCTTGAATTCGGCTTTCAACACTCATCGCGGGCACCTCAGGGATCAATCGGTTTTGCGTTTTTGCAGAGTCGGCTGACGAACGAGTCATAATTGCTCGTTTGCGCCTGCGCCCGCCAGCATATCTGCCGCCATCGCGTTTGACCAGCCGCCTCGGATTTGCACGATTTTTCGACTTTTGTGGCGAAATACCCGACCTGCTGGGAAAATCTGACGTAGATTTTCGATGGCACTCGGCTGTACCGAATTCTCCGGTACCGAACTGTCGATGGTCTGGGCCGTCGAGTATTCACTCGCAGCGGACCGGGCGAACGCGTGGAAAAGGTTGTAGATTTCCGCGGTTCGCGCACGAAGATTTCCATTCGGTGCTGCCGAATTTCACGTCTGCTGATGCTCTTAAACTCAAAGCCAACGCTCCCGCGGCGCACATTGCGCCGCGGGTTGCCGGGGACGCTGCATGTATCGACCGCCCGTGAAACCTAGTCCGCCCGACTTGCTGCCACACCGCGAGCGTTTGTATTTGTCGCCGGCCAATCCGACGACGGCCGATGCCCTGCTGAAAATCTTTTATCGCCTGGGTTTGATCGTCGAGGAACCGCACGACGGCGTGCTGCTGATTCAGTTGCAGGCGGACCACGTCGAGGGTTTGGCGGATTCGCTGGCTGGCGAATTGACGGCCGAACAACGGCGCGAGACGAAGTGTCGGTTATCCGATGCGGGTCATGCGCCTTCGCTGGCGGAGTTGATGCGTTCGCAAACGCTCGATGCTTTTGCCGCCTCGTTACGCTACCGCTGGTTGAACACACTGTTGCGACAGCGGTCGCTGGTCACGTTTTTTCAGCCGATCGTGCCCTGTGGCTCGCCGCGCCAGGTATTCGCTTACGAATGCTTGGTTCGCGGCCGCCATGCGCACGGCGAATTGATTTATCCCAACAAGTTGTACGATGCCGCGCGAGCGACCGGCATGTTGCCGCAGTTAGACCGCGAGGCGCGGCGCACGGCGATCGAAACCTCGGCACAACGCCGGCTGGAATCGCACATTTTCATCAACTTCAATCCGCGTTCGTTGGATAACTCGCTGCACGGTTTAGACGACACGCTGGCCGCGGCGCGGCAGTCTGGAATTCGCTCGAACCGATTCGTCTTCGAAGTGGTGGAAAGCGATGAGATCGAAGACTTCGACCATCTGCTGCGTATTCTGGATTTTTATCGGCAAGCCGGTTTTCAAGTGGCGCTTGATGATCTTGGCGCCGGCTATAGCTCGCTGAAGTTGCTGGCCCGTATCAAGCCCGACTTCGTCAAACTGGACATGGATTTGATTCGCGATGTCGATCGCGATCCCTACAAGAGCCAGGTGGCGTCCAAATTGCTCGAGCTGGCGCGTGAGCTTGGTGTCAGCAGCGTGGTGGAAGGCGTCGAGACCGAGGGCCAGTGGCAATGGGCGTTGGAACACGGGGCAGATTATGCGCAGGGCTATTTCTTCGCGCGCCCCGATGCGGTACCGTGGACATTTAGCGAATCAGCCGTCGGCCCACCGGCGCGTTTGGCATCGCCCACGCCCGTGAAGACCATGTGATCCGCCGACGCGGAACCGCGCGGGTTGATTAGTTCCGCACAACTGGCAGCTCGCTCGCGAGTTGGCAAATGGCTGCGGCGACGGTTGCCAAGCGGCATCACGGCAGACGGATAGCGACAGACAGACACACGCATCGCATACGGATTGGCACGGTGATTCATGACATTTTTGGTCGTTGGCCTGTGGGTCATTCCGAGCGTAGCGATTGGCGTCTTCGTCGGACATTACTTGGGCGGCGGCAGTTGGCTCGGTCGCGAAAAACCGCTCGACCGCCAAACCGTGCTGAAAGCCTTGGCCGCAATGCTGAATAGCGCCGAACAACTGCGCGCGAATGTCGATAGCCACAATACCGAAATGGCGGAAGTAGGACGTAGCGTCCAAGACTTGAACCTGCCGAGCGAGTTGCAGCCGGTACAGCGCAGACTACTGCTGCAGATTACTGCCGCGCTGGAATCCAACGAGCGATTAGAAAACGATTTGACCGTCGCGCGCCATCGGCTAGAAGAACAAGCGGTCGAACTGGATCTCACACGCCGCGAAGCGCGAACCGATACGTTGTCGGGCGTGCCGAATCGCAAAGCGTTCAACGAACAGTTGAATTACCAGTTGGCCGCCTGGCGGCGCGAACGCACGCCGCTTGTGCTCTTGATTTGCGACATCGACCATTTCAAATGGATCAACGATACGCATGGGCATTTGGCCGGCGACACCGTGGTCACACAGATCGGCAGCTTCCTGAGACAGACGCTCCGCAATGCCGACTTCGTGGCTCGTTACGGCGGCGACGAGTTCGCCATTATCCTCTCAAACATCACCGCCGAACTCGCAGCGCCGGTGGCGGAACGGATTCGCGGCATGGTGGCCAAGCAGAACTTCGGCATTGGCCATCTGCAGCGCGTGGCGACCACGTTCAGCATAGGATACGCGGTAGTCCATGATGGCGATACGGCCGAAAGCTTAATCCAACGCGCCGATCAAGGCCTCTACCAAGCAAAACAAGACGGGCGCAATTGCGTTCGCACGGTGGAAAACATCGCCGCGACAGCGCACGCGCCGAGCGAACGCGTGGAACAGCTTCCGCAGCCACAACAGCCAACGCCCTCGCCGGAGGTTTCCGAGAACACTGCAATGTCGCTGATTTGCTAATTGGCACCGAAAGATGACGTTTCCGCGGTTGCGTCAACGATTTTCTGGCGCGCAGCTAGCTGTGGCTCATCGTAGCGATAATTCCGATCGCCAAAAGAATTGAGCCGATCGCGCCCATCACAATCCCGAAGATGGCGCGGCCCATGCCGTGCCGATCAGGATGCTTGCGAATATCAATGATCGCCATGATGCCGCAAAACAGCGCGAAGGGACCCGGTAATGCGAGGATCGAAATCAAGCCGAGATAGCCGGCCACAATCGCCCAGATCGATCGGCCAACTGGCAACAGCATCCGCATGCCGGCATCTTCGCCTATCGGACGCGGTTCAGGCGGTTCGGCAAAGGGACTGCGTAACTCTTGCGATGGAAAAAGAATCGGTGGCTTCCGTTGCTCGTCCATAGTTGGCTCGCATTTCGCAAATCGTCTCACGCGCCCTAGCATAACCGCCGCGATTGCGCACCAATAGCCGGGATTGCAAAAATCCTCATTTGTTGGTCGCTATGCCGAGTTCGCCAACCTTCAATAGGGTCGATTCTTGACATCGTCGCGCGGTCGCCGATCGACGATCGCAATGGCAACCCAGAGAACCACCTCGGCCCACTCTGCTCATGGGCAAGTGGTGACTTCCGTGCAGTCATGGAGTAAGATTTTTGCACGCAGCGGCAAACATTTCTCTCGGGCGGAGCGCGGCAGAGCATGAGTAACACGGCATTTCTGGCAGTGGATTTGGGCGCATCGAGCGGTCGGCACGTGGCGGGCCTGTTCGATGGTGGCAAGCTCGCGCTGCACGAAGTTCATCGCTTCCAAAATGGGCCAGTTGCCGCCCAAGGCAATTTGCATTGGGATTTGCTACAACAGTGGACGCACATCACCAACGGCCTGCGCGCCGCGCACGCGCAAAACCTGCCGGTTCGCAGTGTGGGCGTGGATACCTGGGGCGTCGATTTCGGTTTGCTGGATCGAAACGACCAACTGCTTGGCAATCCGTTTCATTATCGCGATGCGCGGACCAATGGGCTGCTGGAACGCGCATTCGAGGTTGCCGGCCGCGACGAAATTTTTGCCCACTCCGGCTTGCAGTTCATGCAGTTCAACACGCTGTACCAACTGTGGGCGATGAAATTGGCCGGCTCACCGCAATTGGAAATCGCCCGCTCGCTGCTAATGATGCCGGACCTGTTTCACTGGCTGCTCACCGGCGTCAAAGCCAACGAATATACCGACGCCACGACCACGCAATTCTTCGATCCGCAGAAAAACGCCTGGTCCAGCGAACTCCTTGGCAAGTTCGGAGTTCCGACACAAATCTTGCAGCCCATCGTGCAGCCCGGCACGCGACTCGGCCCGCTGTTGCCGAACGTGGCCGAGGCCTGCGGACTGACCGGCGTCGACGTGGTTGTGCCAGGCACGCACGACACCGCCAGCGCCGTGATGGCTGTGCCAGCCGCCAGTCAGCCGGGCGAAAAACCTAACTGGTGTTACATCAGCTCCGGCACCTGGTCGCTGATGGGCGTCGAAATGCCGCGCCCCGTGGTCAACGCCAAATGCCAGTCGCTGAATTTCACCAACGAAGGCGGAGTTGGCAATACCACTCGGCTGCTGAAAAATATCGGCGGCCTGTGGCTGGTTCAAGAGTGCCGACGAATTTGGAACAGCCAAGGCCACAACTACCAGTGGCACGATCTGACGCATTTGTCCGCCGCCGCGCCGCCGCTGGCCGCCGTGATCGATCCCGACGATGCCAGTTTGTTAGCGCCAGCCGACATGCCCCAGGCCATCCGCAATTACTGCCAGCGCACCGGGCAGACGCCGCCGGACAGTCATGGCGCGGTGATTCGCTGCGCCATCGAAAGCCTGGCGCTCAAGTATCGGCTGGTGCTGGGCTGGCTGGAAGAGCTGATCGATGGCCCGCTGGAAACGATTCACATCGTCGGCGGCGGCACGCAAAACCGTCAACTCTGCCAAGCCACGGCCGACGCCTGCGGTCGACGCGTGCTGGCCGGACCTGTCGAAGCCACGGCCATCGGCAACCTAATGGTTCAGGCGCTGGCGGCTGGCGAGGTCGGTTCGATTGCCCAAGCCCGCGAAGTCATTCGCAATAGTTTTCCGGTCGAAGAATATCGCCCGCAGAACTCCGATCGCTGGCAGGCGGCGTTCGCTCGTTTCAAAACGTTGCAACCGCAGTAGAACGCCGTTCAAGCAAAAGATATCGACGCCAGCGTGGGCATACGTCGCGACCATCCTGCTCAATCGCCACGGCATCGTGCGACTGCTGCACAAGCTGCACGCCGCAGCGGCATCGGCGTGCCCAGGCAAGATTGATAACATCACAAAGGATCGTAAGCGAAAAACAATCGCAGGCGTTCGATGAGTCGGTCGAGATTCCGCCGTTCAGAATATCATGGCTTATTACGAACATCGATTGCGATTTTGGCCTGCTCATCCAGCGTTTGGACAATGCGGTTGTAAATTTCGAACCAACGTGCTTTGACTTGAATTAGCCCGCACCGCCTATCGAATGACGAAAACAGAAGTCGCATGGCGATGAACTCGTCAAATGCAATGACGTCCGGAGCGCGGCCACCGAACTGCTCGCATAACGCAGCTTTCGCCAACCAACTTTTTCCAGGCGGAACAATCAAATGCAAAACGTCTTCGTTCTCATTCGCCACGCAATCGAGCATTGAGCGATCATTCACGGCTGTTACGTAACGATAGCGGGTCTCGGCGACTCGCCAGTTGCAGTGGGATTCTAAAACCTTGATCGGGCAGGCTGTCAGACGTTTGGGCGAAGAGATTCCGTCATCCGCCAGGAGGTCAAATGCGGCGCGGATCAACTTGCAGGCCACCAATCGGCGCAACCTGCCGCGTACTTGCCCGGTGAGATCGATCGCGATCAGTCCAGCATTCATCGACGGCCACGTTTCCGACAGCTTCAACATTGCGAGTGCTCCTGATTTGGGAGCATTGTAGCGTGCTCCCATAATTGGAGCAATGAAAAAATCCACCCACACGTCCGACTACGCTGCCCTCCGCTTGGTGCTCCGAAACGTTCGCAACGCGGCCTCGCTTTCTCAGCGCGACCTTGCGGCGAGATTGGACGTTGCCCCAAGTTGGGTGGCCAAAGTTGAAGCCGGTGAGCGGAGGATCGATTTCGTCGAATACTGTTGGTTTTTGACCGCCTGCGGCGCTGATCCCGTGGGGATATCCGCACCCTTATTTCGTAACATCGTAAAAGCCGGCTCAATGAAAGTCGGCAAACGAGGCGACGCGAAATGACGACCGCGGAAGAGCTACGAGGCAAGTTGTTGGCAAATGCGTTTCAGATGCCATCGGTGCAGTCGATGGTCGCGCGTAAGTCGAGTATCACCAACGCGTTTGTAAACGCGGTGATTCCCGTTGTGCCGCCAACAATCGATCAGATCGAGCAAGCGCTCGGCATTCTGGGCATGAATGTCGACGACGTCCGATGTGCGTATTGCGGAGACCGCAACACCGAATGGGATCATTTGCGAGCGCTCGTTTTGAATCGCCGGCCAACAGGGTATATATCCGAGATCGGAAATCTAGTTCCGGCCTGCGGCAAATGCAATCAAAGCAAGGGCAACAAGGCATGGAGAGTCTGGATGCTGAGCGGCGCGAGGCTCTCGCCAACTGGCCGCAATATTTTAGATATTTCGCGCCGAATCACGCTCTTAGAGGCGTACGAACAGTGGTTGCCACCGACTAAGATTGATTTCGAATCGATTCTTGGCGGCGAGGCTTGGGAGCACTATTGGTCACTATGCGAAGCCGTAAACGCGGAAATGCTCGAAGCTCAGAGCGTGGCCGACGAAATCAAAGCGCGGATTGTTGCGAGTCTGGATTCCAGATAATCCGTCTCAAGCATTCGCAACGCAATAGCGGTTTACAGCGGCCAGTCCAAACGGGAATTCGAGAAAAGGCATTTGGAAATAAATCGCTTTCGCCGCTGATATGAAAGCCTGCCGGCGATTAAGGTTCGCAGTACCCGCTTCGCCTTACTTCTTCGCCGCGTCCAATCGCTTGTCATCCAAATTCAGGCGGTACAGCAGTTGGTTGTACTCGTAACGCGGGGTGGGCGCGGGATGGTTGGCGAAGGTGGCGGTGTACGTGCCTTCGAACAGCAGGATCGGCGAGTCGGGCGCGGTCCAGTCGGCGTGCAGACGCGGATTGTAGAACGAGTAGTTGTCGTGCGTGAGGACTTTGACCGCCTTGCCCCAGGGGCCGCTGGGCGCGTCGGCTTCGGCATACCAAACTTCGCCTAGGTACGACGGCTTGCCGAACTGCTGCACAAACACGCTGACCCAGCGTTTACGCCAAGGGTTGTAAGCAATGGAACCGCTGTGAGGTTTGACGGGCGAATCGTCGGCCGCTGATTGCAATTGCTGCTGCGGTTTGAGTTGTTCCAAGGTTGTGGAGTCTTGCCACGCCTCGAAGGTGGCAGGGCAGCGGAGTGTCGGTAGCGCAGTGCCGAACAGCGCCCACGATTTGCCTTGCGCGTCTGTCCAAAGTGCCGGCTGTCCGTCTGGCATCGGCGGCGGCGTTGGATGCTCCACGCTTTTGGTCCAGACCGTGCGAAGTTTTTCGAAGCTCGACGTTTTTGCGTTCCAGACGCACAGGCCGCACTCGTAGGCCTCCAGCGGCGGCTTGATTTTGACGTAGCTACAAACCAGCCGCGACGCGCCGTTTTTATCTGGCAAGCTGACATAGCCACTGACCCAGGTTGGGCCATCGCCCGGCATCGGTGCCACGCCACGCGGATAGCCGATGCGATCTGCGAAGTAATCGAATTTCAGTTTCAGCGGCGGTTCGAACGAGGTCAGCGGTTGCTGGGCGGTGGTGGCGCTAGTGGTGTTGTAGATGCCGAGCGGATAGTTGGGCAGCAGCGTGTCGCCCCAGGCCCAAAACAATTTGCCGTCGTGCGTAGTGTTCTGTACGCTATCGCACCCAACCACGCCGGACTCGCGCCAATCCAACTCGCGACCCAACTTTTGGCTCTCGGCAAACAGGCCGGCGCCGGTCAGACGGCCCAATCGCCGGGCAATGATCGTCCGCTGCACTTCCACTTTGAGCGTCTTGCCGGGCGAGGGCGTGAGCTTGACGCCGCGCATCCCAAAACCATCTTTGGGCCGCTCGTAGCCAGTGCCGATCACGTCGAACCAAACCTCCCGGTCCATCAATTCAGGCAGATCGCAGGCAATCACGCCCGCATTGTCGCTAATCAGCCGCACGGCATGCGTGGTCCGCAGTTCGACCAGCGGCACCGGCCAGCCTGTGCCGGTTTCGACGACCTCAATACGACAAGGCTCAACGGCAGAAGCGACAGCCTCCAACATCAAAACCGGCAGCCAACAAATCGCGGCGATTCGCAGCCAGCGCCAGGCGAACAGTAAACAAAGTTTGGGATGAATCATGGCTGCAGGTTAAAGGATGATTGCCGCGGTTGCAAACGTGCGGGAGCGGCGGAGAGGATAAGCGGAGAGGGACTGAAGGAACGAGTGTGGCGAGGGCGCGGAGGGGTAGACAAAGCGGTGAGAGCTTGCCAGCAATTCGGTTGCTGCCAGCGGTCATCGAAAAAACGGGCAGTTTTTTGCCGTCGATCTTTACGCGCGGCCAGCGACAGGGCAAAATGGATGCTCAGGTCTCCGCTGGCGGAGACCTCGTTTTTTTGGTCCTTTCGCTAATTACGTTTGTTTCCGGAGTGTGAATGCCATGTCGGACACCATCCCCATGACCCGCACGGGCTACGATAAAATCAAAGCCGAAATGGATCAGATGGAACAGGTTGAGATGCCCAAAATCTCCCAGCGGGTGGCCGATGCGCGCAGCGAAGGCGATCTGAGCGAAAATGCCGAGTATCACGGTGCCCGCGAATCGCAGGGCATGATGCAAGCCAAGATCAATCTGCTACGCGACAAACTGGCGCGGGCCACAATCGTCGACCCTAGCAAAATGCCCAAGGGCGAAGTTTCGTTTGGCGCCACCGTGGTGGTCAAAGATCTCGATTTTGGCGATCAAGAAACGTTTGTGATGGTCGGTGCGGGCGAAGAAGATTACGACGCCGGCCGAATCATGGTCACCAGCCCCCTGGCGCAAGGACTGATGGGCAAAAAGATTGGCGATCGCGTTGAAATCCAAGTGCCGGCCGGCAAGATGAAATTCGAGATTTTGGAAATCCGCTTCGAATAGCACGGAAAACTGCCGGACGCAAAGGGCTAGCATCAAGTCGCCAACTTCGGAAAGGTTGCCTGCTCGCACATCGCGTTAGCGGTCGATGGTCACTTGGAACAACCGCGAGATCTGATTTCGCCCACGCAGTTCCACCAGCCGGGGCGTGGTTTCGCATTGCCAGAGTTGGCCGTTGCTGGCGGTTAATTCTTTGCGGGTTTCGTCGTCGATCAGGATTTCGGTCTGCTGTTCCTTATTTTCGCCTTCGATTCGCGCGGCGGAATTGGTGACATCGCCCAGCGCGGTGTAGTCGAGCCGCGTGGGAATTCCCACCGTGCCGACCGTCACGTTGCCGGTGGCCACGCCGACGCCAATCTTCATATTCTGAAAGTCGTGTGCGGCCCACAGCGGACCAGATTTGCGGACCACGTCAATCAGCGCTGCCGCGGTATCGACCGCCACGCGGCGATGTTCCGGGACGCGGAGCGGCGCGTTGAAGATCACCATCACGCCGTCGCCAATATATTGCGTCAGTACGCCGCCTCGCGACTCGATCAGCGGCACGATTTGACCGAAGTAGGCGTTGAGAAATCGAAAAACTTGCGTCGAGGTGTGCGTGCTCGACCAGGTCGTGAAGCCGCGAATATCCGCAAACAGCACCGTCACCACCCGCTCCTCGCCGGCAAGTTCGGACGTGCCTGAAGCTTCCAGCGCCACGGCAACCGCGCTCGACCGACTGGCGCGCAACAAACGCTGTACCTGCCGCCAGCGTGCAACGAACGATGCCGCATACGCCAGCGCCCCGGTTGCTAAAATGACTCCCAGATTCAACCGCAAATCGAACTGAATGAAGGTGAGCACGCAGATTGCCTTCCAGCAAACATGCGCGACGATTGTCAACAACAGCCCCCACCAAACATTCATTTTTGCCAGGGCCGCGCCCCAGGCTGCTCCCAACATTACGGCCAGCAGTAGCGTCGCCCAAGACGGCAGTTCCCCGATGAATGCCTGGTCGTAAAGCGTCGCCAGCAGATGGGCCTGAATTTCCGTGCCAGGCATCAGTTGGTTGTGCGCATAGCCGCCGATATTGAACAATCGATTGGCGTACGGCGTGGCGTGAACGTCCTGCGTGCCGCGGATCGAACCGATCAAGACAATCGCATCGCGAAAATCCAGCCGCGCGGCTTCTTCACCGCGTGCTTGCCGAAGAATTTTTTCCAGTGAGTACACCGTGAACGCGCCAGGACCGCCCACGAAATTGATCCGCAACCGATGTTCCGAATCCAAGGGAATGCGCCGTCCGCCAACAGATAACTGTCCGTCGCGCACTTCGGCTGTGGCATCGGTGGCCAGGCAATCGAGCGCCAGGGCGAACTGCAATTGTTGTTCGCCGCGATCATGACTCCAAAGTTGTTGGCGGCGGACGAAATTGTCGCCGTCTTCCGTCAGATTGACAAAGGCCAGATCGGTGGGCTGCGGCTGGTTAGCGGCTTTCAGACTCCACCACTCGCGCAGCGGCGGCGACGCGACGCGATCCGCGGTTTTCAAATCGGCCAAGACCACGTTGCCCGCCTTATTGACCGCCACGCCCATCTTGGTGGCATCGCCGGTTCGATTGCGTTCCAACTCCGGCAAGCGGTTCAAGTCGTCGGACAAATACAGATCGACGCCGATCGCTTTGGCCTGCTTGAGGTGCAGATAGTCGATGGCTTCCGCCAATTCCGGACTGATATACGCGTTGGGTTTGTTGATGTACGCCAAGGTGTCGTCATCGACGTCGATCAGCACGACGCGATCTTTGGCGGCGCTGGTCCGCTGGCCGCGCCAGACGATTACGCCATCGAATAACAGATCGTCCAGCCCGCGCATCAAGGCCGTTTTGCCGAGCAATCCCATCAACAGGCCGCACAGCGCGCCCCAGGCGGCGCCGCGGCGAACGATCGGTCCGAACCGATTGCAAAAGTTACA
Source organism: Pirellulales bacterium (assembly GCA_038205115.1). Classification (GTDB taxonomy): domain Bacteria; phylum Planctomycetota; class Planctomycetia; order Pirellulales; family JBBRCE01; genus JBBRCE01. Next base: position 18,215 of record JBBRCE010000019.1, read on the forward strand.
GAGCGGCATGAGCGACCGTTGAATCGAGGGATTGCTGCGTCGTATCTCGACGACCGACAGCCGACCGTTTGCGGCGTTCATCTTAGTGGCGCGCCCTCGCGGTTTGAAGAACGTGGGCGAAAAGTTTGTCGTCAGTCCGCCTGGGCAACGTTTGCCGTGGACCTCGGATTTTGCGACTGCGGCGCGGCAGGATTTTGCTCAGGGCTGAAAAGTCGCAGGGGTGGCTTGCCAAGCTGCGGCGGTTAGTTCTATCTTTAAGGTTTCGCTGCGGCAGGCGCGGCCGTGCCACTTCTGGACTTGCGAACGGATTCGATGCCCGACATTTTCCAACTGCCGCAGAGCGTGGTCAATAAGATCGCCGCCGGCGAAGTGATCGAGCGTCCGGCCAGCGTGGTCAAAGAGCTGCTGGAAAATGCCGTGGACGCAGGCGCCACGCGGATCGAAGTCAGCGTCGCGGGCGGCGGCAGCGAATTGATTCGCGTCAGTGACGATGGCTGCGGCATTGCCGCCGAGCAGTTGCCGCTGGCGGTGGCCGCGCATGCCACCAGCAAGATTCGCTCGGCGGATGATTTATTTCGGGTGGGCACGCTGGGTTTTCGCGGCGAGGCGTTGGCTTCGATTGGTGAAGTCAGCCGCCTGGTGATTCGTAGCCGTCCGCCGGAGAGTTCGGCTGGCGCGGAATTGGAATTGACCGGCGGACGATTGGCGCCGATCGCGCCCTGCGGCTGCTCGCCCGGCACGCAGATCGAAGTTCACAATCTGTTTTACAATACGCCGGTGCGGCGCAAATTTCTGCGTACCGCCACCACGGAAATGGGCCACATTGGCGAAGCGTTTACGCGGCTGGCGTTGGCGCACCCGCAGGTTCATTTTGTGCTCCGCAACGGCGCGAAGCCGCTGCACGATTTGGCGCCGAGTCAACACTGGCCGGCGCGAATTGCCGCCTTCTTTGGGCAAGAACTGGCCGACGGCCTGATTTGGGTCGAGAGCCACGATGGTCCCGTCAAACTCAGTGGTTACGTCGCGCATCCGACGCACAGCCGCGGCCACAACAAAATGCAATATCTGTTTCTCAACGGCCGCGCGATTCGCGATCGCTCGCTGCAGCACGCGTTGAGCGAGGCCTACCGCGGCTTACTGCTGACCGGCCGATTTCCGATTTGCTTTTTGCACATTGCGATGCCGCCCGAAAGCGTGGACGTCAATGTTCATCCCACCAAGCTGGAAGTTCGCTTTCAAGACGCCGGCAACCTGTATGGACAGTTGCTCGGCACGCTGCGAACCAAATTCCTGACGTCGGACCTGACGTCGCGGTTGCAGCCCACGACGCCCGACAGCGACATTGCCCACGCGCACGACGGCGATCAAGCGGATCGGCTGCGCCGCGAACTGGTCGATTGGGCGAAAGGCAAACTGGCCGCGCAAGACGCGCAGCAATCGGCCGCGGTCGGATTGGTCGAACCGAGCACCCAATCGCAATTCAGTTTTCCGCAGACGAACGTCCCACGAAAGCCGCTGGAGTTGGTGACGCTTAACCGCAGCAATTGGGCCACGACTCCCGAGATTGACGAAGATGCCGATCCTTGGCCCGCGATTCCGGACGAGCCCAGCGACGATGCCGACAGCACAGCAAGCGGCGCGCACGGCGGCCAGGGCAGAGAGCCAAGCATGCCCGGTCACGCGATGGGCGGGCAGATGCGTCCGGCGTCGGCCATGCAGATTCACAATCGCTACGTGATTGCCGAAAGCGCCGAAGGCATGCTAGTGATCGATCAGCACGCCTTACACGAGCGGATCATCTACGAGCAACTACGAGAACGGGTATTGGCCGGAGCGCTAGAAACCCAGCGCCTGCTGGTGCCGGAACCGGTGGATTTGGGTCCGGCAGAGGCCGCCGCGGCCGTCGCTCATCAAGATTTACTGGCGCAACTGGGTGTTTCGATCGAACCGTTTGGCGGCGACACGATCTTGGTCACTAGTTATCCGGCAATGCTGGCCAACATGCGGCCGTCGGAAGTGCTGCACGACATTGTCACCAGTCTGCTGGCCGAAGGCAAAACGCCCGAGCGCCGCGATCTGATCGACGAATTGCTGCACATGATCTCCTGCAAAGCGGCCATCAAAGCCGGCGACCGCTTGAGTGGCGATGAAATTGCCGCCCTGGTCGAACAGCGGCATCTGGCGCAAGACACGCATCACTGCCCGCATGGCCGGCCGACGGTGTTGGTGTTTACGCGTGAACAACTCGACAAACAATTCATGCGGACTTAACCGCGCGTAGGGCGCGGTTGCCGGAAATCACCCGGCACCTGTTACATGCCTTCTTCGGCGGTCGTGCGGCCGGTTGCCACATCAAATTCGTAGATCGCCGGAACCAGCATCGCGGCGGTGGTGAAGCTGTACGTCAGGGCCACGATCACAAACACACCCAACGTTTCTTGCTGTAAATAGCTGGTGATTGCCACGTAGGTGAAAGTCGGCAGCGCCAGCGACGCCCAGCCAATGGCCTGCGACGGATTGCGCGCGCCAAGCGCCACGAACAGTCCACACGCGCCACCGATCATGAACGCCAGAAACGGCGCCAACTGCAATTGGTATGACCCGCTGAACGAAACCATAATTCGAATGCAGGTGGCGATGCCGACAAACAAAAAGAAGACCGTGCCTAGGCTCACCCCCACGGCGTTGCGGCTGTTATCATAGATCATGCCGGCGTGAATACCGAGCGTGGCGACAAATAGGTTCATGATGGACAAGCCGCCGATCAAGTAGCAGAGATTTTCGCCCGTCAGTAAATTGGTCCACCACAAATAGCCGCAGAGCAACATCGGCAGCAGAATCATTTCTTTGCCGTTGTAAAATACGCCTAGCAGTTTGCCAAAAATAAATTCCTTGGGCGTCAGATCGGTGACGAGCAGCAGGTCGAGCGCGCGGCCGTCGCGCTCGGTGGTGATCGATGTCACGCCCAAGGCGTTCACTAAAATCAGACTCAAAATGAACAGTGGAATCAGGGCCACAACAGTCTCGTCGGCCGAGTGGTTGCCGCCGCGCAGGACCAGCCCACGAATTGCGGCTGCGGCCAGCAAGAACAGCACGACGTACGCAAACTTAACCAGCAGCACTCGTCGGCCGTAGGCCCAGGTACGAACTTCTCGCCAGAGAATGGGATTGTCCCAAACGGCGCGACTCGCGGCCGGCGTTGTGGCGTTGCCATCAACGCGCGTCGCATCGCCTGCTGCTTGATCGTCGGGTCTGACTTGAATTTCTTGCGACGGATTCCAGGCACGCACTCGCCAGACGGCCAGCAAATTCAGCAGCACGGTCTCGACCGCTGCCGTGACAAAAAACGCCGAGACCGGATTTGCCAGGCCAAACAGCCCTCGTCCGGCTGGCGCGATCGGCCGTGTGGCAGCCGTAATTGCCGGCAAGGGGCTGAAGCTGGCGGCCCAGACATGCGTCGAAACACCGTGCCACTGCGCACCAAAGGCGCCGAAATCCGCCAGTCCCCAAACGCCTAGCCAGAGCACAATGACGACCGCCGTCATGGCCAGTATCTGAAAGGTCTTCTCGCGCCAGAGTGCGATCGTCGAACCTAAACTTCCGGCCGCCAGGCAACTCATTAGCGTCACGCCAAAGGCGCTGCCGACTTGCCCAAACGAGACCCCGCCCAGCAGCGTCAGCAACATAAACAGCGGCAGCGAAGCCAACAGCAACACGGCCACGTTGAGCAAATTGGCGAGCAATTTTCCACAGACGAGTTCGCTATTGTTGAGACGCGTCAGCAACAGCAGTTCCAGCGTGCGCCGATCTTTCTCTTGGGCAATGGAACTGGCCGTGGTCAGCGCGGCGATAAACATCACCAGCGCCAATTGCAGCGGCGCCAAGATCTGAAACAGCACGGCGCCAAAATGTGCTAAGTCGCCAAGATTACGGACATCCTGCGTGCCGGTCACCACGATCCAAGCGGAAAACGTCAGCCCTAGCAATGCGGCCACGTAGACAGACCGCGAGATAAAATGCCGTGGACTGCGCGGCGCGGTTCGCCACTGACGCGTGAATAAAGGACCGACAAACATAGAGACAACCAGCACCTCGGGACGACAGGGCAACCTCCGTCAGTCCGATTATAGGCGGCGATCGACCGGCATGTCATGGTCGCTCATCGGATTCGAACATGGCCGAGTCAAAACAAATAGGGCGCATCCTTGCGCCCTATGGCATCGTGTGTCAGGCGATTGCCTCGGCAAACATTGCCCGTTTAGGCCCCGCGATCACGCACGGTGCCAGAAACCTGCAACAACCGGCTACTTCTTTTCGGGCACCTTTTTGACGTCCTTGGTTTCCTTGATATCGCCCGGCTTGCCGGTAAATTTGGGTGGCAACTTGGCAATTGGCTTGGGCAGGCCGGGTTCGGTCTCGACGGCCACTTCGCTCGGCTTTTTGGTTTTGTTGGCCTTGGCGTCTTCGACCAGTTTGGCCAGCTTGGCTTTCTGCTGCGGCGAGAGCAGGTCGAGCGCTTCCGCCTCTTCTTTGGCACGCAGCGTTTCGAGTTGGGTCTTGAGATCTTTGACCTGATCGGCGTATTTGTCGTGAATTTTATAGATTTGCGTTTGCTGCTCGGCGCTGACCACATAGCGGTAGAACGGCGGCAAGTGGCCCTTCACGTCGTCAACACCATCGGCCGCGACAACTTTCTTAGTCGCTTTAGGGTCGGCCTTGTCGGTGGGTTTGACTTCTAGTTTGGCCGCTGGCTTACTGTCGGGCTTGGTGACCGGTTTTGGATCGTCGGCCAGGGCCGAATGACAAAACAGTAAGCCGCTGGCAATGACCGCAAGACTAAGGTGGATTCGCATGCTGAAAGCTCCGGAAAAAGGCGGGTGGGTCGCATCATTGGCAGGTCACAGCCAGCTAATTTAACTAAGCGGCAACTCGCAAAACAGGTTTTTCCGGACCTTTTTCGAAATTTTTCGAAGTGTCGCGCACGGAGCCCGCAGGTGGACGGCAGGAATCTGCGAGCGGTCTGAGACCGCGTCTACCGGAAAATTCGGAGTATACGGAAAATTTTTACCGAACTGTTAACAATTTGCTGGCGTATTGGGAGGATGGCTGCTTTACGATTTCACGAGTTCGGATAGGATAAATACTGATTGCCACGGCGGTTCGGCAACGGTGGGTGGCGACCGAGGAGAATCCGATTGGTCGTTGCTGTGGTCAACGTGCAGACGGCGAAAGTCGGACGTTAGTAAGTCGTCCCATCGTTGTTTGTGGGCAGCGCGTCGGAAACCGCAGTTTTCCGGCGCTCGCCGGTGCCCAGCGAATCGGCAGTTCGCTAAAATGAATGTGGTTGACCGCAACCGATTGACGTGGACACATCAGAAGCAGCATTTCTCGTCTCTATCACTTACCCATCCACACTGGGCAGTTTCTCGAAGGATCAATTTTCATGACACGTACATTGTCCCGGGTTCAATCGAACCGAATTCACTCCGCCACAAGCAATCGCACTGGCTTGGCACTGATTGCTCTGCTGGTCGCCGTCGGACTGCTCGGCAGTAGCTTGACCGCAATGGCCCAACCAGTAACCAAAAAGGACGATAAGGCTCCAGTCAAAACCGACGCTTCGAAAACCGACGCGAAGGCGGACGCCGGCAAGTCAACAACCGGAGGCGAAGTTCCCAAGACCGACGCGAAGCCCGACGTTTCTTCCGCCGAGACCGAAGAACTCAAGATGGACCAAGTGCTCAAAGCGCTGTTGGACGACACGCTCTCGTCGAACACCAGCGGCGGTTACGACAAAACCGAAAACGTCGAAAAGGCCGTTAAGTATTTCTTGCAGAAAGACTTCGATAACGCCCGCGACATGCTGAATGTTGCTAAGAGCAAGAACGATTTACTGCCGCCGGCCGGCATCATGATGGCCAAGATGTTGTTCTTAGCCAAGCTTAATCAGTACGGAATGGCCGAACTGGAGCAAACCATGATTAAGGAACCGAAGGATCCGGAAGCGTATTTGCTGGAGGCCGACATCCTGTTTTCGCAAGGTTTCTGGTCGGCTTCGCAACAGATGTTTGTCAAGGCCGAACAAGTTAACAAGGAGAGCAAAGAAACCAACGCCAAACGCGCGAAGAACTTCTCCGTGAAGATCAACGCCGGCTACGCGGCCGTCGCCGAAGCGCAAAAGCGCTGGGAAGATGCAAAAACCTCGATCGAAAAGTGGATCGCCGTCGACCCTGAGAACCCGGCCGCTTTCCTGCGTTTGGGTCGCGTTTACTTTAAGATGAAGGATTTCGACAAGGCGAGTAAATCGTTTGTCAAGGCTGAAGCGTTGAGCAACGCCGTCAAGCCGAAGAGCGGCACCAACCCCAATATCGTGCTTGCTCGGTTGTACTTCGAGGCCAACGAAAAGGATAGCCGCGCCAAGGCGATCGAGGAATTAAAGACAGCCGTTCGGGGCAGCGCAGGAAATGCCGAGGCTTTGTTGCAAGCTGCGGCAGGCTTCATGCAAGCCAAGGATTTGGATAAGGCGAAACTTGCCGTTGATAGCGCGCTAAAAGCCGATTCGAGCAATGTTCAAGCGAAGTATCTCAAGGCGGTCGTCTGCCGGATGCAGGGCAAGCTCGACGAAGCCGAGACGCTGCTGGAAGCGCTGCACAAAGACGCTCCGGGAGATTTTGGCATTACCAACCAATTGGCGCTCGTTTTGGCCGACAGCAAGAGCGAGGCTAGCCAAAGAATCGCCCTGCAGCATGCCACCAATAACTTCAACAGCAATCAGAAAAACGCTGAAGCAGCTACAACGTTGGCTTGGTGCGTTTACAAGAACGGCGACAAGAAGAGAGCCCTGGAAATCATGGGCGAAGTCGCCAAGCAAACACAGCTCTCGGCCGACTCGGCCTATTACATCGCCATGATCCTCAAAGATTTGGACAAGCGAGACGACGCACTTAAAGTGCTCAAAGAAGCCACTAAAGTCGACGCGCCGTTCTTCGTACACGAAGACGATGCCAAGAAACTACTGGATAAGCTGAGCGGGAACTAATCGTGATCCGCGATTTCCCAACAGCGCAATAAAAAAGATCATGGCAGGCCGATCCGTCGTCTTGCCATGATCTTTATCCTGAAACGGATTGTGCCGAGCTAGCATGGCCCAGTCCGTCCTCCCGATGGGGTTGTACAAATTCTATCGGCCAGCCGGACGGGCGCTCTACAATCGATTTTGCGAATTCGTCCATGCCGTCGCCGGTAGAGACGACCGACCAACAGTGCGGCTAAAAGCCGAAACGGGCAGGTTCTTTGCGGAACCTGCCCGTTTCTTTTTGCTGGCTTGCCCGGGCGACATCCCATACTCCCCAGTAGGTCTGTACCCGAGCAAAACAGTTTCGTTGCGAATCCCATTCGCGGTGGCGCGGCGGCGTGCCACGGTTGGATTTATTCAGCGTCGAGCGGCGCGGCCGGAAACAGGCCGCCGGCGCTCGGTCGGTAATCTTCAATCTCTGGATGGCAACGCGGCGACAACGCCTGCGTCGGCAGGGGCGATGCACTGTCGAAATTGTCTTGCAGCGGGGCCGTGGTTTGCGGATGTTCGGCAACCGGCAGCCGCATTTCACGCCGCCCGCGCGTGACCGGGGTCAGGTCGCAGGGCCAGTTCCGCACTAAGCCAGTGGGGTGAGTGATGGTGTAGATGCCGTCGCGGCTGTCGCTGGTCCAATCGCCAAACATTTCGATGGCGAAGGCCGAAGCGCTGGCTGCAAACACAATCGAAACCGCCAAGATCCAATGTCGCATGTTTGTCTCCGCCTGGTCAGGCATGTTTTGTGGCTCCGGTCTTCGTTGCGGCGAGTCGCTGCTCAATTGGCTGGGCTCATTTCCAGCCGGCGCACGGGTTGGGTACCGCGGCGAGCGTTTGCGACTCGTCCGACACAGAAACATGGGATACGAACGGCGGCAAAGCAAACGCAATCGTTGCATTTTCTCAACATTGTGGCGAAATCGCCCCGAAGTCCCAACGCGGCTGGCTCTCGCGTCGGGCAGCGGCGCTGCGTACACTGGAGCTTCGCGTACTGTTTATCGCAATTGAGCCGAATTTTCCGAGTAAAGTCGCGTCGTGCCGTACTGGTCGTTACTCTTTTCCGCTGTTGCGCTGGGGATGTTGGTCCTGGCATATCCAAAACTGCGCGGCACCACGCTAACCGCGCCGTGGGCGTGGTCGCTACTGGCAGTGAGCGTGCTGGCCGCCACGGAAATGACTCTCGCTGCGGCAGAAGCAACCAACGATGGTCGCGCCGGCGCCGTTGTCCCAGAGCATCAATCGCCTGAACCGCTGCGCGATGCAGCCGCCTTAGTCACACTCTGTCCGTTGGTGGCGTTGTTGGGCGGCAAGCGACCGCAACATCAGGCCTGGCAGATGATTGTGATTTCGCTGTGGGGCATTTTGGCGCTACCGGCCGGCGAAAGCTGGCTACTGCACCCAGCCGATGCGATGGTGGTCCATCCGTTGCGGCAGTGGTTTGTGGCCGTGGTGATTCTGGTGGGCGTAGCGAATTGGCTAGGCACGCGATTTTGGATTTCTGGCTTACTTCTGTGCTACGCGCATTGGTCGCTGCTGGGGCGCTGGCTGCCGACAACGGCGCCGTACGAACTGAGCGCGGCCGGTTCGCTGGGGTTGATTGCCGCGGCGATTGGCCTAGTGTGGCTGGGCTTTCCGCGGCGGCGCGCTGGCCGGTTATCATTGGACCGACTGTGGTTTGCCTTCCGCGACACGTTTGGGCAGGTTTGGGCGCTGCGTCTGGCCGAGCGCATCAATACGACGGCCGCGCAAAATGGCTGGGACGTTCACCTCGGGCGCGACGGCTTCCGCTCGCGCGCCATACCCAGCGGCTGGACGGAAATTCCACTTGCATTGGAAGACGCGCTGCTTGTGGCGCTCGGCGGCATGCTGCGGCGCTTCGTCAACGACCAATGGATCGCCGCCGCTCTTGGGCGAACGATACCAGTGCCATTGGCTGTCGGCAGCGATTCGACAACGCCGCGCGATGAGCATTCGGTTTCATCCCAGCCGATCAACTCTTGACCGGACGCAATGGCGAGACCGCCAACATGAACTTCTTTTGTCCGGCGCCGGTGGCAAAGTTCACGGTGGCCGAACGCCGCGTACCGCTTCCGCTGAGCGCTACGATTTTGCCCAGCCCGTACGTTGGATGCTGTACGAGCATGCCTTGGTGAAACACATCCGGCATGAATTCAGAGACTAGTGGCCCGGCAAGTTTTGCGGTTGCGCCGGCGGCAGTTCCGCCGGCCACGTTGCCGCTGGGCGCTGCGGTCAGATGCGACAACTTGGCCGCAATGACCGCCGGCGGATTGGCGTTTGCAGGCTCGTCGGCGACAAACGATTGAGGCAAAAAGCTATCGTCAACTTGGATCACTTGCATTTCGCCCTCCCACGCATCGCCGTGCGACGTTTCGTGCGTGTGCTCGGCGGTCTCTGGCGCGATGTGCCCCATGTCGGGCGACCAGAGCGGCTCGTTAATCTCCAACTCGTGGTTGGGTAGTTCCATGAGAAACTGGCTGGGCACGGTCATGCGGCGCTGCCCACGAAAGTCGCGGTAACGCGCCAGACTGAGATGCAGCTCTTGCTCTGCCCGAGTGATGCCAACAAACAGCAGCCGACGTTCTTCTTCCAGTTGATCGGCCGACTCGCGACTGCGTTCGTGCGGCAGCAAACCATCTTCCAGCGCAATGATGAACGCCACCGGAAATTCCAAGCCTTTAGCGGCGTGCAGCGTCATCAACGTGACCCGGTCGTTGTCGGTTTCCCAGGCATCGGTATCGTTGGCCAGGCAGGTCGTTTCCAGAAATTCTTCGAGGTGATCCGTGCCAGGATGTTGGATGTCGAACTCGCGAGCGGCGGTCAGTAGCTCTTCGATATTTGCCAGCCGCTCTTGATCTTCCTCGGCCTCGGATTCGATCAGCGCCTGCTGGTAACCGGATTCAGCCAGCACCAACCCCATGATTTCTTCCACAGGCGCGGACGCCGCCAATCCGAGCCGATCAATTAAGCCCACAAACTTGGCGACCGCTACCGCGGCGCGTTTGTTGAGAGCCGGTATCAAGCCGCTTTCGCGCGCGGCCTCCAGCATGGTCGAGCCACGTAGGACTGCATGTTGACGAATTCGATCGACCGTCGATTTGCCAATCGCCCGCGCCGGCACGTTGATCACGCGGGCCAGCGCCACGTCGTTGCGCGGATTGTTGAGCAGGTGCAAATAGGCCAGGATGTCTTTAATTTCTCTGCGCTGGTAGAACTCCAAACCGTTGACCATTTGATACGGCACGCCGAAGTCGCGCAGCGCGAATTCCAGCGACCGCGACAGCGCGTTGATGCGGTAAAAAATCGCAAAGTCGCGCGGGCGGCGCTGGCCGCTATGAACATCGCGGGCGATGCGGGCGGCAATGTCTTCCGCCTCGGCCTTGTGTGAAGTAAAGAACGTCAATCGCGGCGCGGATCCTTCGTCGTTATCCGTAAACAGTGCTTTTTCTTTACGCTTTTTGTTGCGCGAGATGAGCTGGTCGGCAATTCGCAAAATGCGCTTGGTGCTGCGATAGTTTTGTTCCAGCCGCACCACGCGGACTTCGGGATAATCGTTTTCGAAGTCGAGAATGTTCCGTAGATTCGCCCCGCGCCATCCGTATATGGATTGGTCGGGGTCGCCGGTAACCGAAAGATTCGGATAATCGATCGACAGCGCCCGCACGATGGCGTATTGCGCCAAGTTGGTGTCTTGGTATTCGTCGACAAGGATGTAGCGAAAACGCGCGTCCAGCTCCGCGCGAACTTCCGCGTTTTCGCGGAGCAGAGTGGCGACGTGCAGCAGCAGATCGTCAAAATCCACCGCGTTGGACGTCAGCAATCGCTGGCGATAGGCCGGATAGACCTTGGCGACGATCGCACCCAGCGGATTGCCGGAACGCGCCTCGTACTGCTCGGGCAAAATCAGGTTGTTCTTGGCCCAACTGATTCCGTGTTGCAACCGCTCGGGCGTGAAATGCGTCAGATCGAGATCCAGCGTTTCGATGGCCGCTTTCACTGCCTGCAAGCTATCGCCAGTGTCGTAGATGGTGTAATTCGGCTGCAACCCAACCAGTTCGGCAAACTGCCGCAACAGGCGGGCGCAAAAGCGGTGAAACGTGCCCATCCAAACGGCTTCGCCCGGCGCCAGATCGGCCACGCGGGCCTTCATCACGTCGGCCGCTTTGTTGGTAAACGTCAGCGCGACAATTTGGCGGGCCGGAATTCCCTGGGCAATCAGATTGGCGATTCGATGCGTGACCACGCGGGTCTTGCCGCTGCCCGGTCCGGCCAGCATCAACAGCGGCCCATTGACGTGCTCGGCCGCTTCGCGTTGGGCGGGCGTTAACGAAGCTAAAAGATCAGACACGGATAAACAACTCTCCGAAGCGCGGGTCAACCGGACGAACGAACCGTTCGGCCGCGGCGGGCAGTCTTTCTATTGTACGAAAGTCGGCCACAGCGGCGTCAGGGGAAATGACGCCTTGGACTGTCGCTGTCGCCCTTCGATTCACAGATGCTGAACCACGTCGCCGTGTTCGAACCGCACTTTGGCCAGTTGCGCGTATTTGTCGTCCGCAGCACGATAGCCGGCCGTTGCCAGCACCACCGATCCGTAACCTAGCTTGTCGAGTCCGAGGATTTGGTCGTACTTGGCCGGTTCGAAGCCTTCCATGGGGCAGGCATCAATGCCCAACAGCGCCGCGGCGGTGAGAAATCCGCCCAGGGCGATATACGCTTGCCGGGTTGACCAGGTTTGGACTTCTTCTGGTTTGCGATTCACCGAACCCAGCACCATCTTGCGCATGCCAGCGAGCGATTCGACCGGCACGCCGCGAACGTCAGCGATTCGCCGCAGATAGCGATCGACATCCTCGGCTGCCAGCCGGTTGTTGACGGCAAACACGAGCAGGTGCGAGGCCTCGGTGATTTGCGATTGTCCCCACGATGCAGGCAGCAGCGCCGCCCGCAACTCAGAGTTATCGATCACAAAGAACTTCCACGGCTGCAAGCCGTACGAAGACGGCGCGAGCACCAGTGTTTGCTCTAGCGTGTGCCAGTCCGTCGCGGAAATTTTCCGCGACGGGTCAAAACGCTTGACGGCATAACGCCAGTTAAGTTGCTCGATCAATTGTTGCTTGGCAATGGCAGGCATCAGTCCAACCCTCAGCGGCGGCGTGGAAGATCACAACCGCTGATTGTAGGACGCTGCGCCATTTTGCCAAGGCAAACCGCGCCGGCGGCCGTTGACCGCCTTGGCCATTGGACCCGCAGACCGGCATTAAGCCGAGGGGCGGCGGAAATTCTGGTAGGCGAGAATCACTTCATACAGATCGCTGGAGATCGTGATCTCGTCGTCTTCGAAGTCGCGCAGCCAAGTACGTTCGCTACGCACGGCATCCGCCAACATTGGAAACACGTCGCTCAGCGCAACGGTCACCGTGTTGGCGGCGGATTTGTTTTCCGCGACAGCGGTTTCAGACTGGGGACCGTGGTAAACGCGTAGGTGACGAGCGGCCATGGATTCCGTTCCTTGTGGCTAACGAGTAGATCGGATCATCCAACCACAGCGACGAATCATTCGACGCCTGAGGTCCCCACCCTTGGATGCTTTGTAGCATCAGTATCGGCCAAGACCATCGTAAGGGTTTGATGAATTTCTCTCACGATGACGATTTTTCCAATCGTGGCATGCCAGCAAAGCAAGTTCACGCTGGCCGCGGCAAATTGTGCCGGATGATCGCGGAAAACGAGTCCGCGAAAGTCGCCGCATGATAGCAATCGCTCGGCATGCTCTCGATCTAAATTGCCACATTCCAGCCACTTGCCCCGTCGTTGGCTCAAGCCCATTTTACCGATCTTCCGAAATGGTTGATAGCACAGCCAAGCGCAGCAGGGATGAAGCCATGAGCGAGTCGAGCCTGATCCGAAGTTTACGCGGCATCCGACTCAATTTGCGCGCGCCCGCGACGCAGCAGTCAGACGACAACACAGATCTCGATCACGATGAGTTGGCCGCACGACTTGCGCAGGCCGACGTAGATGCTGATGAAGCGAGTGCCGCTGTCGACCAGCCCGTTGAATTGTCGGACAGCGAAGCGGCCCTAGCCGAGATTCCGCAGCAAGCCGTTTCCGATGACTATTGGCAACAAGCGCGGCGACCGCTCACATCACTGGCGTTTGTGCTGCCGCTGCTGGCGATCTACGAATTTGGCGTTTTGTCGCTGGGGCCAGAAGCCATGCGCAACGGAGCCGATGTCTGGCTGAGGCAGATTTTAGACGCCATTGGGTTTGGGCAGTATTTTTTGTTGCCGATTCTGACGGTGGGGATTCTGCTAGGCTGGCACCACGTGACTGGCCAGTCTTGGCGCGTCTCGCCCGTAGTGCTCTACGGAATGTTGGCGGAATGCGTGGTGCTGGCCTGCGGCATGATTGTACTGGCGCAAATTCAAGGCGCGGTCCTGCAAGCCATCCAATCGCCCTCGGCCAACTTCAGTCTCACGGCCTCGATTGGCGAAGAGCAGCCCGATCGCTGGTCGCGAGTGGTGAGCTTCTCAGGCGCGGGCATCTACGAAGAAGTCATGTTTCGCCTGGCGCTGTTGCCGATCACCTTCGGCGTGCTGCGATCCATCGTCGCGTCAAAACGGCTTGGCAAAATTGGTGCGATGGTGCTGACCAGCCTGGTCTTTTCGGCCGCGCATTACGTGGGACCGATGGGGCAGACGTTTGAGATCTACAGTTTTGGCTTCCGCTTTTTGGCAGGTATGATCTTCTCACTGCTGTTCGTCTACCGCGGTTTCGGAATCGCGGCCGGCACGCACGCGGCTTACGACATCTTTGTCGGCGTATTTTAGTCTGCGGATGCAACTGTCTGGGCGTACCGCTGCCGTCTCCCGCCAGGCACTCGCCCGCCGGATTTGCGTGCACGGCGGCGCTGAGTTAAGCTGACTCCGCTTAGCTTTGCCACACGTATTCCTTCCTTCCGTTTGTCCGGTCCGACGCCAAAGCTTGGCGCAACCGGGCAGGAGACTCCCTGCGTGACCAGATCGAGTTTTCATACTGCTTTTTTGATCCTGGCGATGTTGGCCGGCCTGGTGTTGGCCAAAGATCCTCCACCGGCAACCGCACCGGCCGCCGCGAAAGATTCGGCCGCCGCGAAAACCGTTGACAACGAGGCGGCCAGCGATGCCGATGAGCAAGCACGCAATCCGGTTCGTTTGCCGGGCACAGCCGCATCGGGCGAAACGGTGCTGCCGAATGGCTGGTCGTTACGTCCCAGCGGCAAGCAGATCAAGCTGGGCGATTTTCCGGTGAACATTGCCCTGCATCCAAAGCTGCCGATGGCGGCCATTTTGCACGCAGGCTACGGCGAACACGAAATTGTGATTGTCGATTACGAGCGTTACCGCATCGTCTCGCGAGTGAGCTTGGACGAGGCGTTTTACGGTTTGGTCTTCGACCCTGCCGGCATGCACATTTACGCCAGCGGCGCCCAGCACGAAGTGATTCATCAATTTGCGTTCTCACAGGGCTATCTCAGCGAGCATCATCAACTGCCAGTCGGCGATGTCAAAGAAAAGCTGGTCCCCACCGGCCTGGCCATTAGCGCGGATTCCAAAACGCTGTTTGCCTGCTGCGGCTGGGGCAGCCTGATGTGCGTGATGCCGCTCGACGCGCCGGACAAGCAAAGCCGAATTGCGTTTGCCAAAGACAGCTATCCGTACCTGCCGCTGCTTTCGAAGGACGAAAAACGAGTTTACGTAAGCCTCTGGGGCAAGGCCGGCGTGGCTGTCGTGAATCGGGAATCCAAGCAAATTGAAGCCACTTGGCCTACTGACGCGCACCCCACGGAAATGGCGCTTTCGCCCGACGGTGCGCTGCTATACGTCGCTTGTTCCAATAGCAACGCGGTTAACGTGATTGATGTGCTTGCCGGTAAAACCATCGAAACCATCGCCAGTTCGTTGCATCCGCAAGCGCCGCCGGGCAGCACGCCCAACAGCCTGGCATTGACGTCCGACGGCAAATCGCTGTTCATTGCCAACGCCGACAACAACAATCTGGCGGTGTTTAATGTCAGTGCGCGCGGCAAAAGCGTATCGCTGGGATTCATTCCTACCGGCTGGTATCCCACGTCGGTCCGCATGAATTCCGAAGGCAAAATTCTGGTGGCCAACGGCAAGGGCGTTTCGTCGTTTCCAAATCCCAACGGTCCCAACGTGCTGAAACCGCCGCCAGCCACAACGGCACAATACATTGCCGGTTTGATGAATGGCACGCTGAGTGTGATCGTCGCTCCTTCGCCAACCCAGATGGCCAAGTACGCAAAATTGGCCTATCAATGCACGCCGCTGACGTCCGACCTTGCTCCTAGCAGCCAGCCCGTTGATGCCGATAATCCGATTCCGGCCAGGCTCGGTGACAAGAGCCCGATCAAGCATTGCGTCTACATCGTCAAAGAGAACCGCACGTACGATCAAGTTTTTGGCGATATCAAACGTGGCAATGGTGATCCGCATTTGTGCATCTTTGGCGAATCGATCACGCCCAACTTGCATGCGCTGGTTGACGAGTTCGTGCTGCTGGATAATTTTTACGTCGATTCCGAAGTCAGCGCCGACGGTCACCAGTGGAGCATGGCCGCCTATGCCAACGATTTCGTCGAAAAAACCTGGCCGCTGAATTATCGTCCGGGCGGCAAAGGCAAGATCGTTTATCCATCCGAAGGCGGCGGTGGTGAGATCGGTTTTCCGGCCGGCGGTTACATTTGGGATCGCTGCGCAGCGGCCGGTGTGAGTTACCGCAGTTATGGCGAATTCGTCAGCACGCCGAAAAAAATTGGCGATCCCGGCCGGGCGGAAGTCAAAGGCCTCGAAGGACATTTCGATCCGCTTTATCGCAGTTGGGATTTGGACTATCCCGACCAAAAGCGGGCCGATCGGTTTTTGGAAGAACTGGCGAACTTTGAGAAGAAAGGTGAATTTCCGCAATTCGTGGTCATGCGGTTGCCTAACGATCACACGGCCGGCGCCAAACGCGGTAAAGGCTCGCCGATTGCCATGGTGGCCGATAACGATCTGGCCGTGGGACGCGTGGTTGCCGGGTTGAGCAACAGCCGCTTCTGGCCAGAAATGGCGATCTTCGTCGTCGAGGACGATGCCCAGAATGGTTCCGATCACGTCGACGCCCATCGCACCGAGGCACTCTGCATTTCGCCCTATTGCCGCCGGCATCGTGTGGATTCGACGCTGTATTCCACTTCGAGCATACTGCGGACGATGGAACTGGTTTTAAATCTCAAGCCGATGTCACAATTTGACGCCGCTGCCGCGCCGATGTATCGGTCGTTTCAGGCAAAGCTCGACAAAACGCCGTACAAGGTCCGCGCCGCCAAAGTCGATATTGCCGCGCGCAACCAAGGCACGGAGTGGGGCGCTGCGGTCTCGGAGTTGCTCGACTTCACCAAGGAAGACGCGGCCGACGATCTGGTGCTGAACGAGATCGTTTGGAAGACTGTCCGCGGCGCGGCCTCGGCGATGCCCGCTCCGGTCCGAGCCCCCTTCGTGCTGCCGCACCCCGCCGACGACGATTAATGCAACTCGGCAATTGCTAGCCAGGCTCGCCCGCCAAGTGTTCGCCATCGAGCAGAGGGCGATCCACTGCGCCGACCCAGTCGGTCCTCGACTATGCGTTGACAACGCCCCCTGAAATTCTAAGATGGGAGGTTTTCCTCTAGCGGTTTCTTGCCCACTGCCAAAATGGCCGGAGTTTCTGGTTTGCCCGACGCTAATCAACAGCACGCAATTGAAAAAGCCGATGTGTTGATCGAGGCTTTGGCCTGGATTCGCCAGTTTCGTGATAAGGTCACGGTCATCAAGCTCGGCGGCAGCGTGATGGAATCGCCCGAGGCGTTGCGGCATCTGTTGCTGGATCTGGTGTTTCTGGAAACCGTCGGCATGCGCGTGGTTGTGGTTCACGGCGGCGGTGCGGCCATTAGCCGGGCCATGGATACCGCCGGTCTGGCCCCGCGATTCATCCAGGGACGTCGCTATACCGACGATGCCACGCGAGACATTGTCGAGCGTGTGCTGGCCTACGAAACCAACGAGAACATCGCCAACCGCATTGAAGAATTCGGCGGCCGCGCCGCGCCGCTCAATTTTCATACCACCAATGTGCTGTTCGGCGAAAAAATAACGCTGCCGGGCGAAAACGGCGCACCGATCGACCTGGGCCATGTTGGCAAAGTGACGCGGGTCGATCGAACCACGATCGAAAATTTGTGCTACGCGCGAATCGTGCCGGTGATTCCCTCAATGTGCATCGGGCCGGACGGCCAAAAGCTGAACGTCAACGCCGACACGGCGGCCACAGCCGTGGCGCAGTCGCTGGGCGCGGAAAAATTGGTCTTCTTGAGCGACGTGAATGGCGTGCGTCGCAAAAAGGAAGATCCGGCCACGTTGATTCATTCGCTTTCGGCTAAAGCCGCACGCGAGATGATTTCCAGCGGTCAGATTGAGGCCGGCATGATTCCCAAAGTCGAGGCTTGCCTGGAAACGCTCGACCGCGGCGTGCGTAAGATTCACATCATCGACGGCCGACTGCGGCACTCGCTGATGTTGGAGATTTACACCAATCGCGGCGTCGGCACAGAAATGGTTCGCGACGAAGTGTGAACGTATTGCGTTGTGGCTGGTCATGAGACCGGAGGGTTTTGATCGCTCGGTTTAGTAGGTTGTGATATGCGGTCGCTGATTTTAATGGCGATGATTCTGCCGGCCGGCTGGGCCGCGACGGAGTTGCGCGCGGCCGAAGATCGGATCACCGGCCGGTTGGAGATGGCCATCGACGGCGAACAGGCCGTGGATTTTCCGATCATCATCCAAGTGACGCTGACCAACACCAGCGAAAAGCCCTTGACCTGGAGCGCAACCAAAAGCGGCGCCGTGCCTGCGCGCCTGCTGCGGGTGCTGGTGCGAACCGCGGACGGCAAGACGTCTCTGGAAAAACCCGAAAACGAGATGGGCGGTACGCTGAACGCGTTTTTTGGCACGCCACAACCGCCGACCACGTTGGAATCGCAACAGCAAACCACCTTCAATGTATTTTTGAATCCGCTGCCGATCGGCGAGTATCGGCTGCGCGTGATTACCAGTGGCGCGGCAACGGCGTCGTTTCCGGAGTTGGATTCCGTCCAGTGGTTGACGATTCGCGTTCGAGCGAATCAGCGCGTGGTGGGCCAGCGTCAGGCGGCCATCGTTAGGGCGGCCGCCGGAGGTAACGCA
The DNA here is from genome assembly GCA_038205115.1 of Pirellulales bacterium. Classification (GTDB taxonomy): domain Bacteria; phylum Planctomycetota; class Planctomycetia; order Pirellulales; family JBBRCE01; genus JBBRCE01. Next base: position 36,566 of record JBBRCE010000019.1, read on the forward strand.
TTCGATCAATATCTGGCCAAGACGTTCGGTTTTAGCGACGACATGGACTCGCTACTGGAGCAGTTGCAATCTGGCGATCTGGATTCGATGAAAAAAGCAGCCGATCAACTATCCAGTACGCGGCGCATGCCGCCAGGCAGCGATTCCGTGTTGCATTCGGCCATCAAGCAGTGCGACGCGCAGAAAGCCGATAAGCGCTACGACGATACGCACTGGGCGCTGTTCCGTTTGTTCTTGAAGAGCGGCCGCGACGAGGCGTTGGACCAACTGATCGAAACAATCGACTCGGGCGAGCAGCATAATCGCACCTTGCTGATCGATCACTTGGCGGACTTCAAACAGCCGCGCGCGGCCGAGTGGCTCATCAAATTTCAAAACGCGGCCAACGCAATTGATGCCAAGGCCGCTGTGTTGGCGTTGGCACGCAGGTCGCACCCGGCCGCGTTGGAACCCTTGATCAAGCTGGCTGCCGATCCAGCTGCAAACCCCACGGCGTTTCCAACGTTGGCCAGCAATTATTTCGACGATCCACAAGTTGCAAAACTCATCGATCAGGCGGCGCAAAGCGCCAATGCTGCGTTGAGCGCAGAAGCAAAAGCGGCCGTGCTGCGTCATCGATTCGAAACCCAAGCCAAGCAACGGAAATAGCCGTTGCCAGATTTTACAAAGTCCAATGACCGTTCCTTCATGTAAGTCCAAAACATCAAAACCCTGAGCGTTCCAGCACGCAAACGGGTTCTAGCCTCAAAGACAACCGGAGCGAAGTTTTTTATGGCCACTGCCACTGCCATGAGTTCGGCCGAAACGGTTGAACTGTTCAAAAAGTATGTCGTGCCCAATTATGGTCGCTACCCGGTGGCGCTGGTGCGTGGCGAAGGCTCGCACGTTTGGGACAGCGAAGGCAACCGCTACTTGGACTTTTTCCCCGGCTGGGGCTGCAACTTGCTGGGCCACTGCCCTGAACCGATCGTGCGGGCCGTGCAGCAGCAAGTGGCCACGCTGATTCACGTGCCCAACACCTGGTATACCGAAGCGCAAGGTCAGTGGGCCAAGGCACTCTCTGATCGCAGCTTTGGCGGGCAGGCGTTTTTCTGCAACTCGGGCACCGAGGCCAACGAGGCGGCCATCAAACTCGCGCGGCTGCACACGCCCAAAGAAAAGTACAAAATCATCACGTTTCGCGGTGGTTTTCACGGACGTACGCTGGGCTCCACCGCGGCGACCGCGCAGCCCAAGTATCACGAAGGGTTGGGCCCGTTGATGGCTGGCTTTGTCTACGCGCCGTTTGGTGATTTGGAAGCCGTGCGTGGGCTGATTGACGACGAAACGGCCGCCATCATGGTCGAACCCATTCAGGGCGAAGGGGGCGTGCAGATTCCGCCCGACGGCTTTTTGCAAGGCTTGCGGACACTCTGCGATCAGCACGGCTTGCTGCTGATGTTTGACGAAGTCCAGACTGGCTGCGGCCGCACGGGCGAGTGGTTTGCTTACCAGCATTTTGGCGTGACGCCGGACGTAATCACACTGGCCAAGGCGCTGTGCGGCGGAATCGCTGGCGGTGCCATGCTGACCACCGCAGCCATTGCGCCCAGCTTGCGTCCGGGCATGCACGCAGCCACCTTCGGCGGAAACCCAATTGCCGCCCGTGCTGGCATTGCGGCGCTTGAGATGATCGAAGACGAGAACCTGCTCGAGGCAGCCAAGCAACTGGGCGAAGTCTTCAAGACGCGTCTCAACGCGCTGGCCGCCGAATGCAATCTGATCAAGCAAGTTCGCGTGGTCGGCGCGATGATCGGAGTCGAGTTGACCATCGAAGGCGCGCCGATCGTCAAAGCCTGCCTGGAGCGGAAGTTGTTGATCAACTGCACGCAAAACATCGTGCTGCGTTTACTGCCGGCGATGAACCTGGGCGAGGAACTGGCGCACGAGGGTCTGGATATCCTCGGTGACGTCCTCAAGCAGCATGCTACGCGTTAAGATGCCGCAACGTATTCGATCAGCCGCGCCGCCGATCGCTGACAAAACTTGACCACGCCGTGAATTCCTTGCATACCGCCTCACCCATTTGTCGCATGCGTCATCTCATTACGTTGGCCGATCTCACGCCGGTTGAAATCGAACAGATTTTCGCCATTACCGAAGATCTCAAATCCAAGCACGCCAAGGGCCGTCGCGAGGCGCTGCTGCCCGGCCGCGTCATGGCGCTGCTGTTCGAGAAGCCCTCGTTGCGGACGCGCGTCAGTTTCGAAGCGGGCATGGCGCACCTAGGTGGCAGTAGCCTGCTGCTGGGCGACGAAGTGGGCTTTAAATCGCGCGAGAGCATTCCCGACTTTGCCCGCGTGCTGAGCCAGTACGTCGATGTGATCGTGATGCGCTGTAAGTTGCATGCCACGGTCGTGGAAATGACCGAACACGCCAGTTGCTCGGTGATCAATGGCCTGACCGATCTGGCTCATCCTTGCCAATCGTTGGCCGATTTGTACACCCTGCGTGAACTGCTGGGCAATCTCAAGCAGCGCACGCTGGCTTACATCGGCGATGGCAACAATGTCGCTCGTTCGCTGGCCGAAGGCTGCGGCAAGACCGGCATGAAGTTTGTCATGGCCACGCCCAAAAACTATCGCTTCGATCAACCGTTTTTAGAGCACTTGAAAAACGATCTGCCTGAGCTAGATCTGCACGTCACCGACGATCCAGTCGAAGCAGTCAGCAACGCCGACGCCGTGTACACCGACGTTTGGACCAGCATGGGGCAAGAGAGCGAGTCTAAGAAGCGGCTGAAAGACTTCGCCAAGTATCAGGTCAACGGCAAGCTGATGGCCCATGCGCCCGAGGCGTACTTTTTGCACTGCCTGCCCGCGCATCGCGGCGAAGAAGTGACCGACGAAGTCATCGACGGCCCCAACAGCGCCGTGGTGCAAGAAGCGGCCAATCGGATGCATGTGCAAAAAGGCATTTTGGCTTGGCTGTTGAGTCGCCCCAGCGAGTAGCCCGAGCCCCAGCCCGCCAGGCAGCGATTCTCGCCGCGGGTGTTTCGGCAACTTGCCTGGCCCGTCGTCGATCATTGCTGACGCGTCAGCAATTATCGCTGTACGTTGGCAAACGCTTTTTGTAGGCAGCCTAAAGCGGTCTTCCCTTGCGTACCGTCGACAATCACGTTGACCTGCATCTCGCTGGTATTGATCATTTCGATATTGATCCCCACTTCGGTCAACGAGCGGAACATACCGATCGCCACGCCGGTGTGGCTGCGCATGCCAATTCCGGAAACCGAAAGCTTGCTGACGCGAGGGCAACTCGTCACCGGACCGCAACCGATCCCGGCTGCCAGCTTCTGCGCCAAGTCGACGCTTTTGGTCAGCGACGCTTGTGGCGTGGTGAAACTCAAGTTGGCCTGCCCGCCACGCCCAAAGCTTTGCACGATCATGTCGATAAACACGCCGCCGGCCGCCAATTCCTCAAACACTTGCGCTGCGATGCCGGGATGGTCGGGCAGTTGGGTGATCGTGACTCGCGCTTGGCTGTCGTCCAAACTGATGCCATCGATCGTCAGGTGTTCCATGCCCTGCAGCCGAGTGACAATTTCGATTGGCGATGCGCCGTTGGTGTAGGGCTGCGGGCCTTCGGCATCGGCCGCCCGGATGGGCTCGCGATCCAATTGAAATTCGGCATGTACGGCGCGCAGCGCGGCCAGACCTTGCTCGCGACTGACCAGCGCGGAAATTTTGATTTCGCTGGTGGCGATGATCTCAATATTGACGCCCGCGGTGGCCAGCGCGCGGAACATCCGCTGCGCGACGCCGGTTTGTTTGGCCATGCCCAACCCGACGACGGAAATTTTGGCCACGTTTTCGTCGTGACTAAATCCGGAGGCGTTCAACTCGCCAGCGAGTTCCTTGATCAGATCGAGCGTCACCGGCAATTCGTCGCGGACCACGGTAAACGAAATATCGGCCTTATCTTCGGCGCCCACGTTCTGCACGATCATGTCGACCGAAATATTCTTGGCAGCCAACCGACTGAAGATCGCCAGACTGATGCCGGGGCGGTCCGGCACGCCCTCGATCGTAACCCGCGCCTCGTCTTTGACCAGCGCAGCGCCGCTCACCGGCATGTCCGGCGCTTCTGGCTCGGCGACGATCATCGTGCCGCGGCGGTCCGAAAAGCTGCTGCGGACGTGAATCGGCACGTGGAATTTCTTGGCGAACTCGATCGAGCGGCTGTGCATTACGCCGGCACCCAAACTGGCCAGCTCGAGCATTTCGTCGTAGCTGATTTGCTTCACGCGGCGGGCTTCGGGCAGTTGTCGCGGATCGGTGGTGTAAACGCCATCCACGTCGGTATAGATTTCACAGGCGTCGGCCTTGAGCACCGCCGCCAAAGCCACGGCCGTGGTGTCGCTGCCGCCGCGACCGAGGGTGGTGATGTTGTAGTTTTCGTCGATGCCCTGAAACCCGGCGGCGATCACGACATTGCCTTCGTTGAGAAATCCCCGCAAGCGTTCGGTCGAAATCGTATGGATACGGGCTTTGGTGTGCGTGCTGTCTGTTTTGATGCCAATTTGCGCGCCGGTCAGGCTGATGGCTTTGTAGCCCAGCGAGTGGATTGCCATGGCCATCAGCGCCACGCTGACTTGCTCGCCGGTGGAGAGCAGCATGTCCATCTCGCGAGCCGAGGGCCGATCGGTAATTTCGTGGGCCAGATCGACCAGCACATCGGTGTTTTTGCCCATCGCGCTGACAACCATCACAACTTGGTGGCCCTCTTGAAAAGCGCGAATTGCCTTGCGGGCAGCACCGAGAATTTTTTGCGGATCGGCGACGCTCGTCCCGCCAAACTTTTGCACGATGATCGACATTGCGACTTCATCACCTCCGGGGTTGAAAGCAAAACGGCTCGCTGGGCGAGCCGAAGCCACCATCTTAATTCAAACTACGCCGGATGGGCATAGCCGGTTCGAAACTTCGGTCCCGGGCGGGCATTCGCCACCAAGCGGATTTTCTCGGACGCTGGTCAGCGGATGCTCGGTCGAATCGCGGGCTGAAAATGGCCGAAAACCACGATTGGCGGTGGTGCTAAATTTTGCCCAAAAAATGCCCCATCAATCGCCAGCCCTGTTCAAATGCTAGCGACGACTGGCCGGCGGCAATTTCGTCATAGGTGTTTGGGCCAACCGCCGCGACGCCCGTGCCGGACATTGCAAACGGCACCGCGCCATGGCTGTGCGTTTTGAGCCGAATGGGCGTGGGATGATCCGGCGTTACCAGGATGCGGTATTCGCCTTGTGCGGCCAGCGCTTTATGCAGCGGTCCGACGATCTCGGCGTCGATGCGTTCCAGCGCCTTGATCTTGCCGGCCACGTCGCCCTCGTGAGAGGCCTCGTCGGTGGCTTCAACGTGCACGCAAATCAAATCGGTGTTGGGCAAAGCGTCGATGGCGTACCGCCCCTTGGCGGCGTAATCCGTATCCGTGTAGCCGGTGGCGCCAGGCACTTCAATTCGCTTCCAACCGATCAGTTCGGCCAAGCCGCGTAACAAATCCACGGCCGTAATCATCGTTCCGCGGCAGTCGTAGGCTTGTTCAAAGGGCGTCAGGCTCGGCGCTTTTCCTTGTCCCCAGAGCCAGATGTTGGTCGCCGGCAATTTGCCGGCCGCACGGCGGGCGACGTTCACGGGGTGATCCGCAAACAGCGCGACACTGTCGCACATCAGTTGATTCAGCACCGCGCTGCCCGGGCCGCGGGGATGATCGTGCAGCACGGTTTTGTCGGTCAGATCGTGCGGCGGCGTGGCGCGGGTATCCATCGAAAATGGCGCAGGCTGATGGGCGCCGCGCCAGATGAGCAAGTTGCGATAACTTACGCCGGGATAAAACTGCAGATCCGCGCGCCCCAGTTTTTCTTGCGCGGTGGTCAGCAGCGCGCGGGCTTCTTCCGTCGAAATATGATCGGCGGTGAAGTCGCGCATCGTTTGATCTTCGACCGTCACCAAATTGCAGCGAATGGCCCAATCCTGAGGTCCGAGCGCAATTCCTTGCGCGGCCGCCTCCAGCGGCGCGCGGCCGGTAAAATTCGCCAGCGGGTCGTAGCCCAGCAGACTCAGGCAAGCCACGTCCGAACCGGCCGGTAGCGATGCCGGCACATTGTTGGCGCGGCCCACGACACCGGCGGCCGCAATCGCGTCCATGTGCGGGGTATGTGCGGCCTGCAAGGGCGTTTTACCGCCCAGCGCGGATTGTGGTTCGTCGGCACAGCCGTCGGGAATGATGATGGCGTATTTCATGGAACTGTGGTTAAAGGTCGAAGGTCGGCGATCGACAGCGATCGGCGGCCGTTTATTGGCGGGGTTGCTTAATGGTTACGAACGCGCATTTTGATGCTGCCCGTGCGGACGAAGCCCAGCTTGTCAATTTGCGTGAGCGCCGACTGCATGTCGCCGGCGCTGGCCAGGTGAGTCATGATTACAAGCGGCACTTGTCCATCTTCGCCTTCGTCGTGCTGAATGACCGAGGCGATGGAAATCTGATGTTGGCCCAGCACGCTGGCAATTTCGCCGAGCACACCGGGCCGATCGTCAACATTGAATCGCAAGTAGTAGCGCCCCACAGCCTGCTTGGGGTCGAGCGGTTCGACGCGCGCTTCTTGCTTGCTCCACGCCTGCAGTGCGCGGAAAGTGATCGCCGAGCGGCCGAGCACGGTATCGATCATGTCCGCCATGACGGCCGAAGCGGTGGGCATTTGCCCCGCGCCCAAGCCTTGGAAAAACAGATCGCCCACGGCATCGCCTTTGATGCTGACGGCGTTGAACGCGCCGCGGACCTCGGCCAGTGGCGTGCCGGCCTTGACCATCGTCGGCGAGACGTGCATTTCCAATTGGCCGTTGGTGAGCTTGGCGGTGGCCAGCAATTTGATGCGGTAACCCAACTCGCGCGCAAAACGCAAATCGATGGTTTGGAGTTGGTCGATGCCTGAGCGCGGAATGTCGCGCCAATGCACGCGCGAGCCAAACGCCAGGTGCGACAAGATCGACAGCTTTTGGGCGGCGTCGCTGCCATCGACATCCATCGTGGGATCGGCCTCGGCAAAGCCAAGCTTCTGTGCTTCGATCAGTGCCTGGCGGTAATCCACGCCGTGTTCTTCCATCTGCGTCAAAATGAAATTACTCGTGCCGTTCAAAATCCCGTGAATCGAAAGCACCTGATTGGCCGACAAACATTGGCTGATGTTGGCGATGATCGGAATGCCGCCGGCCACGGACGCTTCGAAGGCAATCGAGCGGCCCAACTCACGAGCGCGGTCGAACAATTCCGGTCCGTGCTCGGCCAGCAACGCCTTGTTGGCCGTGACCACGTCTTTACCGCTTTCCAGCAGGTCGAGTAAGATTTGCCGCGCGGGCTCCAGCCCGCCGACGAGATGCGCCACAACGGCAATCTCTTTGTCTCGCGTGATTCGCGACAGGTCATCCGACAAAATGCCAGCCGGCATTTCCATGTCGCGCGTCTTCGAAAGATCCTGGACGACAACCTGCTCCAACCACAGTCGGCGGCCAGCGTGGCGGGCGGGCCGATCCGCATGATCCAGCAGAATTCGCGCAACGCCCAACCCCACGGTTCCAAGTCCGACAATGGCTACCTTGGTTTTTTCCATCAGCGTGATGCGTTCCGTACACTTGCCAGAAATCGGCCAATTGACTGCGGTTATGGTAGAGCTTAGCTACGGAATTCGTCAAGGATCAGTCGAACTCACGAAGAACCTGCGCGGCGCGCAGGCGGTGTAACCAACGGGCCGCTCGATACACTTGCTGGCCGGTCGAGTTGGTATTGGGCGGAAGAAACCGCTCAAAAGAAATGCCGAAGACAGGACTTGAACCTGCACACCCTTGCGAGTACCAGCTCCTGAAGCTGGCGCGTCTGCCAATTCCGCCACTTCGGCGCGGACTTCATTTATAGGCGAAGCGCGTTTTGGTTTCAAGCGGCAGCAGCACCGGAAAACGCCAAAACTTCGCGAGGCCAGCCGCGTTAATGCGCGGCCGAGGTCGCCAGCGGATTGTCGGTTGCTGGAGGCAGCTTCTTTTCCGGACGCGGGGCAAAGATCAGCACCGTGACCGCGCCGGCCATCGCCACCAGCAAGCCGGTGTAAAACATCGCCGAGGGATGCGCGTTGCTGCCCAGCAAGCTGACAAACGTATTGATCACCGGCGCACCGCCGAACACCAGCGGCATGACGTAAATGGGCTTACCACCGTAGTTGAAGGCCATGATCACGCCCAGCGCGCCGATCGCGCCGGTCGCGCCGCCGAGCAAACTCCAGATCGTACCCGTCGCGTTAAACGCGCCATGATTGGTGCGGCCAAACATAATCAGCGATGGAATGACCACCGCAATCACCATGTAGGCAAGGCCCACGCACAACAGCGGGCGCAAGCGGCTACCGGACATGGCGGCCTGACCTTTATGCAACGTCGGGCCATAAACGCCCCACGAGATGGCCGTCATGGCCGTGTAGAGCGCCACCAGAAAAATATTTGGCTGCGGCAATTTTGCAGCCAGTTCTTTGCGCTTGGCTTCAGCCTCTTCCAAGATGGGCGAAATGTATTTTGCGTAGATTTCTGGTTGCAGCTCTTTCATTTCGGCCGTTGAAGCTGCCGCGTAATCGATCGTTTTCCCATCGCCCTTATTGACTTTGACCAGCACCTGCGTGGTCGACAGCTTTTCGGTTTTCGCAAGGTACTGATCGTAGATGTCGCGGTGCTTGGCCTTCATATCGGCGATGGACGTGGAGTTGTATTTCTCGGTTTCGCCGGTGCCCGAGTCGATGACCACGATCGGGCCAGCCGGCGCGCCATGCAGCGATGGGCGGAAGATCAGTACCGCTGCCGAACCGAGGATCACCAGAGCCAGTCCAATCAAAAAGGCGGGACTCACCTGCTGAAAACTTTTTGCCATATACATGGTGGTCAGCGTGTTGACCACCGGCGCGCAGCCGAACACCAGCGGCATCACGTACAACGGGTTGCCACCGCCGCCCAGCGCCAGAATCACGCCCAGCGCGCCCAGTGCACCGGCCGCTCCGGCGATCAAACTCCAAACAGCGCCGGTGGTGCTCCAATGACCGGCTTCGCCGGGCGCCTTGAGCAGCACGATCGGCACCACCACGGCAATGGCGAAGTAGGCCATGCCGACGCAGATGAACGCGCGCAGAGAATTGCCAAATCCGTCGACCGGCTCGCTATCGACCGAGGCCTTGGCTAACTCGCGTTTGCCCTGATCCAGCACCGGCCCGTAAACGCCCCAGCAAATCATCACCAGGGCGGTAAACAGCAGAATCGTAACCATGCCTTTCATCGCGACGGGCACTCCAAACTAAGGATCGAGCGGGGCGGATGCGGCGCGCACTCCGCAGATGTTGCGGACAATCTAGCAGATTGGCCAGCAGCCGAAAACCAGGGTTATCCCGCTGCCGAGCCGGCGACCGAGGTTTGAAGAACCGCGGCCGTGCGGTAAAATCCGGCCATGCCCTATCGCTCACTGGCCGATTTTTTGGAAGACCTGGCGCACAGCGGCAGCCTGCTGCGCATCGACCAAGAGTTTCAGCCGCGGTGGGAAGTGGCCGCGGCGACCGCCGAACTGAGCCGACGCGGCAATCAGGCCAACCTGTTCGCCAACATCAGTGATTGCCAGGCCGCCGTGGTGACAAATCTGCTCGCCTCGCCACAGCATGTACTTCGTGCGTTGGCAGCCAAATCGCTGGACGAAGTCGCCGGCCGCGTGGGCGAATTCCTACAACAAAATGACAGCCGCGGCTGGCTACGGCGAATGGTCGGCAGCGACGAAGCGGCCCTACGCTGGCAACCCAAGCTCGTCAAAAGCGGTCTTTGCCAGCAAACGGTACGATTGGGCGACGACGTCGACCTGCGGCAACTGCCGCTGCTCACGGCTTGGACTGCGGACGTCGGGCCATCCATCAGTCTGGCGCCGCTAATTACCATTTCGGCCAATAGCGAGCAGTCAGCGGCCTGCGGTTATGATCTGCTCGTTCTGGATCGCATGCGCCTGGCCGTATTTTGGCAACTGCCTGACGTCGCAGCGCGGCAGTTCGAAGAATACAGACGGCAAGCCAAACCCATGCCGGTGGCAATTGCGCTCGGTGGGGATCCTAGTTTGCGATTGATCACCAGTTGTTCGCTGACGCGCGAATTCGACGGACTGGTCTGGTCCGGCATGCTTCGCGGGCAACCGCTGGACGTCGTACGCGGCAAGACCATCGATTTGCGCGTGCCGGCCGATGCCGATGTGGTAATCGAGGGCGTCATCGATCCGAGCGAACCGTTTGCGCTCTGCGGACCGCTCGGCAGCGAAACGGGCTACGCGCGGATGCCCACACGGGCTCCAGTGATCCATGTTCGCGCCATCACGCAGCGGGCCAATCCGATACTGCCGCTCTACATTCCCGGTCTGGCTGGCGGCGAACTGCCGGCAATGCGTGCGGCCATGGAACGAATTTGCCTGCCGCTGGTTCAGGCGATGATTCCCGACCTGGTTGATCTCCATCGCCCCGGACTCGGCGGCGACGATGGCCTAACCGTGGTGAGTATCGACAAACTTTACGCAGCGCAAGCGTTGCATGTCGCGCACGCTTGCTGGAGTTGGCCGCCGCTGATGCACGCCAAGGTGTTGATCGTGGTCGACGCGGCGGTGAACGTACGCGATCTATCGCAAGTTTGGTCGGCCGTGGCGACCAGCGTTGCGCCTGGCCGCGATACGCCGATCGTGAACGGCGCCATCAGCTTGCTGGACCACGCCGCGCCGACGCCGCTGGTCGGTGGCAAGCTGCTGCTCGATGCCACGACCAAATTGCCCGGCGAACATTCGCGCGCCTGGCCGGAAAAAAACTCGCTTCCGGACGACGTGCTGCAGAGCGTACGCGCGCAGTTGAAATTGAGCTGAGGCGTGTGTCAATTTTCCGCGAACAACCTTTCAGCGACCTGCGCGCAGGCCGTGCGCGAACGAATCGCTGAGCGAGCGGCTGGCTACTTGCCATCGACTTTTTCGGCGGCAAACTGCTTATCGATTGCGGCAACAGTTGCCGCAGCGCGAAAATCGACGATCTTCCGACCCCATTCGATGGTCTTTTCGGCCGGCGCGAGGTCGATGCCGTTGATCTTGAACTTGCCAGCCGCAATTCGCTGCTGCATTCGCACCGAGCTGGGATCGACGAACATCATCTGCGCGGTGATTACGAAACTATCGTGATAGCCTTCGTCGACTTCTTTGATGCCCTGCTTTTTGAGCCAGGCGTTGACCACGTCGTAGGCGTAGTATTCGGGGATGTAAACCAAGCGCGGCGCCGGCTTGACTTTGCTGGCTTCGGCCTGCCACGCTTTTGTCAATTTCTCGGCCACGGCTTGCATGCCATCTTGATTGCCGCCGCTATCGCCAATCATCACAATTCGCTCGAAACCGTGCGTGCGCATACTGCGACAAATGTCGGTCAGCAGCGCCTCGTAGGTTTCTTCGCTGAGACTGACGGTGCCTGGAAACTTCATGTGCTGGCTGGGCGGTTCGATTCTGCCCTCTGGCACAAATCCCACAATCGGCGCGACCAGTGCGTTGCCCAACTTACGGGCGATGGCGTTGGTGGTTGCCCGCAAGATGACATTGTGCTTGCCGGTGGCCAAGTAGGGACCGTTTTGCTCGACGCCGCCGGTGGCCACGATGACGGTTTTTTTACCGGCCGCCAGCGCGTCGCGAACTTCCATCCAAGTCATGTCTTCGATCATCACGGTATCCAGCGCTTCGATTGGCCGCGCTTGCTTGGGATCGGCGGCAATACCGCCGTTGACCGTCACAAGCACAATTGCGGGCGCGAACAGAGCACAAAGCGAGCGAAGGCGAAGCATCGGGTGAGGACTCGTTTACGAGGGGTGACAGTTCGTCAAGTAAACAACTGATTGTATCAGCGGCCGAAGCCGCAGGCGCACCGCGGCGTTGGCAAGATCTCGACCACGTCAAATCGCGGCACTATCCAACCGGGCGGCCGGATTTTATGATGGATGGTCGCGATTTGACTGGTGCCGCCTTACTTGTTGAAAAAAATCGAGAGTCGTCATGCCCACTCGAGGGGAAGCGTTTGCCGGCCTGTCCGTGGCCATTGTCACTCCGTTCGATGCCGCGGGAGAGATTGATTCGGCGGCGCTCCGCGCACAGATCGAATTTCAAATTGCCGCCGGCACGGTCTGTATATGTCCGGCAGGCACGACCGGCGAATCGCCCACGCTGACCCACCAAGAGCATGAGCGCGTCATTGCGGAAAGCGTGCAAATTGCCGCCGGCCGGATCAAGGTCATGCCGGGCACGGGCAGCAACAGCACCCGCGAGGCACTGCGTTTGACGCAGGTGGCCGCGCGGGCGGGCGCCGACGCCGCACTGGTTGTGGCGCCATATTACAACAAGCCGACGCAAGAAGGCTTTTATCTACACTTCAAGGCGCTGGCCGAAGCGGTGGATATTCCGATCTGCGTCTATAACATTCCCGGGCGTACCGGAAAAAACATCGAGCCGGAAACGATTGCCCGCATGGCGGAATCGAAGAACATTGCTCTGGTCAAAGAAGCTACGGGTTCGTTGGATCAGGCCTCGCAGATCATCGCGCTGACGGATCTGACGGTGCTCAGCGGCGACGATAGTTTGACGTTGCCGCTGATGTCCGTTGGCGGACGTGGCGTGATCAGCGTGGTGGGCAACATCGTGCCGCGCGACGTGATTGCCATGTGCAAGGCGTTCGACGCAGGCGACATCGCGGCCGCGCAGTCCTGGCACCATAAGCTATTTCCGCTTTGTCGAGACATGCTGGGCCTCTCGACCAATCCGATTCCGATCAAAGCGGCCATGAAGCTACTCCGCCGCGACAACGGCCAGTTACGGATGCCGATGACCGAACTCGACAGCGCCAGTGAAGCCAAGCTGGCGAAGAGCCTGGCGGCTTACGGTTTGTTGTAATCGCGGCATTCACCAGCGGGCGAATCAGGCGCTTCCGCGTTGTCTGGCGCTACCGTGCAGTGCGCCAAGGCCTGAAGATTTTCTAAAAATGCTTTCGCTGGCTGCTGGCACCTGCTTATAATATCCCCCAACTTGCGGTGGATTGCCCGCTCTGGAAAATCGGCCTCGTCCTGAGGCCGCTGGTCGGCACTCATCATTTCTCATTGGTTTCGGTTCCGCTTTCCGGAGTTCTTCTATGGCGACAGCGGTAGCAAGCGAGCACGCGGCAGCTCAACAAATTGAACGCTTTGCCGATCGTGTGGCAACCATCCGACGCAGCCTGCATCAGGTGGTCGTTGGTCAGGACGAGGCGATTGACCAACTGCTGATTTGCGGACTGACCGGTTCGCATGCGCTGTTGGTGGGCGTACCGGGACTCGCAAAAACGCTAATGGTCAAAGCGCTGGCATCGGCCTTTCACTGGAAGTACTCACGCATCCAGTTTACGCCGGATTTGATGCCGTCGGATATCAGCGGCTACGAATTGCTGGGCCGCGCCGAAGATGGCGGCGGGCCGCAAATGGTGTTTCGCCCGGGACCAGTGTTTGCCAACCTCGTGTTGGCGGACGAAATCAATCGCGCCGCGCCTAAGACGCAATCCGCGCTGCTGGAGGCCATGGCGGAACGCCAGGTGACGGTTGGTGGCCAAACTTATCCGCTGGCCGAGCCGTTTTTGGTTGTCGCCACGCAAAATCCAATCGAGCAAGAAGGCACGTATCCGTTGCCCGAAGCGCAGTTGGATCGCTTCATGATGGAAATTCGCGTGGCTTATCCCACGCCCGAGCAAGAAGAAGCCATCGTCGTGCAAACGACTGCCGGCCCAACCAAGCTGCCGGAAGCGGCGCTGGATCGTGAAGCATTTTTGGACCTGCGCGATCTGGTCTTGGCGGTGCCGCTAGCGCCTAACGTGGCGAAATTTGCCGTAAAACTTTGCGGCGCGAGCCGGCCGGAATCGGCCACTGCCAGCAAATACGTCAAGGATTACGTGGCCTGGGGCGCCGGACCGCGTGGCTCGCAAAATTTGGTGCTGGCTGCCAAAGCCCGCGCGCTGCTGACCGGACGCACCGCGCCCACGGTGGACGATATCCTGAATGTGGCGATGCCCATTTTGCGACATCGGATCATCGTCAATCACCGTGCGGTGGGCGACGGCCTGACGGCATCGGCGGTTGTCGAACAACTCCTGCGGCAGAACGCATCATGAGCGTCGCCTCACGAAGTCCCTATCTCGATTTGCGCGCGCTGGCGTCGGTGTCCCACATGCGGTTCATCACGCGGCAGCGAATCGAGGGTTCGTTTAGCGGGCGGCATCCGTCGCGTCGCCAAGGCGGCGCTGGCGAGTTCGTCGATTTCCGCGAGTATACGGGCGGCGAAGACCTACGCCGCCTGGACTGGAAGGTCTATGGGCGCACCGGAAAAGCGTTCGTGCGATTGCATCAGGACGAAACCAACCTGATCTGCACGTTGGCGGTGGACGGCAGCGGTTCCATGCAATTCGGCGGTCGCTCGAACAGCGATTCGCGCGGTTCGAAACTCGATTACGCCAAGTATCTGACCACCGGTTTGAGTCACGTCATTCAGCAAGGTCAGGATCAAGTCGGAATGGCCGTGCTGCGCGAGGCGGAGATCGAGTATCTGCCGCCCGGCGGCACCGCATCGCATGTGGCGCGATTGCAGTCGAACATCGAGCAGATCAACACCGCGCCTGCGTCCACATTGGCGCCGGCGTTGCGGAAATTATTCGAGCGGGCCAGTCGGCGCGGGGTGCTGATGTTGGTCAGTGATTTTCTGGCGGACGATTTGATCGATGTCGCGGCGGCCTTGCGATTGTTCCGGCATCGCGGTTGGGAAGTGGTCGCCTTGCACTTGGTTCATCCCCATGAGGAGCAATTGCCAGATGGCATGGCATTTCGCTTCGAAGGCATGGAGAACGACGGTTCGCTGTCGTGTTCGCCGAACGAAATTCGCGCGGCCTATCAGCAGCGATTTGCCGCGCATCTGACCGCGGTTCGTCAAGCGATGCTGTCGGTGGGCTGCGATTACCGCCTGGTTTCCACAGGTATTGGGTACATGCAAACGTTGGGAGGGTTTTTGGTCGAGCGGTCGGGCTAGTTTTCTTCAAATCACATCGGGATCGCGATGACTTTTGTTCATCCCTGGGCGATGTTCGCCGGCGTGCTGCTGGCCGGGCTTCCGGTGGCGGTTCATTTCTTGACGCGCCCGCGGCCGGTGGCTCATCCGCTTTCGACACTGCGCTTTGTGCGCGAGTTGCTAAAACAGTGCAGCGCGCGTTCGCGCCTGCGCGATGCGTTGGTGCTGGCCTGCCGAACGCTCATGGTGTTGGCCGTGGCCGCGGCGATTGCCCGGCCGCGTTTTGATGGCGACGTCGTCAGCAGCGCCGACAATCCGGGCGAAGTGCGGCGGGTTGTCGTGCTCGACGTCAGCCAGAGCATGGGCGCGCGCGACGGCGGCGTGCAATTGCTCGATCGCGCTCGAGCCAAGGCCAATGAGTTTCTACGTTATCAGCCCGGTTTACGGGCCAACGTGCTGCTGGCCGGCGCGGCCCCGCAGCCGGTTTTCGAACAACTCTCGACGAATTTCGACTCGCTACAAGCCGCTGTCCGCGACGCGCAGGTCGGACCCCAACGATTGGAGTTACGGCCAACTTTGGAAGCGGCCGCCAAACTGCTGCAGGCAAAAGCGCCCGGTAGCGACACGCGCCGCGAACTGGTGCTGGTCAGCGATTTTCAACGTCGCAACTGGGGCGCAGTCGATTTTTCGGTCGTTCCGGCCGATGTGCGAATTGAACTGGTGGCCACAGCCAGCTCGGCCACACTCCCGAACGTGGCGATCGTCCGTGCCGAGTGCCCCGGCCGCGCCGTGGTCGGCCGCACGGCGCAATGGGAAGTGGATATTGCCAATGGTACGCCCAACCCGCGCGAGGTGGGCGTGGACATTGCGGTCGGAGAAACGGCCTATCATCTGCAAGGGCGCTGCCTGCCGCAACGCGTGACCACGCTGAGTGGCGAATTTTTGCCGACGGCGCCGGGTTGGCTGTGGGGGCAAGCGTGTCTGACCGGCAATGACGACGCGCTGGCCACCGACGACCAGCGCGCCTGCGCGGTGCAAGTTCGCCGGCAGCCAACGTACGCGCTGATCACCCGCCAGGCCGAATCGCAGCGTACTTCGTCCAGCTACCTGCTCGAGTGCGCGCTGGCGCCAGACGCGGCATTGAAAGAGCGCGCCGCCGCCAAGGTGCTGCGCATTTCTCCGCAAAGCCTTGATCGCGAAACGCTCGCGCCCGCGGAAGTCATCGCCCTGGATCATCCCGGTAAAATCGACGATGTCGGTTTGCGACTGTTGGCGAACCTGATGCGCCGCGGCAAGACGATCTTATACGTCACCGCCGAACCGGTCGACGCCGTGAATCTCAAGCTGATGTCGGACGTCGTCGCGCGAGCCTGGCAGTTGCCGGTGGAGTTTGCCGCGCCGGTCGGTGGGCAAAGCCGACGCGCGATGTTCTTGCAGACATTCCGCCGCGAGTCGCCCGCATTCAAAATCTTTGGCGAACAAACCGATGCCGCCATCGGCGGATTGCGATTTTCCGGTGGTCTGGTTTCTCGCAAGTTAGAGACCGGATTGTCGGACGACGTGTTGGCCAGCTACGCCGACGGTTCGGCGGCCATCGCCCTCAGCGGAGTCGAGGCTGGCAGTCTGCTGGTTTTAAATGCCGACTTGGCGGAATCGAATCTTTCGGCCAGCGGCGTTTTTCTGCCGCTGCTGGAGGAACTTCTGCAGCAATCGTTGAACCGCCGTCGAATGTCAACGTCGCTTGCCAGCGGCGAGCGATTGGATATCCAGTTGCCGACGGAAGTCGGCACGGCTGCGGGCTTGCAAATAACCTCCGGCGAATCCAACGATTCGCCCATCGATGGGCGCTGGGGTCGATTGGCGGACGACGGGGCTGGAGTGCGCTGGAGCAGTACCGCGGCGCCGGCACCGGGCGTTTATCGCGTGTGTCGCGGCAACGAAACGGTTTTTGCACTGGCCACCGGCGTTCACTCCGACGAGAGCCAGTTGGAATATCTGTCGCCGGACGTGCTGACCAATCGCTTGGCGGCCGGACGAAACGTGCATTATCAATCGACCACGGAAACCGAACCCGACGCCGATCGCTGGTGGGCCTGGCTGTGCGCGATTGGCCTGGGATGTGCGCTGGCGGAACTTGGCTTGCACTTAATCTTTCGAAGTTAATCTATGCAGCGTTTGGAATTTAATCCGGCGGTCTCTTCGGCGCTTTGGCTGGCACTGGCGATTGCCGCGGTCGGCCTGTGGACATGGTACGCCTGGGCGTCGCGCGGTCGCATGCGCGGATCGCGCAGGGCGCTGATCCTGACCGGCATGGCCACGCTGCTGGTGCTGCCGCTGCTGGTGCTGCTTAACCCAACTTGGATGCAAGCCATGCCGCCACCGCCTGGCAAGCCTGTAATTACCGTCTTGATCGACAGCACTGGCAGCATGGGCACGGACGATGTTGTCGGCGATCAATCGGCTGCGAGCACCGTGCGAACGCGCCTCGCCCGCGCGGTCGAAATCGCCCGGCAAGTCGATCAGAAGCTCGGCGGACCTTTTGACGTGCGCGTGCGTCGCTTTGACGAGGTCTCGCGCCCAATGGCACTGGACGATTTAACACGTCTGACTCCCCGTGGCGACGTTACCGACCTTAGCAGCGGCATTGACGATGTGCTGGCCGAAGAGCAGCCGCAGGGCCAAGGCGTGTTGCTGCTCAGCGATGGCGTCCACAATGCCGGTCCGACGGCGATGTTGCGGCAAACGGCCGCCCGCGCCAAAGCGGCCAGCGCTCCGGTTTACACGCACGTGCTCGGCGGCGTATCCAACTTGCGCGACTTGGAAGTCAGCGTGGCCGCCACGCAAGAACTGGCGTTTGTAGGGCAAAAAATCCCCATTCATGTACAAATTCGGCAGCGCGGCGATCTGACGCGGAAGTCGGCGCTGTCGCTGCAGGTCGATGGCCAGCCGGCCGAGCAATTGGATGTCGCGCTGTCGCCCGATGCCACGACATCGGCCGATTTTCAGGTCTCGCAAGACAAGATCGGCCTGTATCGTTACACGGTGCAGATCGCGCCGCATCCCGACGAGGTCACCGCGCTCAATAATACAGCCACGGTTTTGGTCCGCGTGATCGATCAGCCCGTCCAAGCGCTGTTGCTCGAAGGCAAACCGTATTGGGACACCAAGTTTTTGATTCGCACGCTGGGGCAGGATCCTTCAATTGCGCTCTCAAGCGTCATTCGCATTGCCGATGGCCGGTTGTTGGAACGTACGATTTCCGCGCCAGATGCCAAAAATCCTCCGACCGAAGGCAACGCGGCAGACAAACTGCGCGATGAGCCTGCAAAAGCCGACGCCGCCAAGACTGACGCTGTGAAACCCGCTGTTGACAATCCTACTCAGCCTGCCGCCACTCGCCCTAAGATTACCGCCGGCACGGACCGCGCCGAGAAGTGGTCGATCGTCAAAGATGCAGGTCAGTGGTTGGCCGACCCCGCGTCGCTTTCCAAGTATCAACTGATCATTCTCGGCCGCGAGTCGGAAGTGTTTTTGTCCGACCAGGCCATCACGCAACTCAAACGCTGGTTGGCGGAGGGCAATGGCTCGCTGGTCTGTTTCCGCGGCGCTCCGTCAGCCCAACTCAATCAGCGAATGGCGGCCCTGATGCCGGTGAAATGGGCGGCGGGGCGCGAATCGCGATTTCGCGTCCGCCTCACGTCGAGCGGCCACGACTTGCAATGGTTGCCGCAAATCAACGAAGACGACGATCCGCTCTCGCGATTGCCGTCGTTGGCCACCGGCATGACGGCCAAAGCGCGGCAACCGCTGGCAACCGTGCTGGCCAGCAGCGTGGTCACAGAGCAATCGGCCGACGCGCCGGTCATTGCGTACCAATCGGTGGGCCTCGGCAAGGTCGTGGTGGTGGAAGGCGCCGGCATGTGGCGATGGGCGTTTCTGCCCCGCAATCAAGAACATGCCGACGACATCTACCCACTGTTGTGGCGGAATCTGGTGCGCTGGCTGACGTCGTCGGCGGCGCTGTTGCCATCTCAGACGATGGCGCTCCGCGCGGATCAAGTTAGCTTTTTCACCGGCGAGCCCGTGACCGCCACGTTAATGATTCGCGAAAGCGCTTTGAGCGGTGAGCCCCCGCAAATTGAAATTCAGCCAGAGGGCGTTTCGAAGACTCCGGATCGACCTGCTCCAGGCAGCGACCAGAATTCCGCCGCCAACGTGACCTGGCCGCGGATCGTCAAACCGCTGCCCAGCGGCGACGCGGCCGGCGTGTTTCGCGTGCCGCTGGGCACACTGCCGGAAGGGCGTTACCAAGCGCGCGTCGCGGGCGGTGGCGACGACCCAACCGCGCGGCTGTTGTTCGAAGTGCGCGGGAATCTGCGCGAGCGATTGGATGTTTCCGCCCGGCCCGACTTGATGAAGCTTCTGGCCGACGAAAGCGGCGGCGCGGTACTCGGCCAGGACACCGTGGTAGACTTCGCGAATCAATTTACTTCGCATTTGGCGCAAACCCGGCCCACGCGCGTGATTCGCACGCCGGCTTGGGACCGCTGGTGGCTGCTCGCGGCGCTGGCGACCGTGTGGGGCGTCACATGGATGCTCCGTAGAAGTTCGGGTCTGGTATGATTACGTACGGATTTATTCGGCAGGACTCCGTCAAGTCGGAGAATTAAGATGGACTTCGTAGCATTGAGCGGCAGGTTGCAGCAACTCCGCCGACGATTGCTCATGGTGGGATTTTCCGCCGGGGCGCTGTGGGGCATCACCGTTGTAATCGGCGTGTTGGTGGTTGGGGTGATTGTCGATCTACTGTTCGACTTGCCGCCAACGCTGCGAATTGCCGTGCTGGCCAGTTGCCTGCTGGCTGGCGTTGCGGCGGCCGCGGTAGGCGTCATTACGGCCTGGCGCACGAGCCGCGATGCGTCACTGGCGCGACAAATCGATCGCGTGGGCGGCTTCGGAGGTCAGGTGCTGACCGGATGGGAACTTTCGAGCCGCGCGGCCTTGCTGCCCGCCGGCAAATTGCTCGCGCAGCGCGCGGTTGCCCAAGCGGCCCGCCTGGCCGAACAAGCGCCGGCCGAAAAAGTCGTTAGCGCCCGGCCCGCGCAGCGATCGCTGGCGGTTTGCGCGGGCGCCGCGGTGGCAATGGCCATCGCCTGCTGGGCGCTGCCAACGTTGGCATCCACGGCGCTGCATCGCTTTTTGAATCCCTATGCCGACGTGCCGCCGTTCTCACAGCTTGAGTTCGAGGTTACGCCCGGCGACACCAGCGTTCGTTACGGCGATCATCTCGATATTGTGGCCAGCATTACCGGCAAGCCGGTCGACCGCGCTGATATCGTGCTCCGTGCGCCGCGCACAGCCGAGGCCGGCACGTCCGAAGCCGCTGCCGCCGACGCTGTCGCAACCGAAGAAACCTGGCCCATGTTCGCCGACTCCGCCGGCAACTGGCGGACAACCATCGCGCGGCTGACCGGGGACCGCCTGTACTACGTTCGCACCCAGGCAGGTCGGAGCAAAATGTATCGCGCCCAGGTGGTCACGCTCCCGACGATTGAGTCGGTCAAAGTGCGTGTCACGCCACCGGAGTATACGCGGCTGCCGGCTTATGATGGGCCAATTCCCAAGCAAGGTTTGGCCGGCTTGCCAGGCACGCGAGTGGAATTTCGCGCGACCAGTAATCGGCCGCTGTCGGGCGGTGAGCTATCCGTCAAGCTTGGCGATGCGCCGGCGGAAATCATCAAGCTCAAAGCCGTGTCGAGCGCGGCTGCGGAAGTGGTCGGCGAGTGGGTCATTCGGCAAGCTGGCAAGTTCGTGCTCGATGTAGTCGATATTGCTGGCCAACGCAGCTTGGAACCCGTGCCCGGCACGATCACCGTGCTCCGGGACGAGCGGCCGTTTGTGCGAATTTTGCAACCGCCGGAAACCTCGCTAGCCACGCCTACGGCCAACATCCCGGTGGAAGTGCTGGCCGAAGACGATTACGGCGTGTCCCAAGTGCAGGTCTTCCGGAGTTTGAACGAGTCGCGACCGCTGCCGATCGACCTGCCGTTGCCGGCGCAGCTTTCGCGCCGCGTGCGCGGCAAGTTGATTCTGCCGCTGGCCGATTACGGCTTGGAGCCGGGCGATTCGATCAAGCTCTTTGCACGCGTGGAAGATAACGATCCGGCCGGCGCCAAAGGCTCGGAGAGCAATGTCGTCACGCTGCAGATCATTTCGCAAGAAGAATTCGAACGCCTGCGCCGCGAGCGCGCGGGCATGGAAGTGCTGGTTTCCAAATATCGTCAGGCTCAACGCCGCCTGGAAAAACTGGCTGACGCAGTCGAAGGCCTCAAGAGTAAGAAGAAGAAACCGGACGAGTCCGACAAAGACAAATTGGCGTCCAAACGCCGCGACCAACTCAAGCAACTGCGGCAAAGTTTGCGGCAAGAGCGAGAGGCCATTCAGCAAGCGGCAAAGAAGTTGCTGCCCTACGATCTGGATCGCAATCTCTCGCCCGAGTTGGAAAAGCTGGCCGAATCGCTGCAGCAGATGGAACAGCAAATCAGCGATCTGGAATCGCTGGATCAGGCCAGCGAAGAAGACCTCGAAAAACTGCTCGACCAGTTGTCCAAACAGCTCGCTGGCGACAAACGCGATTATCAAAAGCAAGTGATTGTGCCGCTGGAACATCTGACCAAGCTGTTTCCGCTGGTGGCCGATCAAAGCCGCTTCGAGCAACTCGTCGCCCGTCAAAAAGATCTGGCCGAGCGGTTGGCCAGCCTTCGCGGCACCGAGGGCCAAGATAATCCGCAACTCAAAGTCCGCATCCGCGAACTGGAAACGGAGCAGCGGCAGTTGCGGCAAGAACTCAATCAACTGCTTGATGATATTGCCGACCACGCCAGCCAGTTGCCGGACGATCCGCGGCTGGCCGAACTCAAAGCCACCGCCGAAAAGTTCGTCGAAGACGTGCGCGAGAGCGGCGCCGGCAAGGCGATGTCCGACGCCGAAAACGCGCTGGCCGAGTTCGCGGGCGGTAAAGCTCACGCCAAAGCCACCGAGGCTGCCGAAATCCTGGAAAAGTTCCTCGGTAAGTGCCAAAGCATTGGCGAAGGCGCGGAAGGCGCACTGGTGTTTGCGCCTGGACTAGGCGGTTCGCTCGGACAATCGGTCGCGCAGATGCTCGCCGAAATGCGGCTGGCTCGCGGCATGGGCAACGGTCAAGGCGGCGGTGGCGGCGGCAGCGTTCAGAAGAACAAAAACGTCGGCCTGTTCGGTTCCTTCGCCGCGATGGGCGACGACAACGGTCAGACGGGCGAAGAAACCCAAGAGCACCCGTCCGGCACACCGCGCGCCACGGCGCAGAGCGACGGCGATCAACCGCCCGGTCAAGGCGACTCGAACGCGCCCGGCGCCGGCGGTCGCGGTGGAGAGGTGGTCCCGCTGCGCTATCGGCAGCGCGTGGGGCAATATTTTCAGCGACTGGCCGACGAAGCCGGCTCGCCTTAGTACGCGCGGCAATCGCGCGGCAGCGAATCAGGACATCAGCGGCTCAATACGATCGATCGACCCGATAACGGACAGGATACCGCAATGGACGCACGGCAACTCACGCTCGCATTGTTCAGCCGGTTTCGCGCGGCAACGTTTCTACTGTTTGCCGCGCTGTTGCTCGGTTGGTCGCCAGCGCCGGGCGCAGGCGGCACGAAATTACCCGAACCCAAGCAAATTGGCGGCGAGGCGGATGGCGTCGTCCAAGTGGCCAATTTGGTTTACGCCGGCACCAAGAGCAGCGAGTGCTTCGCCGATCATTTTCTGATTCAAGCGGAAAAGGATTCCGCTATTTCCACCAGCCGCCGCTTTCATGCCGTGAAGTTGGCCAGCGATGATGTCTTCGAATATCCCCTGGTTATCATGACCGGCGAAGGTGATTTTCAACTCACGGAAACCGAGCGGCAAAACCTCAAACGATACGTCGAGCGTGGCGGCTTCGTGCTGGCGAGCGCCAGTTGTTCGTCGATCGAGTGGAACCGCTCGTTCCGCGGCGAAATGGCCACCGTGTTCGACGATCGCGCGTTGGCAGCCTTGCCGGCCGATCATCAGGTGTTTCACATGGTTTACGATCTGACGGACAAGTCGGCCCATCACGGCGCTTCAATGCCGCTGGAGGGAATTCACTTTGGTACGCGTTTGGGCGTGTTGTACTCGCAAGACGGCCTGAACGACACCGCACACACGCAAGGTTGCTGCTGCTGTGGCGGCAACGAGATCAACCACGCGGTGCAGTATAACGTCAACATTCTGGCGTACGCCCTGACGCACTAAGAGCGGGCCGATGATGTTACCGCACTCCCACATCGAACGGCCCTGGCTGCCGACAATCATTTTTCTGTGCGGCGGTCTGCACATTGGTGTCTGTGGTTGTGGCGGCAAATCTCCGTCCGAGTCGCCAGCCAAGCCGTTGGTGATCGTGGCTTCCGGCGATACGGCCGGCTGGATCGAGCCCTGCGGTTGCACGTCCAACCAATCCGGCGGACTGCCGCGCCGCGGAACCTACGTCGCCAACTTGCGTCAAAGGCACGAAGTTTTACTGCTGGATGTGGGCGGCGCGGCGGCCGATTCGTCGGCCTACGGTCAGGCAAAGCTGTCCGCCATTTTGGCCGGCGAGCGCGCCATGGGATTGTTTGCGCACAACATCGGCGGCAGCGAAGCCCGACAAGGGCCCGAGTATCTTCGCCAATGTGCGCTGCAGTCGTCGCTGGTTTCTTGCAACGTTCGCGATCGGCAAGGTCAGTTACTGGCCGCACCTTACAGGGTGTTTCGCGGCGAAAGTCGGCAAGCCGTGGCCGTTTTTGGCGTGCTTTCGCAACGATACGCCGCCGACGGATTGGACGTATCGCCCCCGCGCGAAGCCCTGTTGGCGGCCTTGAAGCAAGCCGCGCAAGAATCTGGGCCGACAAACAACTCATTCGCGGCAATCGTGGTGCTGGCGTATCTTCCGCCCGACGAATTACGCGTCCTGGCGCGCGAGCTGCCCGAGGTTGACCTGGTGTTGGGCGGGCCAAGCGGTCAGAGCATTGCGTCGGAGCAGATCGGCCATGTGCTGCTTGCTTCGGCCACCAACAAAGGCAAGTTTCTGGCGAAGCTCGAGCCGTTACCCAGCAAAGATCGCGGCACCTCTTGGTCTGGCAGCATCGTCGAGATGACGGATCAATTTGAAGATCAGCCCGAACAACGAAAAAACATCGCAGCCTTTCAGCGTTTGCTGGCCGACCGAGATTTCCGCGCCAGGGACACCGCTTTTCTGGACGGCCGTTCGCAGCAATGGCCAGCAGGCTACGGCATCGCCGGCAGTGACGCCTGCCAAGACTGTCACCAGCAAGATCACCACGCCTGGCAAGCAACCGCGCACGCCAGCGCCTGGGCAACGCTCAAATCCAGCGGATCCCAGGTCGATTCCTACTGCCAGCAGTGCCATGTGACCGGCTATGGGCTGCCCGGCGGATTCGTGTCGAACTTGCGTTCGCCGCAGCGCGTGAGTGTGGGCTGCGAAAATTGCCATGGTCCATCGGCCGCGCACGCTGCGCAACCGCGCACACAGACGCCGTTTTTTGGACGCGCGCGGGATGCGTGCATCCAATGTCACGACGAAGAGAATAGCCCCAAATTTCAATACGAGGCCGCTTGGCCCAAGATTCAGCACGGCGCGCATCGCGCGGTCGACGCTCCGGGAGTCAAACCATGACGGGTCATCACCTGAAAATCGATCGTGCAATCCTCCGCCATTTGCCTGCTGCCGCGATCGTGATCGGAATGAGCTTCGCCACGAGCGTATTTGCTCAGTTCGTGCAACCGGGCCCCGCTTTGCGCGCTGAAGGACTTCCGCAGAAACGAACAGTGACCGCGGAACCGCTGACCGACGTTCCGCCACCGGAAACACCAAAACCGAAAGAAGGCGCGCCCGGGGCAACGGTCGCGGCGGAGCCTGCTGAACCGGTTAAGAAAGCTAACGACACGCCACTCGATGCGGCGGCGTTACAGCAGTTGCTCGATCAGTTATCGGCCCGCGACGCCGCGACGCGCGAGACGGTGGTGCGTAGGCTGTCGCCGCATGCAGATCAGGCCCGCGCGCCGGTGGTCGAGCGTTTTCGCAGCGGCAACTTAACTAGCCGGCTGGCGGCGCTTGAGTTACTGAGCGCATGGCAAGCGCCCATCGCGGGTTTGGATCCTTGGCAAAAAGACACACTGACCAGCGCGCGTTTGCAAGCCTTGCAAACCTGGGCCAGTGCGCCGCTGCAGGCCGACAAGAAAATTGCCGAGCCGTCAAAGGCTGACCGCGCCAACATGCTTTCGGAGTTGGATCGGCTGCTGAAAGTTCCGCCAGCCGAACTACCGGCAATTCTGGAACGGCTGGCAGGTTTTGGCGAGGTGATTTCCCGCGAAGTTGCCAAGCGGCTGAAAGCCAGCGACCGCGAAGACGATCGGCAGCGGCTCACGGCGCTGCGTTATCGATTGGTGGCTGGCGATGATCTGGCCACGCGTTGGCCGGGCGGTCTGATGCGTTTGGCGGCGCGCGACGCGGCCGAACGTCGCAAAGCGACGCAAGAATTCGTGGATATCGCCACGGCCGCGGACGAAGCGTTGCTGCTGCAGTTGTTTTCCGACGGCGATCCGCTGGTCCGCGAATTGACCCTCAAGACATTGCGCAAAATTGGCGGTCGGCGGGCGATTGCGGCCCTAACCAAACTGCTTGCGGACCCCGAGCCCAATGTTCGCGCGGCGGTCTTAAAGCAACTGGCGGAAAAGCCGTCAGACGAATTGGCCGTCAAGGTCGCCGAATATTTACGCACGGAAACAGATGCCGACCTACTGGTGCACGGCGTCCGCGTTTTGAAAGAAGCGGGCGGCGACGCCGCCATCGCCCAGCTTGTCGAGCTGACCAGGCACGACAGTTGGCAGGTCCGCGCCGAGGCCGTGGAAGCGCTCAGCAAACTGGTTGGCCGCCATTCGGATAAATTGCCGGACAACATTCGCACGGCGATTGAAGCCCGCCTGGGCGATACCGACGAGTTCGTAATCGGTCGCGCGCTTAAATTGTTGCAGAGCGGCAGCGCGCTGCCGCCGCCCGATCGACTGCTCGAACTCGCCGAAAAACATCCAGATCTTACCTTGACGGTAGTGAAAAGCCTGGGCCAGACGGTGTCGAGCAACGGCCCGGAACAGGTACGCAAGTTCTTGAACTCGTCCAAGCCGGAAGTTCGCGTGGCCGCTATGACCGCGCTGCTGGACGAGCCGGCCGATCTGGCCGCGGCCGATTTGGATCGCACGCTTGGCGATCCCGAATCCGCCGTGCGTTTGGGCGTCGCCACGGCGGTTTTCAAATGGCTGGATAATCGCGGCGAAAATGTTCATCGGCAGACGACATCGCAAGCGACCGAGTTTCGCGTGACAGAATCTTACTTGCAGTCCGCGCCCACACCTTCGTTGACGAGCCGAATCATCTCGTCGATCTTCGGCGTCAAAAAAAGCGATGTCGTTCAAACCAAAAAGATTCCCGCAGACGCCGAGCCAGCGGACGACGCCAAGCCGGACGACGCCAAGCCCGCAGCGGATGCGCAGCCAGCCGGCGATCTTAAACAGCAGGACAAAACTGAGAAACAATCCGCTGAAGCCGCTGCTGCGGTGGCCGCTGGAAAAACGCAGCCAGCAGCCGACGATGTTTCGCAGTACGACCACTGGCTGGCGAGTTACCAAAGCGGCGCTGGCCGCCCCGCTTGGGCCGACAAAATCATGCCACGTTTAACGGCAATGACCAAAGCCGAAACACCAGCCGAGCGGTCTGCCGCGGCGCTGCTACAACTTGCTTTGGGCCAGCGTGGCGAGAGTCTTGACATTCTTAAAGCCGCATCGCGGGCGAATTCCGATCTGGCGGAGAAATCGGCGTTCGCCTTCCCATGGCTGCCGTACGATCAGCGCCGCGATTTGTTTGAGGACTTGTGGAAACTCGCGGAAAAACGTCCCGCCAATTTTGCCGAGCTGGTGAGCGGATTGGGCAGCATCAAAGATGCTCGGAATGACGAACTGTTCTGGACGCATCTCCACCGTCAAGAAGTTCCCAATGATGCATTCGCCGCGTTTTACTACGCCCTGCAAGACGAAAACCATCGTTACAGTTCGGATCAAGTATCGCCGATTGCTCCGAAAAAACTCGCGGACTTGCAATCCCGGATTGCCGCTGGTGGCGAGCAAGAAAAACGCCTGGCACTCCTGCTGATCGTATCCCAAGATTTCGAAGCGGCCGCGACCGAAGCGAACAAAGTCTTGGCCGATGAACATTCCAGCCAGCAACTCCAAGCCTTTGCTTTTCAAGTGTTACTCTGCAGCCAAACCCAATCGGCCGGCGAGTCGAGTGCGGCCAAATCGCTAGCGTCCCCCAACGCCGCGCGGCGGCAGTTGGCCATCGGCTTGCTGGTCAACGGCGTGGACGCCGTGGAGCGTTTTACCGAATACGGCATTTACGTGTCCGCCCATGCAAGCGCCGAGCGCAGCCGCTCATTTGATGATAATCTTCCAATCCGCGTGCCACCGCGGCCTAAATATTTGACTCTGGAAGCGGTTCGACCACTGCTCCAGGATCCGGACCCCGATGTGTCGGCGATGGCCGGCTATTTGTTGTGCTCGCTAGGCGATTCCAGCGGATTGCCGCTGCTCATCAAACGTTGGGAAGACGCGCCCGACGATCCGCATCGCTGGGACGTCTTAGTCTTCAGGGCAATCGCCGTGCTCGACGACGACCGGCAACTTCCGGTGCTCGAGCGGCTGTACCATCAGTATGCTGAAAATTCGTCGGCGATCTCCGAATTTTATTGGACCATCCGGTTGATGAAAGGCCCGCAAATACTGCAATTCAGGGCGAAGATTCGTCGCGAGGTCGGTGTAAATAACCTCAAACAATAATACTGATGGTAATCAGACGCGGAGCGGCGTCGCTGCTTCTTTCGCTCCACCGCCGAAGCCTAAACTCTGTAAGCACCGGCGAACGCACTTCCGGAATGCCGTCGTCGCGGTCTCGCGCGGCACCTACAGCGGTCAGTGCCTACAGCGGTCAGTGCCTACAGCGGTCGGCAGCACATCTTGCCGTTGGGCACGCGCAACCAGTAAAACTTAGTCACAGCACTCATGCGAATTCACTGCATCACCGGAAACGCCACTCCAGCATGAAAATTGGATCGGTCGAGATTGATTTTCCTGTCGTACAAGCGGCGCTGTCGGGCTACAGCGACGGTGCCATGCGGCGCGTCGCTCGGCGGCTTGGCGCGCCTTATACCTTGTGCGAAGTGATGCTCGACCGCTTCATCATCGAAGCCGCGCACACCAAAAAAAATCGTCGTCATCTGCAAGTCCACGACGAAGAGCATCCAGTCGGTGGCCAACTGATGGGCGCCAATCCCGAGGATTTCGGCCCTGCCGCGCTGCGGTTGGTCGAGGCCGGTTTTGACGTGATCGACATCAACTTCGGTTGCCCTGTGAAAAAAGTGCTCGGCCGTTGCCGCGGTGGATACCTGCTGGGCCAGGTGCAAACCGCGCTGGAGATCGTCAGCCGGGTGCGCGACGCGCTGCCGCCGCACGTGCCGGTGACCGTCAAGATGCGGCGCGGACTGGACGACTCGGACGAAAGTCGCACGCGGTTCTTTGAAATCTTCGACGGCGCGTTCGAGCGCGGCGCGGCCGCCATCACCGTACACGGCCGAACGGTGGAGCAAAAATATATTGGCCCCAGCCGCTGGGAATTTTTGACCGAGGTCAAGCGTCATGCCGGCCAACGCGTGGTGCTAGGCAGTGGCGACTTATTCACGCCGCAAGCCTGCCTGGAGATGATGCATGTGACCGGCGTCGACGGCGTCACGGCCGCGCGTGGTGCCATCGGTAACCCTTGGATTTTCAGTCAATGCCGCGCGCTGGCGGCGGGCAATCCGCTGCCGGATCCGCCCAGCCTGTTCGAGCAAAGTCGTGTGATCGCCATGCATTATCAACTGGCCGAGGAGCAGTATGGCGAAGAGCGGGCCTCGCGACAGATGCGCAAGTTCGGCATTAAATATTCGCAATTGCATCCGCACAGTCGTGAAGTTCGCGACGCTTTCGTGGGCGTGCGTCGCAACGGTCAATGGCAACAGGTGCTGCAGCAGTGGTACTCGCAAGATTTGCCTGGTTGCCATCCCAACTTCGTGCCCGACGAAAGCGAGTCGTGTGAAGAAGCCGGCGTGGCCGGTTAGCGGCGCGGCGAACTCACCCGCGCAAAATCCGCTGCGCGTGTGTTCGCAACGTTGCCGTTGGTTCGCGGCATGCCGCCACGGATTGTGCTGGCAATGACAGCGAGTGCGCTGGCCAACGACGATCATCGCGCTCGTCTTTTTCGGCGATAAATCCTTGCGTGGCGCGGTCGAGAATGAGATAATCAGGCGGTAAGCGCACCGCTATTTTGACTCGCCGGATTGAGTCAGCCCGCCTTGGCAGACAATAGGAGTCCAGACGTCATGCGTCGTCCAGCCGCGCCCCCGCGTTTCGTGTGTGCCATATTTGGCTTGCTGCTTTGGTCGTATTCTCCCGCAACTGTCGCCGAAGTGCCGACGGTTGCGCCGCCTGCAAATCTTCCTGTGCCCACCGCGCCGGGACTCGGTGACCCCGGCGCGCTACGCAGGCTACGCATCGAAACCGGGCGGGCTGCATCCGATGGCTTCGTCATCGCCGGTCGCGATGCCCGCCAGCAATTGCTGGTGAGCGGCGAGTACGCAACAGGGCAAGCTCGTGATCTGACCCGCAGCGTCGCCTATTCGATCGAGCCCTTCGGTGTGGCCAGTGTGGACTCTTCCGGTTTGGTGCTACCCGTTAAAGAAGGCCAAGCCACCATCACTGCCAAACATGCGACCGGCGAAAGCGCTCAAATCAAAGTCACCATCACGCACATTGCCGACGATTTGCCCGTCAATTTCCCGAACCAAGTGGTGCCCGTGTTCACCAAGCTGGGCTGTAACGCAGGCGGCTGCCACGGCAAAATGAGCGGTCAAAATGGCTTCAAGCTCTCGCTGCTCGGTTTTGAACCGACCGAAGATTACGAGCATCTCACCAAAGAAGCCCGTGGGCGGCGGCTGTTTCCGGCCAGCCCAGACCGCAGCTTACTGCTGCTGAAAGCGGCGGGCGTCATGCCGCACGGCGGCGGCGCGCGGATGGACGTTGATTCGCCCAACTATCGGATTTTGCGTCGCTGGATCGAGCAGGGCATGCCCTACGGTAGTGAGAGTGATCCGACCATCAGCTCCATTGACGTTTATCCAAGCGAGCGGGCGTTGAACCGCGGCGCAGAGCAGCAATTGGTTGTCATCGCCAAGTATTCGGACGGTGCCACGGAAGACGTAACCGGCATGACCAAGTTCGAAGCCAACGATCCCGAGATGGCCGAATGTTCGGCCAGCGGCTTGATCAAAGCGCAGCAACTCACCGGCGCCGTGGCCATCATGGCTCGCTACCAGGGACAAGTTGGCGTCGCGCGAATGAAAATTCCGCTGGGCGTGAAGGTCGACAACTTGCCGCCGGCCAAAAACTTCGTCGACGAACTGGTCTTCAAGCAACTCACCGACCTGGGCATGCCGCCTTCGCCCGTTTGCGACGATGGCACGTTCATCCGCCGAGTGACCGTGGATATTGCCGGCCGCTTGCCGACGCCGAGCGAAGTCGAACGCTTTGCCACCGATGTCGATACCAACAAACGCGAGAAGTGGATCGACGGACTCTTGGCCTCGACGGATTATGCCGATAACTTTGCCAACAAATGGTCGGCGATTCTCCGCAACAAGCGGCAGACTGAGGCGTACACGCGCGGCAACTACTTGTTTCACGATTGGATTCGCTCCGGCTTGCTGGAGAACAAACCTTACGATCAGTTCGTTCGCGATATTCTCACGGCCTCCGGCGAAATCACGGAGAATCCGGCCGTGGCTTGGTATCGGCAGGTCAAAGAGCCCACGAATCAGCTCGAAGATTGCGCCCAACTATTCTTGGGCATGCGACTTCAATGCGCTCACTGCCATCATCATCCGTTCGAAAAATGGAGCCAGCAAGACTACTGGGGCTTCGATGCGTTTTTTACGCGCGTCGGTCGCAAGAAGGGCGCGAATCCGGCCGAAGATCGGATTTTTCATCAGCGCGGCGTGGCCCTGGCCAACAACCCCAAGACCAAGCAGAACGTCAAACCGACCGGCTTGGCCAGCAGACCGCTGGACCTCTCGCCGGATCAAGATCCGCGACAAGCGCTCGTCGACTGGATGTCCACTCCGGAGAATCCGTTCTTTGCTCCGGCCGTTGCCAATCGCTACTGGAAGCATTTCTTCAGCCGCGGACTGGTCGAACCAGAAGATGACATGCGCGTGACCAATCCGGCCTCCAATCCGGAGTTGCTCCAAGCGCTGGCCCAGCACTTCGTCGCACGGCATTTCGATCTGAAAGATTTGGTGCGCACGATTTGCACCTCGAACACCTATCAGTTGAGCGCCGAACCCAACCTCTGGAACGCCAGCGACAAACAGAATTTTTCCCGCTACTATCCCAAGCGTCTGGGGGCCGAAGTGCTACTCGATTCGGTCGATATCGTCACCGGCTCGCAGTCCAAGTTCAATGGCATGCCGACCGGCACGCGGGCAATTCAGTTGCCAGACAGCAGCTTCAGTTCGTATTTTCTCACGGTGTTCGGCCGGCCCGAGGGCTCGAGCGCCTGTGAATGCGAACGATCCAGCGAAGCCAATCTGGCGCAAAGCCTGCATTTGCTGAACTCGGCGGAAATTCAGAACAAACTGTCCGCTGGCTCAGGCCGCGCCGCGGCTTTGGCGGCCGACAAAACGAACAGCGGCGAACAAAAGATTCGCGGTCTGTACATGGCGTTTTATGCGCGGCAGCCACTGCCCGACGAATTGGCCGTTGCCCAGGCTCATCTGGAAAAAACCAAAAACGACAAAATCGCTTACGAAGATATTCTTTGGGCGCTCATCAACACTAAGGAATTTTTATTCAACCACTAATGATCGGCCGGCAGCCCTCGGTACCCAGCGCTCGACGTTGATCTTGTTATTCATGACATGATTGATGTCGTCATTCACGGCCAGCCGGTTGAAGTTGATCCATCGACACACCAGAAATCACACCGTTTCGTTCTGCACGCACACACGCAGTCACGCAATCGGCAAAAATTGCCCCAATGAACCTGTCATGGTTCGTTGGCAATGCGGACGTGCCTCGCCACGCCGCAGACCGATCGCAGGGGAAGCCCATGAACAAGGTTAATCGCGTCCGATTTCGACTCGTGACGTCTACTGCCCAAAATTGGATACGCCGGTTGCTTTTTGCTTTGGCTGGCGCGCTGGCATTCTGCGACGTAGCGTGGGCTCAGCAGGCATCCTTTCCGGTCGCTCAACTGACCAGCGTCTATCCCGCGGGTGGCAAGGTCGGCAGCAGCTTCGATGTCACCGTCGCCGGAGTGGACTTGGAAGACGCCGTGAGTCTGCACTTCAGTCACGCAGGCATCACCTCCGTGCTCAAATCGGAATCGCTGCCGGATCTGCCTGGCATGAGCGGCAAGGTCAAAAGCAAGCGCATGCAACGGGCCTTCACCGTGACGGTCAACGGCGACGTACCGAACGGCTTGTACGACGTGCGTTTAGTCGGCAAGTTCGGCATCTCAAATCCGCGCGCATTTCAGGTCGCCAGTTTAACCGAATTTAACGAGACGCAGCCCAACGCCACGGCGGAGCAAGCCAGCGCCGTCAGCTTGGAAACAATCATCAACGGCCGCGCCAAGGCGGAGTCGTCGGACTTCTTCAAGTTTGCCGCCAAAAAAGGTCAGCGTCTGCTGATCAACTGTTGGTCGAAGCGGATCGACTCTCGAATTAGCGGTGCGCTGGTGCTACTGGACGACAAATCGCACGAGCTGGCCAGCAGTCATGAGGTGAACCGTCGCGATCCGCTCATCGACTACACTGTGCCGGCCGATGGCCAATTCGTGCTCCAAGTCCACGACTTTTTGTTCCGGGGCGGCGACGATTATTTTTACCGCGTGGCGCTGCACACCGGCCCCTATATCGATTTCGTTTTTCCCAATGCGGGCTTGCCGGGCAGTAAGGGCGAGTACACCGTTTACGGTCGCAATCTACCGGGCGGAACGGCCAGCGAAATGAAGAGCCTCGACGGCAAGCTGTTGGAGCAGCTCAAGGTGCAAATCGAGTTGCCCGCCGACCCGATCCTGCAGCGACAATTGCCGATCACGGATTGCGTTGAGCCACAAGACTCCGGCATGGACGGCTTTGCGTATCGCCTCAGCGATCCGCGGGGCCAGCAGTCCAACACGGTGCTGATTGGTTACGCCACGGCGCCGGTCGTGTTGGAGCAAGAGCCCAACAACGATCCTGCTCAACCGCAACAACTCAACGTACCTTGCGAAGTGGTGGGGCAGTTCCATCCGCGCGGCGATCAAGATTGGTACTCGTTTTCCGCGAAGAAGGGCGACGTGTTCTTTTTGGACGTCGTCTCGGAACGGCTCGGTCTACCGACGGATCCGTACATGTTGATTCAGCGGGCGAAGAAAGATGATAAAGGGAATGAGCAGTGGTCGGATGTGGCTGAAGTTGACGATGCCAAGGCGAAAGGCGATATTGTGCAAGGCATGGCCGCCGATTACGAAACGGCCACCAACGATCCGAACTATAAGCTCGTCGTCAGCGAAGATGCGAATTACCGGGTACTCATTCGAGATCTGTATTACGGCTCGCGCGGCAATCCGCAATTCATCTATCGGTTAGCCATTCGCCGCGCTTTGCCCGACTTCCGCCTGGTGGCCATTTCCGAAGCGCCGCACGATGATCGCGCCGGCGGCAATTCGCAGCTTTGGACGCCGTACTTGCATAAAGGCGGTGCCGCGCCGCTCAAGGTGTTTATCTTTCGGCGCGACGAATTCAAAGGCGACATCGAACTCTGCGTCGAAGGTTTGCCCACCGGCGTGAATTGCCCGCCGATCGTTGTTGGCCCTGGCCTGCCGGTGGCAATGCTGGTGCTCTCGGCCGACGAGAACGCCGCTTCGTGGGCCGGTTCGATCAAAGTCGTTGGCAAGGCAAAAATTGGTGACGACGATGTCGTCCGCGAAGCCCGCGGCGGCAGCATCGTTTGGACGATCGCCAACCGCCAAAACGAAAATCCACGCGCTCGCATGACTTCGGATATCGCCATCGCGGTGAGTGGCGAAGAGACCGAATCCGTGGCCATCGATGCCGGCGAAAGCAAAACGTGGGAGACGTCGCTGGGCGGCAAGTTGCAAATTCCGATCAAGATCACTCGCCGCAACGACTTCAAAGCCAATCTGCAACTCACCTCGCCCGGTTTGCCCAGTGCAATCAAGCCGGCGAATCTTGATATTCCGGCCGATCAAAACGCTGGCGTACTGAACTTTGACGTCAAGTCCGGCGCCGTGCCAGGCACCTACAGTTTTGCGCTTCACGCCCCCAGTCAGTTGGCCAACTACCGTCGCGACCCGCAGGGCGCCCAAGCGGCCGCCGACTTCAGCAAAGAGATGGAAAAAGTGGCTGCGGATATTGCGACCGCCGCGAAACAAGCCAACGACGAATTGTCCGCCGCCAAGAAAATGTCGACCGAATCTCAAGCCGCCGAAAAAGCCGCGGTCGCAAAACTGGCCGCCGCCAAGATTGCCGCCGATCAGAAGCCTGACGACTCTGCGCTGGCCGACGCTCGAACCGCCGCCGAACGGGCCGTGGCCGAAGCGGCCGACAAAATCAGATCGGCCACTGTTGCCCAAGCGGCGGCCCAGGCAGCGGCAAACGACGCCGCGGCCAAGAGCAAAATGGCCGAGACGGAAAAAAACGCGGCCAAGCAGCGCGCCGCAGAAATGGCCGAATCGTCAAAGCCTAAACAAATCAACGCCGTGTTCGTTTCCACACCCATCGTGGTGAAGATCGCGGCGTCGCCAATCACAATTGGCCCGCCGGCCTCACCAACTGTCGTCAAGCAAATGCAAAAAGTCGAACTGCCGATCACCATCAATCGTTTATACGGTTTTACCGAAGCCGTTGAACTCACGCTCCAACCGACGCCCGGCGTTATCGGCATCAAGGCCGCGCCGCTGACCATTGCCAAAGATCAAACCGTCGGCATTCTGCTGCTGGA
The DNA here is from genome assembly GCA_038205115.1 of Pirellulales bacterium. Lineage (GTDB taxonomy): Bacteria > Planctomycetota > Planctomycetia > Pirellulales > JBBRCE01 > JBBRCE01. Next base: position 71,888 of record JBBRCE010000019.1, read on the forward strand.
AGCGGACGGCAAAGCCCCGCTGGGCGACCTGAATGTCATCGTCAAGGCCAAGCTCAACTTCAATGGCCAATCGTTGACGGCCGATCAACCGCTGGCGATTAAGATTGATGCCGCCGAACCCCTGAAATAGTAATTCGTCTTTCGAACAGACGTCAGTCGTCGGTCCGTGAAACGATCGTGTCTTCTCAAACGTTGGGCAAGTCGCTCGCATGAAATTTGCATCTCGTCAATCGATGATACGGTCGCCCGGGATTGCGGTTCTGCTTTATGTTGCCTTCAGCGCAGCCTGGTTGAATGCTGAAACCGGCCTGCCCGATAAATCCGACCCGCCGCCGATCGCCATTGCCGAGATCAAGCGCGATGGCCCAGTGGACTTTGATCGCGAAATTGCGCCGCTGCTCGCCAGAAATTGTCTCGCCTGCCATCATGCCGGCGACGCCGAAAATCATCTGAATCTCGAGAGTCCGCAAGCCATGCTCAAGGGCGGCGATTCCGGGCCGGCGGTCATTCCCAAGCAAGCGGAGCAAAGTTTGCTTCTGAAGCTGGCGGCACATCAAAAACAGCCGATCATGCCACCGGCCGATAACGATCGTAAAGCCAAGCCACTGACGCCCGATGAATTAGCGTTGCTCAAACGCTGGATCGACGAAGGCGCGGCCGGATCGAACAAATCCCAAGCCGCCCCGCTGAAATGGCAGCCGCTGGCGGCGATCGTGAATCCGATTTATGCGGTGGCCGTTTCGTCCGATGGGCAGTATGCCGCCTGTGGTCGGGCCAATCAGATTTACGTTTACCACGTGGCGTCAGGAAAGATCGTGGCCCGGCTGATTGATCCGGCGCTCGCTGGCGCCAACGGCGCGAATCGCGCGCACTTGGACCTCGTGCAATCGCTGGCGTTCAATCCGGCTGGCGATTTGCTGGCGTCTGGCGGGTTTCGTGAAGTCAAACTTTGGCGTCGGCCGCAAAACGTGCATCAAGCCGATCTCACGACGCCCAACGCACCGCGCAGTCTGGCCGTTTCGGCCGATGGTCAGTGGGCCGCTGTGGGCGATCAACAAGGCGCGATCACCTTGATCGATGTTGCCGCCGGCAAAGCGATCAAAACGCTTGCCGGGCATACGGCCGCCGTCACCGGACTGCGCTTTAGCGGCGACGGCAGCCGGCTCTACTCCGGTTCGCTCGACAAATCGCTGCGCGCCTGGAACACGGCGGACGGCGCGGCTGCCGGCCAGATCGATACGCCTGCCGCGGTCAACGCCATCACGCTCACCGCGGCCAACTTGCCCAACGCTCCGCAACAAATCATTTCGGGCGACGCCGACAATCTGATTCGCGTTTGGCCGCTGCCTGTCTTGCCTGCGCCCGAAGCGCCCCCGACGCCAATCAAAGAGCTGAAAGCCCACACTGGCCCGGTCAACACATTGGAAACACTCACTTCAGGCAAAGACATACTCTCAGGCAGCAATGACGGCATCGTGCGCCAATGGAATCTGGAAAACGGTCAGGCTGCGCGTCAATTCAATCACGGCGCGGCAGTCTGGTCCATCGCCATGCGGCCTGACGGCAAACGGCTGGTCTCGGCAGGTGCCAACGGCGCGCGGTTATGGAATGGTGAAAATGCCCAGCCGATCACCGATCTCCGCGGCGACTTCCGCGCACGCGGAGCGCAACTCAAGGCCGAGCGGATCGTGGCGCTGGACAAGACCAAAATCAACGACGCCAAGGCCGCGCTGAAGGAGGCCGAAGACCGTGCTAAAAAAGAGGCCGACGCAATCCCCAAAGCCAACGATACCAAAACGGCGGCCGAAAAATCGCTAGCCGAAAAAGCCGAGGCCGCCAAGAAACCGGCCGCTGCCAAGCTGGCTGCCGAAAACGACGCGCAGCAAGCAGACGCCACCTTGAAAGTGGCGAATGAAAAAGCCGACGCCGACAAACAAGCGTCCGCGACCGACGCCAACAACAAAGAACTGGCCAAGGCGGCAGCAGATTCCAAGGCCGCGGCTGCGACGGCGAAAACCAAGGCCAGCGAGGCCAAAACTAAACTCACGTCCACCATCAAACCGGCCGATCTGGCCGCACAAGACGTCACAACTGCCGAAAACGCTCTGGCCGTGGCGATCCGCGGCATCGAATCGGCCACGCTCGCAGCCAAAAAAGCGGCCGATGCGACGCCGGTTGCCAAGTCCGTCATCCAGTCGCTCGAAGCGCAACTCAAAACGCATGAAGCAATCGTCGACGCCGCGAAGAAAACCGCCGGCGATTTCGAACAGCCCATTCGTAGCGTGGCATTCTCCACGGATGGACAGCAGATCGTCAGCGGTGGTGACAATCGCATCGTGCACCTTTGGCAAAGCGAAAACGGCACCGCCAGCGAAGGGCTGGAAGGTCAGGGTGAGGCAATTCAAGGTGTGGCGTTCGCCGGCGACAAAATCATTTCCGCCGCCGCCAACAAATCCATCGTGATTTGGAATCCGCAACCCGTCTGGCAACTCGAACGCACGATTGGCGACGGCAACAATCCGGAGAAATTTGCCGATCGAGTGATCGCGCTAGACTTCAGCGCGGACGGCAAAATGCTGGCCACGGGCGGCGGCGAGCCGTCTCGCAGCGGCGAGCTGAAAATCTGGAATCCGGCCGATGGCAACTTGCTTCGCAGCGTGCCGGACGCGCATAGCGATACGATTTTTTGTGTCCGCTTTTCGCCGGACGGTAGCGTGCTGGCCACGTCGTCCGCCGATCGCTTCGTGAAAACTTTCAGCGTGGCTGACGGCAAACTGATTCGCAACTTCGAAGGCCACACCCATCACGTGCTGGGCGTGGCCTGGAAGAGCGATGGCAAACTCTTGGCGAGTTGCGGCGCGGACAACGTCGTCAAAATCTGGGACTTCTCTTCGGGCGATCAAAAGAAAACCATCGAAGGCTTCGGCAAAGAAGCCACCGCAATCAGCTTCGTCGGCGATGGCGACCGCATGCTGGTTGGCTCGGGCGATAAGTCGCTACGTTTATACAACAGCGGCGGCGGACAAGAAAAAACCTTCGGCGGCCCAAGTGATTTTGTCTACGCCGCGGCGCTCTCGGCAGACGGCAAACTGCTGATCGCTGGCGGTCAGGATAGCGTGCTGCGGGCATACAGTGTCGATACAGCCCAGCCGTTGAAAACCTTCGAGCCAGAAAAACCCGCGGCCAAACCCTAGTTGAGGCAATCCGCCCGGTCCGATTAAAACCTTTAACCCGCGAGCGACGATGACCGACGAGCAGCAAATTCGCGACTTGATTGCCACCTGGATGCGAGCGTCTGCGGCCGCGGACATTCAAACCGTGCTGCAACTCATGGATGAAGACGTGGTTTACTTGATTCCCGGTCAACCGCCAATGCGCGGGCGCGACAAATTTGCGGCTGGCTTCGAGGCTTCGATCGGCAGATATCACATGGACGGCAAAAGCGACATTCAAGAAATCCAGGTCGATGGCAATCTGGCTTATTGCTGGACCAAACTGGCGGTCACGGTCACGCCGCTGCCGGCGGGCGCGCCGTCAACTCGCTCCGGCAACACGCTCAGCGTGCTGCGCAAAAACGCCGCTGGCCGCTGGCTGTTGTGGCGCGACGCCAATTTGCTAACGCTCGACAAATAGCGGCGTCAGTGTTGCGCGGCCGAACATCGGCCCGTCGGCACCAGACAACGGCTACTCCGGCAGCGTCGGCAGAGGCACTGGCGTTAGTGCTCGCTCACACTCGCCGGCCATTCGCAACAACCAATAGTCGTCGTTGCGCCGGCCAATCAGTTGCAGGCCCACCGGCAAACCGGTTGTGGCCAGACCGCATGGCAAGGTGATGGCCGGCAAGCCGATGATGCTCCAGGGCGCGTTGAACAGCGGGTCGCCGGTGGTCGAGGGATCCGGCGCGGTGATGTTGGTCGCCGGCATCGCCAGGCAGTCGATATCCTTGAACCAGCTCACGGCGTCGCGGCGGGCATGTTTTTGGGCGAGCAGCGCTGCCTGATAGTCTGCGGGCGATGTCGCCTGCCCCTCAACGATCAAACTTGCCAGGCACGGGCCATATTGATTGCGATGTTGTTTGTAGGTTTCGCGATGCACTTCGGCCGCTTCCACCGCCATGATCGTCCGCTGCTGGCGGCCGAGTTGGGCAAAATCGGCGCCGCGTTGCACATCGCGAACCGTAGCCGATTCGTAGGCTACCCGCGCCATGGCGGCATCGTACACCGCCAGCACATCCGGGCTGGCGTGATCGCGAAAGAATCCGCCCAGCGCACCCACGCGCGGCCGGTAGTCGATATCCACGCCTGGCGCTGCGCCTTCGGCCGGGTTGGCTGGCCGATCCAGCGCCACTTCAAGCAGCGTTTGCGCGTCGCGTGCGCAGCGAGTGAAAAACCCGACGTGATCCAGGTGCTGGCTGACCGGAAACATGCCCTCGCGCGCCACTGCGGCAAACGTGGACTTAAATCCGACCACGCCGCAGTAGGCCGCTGGCCGAATGGTCGATCCGCCGGTCTGCGAGCCAATGGCGGCCAAACACATGCCGGCGGCAACCGCGGCGGCAGACCCGCTACTCGATCCGCCCGCGGTGTGCGCCAGGCGCCAGGGATTTCGCGTTGGCGGCGGATCGAAGCAGGCAAATTCGGCCGTTACCGTTTTGCCAAGAATGATCGCGCCGCGGTTCCGCAACCGCGAAACGACCGCGGCGTCGTGCATGGCCGGCAGATCGGATCGCCAGACGGCGCCGCAACGTGTTGGCATTCCGCGAACATCAAAAATGTCTTTTACGCCGATCGGAATTCCGTCCAGCGGTCCCAGCGGCTCGTTGTTTCGCCAACGTTCGGTGGAGGCTGTGGCCGCCTCGCGCGCGCCTTCAATATCGAGCGCGGCCCAAGCGTGGACATGGGGTTCCCAGGCATCGATCCGATCCAAGCATTCTTCCAGCACGTCATCCGGCGTTCGATCGCCGCTGCGGAACGCCTCGACGGCCGAAACGATCGTCCACGCCGTCATGGCAGCACTCCCTTGCTGGACTGAATTTTCTTGCGTGGCCGAAGCGTCACCGGCAGCGCTGTAGACGTAAACGATGCTTTTGCATGCGGCCGGGGCACATGCCCATTGCTGACGGTCGGTTGATATTTTTCGGTCATTCGCCGCGCACGCTGATGGATCAACGCGCGCAGCGCCGCGGGCCGCAACACTTCGGCCTGATCGCCGTAGCCCAGGATCCACCAACTGATTTCGTTCAGGCCAGAAACCGTGACGGTGAAGTCCAAGCTGCCATCGGCATTGAATGTGGCTTGCTGCGTTTTGTGCCAACTGACCTCGGCCACATTGCGCGCCACCAGCGGGTCGAATCGCAGCAAAACTTCTTGATCCGGTCCCGGTTCCGGGATCAGGTGCCAGGCGTTGCCCAAGTATCGATCAATATTGAAGCGCGCCGGGATTTTGAATCGATCGTCCAGCAAGGTCAGTTCGCCAATCCGGCCGACGTTGAATGTCCGCATCTTGCGATGCACGGACGATCGCCCAATCACGTACCAACTCCGCCGGCTAAATAGCAACCGGTAGGGCGATAGTTTCGTGCTGATCATTCGCTGTTCGGCGAAGCTATCATAGGCGATGCGAACCGCGCGACGCTCCGCCGCGGCCGACAACAATTGCTGGTAAAACGGCAGCTTGCCAATCAGCGGGTTGCGCGGTTCCAACTCAATTTCCACCGAGCTGGCCACATTCCGCAACTCTTCGCGAATCCGCGCCGGCAAGGCACTTTCGAGCTTGGCCGCCGCGCTGCGGGCCGGCGCCAAAAATGGCAACCGGCTTTGATCGCCCAGTTCGTTACACAACAACAACACCGCCAGAGCTTCCTCGGCGGTGAAGTTGGTTGGTGGTAGGAAGTTCGCGCCGCTGATGCGGTGTGCCTGCCGCTGGTCGTCAAATTCCAGCGGCAGCCCGGCTTGTCGCAGCAGATCGAAATCTCGAAAGACCGTGCGGCGACTGACCTGACACTCCAGGGCCAGCGAATTAATGTTTTGCCCGCGTCCAGCCTGTAGCAGCCCGATGAGTTTCAGGAGCCGGTTGATCCGCGTCAGATTCATGCTGCTCATCGGCGGCGACTTCTACGTGCTGGGCCTGACGAACGACCGAGGTCGTCCGCTGCATGGCGGCCGTGTTGGCTTTGAATTCGTCGCCATCGTCTGCTTTTTCCACGTTACGCTTGCGGCCATTGCCAGTCGATTGCACGCTGGCGTTGCCGCTGGCGCGGAGCCGAGCGGTGGTTTTTCCAGCGTTGGGCCCTTGGTTATCCGGCTGCATCTTGCCCGGCTTGATTTCTTCGGCCGGAGCGGCTTCTGTCGGACCGGCGCCCGGGGCTTGCAGCGGCATGCCTTCGCCCTGGAATTGTTCGACCGGACCACGACTGAAGACGTTCGGACGGGTGTAACCATAATCAATGTACTTGGCGGCGTCCCGTTCGCGAGCACGCTTGGTGGCGTCGAAGTAAGCCTTCGCCGGCCACGGGCCTTCAGCCAAGTAAACGCCATTGTACTCCAGCAGCGAGCCTTTGCGAAAGTGAACCCGAGCGATGCCGCGATTGTAGTCGACCAGCGATCGGTAATACGCGGTTTCCGCATCGGCCCGGTTACGTTGAGCTTCCAGCAGCAAGTCGAGCGTTACGGTGCCGGCATCGTAAGCAGCCTTGACGGCTTCCACCTGCCGTTCGGCGGCCACCCGGCGATTGAACTGCGTTTGCGTGACTTGGAAATGCGTCGACAGGTCGCGGATGGCATCGCTCATGGCATGCGAGAGTTCAAGTTCCTGGTCCTGCAACCGGGCTTTTTCGCGAGCCAACAGCATCTGTTCGTTACGGACCGTGGCCAATTCCTTGCGGATACCAATGGTCTGCGTGAATTGTAATCCGAGTTCGTACTCGTTGAAGTTGCCGTTGGCCAGACTGTCCAGCGCTCCGACACCTTGCACCTGGTTGAAGTTGTTGTTGCCATCGCCAAACAGCATTTCGCCCTGACCGACGCGGCGGTAGCGAGCCAGCAAGTCGAGGTGCGGCAGCAGCAAGTTGCGAGCGGCAATCAATTCCATTTCGCGCTGTTTGACGCGCCATTTTTGTTCGCGAATTTCGACGCTGCGGACCAGACCTTCGCAGTGCAATTCATTCCAGTCGAAGCTGACCTTGGCGGTGGTCGGTTCGTCTTTGGGACGAATCAGCCGGCCATCGGTGGCAGCCAGGCCCATGATGTAGCGCAGGCGGTTCTCGGCTTTGTAGAGGTTAGCCAAGGCCGTTTCTACTTCGGCCCGGAACGAGAAATATTGTTCTCGCGATTGCGCTTCCTTTTGAGCGTCGGCCTCGCGGAGACCGGCTTCGAATTGGGCATTCACCTTACGCCAGGTTTCCAAGGCACTATCGCGGCCCTTCTTGCGGCTCTCCAAATCGCGGTAGGCGAAGTACAACTCCCAGTAGGCGTTTTCGACGTCTGAAACCAAATTTCGTACGCCCGCTTCGAACTGGGCTAGCGAAATATCTGTGTTAATTCGCGCCAGTACGACGCCGTCGAACGCGGCGGTGCCGCCAGCGACAAACGGGTCGAACGGACCGGCAATGCGGTTGTACTGCACGCCACCACCGGCCAACAACGGCTGACGTACGGCCGCTTCGAAGTTGGTCGTGTAATCGTGAGCCGTTTGCCGGCTCGGCTGGTTGTTGTCGTTATAAACGGTGGTCGTGTTAAACGAGACGACCGTGCCCGCGGCGCCGCGTTTTTGGATACCCCATTGCGAGGTCACCAGGTCTTGCTTGAACAACTGCGAGTTGATCAGGTTGGCGTTGACGTTTTGCGGGTGATCGTTGTGCTGATAGTCCAAGCTGCCAGTCAATTGCGCATCGAACTCGGCCAGCGCGGCCTCGACGCCGCCTTGCGGCGCGCTTTCGACAATGCCCGGATCGAACACGGTTTGCACGGCGGCCGGATTGGTCAGCAAGAAGTCCGGCGCTTCGCCGACTTGCGGGGTGGGTCCGCCGGTCGAGGCAAATCGCCCGCCGAGGGTCCGCATGATCTTGGCGTTTTGCAACGAATAGCGAACCGCTTCTTCCAACGACAAATCCCACATGCTGTCGTAATGCATGTTGTCTAGCGTCAGCGGCGCCTGAGCATCGCGGACATCGGCCAACGTGCAGTTGTCGACATCGGGATACTCGATCTTAGTGGCCTCGGAAATGTAATGCTGCGTCTCTTTGTCGTCCAGAAAGTAGAAGTGTTGGGTCGGCGAACAGCCCGTTAAGGCTTGGGCGGCCACAACGATCGCGGCGCAGAAGATTTTGAATTGCCGGCTCATCGATTCATTCCTGACGGTAGGTGTCAAATCCGTTGCTGGACGACGCGGCTAGCATCCGAAAACCTGCTAGCCGATAGCAAACTGCGGGCAGATAACCGTCGGGCTATCTGCGCGTAGGCAAATTATCGTCCGCACAACCGGCAAACTTTTGGGAATCGTTAAAATCGACAATGTTTTGCTCGCCTGCTCCCTCGCCGCGAAATGCCCATTTCAGCAACGCGATTCGCTCCTACCAGCGCCGCGACAGACCAGCTTCGATTTCGAGTCCATGTCTTGCTTTGTGCTGGCGGCTTGCCCATAACAAATGCTCTCGAATCCTCCCGCACACACCTGCCCTTTGCCCCCGAGTTCGCCCATGTCTCGCACACACGCGCATCGGTTGATATTTGCGATTACCTTGTTGCTGGCAATGGCGACGGATCAGCGAGCGTTAATCGTATTGGCCGCCGATCCGGCACCGCCTCAAAAGCCGACAAATCCTGGCGTGGCTGCTAGCAAGATCAAATGGAAGAAGACGACGCTCGATGCCAAATTTCGCAGCGAAGGCGTGGCGATTGGCGATTTCAATCACGATGGCAAACTGGACATTGCCGCCGGCAGCGTCTGGTACGAAGCGCCGGATTGGAAGATGCACAGCATTCTCGATCAGCCCAAGGAGTACGATCCGCACAATTACAGCAACAGTTTTTGCTGCTTTGCCGAAGACCTCAACGGCGATGGCTGGACGGATCTGATTGTGGTGGACTTTCCCGGCAAAGAGACTTGGTGGTTCGAAAATCCCAAGCAAGCCGATAAGCCTTGGCCGCGACACGAACTGGCCAAGGTCACCAACAACGAGAGCCCCACCATGTGGCCGCTGCTGGCCGATGGCAAGCGTCAACTGGTGTGCGCCACCGCGCCCACGCAAGCTGGCTCCGATGGTGCCGATCGGACCATGGCGTTTTTCACCCGCGCGGACGATCCGCTCAAAGCTTGGGATTTGCACAGTGTTTCCGCCAAGGCCGCGCCGCTGACGACCAAGTATTCGCACGGCCTAGGCGTGGGCGACGTCAACGGCGACGGACGCAGCGACATCATCACGCACGATGGTTGGTACGAAGCGCCGGCCGATGCGTTAAAAGGCGACTGGAAATGGCATCCGGCAAAAATCGGTGTCGATTGCTCTCAGATGTACGTCTTCGATTTCAATGGGGATGGCCGCAACGACATTCTCAGCGCCAGCGCGCATCGCCGCGGTATCTGGTGGCACGAGCAGCTCGCGGACGGCAGCTTCAAAACGCACGAAATCGACACCAGCTTCACCCAGACGCATAGCGTTTGTTTTGCCGACATCAACGGCGATGGCCTGCCGGACATCATCACCGGCAAACGTTGGTGGGCGCATGGCCCCAGCGGCGACGAAGCGCCCGGCGATCCGGCCGTGCTATTTTGGTTCGAACTAACGCGCAAAGACGGGCAGCCGGTTTGGACGCCACACGAAATCGATCACGACAGTGGCGTGGGCACGCAGTTCGAAGTGGGCGACGTCAACGGCGACGGCTTGCCGGATATTGCCATCTCAAACAAGAAAGGCGTATTTCTGTTCGAGCAAGTTCGCGAATAAACTCTGATGATCGGCAGCGAAATCGCTCGATTGTACGTCAGCAGTATTGTTACTCCAGGCACCGAAAGGCCACTTGATGTCCATACCGTTTACATGCTCAAATTGCGGAACTCTAACCAACGTGCCCGATCAAGACGCGGGTCAGTCCGTGCCGTGCGCAAGTGCGGCAAGACTGGTTCCATTCCCGGCGGCTCAGCCGGTTTGTCGACTCCGACTGCGAGCAGCGGCGGCTCGAAAACATGGGTTGTGATTCTGGCGGTGGTTTTGGTCGGCGCTGTGATTTGTAGCGTGATTCTGGCCGCACTATTGATTCCAACATTTTCCACGTCCCGCGAACAGGCCAAGAACCTGGTGTCGGAAGGCAATTTGCAGCAAATCGGCCTGGCGCTGATGAAATATCGAATGCAACACGGCGAATACCCACCAGCCTATGTAGCCGGCACCGATGGCAAACCGCTGTACAGTTGGCGGGTGTTGATGCTTCCTTACATGGATCAAGAGGCGTTATACCAGAAGTTCGATAAAACCAAGGCTTGGGATAGCCCGGAAAATAAGCCGATCAGTGACCTGGCGTTGGATTTGTTTCAAAATCCGAACGAGGAATCCAAGGGCACCTCGCTCACCGATTATGTCGCCGCAGTCGGCGACGAGACGCTGTTTGTGCCGCCACCGCAAAAAGTTGTTGACGACATGAACGTCTCGCCGAGCACAATTGCGGTTGGCGAGATTGCCCACAGCAAAATTCATTGGGCTGAACCACGCGACCTCGACGTTTCCACGATGAGCATGAAACTCAAGGATCCTGCCGGAACCGGGTTTTCCAATTCTTCGGGCCGGAAGACCGTCAACGTCGCGTTGGCGGATGCGCGCGTGCTAAGCTTGCACGCCGATATCGACCCGCGAACCCTACGAGAGCTATTGACCAGAAACGGCAAAAAGTCCGTTGATCCCGCGGCGTTCTTGGATTGAGGAACGATCGGAAAAACAAGTTCCTCTGAGTGAGCCGCACGCTGCTGATGATCGCACTCACCGACTCGAACGAAAAACGGAACTTGTCGATCGGTCGTTTCTGAGTCGCTTGAATCGCAATCCGTTACTTTCACCGCGAAGGCGCAAAGTGCGCGAAGGAAAATGAGTAGGAGCCATCACACGCTCGCAACTTACTCAACAACGTTTGCAGAACACATTTATGATCCGCCGTCACTTCTGCTTTTTCTTCGCGGCCCTTGCGCCTTCGCAGTAAACTCGACTTCCACACACTTGAGTGAGGCGCGCTCTCCTCGGGATCGCACGCGTCGACTTGAACGAAAAACGGAAGTTATTTTGGTCGTTCTAAAGGCAGTGGGGCGCGCTGTATACTTTGCGTTGAGTCAGCGAGTTATTGTTAGCAATTACACTCATCATGGTTAGCAACATGCCCATCTCATTTACTTGCCCACACTGTGGAACTCCTACCAATGTGCCGGATCAATATGCGGGCCAGTCGGGGCCAGGGCCAGCGCGCACTCTGGGTAAAATGGGCTGGCGCGGCAAGGCGGTCTGTATTAGGAAGGAGGGCTGCAAAACGACGTGAGTTCGTCGTTGGTATCACATCTACCTAACAGGCATCCCATGAGCATGGACGTTCCCTT
>JBBRCE010000020.1:0-83032 GCA_038205115.1 Pirellulales bacterium
CCTCGATGTCGGCTCATCACATCCTGGGGGTGGAGAAGCTCCCAAGGGTTTGGCTGTTCGCCAATGAAAGTGGTACGTGAGCTGGGTTCAGACCGTCGTGAGACAGGTCGGTCCCTATCTGCTGTGGGCGTACGAAACTTGAGGAGATTCTTCTTTAGTACGAGAGGATTTAGAAGGACGTACCTCTGGTGTTCCAGTTGTCGCGCTAGCGGCACGGCTGGGTAGCTATGTACGGAAAGGATAAACGCTGAAAGCATATAAGCGTGAAGCCCGCTCCAAGATCAGGTTTCGTTGGGCAATTGCCCGAAAGTCCCCTAAAAGACGATTAGGTTGATAGGCCGTATGTGTAAGCGCAGTAATGCGTTCAGCTAAACGGTACTAACGGACGAATGCTTGACCACTTGATTCGAACCCTCTTGTCAGATGTCACAATCTGCCAAAAGATCAATCAAGTGATCGAATAACAGGGTACGGTGTTTAAGTACACCACTAACTGCGTCACAAAGTGATGTCGGCATTCAGCGCGTTTTCGCTCGCTCGCCGAAGCATCATAAAATTACAGACCAATTACCACAACCATTTGCATATCGCTGACGATGGCTCACAAGCCTCGTTGGCAAATGGATCGCGTTGGTGGCGGCTTCATCGCCCCACCAACGATTTTCCGGTGACCATATCCGAAAGGCCACACCCGTTTCCATTCCGAACACGGTAGTTAAGCTTTCGGAGCCGATGGTAGTACCACAAGTGCGAGAGTAGGTATCGCCGGATTTTACATTTAAGCCCTCGTTAGTCAGTCATGACTAACGAGGGTTTTTTCGTTGGGGCGCGTAACACGTTAGTGGAGTTTACAGAGATTGAAAATTGCAAAATGTTGCGGCAGCGGCGAATTCCAATTTTCAATTTCGAATTACTGATTTGCAATTTCAGGATTTCGATTCCTTGCACTTCCCTGTGCCTCCCTCGCACTGCCTGCCACTTTCAGTCCGATTGGTCCCCTGCGCGAACCTTCACGGGCGTGGCCTCTCTCACTAGCGTCTTTTCCCGAGAAAAACCTGCCGCCGCCGGCGCCGCTCCTTGTTGGATGTCGCCCAGCGGATTATCATTTCATTTTACAGAGTATGTGGGGAGTTTTCGGCAATGCGTCATGTTCTGTCGGCCGTGGTTCAAAACGTACCGGGCGTGCTCGCGCACATTTCCGGCATGCTGGCTTCTCGCGGCTATAACATCGACAGCCTGGCCGTCGGCGAAACCGAAGATCCCCAGCTCTCGCGGATGACGTTTGTCGTCGTGGGCGATAACAAGGTTTTGCTGCAGGTTCGCCGGCAGCTCGACAAAATCGTAACCGTGGTCAAAGTAGTCGATGTCAGTTCGCAGGACTTCGTCGAACGCGATCTGATGTTGATCAAAGTTTCCTGCGGCGGCGGCAAACGTAGCGAAATTCGCGAGCTGGCCGGCATTTTCCGCGGGCGGATCGTGGACGTCGCCGCCGAAGAAGTGATCGTCGAAATTTCTGGCCAAGAGCGCAAGATCGAGGCCTTCATCGATCTGATGCGCCCTTTCGGCATTATCGAACTCGTTCGTACCGGGCGAATTGCCATGGTCCGCGGCGCCGGTCGCCTGGTTCAGGACAACGCCAGCACGGTAACTGTCGAAGACGAGGCGGTTGTGCGTGGCTCGTTTGCCTAGCGGCATTGCCCATCGTTGCGTCGCGGTCGTTCGCGGCGCGTCGGCCCCGCGACTGGCACGGCAATATTTTGCGACCGCTCGGTTTTCGTCGCAGTAAAAAAATCTTCCCAGCAAATCAACAGACAATAGCCAACAAACACACTACGGACTGCAGATCATGACCGCCAAGATTTATTACGATAACGACGCCGACCTTTCGGTGCTGAAGAACAAAACCATCGCCATCATTGGCTACGGTTCGCAAGGTCACGCGCAGGCGCAGAACTTGCGCGACAGCGGCTGCAAGGTAATCGTCGGTCAGCGACCCGGCAGCCCCAATTACGACTTGGCCGTAAGTCATGGTTTTACGCCGGTTTCGGCCGCCGAAGCCGCCAAGCAGGCGGATTTGATCAATATCTTGCTGCCGGACGAAGTTCAAGGTGACGTGTACCGCGCCGACATCAAGCCGAATCTGCAAACCGGCAACGTGCTGATGTGTTCGCATGGTTTTAACATTCATTTTGGCCAGATCGAACCGCCCAAGGGCGTCGATTGCGTGCTGGTCGCGCCTAAGGGGCCTGGCCACTTGGTGCGTAGCGAATACGAAAAAGGCGGCGGCGTTCCGTGTTTGATTGCACTCAGCGTCGGTGCCAGCGACGAATCTCGCAAATTGGGCCTGGCGTACGCCAAAGGCATCGGCGGCACCCGTGGCGGCGTGATCGAGACCAGCTTTGCCGAAGAGACTGAAACCGATCTGTTTGGTGAGCAGGCCGTGCTGTGCGGCGGCGTGAGCGCGCTCGTCAAAGCGGGTTACGAGACGCTGGTCGAAGCCGGTTATCAGCCGGAAATGGCCTATTTCGAATGCATGCATGAGTTGAAGTTGATTGTCGATCTGTTTTACCAAGGCGGCTTGAACTACATGCGATACAGCGTGTCGAACACGGCCGAATATGGCGATTACACGCGCGGCTCGCGGATCATCACCGAGCAGACCAAGGCGGAGATGAAAAAGATTTTGGAAGAAATCCGCTCAGGCCAGTTCGCCCGCGACTGGATGTTGGAGAACAAAGCCAACGCGCCGTCGTTCAAGGCCACCCGCCGTCGCGAACGCCTACATCCCATCGAAGAGGTCGGTCGCCGCCTGCGTCGGTTGATGCCCTGGATCAAATCCAAGGAAGTTTAATTCGCCAAGCGACTACGGCGTGCGGCGAAGATTTTCGTGCGCCGACGCCATTGCGGATATTCATTTGGCCTTCGTCAGCCAGCGATCGAGCTGGTTGGCGAACACTTGTTTGTCGCGGGCGGTAAAATTGGCCGGTCCGCCGCCGATGTGCCCACCGCCACGAAGTTGGTCGAGCATGTTGCGGGTGGCGAGAATGTCGGAGACGTTGGCTTCCGTATAGAGTTGCCCGCGCGGGTTGAGGGCTGCCCCGCCTTTGGCGACAACGTCGGCCGCCAGCGGAATATCGGCGGTAATCACCAAATCTCCGGCCGCCAGCAGTTCGACAATTTGCCGATCGGCCACATTCGCGCCGCCGCGGACTAAAATCGTGTTGATGAATTCCGAAGTTGGCACGCGTACAGAAGCGTTCGCCACTAGCGTGACTTGGATTTTTCGGCGGACCGCCAGGCGGAACAGTAGTTCTTTGATCTCGCCAGGGCAGGCGTCGGCATCGACCCAAATTTGCATCACGGCGTCTCAGCGGCGAAGATTCAGTGTATACGGTTTCTCAGCGTCTCTTTCAGTAGACCGTTCGATCCGGCTGCAATGCAAACCCAAACGTCACGTCCGTGGTATCACTGGCATTGGCTGACCTGGCTGCTGCTGGTTGTACAAGCTTCTGTATTGCTGAGTTGCCAGCTCATGCGGCAGCACGTTCGGGGATTCGGCAGCGAGGGCGTGTTTGAAGTTGACTCGCACTTTGGCTGGCCCGTGCGACATCGGCGGGAATGTTTGTCGTATGAAGACGAAGAACGCGCCGTGGGCGATACATGGTCGCCACCCGCGCCCGCGGCCAACAATGTCTTACCTCCACCCACGGTGGCGAATCGTTGGTCGCTTCCGCTGCTGGCTTTCAATGCGCTGTTCGGCGTGTTGGTGGTCATTGCCTCGGGCGTGGTGGTCGAACTTCGGCTGCGCCGCAGATTTCGTACGCAATTCACATTGGCCGGCATCGGCATTTTAACAGCAACGATTGCCGTGATGACGCTTGCATCCATTCACTGGAGAGAACTGAATTTAGCGTTGATCGCCCACGATATTTGGCTTTGCGGCGACTTCGGGCACGCTGAAGCAATTTCGTGGCCGCTGCTCGCGTTGCCACTGCTGGGTACGATCTGCTTGCTGTATCTTGGCCTATCACTCATTTTCTCGGCGATCGGACGAGTTCTGCGAAGTCTTTTTCATTCGCAAATCGAATTCGAATCTTGAGCCGCGGTGGAAATCATGGCCTTCGTTTCGCCCGTTGGATTCGCCGGGGCAGGTGACAGCCGGCGAGCTCCTGACTATCATGATTTTCTGACCCCCGACCTTTGACCCCAACCTCTGTCTGCCATGATTTCCGCCCTCGAAGCGCTCGAACGACTCCGTCAAGGCAACGAACGTTTTGTGGCCGAAACCCGCAGTCGCAAAGGCGTGAGTAGTTCGCGCCGCGAAGAAGTGGCCGCAGGGCAAGAACCGCTGGCCATCATCCTCGGCTGTTCCGACTCGCGCGTGCCGGCCGAAATTGTCTTCGATCAAGGGCTGGGCGATCTGTTTGTGATTCGCGTAGCCGGCAACATTGTGGCATCGTCGCAAGTCGGCAGTGTCGAGTTCGCCGCGGCGCGCTACAATACTCGCCTAGTGGTGGTGCTAGGGCATACGCAGTGCGGCGCCATTCTGGCCACCATCGAAGAACTTCAGCGGCCTAGCGAAAATCAATCGCCCAACTTGCGTTCGATCGTCGATCGCGTGCGGCCTTCGGTCCAAACACTGCTGGCGACACCGCTCCGCGACGATCCGGTCGCCTTGGTGCATCACGCCGTCAGGGCCAACATCCGCGCTTCAGTGGATCATCTGCGTCACGGTTCGGCGGTGCTCGAACAGTTGATTCAGCGCGAAGGCTTGCTAATCGTCGGCGCGGAGTATTCGCTGGAAACCGGCG
The DNA here is from genome assembly GCA_038205115.1 of Pirellulales bacterium. Taxonomy (GTDB): domain Bacteria; phylum Planctomycetota; class Planctomycetia; order Pirellulales; family JBBRCE01; genus JBBRCE01. The sequence continues at coordinate 4,812 of JBBRCE010000020.1, forward strand.
TGGTCGAATTCTTCGACCAAAGGCAATAAGCAATAAGCTGACGCAACTGGCTCGCGTCAGTTTCGCGCAAACGATTCGTCTATCGTTAGCCGCGACGCGCCAGCGGAGCGTGTCGTGGCGAGGGGTTTCGGTTCATTCGCTGGCGCTTCGTGCTGGCCAATTGCTCGACCGTTACACGCCGCAGCATCTCAACCAAACAGCTTAGTCACCGCGTTGGCTTGCACCAGTTCGCGCGGTTGATTGAGGTGGTTGTGAATGATGGTGGCCGGATCGATGCCCATCGCGTGGTAAATGCTGGCGATGAGTTCCGTGGGATGGACGGGATCTTCGGCGGGCGCGGAGCCGGTCTTATCGCTTTTGCCATACACGCTGCCACGGCGGATGCCGGCGCCGGCGAGCACGGCCGTGTAGCAGTAAGGCCAATGATCGCGGCCATCGGCGCTATTGCCGTTGCCGGAAGTGCTGACGCCACGTTGCGGCGCGCGGCCAAATTCGCCGACCGCCACCAAGAGCGTGTCTTCCAACATGCCGCGTTGATCCAGATCTTCGACCAGCGCCGAAATTGCGGGATCGAGCATGGGCGTGGCCTGATTTTTGATGCGCTTGGTGAGATCGACGTGCATGTCCCAGGAGTGATTGTCGGAATTGGCCACCTTGGGCCAGATGACTTCGACCACTTTGGTGCCGGCTTCGATCAGCCGACGCGCGAGCAAACAGCTTTGACCAAACGTGTTGCGGCCGTAGCGCTCGCGAACTTTTTCGGGCTCCTTTTTGAGATCGAAGGCATCACGTGCGCGGCCAGACAGCACCAGGCCTAGCGCTTTGTCGTAGTACGAATTGAGATCGTACTTGGCGGTGGCCTTTTCGATTTCTGGCATGCCTTGGTCGATCAGATCGCGCAGCCGCGCGCGACGTTCCAAGCGTGTTGCCGAGACTTCTGGGCGGAGCTGCAGATCGTCGGTTTTGATGCGCTCCATTTTTTGCATATCCATATCATCGCCCGGCGGGTAGAGATAATACGGATCGTACGCTCGGCCTAAGAAACCGGCCGTACCAGACTTGCCCACCACGCCGCTCTCTTGCAGCGGGCGCGGCAACATCACAAACGGCAGCATCGGAGCGTCGCTGGGACGCAGCTTGATGATGTTCGAGCCGAAGTGCGGATAGTCTTTGGGCGAAGGCGGTTCCAATTGGCCGGACGGGCTGACTTTGTCCGCCGTCCAACCGGTGTGCATTTGATAAATGGCCGCCGTGTGATTGAACAAACCGTTGGGCGTGTAACTCAGCGACCGCAGCAGCGTGACTTTGTCCGTCACCTCGGCGAACTTGGGCAGCAACTCGGTGACTTCGATGCCGGGCGTTTTGGTTTTGATGGTGCCAAAGGCGCTGCGGACGTTATCCGGCACGTCGGCCTTGGGATCCCAAAGATCGATGTGGCTTGGTCCGCCTTGCAGATAGAGCAGAATGATGCGTTTGGCTTTGCCCCAGCCGGGCGCGCTCGATTTTCCGCTGGCGGCGGTGGCACCTTCGCTGGTGGCACCGGCCGCCTGCAGTTGTAGAATTTGGCCGAGACTCAAGCCCAACAAGGCCGAACCACCAACGCGGAGCAGGTCGCGGCGGGTTACGCCTAGACCCCGATCGCACAAATCTTTACCAGGTTGACCAGGGACGACTAGCATGGCGGGAACCTCGCGCGGAAGGTTGAGATAGCGGGCAGGGCTCGGCAGCCGTCAGCCGCCGCGCCCGAGCATCAAGTATACCCGATGAGCAGCGATCAAGTCAAAAATGGCGCTCGCGGCTGGGTAATACGGTTCGTCAAGAAATTGCCGGTCAGGGCATCCGCCATCTGAGAAAGGCGGCATTTCCCAAGCCGAACGCTCCGCCCGAAATCGCAAAAGCCAAGCGATTTTCCAAGCCGGTGCTATCGCAGAATCGCACAGCAATCACCGCGCCGGCGATGATCGAGAGCAGAAAAAACCAGAGCGGCCAGCCCAATCGCGGGCCCGGCGGAACAAATTCAGGGACGTCGGTGGGCTCCTCCGGAATGGTCGGCGACTGGTACGGGTTTTCGTCCATGCGGACGGTTATACCAAATTGGCCGAATGTTCCGTCCGTGGTCCCTACCGATCAGACTTGCGCCTGCTACTTTCGTACGGTGACACGTGAGCCGAGCGAAAGAATTTCGTACACATCCTTGGCGTCGCGTGGGCTGAGACTGAAGCAGCCCTGCGCTCCGTCGCGGTCGGGGTGATCGGGATCGCTGGAGGGATGCAACGTCATGTGATCCGAGTTGGGAATCATCGGATCGAGTTCGACCCAAAACAGTTTGGCCGGATCGGCGTTGACGCTGGCCGGTTGCGGATCAGGTTTTTTGGTGACCACAAACGATGTCACATCCAACCGTGCTTGGCTGCCTAGGCCGATCGGAAAGCGGCCCGCGTAACAGTCTTGCACGTACAGTGTCAATGTGTGCTTCTGTCCGTTCACCACGCCTGCGAACGGCCCGTTCATGACTTTTAGCTCCGTGCCGGGCGTGAGCACGTTGGGATTAGCAATGCCGTTGATGTTAACCAGCAATTGCCAGGGCACTTTGTATTGAGCGGCAATGACTTCCAGGCGATCGCCCGGCTTGACCATGTAAGCGCTGGCGAGCAGATGACTGCGCGAATAGACCACTTCGCCCGCTAATCCGTCCAGCAATTCGTTGAGCGCCGTTTCTTCATTGGCCATTAAACGCGAATCGTCGTACCAGGGCGTCAACAGGCGCAGCACTTCGACCAGCTTGTGAGCTTCTTGTAGCGGCCGGGCTTGCAGCAGGGCATCTCGTAGCGTTCCTGGTGGGCCGGCGGTCGGTGCCGGGTTGCCGACAGGCGGCGCGGCGCGTTGCGACAATATATAAGGGTCATTGGGCGTGGAGCCGGTTTGGCCGGCGAGTGGCGTGCCCAGCGGTGTCGGAAATTGAGGTCCGCCGGCAACCGGTGTTCGGTCGAGTCCGGCGCCGCCGATCATGCCGGGCATTGTCGTTGAGTTTGCAAAGTTCGCTGGCGGCACCGTATTGGCTGGCAACGTCGTCACCGGCGCCGGCGCTGGAGGCGGCGACATTTGTGGAGCGCCGACCGGTGGGGCGAGCGATTGCACTTGAGTGTATGTCGGTGCCATGCCGGCGGTCGCAGCGCTGGGATTGCTCGTGGGGCTGCCAGGCGGGCCGAGTTGAATTTGCGGCGTGGCGCCCCACTCGCCGGCCGTCGGTTCGGGGGCTGGCGGTTTATTGAATGTCGTGTAAGCGAAATAACCGATCGCGCCTAATACGATGATCCAGGCAATAGGTTTCACCAGCGACATGCTCGTCCTCCCTGACGATGCGGTAACGCGCCTAACAATCTCTCACGCTGCTACAAACGGACCGGGATCATAGAAACTGAATAGTAGCAACGCCAGAGCAATCTGGCGTTTTTTGCAGAATATCAGACAACTGGCGGCGCTCGGATGAACCTCGTTGCCACGTTTATGGCCGCTCGACATTGGCGAACGGTCATTCCGTGCGTGCTAGTACCACGCACAGCACCTCGCCAGCGCCGGCCGTCCGTAATGCCCGAGCGGCCGAATTGCTGGTTGCGCCGGTGGTCATGACATCGTCCACCAGCAGCACGCGGCGGTCGCGAATCGACTTGGAATGGCGCGTAGCAAAGGCGTGGCGCAACGTCTGCGCTCGCGCGGCATGCGAGAGATCTTCGAGCGGTTGCGTTGCCCGGCGGCGTCGCAACGCGCGGTTGGCCAGCGGAATGGCTAACGAGCGCGCCAGGCAACTGGCCAGAATGTCGGGGCCGTTCACGCCCCGGCGGATTCGCCGCGTCCAGTGCATGGGCATGGCAATCACCACGTGCGGTTGCCAAATCAGCAGCGCTTCGCGCAGCTCCTGCGCCATCAACCGGCCTAGCGACCAGGCCAACGCTTCTTCGCGGGCGTGCTTGATCCGCAGCACCGCGGCGCGCAACTGGCCGGTGTAGGAAGCCAGCGCTACGGCCGCGCTAAAGTGCAGGCGTCGCGCGCGGCAATTGACGCAATCGCTGGCGTCCAACAAGTGATGCGGCAGCAGCGCTGCGCAGCGGTGGCAGCGTGGCGGAAGTCGCGATGGGACGAACACCGACTGACATACGCGGCAGAGTTGCAGTTGATCTTCCGCGCCGCACGAAGTTCCGCACCAATTGCAATGCGGCGGGTAGAGCAAGCGTAGGCAGGCGCGCGTGGATTCCGCCAACTTCGCCGCCACGCCAGACATGGTGCATCTCTCGCTGACGGGTTTGAGTTCAATTGGATGATTGCCACGGCGGTTGCGCCGGCTCGACGTGCGGTCGATCATCCGGAAATTTCGCCTCGCCGTCGTTTTGTGGCAAGTTCCCATTGTGCGGTCTCGATCGACCGCGGTCAACGAACGGCGAGCAGCGGCCGGACATGCGGCTGAACAGCGCTTGAGTCGGGGCCGAAAATCAGCGACTATGACCCATTGGTCCCTCGCTGGCTGGCTCAAAACGTTGCGCGATTGTGCGCGCAGCCAGTTCGGTTCACAGACTTTTTCAGATCGATTCAAACGACATGCGATTTGCACTGCTCGGCGCCGATATTGCTTCGCTCGCTTTGGCGGGCTGGATTGGCCAACGCCCTGAGCATCGCGTCAGCCTGGTTTGCGAAACCCACGCTGCCGACGGCGTGCTCCGCGGACTGGCACCAGATGCACGCGCATTGGCCGACTGGGAGCTGCTGCTGGCGGGCACCGACGCGGACGTGGTCATGGTGGCTGCTGCCGCCGTCGGCGAAGCTGATCGCCGCGTCGATCAACTCCGCAAACTGATTCAAGCCGGTGTGCCACTGTTGGTTTCGCATCCCGTGTGTACTTCGATGCTCGACTGCCACGAACTGGATATGATCCGTCGCGAGACAGGTTGTATCGTCGTGCCGTTTGCCCCGGAGTCGACGCATCCGGCGCTGGAGTTACTGGCGCATTGGCTGACCGCAGCGGATCGGTCGCCGCTGGGGCAGATCGAACAGATCTTGATGGATCGCGCGCAGAGTGATCGTTCGGAACCGGCAGTCATCAGGCAATTCGCGCGCGATGTGCTGCTGTTGCGGACACTGATTGGCGAGGTGCAGCGCGTAGGGGCGCTGGGCAGTTCCAGCCAGTCGCTGGTTGCTTACGCCAATCTGACGTTGCAGATGACGGGCGAAAGCGAAATGCTCGCACGCTGGACGGTGCAAGCCGTTGAAAATCAGCCCGGCGCGTGGCTGACACTGCTGGGCACGCAGGGCAAGGCCCGATTGTGGATGCCGGCGCACGGCACCTGGGAGCTGACGCTACCGGGCGAGAGCGAGCCGCAAGCGATCGAGCCCGAGTGGCAAGCCGAACAAGCGGCGATCGAAAGCCTGCAAGCCGCGATGGCTGGCGAGCCGGTCACTCCGGATTGGGCAGCGGCGGCCCGTGCGGTCGAAGTGGCCGAGGCGGTGCCGAGGAGCCTCGCGCGCGGTCGGACCATCGAACTGCATCGCGAAGTATTCAGTGAAGCTGGCACGTTCAAAGGCACGATGACGTCGGCCGGCTGCGGCCTGCTGATGGCGGCCATAATGACGTTATTCGTCGGCAACTTTGCGCACACCATGCTGTTGAAGGCCCACAAGCCAGAAGCCGCGCGGATTGTCAACTACTGTTGGATCGGTGCGCTGGTGGTGCTAACGCTGCTGTTTTTGGCGCTGCAGTTTTTGCTGCCGCTGGCCCAGCGCGGCGATGCCGCCGCCGCGGATCACCGCGCGGATGATTCGATCGAACCGACGGCAGGCGACGATGTTAACTAATTCGCCGCGCATCGGTTATTGATGAAGTGCCTGCGCGAATTCTGGCTTGATGCGGCCAATGACCATGTCGTGCGCGGCCTGCTGCTGGAAGTTGGACGCCTTGAGCGTACTCCAAGTGTAGCCGGCCACGCCGCCTGCCGCGTTGGTGTAGACGCGCAGCACGCCGCGGCCGAGTCCGGGGCTGGACGTTTTGTCGGCGTGGTGACGCGTGTCGGTTGTGCCGTGCCCCGATTCGCTGACGTCAATCACGCCGATCTCCCATTGATCGGTCTGTTCAACCAGCGGCGCGGTGGCCACGCGTTTTTTTGGCGCGTCGATCACCAGCATCATGTGGCCGGTATTTTTTCCGCCGGGCGGATATTGAATGGCGAGTAGATCGCCAGGCAGAGCGTTTTTGAGCGCGACAATGTTCTGGAATCCCTGCTGCGCGGAGATAGCTGCGTGATAATGTTTGGCCAACGGGCGTTTGGATTTAAGCCAGTCTTTCAACTGAGCGTCGGTCAGACCGTAACTGCGCTTGATGAGCGCGTCGATGAAGCCACTGCAATCGGTCTTGCACTCGGCGGCGGCAATACCGGCATCGCCCTGCCAGTGGACTTCGCCGCCTTGGTGCTGATAGGTCGTGTTGTCTGGCCGAACCGTTTTCAGCAGGTCGAGCGCAGCCTGCACGTGCGGCGCTTGCGGTTCGGCGGAAAAGGCGGCTGCGGTTAGGAAGACAGTGATCGCCAATCCGCCAGCAATAATCGCTCGCGCGCGAAATCGAACGTCGCAGTTGTGAGTCGGCGAAATCATTGGTCAGTGATCCATATTTGAAGGGAGCGTGCCGCTCGTCGCCGATATCGGTGGGAATTCTCGGTGGCAGCAAGTTCTAGCGGCGCTGCAAGCGTCAGCAACGCGCGCTAGCAGCGGGCGGTCGCACTTTCGGTCATTCAAATACAAGCGGTTGGCGGCCGCAAATGTTACACCAAATCTTTTCAAACTGGGCAAAACAGACGATCAATCGGGCGCAGGTTTGCCAGCGGCAGGTGATTGCAAACCGCTGCGTTCGGTAGCAGATTGGCGATCCACTACGGGTTTCCGACAGTTTATCAATTCCGAGTCCACTTGTTGACAAGATATTCCGATTCTATCCGATGTGCGAGATGATCGCTTCGTGCCGATGTATTTGTTCGGGGGGATTGGAAATGGGTGCTAAGTCGCGGCGCGCCGTCTGGCCGTTTTTGTTAATTTTGGCCGTGTTGTTTGTCTTGAGCGTTTCCGCGCCCAGCGGTTGGCGTTCGCAAAAACATTCTGCCGATTCGCTCCAAGTGGCTTTGAACGATACGCCGCGGACGCCGCGTGTCATTCCGCCAGCGCCGCAAATTCTGGCTCCGATTGCCAGCACGGACCAAGGCGACCCGTTGGTGCCGCAACCGCAACGGGCTTCGGTTGCGCCCAAGGTGACGCAGCGACATTGGGATGATCGGTCCAACGAACTGTCCATGCACACGCCGCCCGCGACCGTTGAGCCGGCGATCCAGCCGACACCTTCCGAACTCGATATTCCGCCGGCCGACAAAACCTCGACCGGCCAATCGCTGGTTGAAATTCCCAAGGTTGAGATCGCTGCCGGCAATCAAACGCCGAGTGAATCGTCGTCGGCCGGTTTTGCGCCCGTCGCGCCGGCGGTTGAAAATCCGCTGGCAATCACGCCTGCGACCGATGCCACTAGCAACGTCACCGCGGACGTCGACGCTCAGCCGACGACCGGCGCAACGACCCAGCAGGTTGCCGTGAGCACATCGCGGACGCCTTCGACGGAATTAAAAATCAAAACCGACAGCAGCCTGCAGCAGCCCGAGCATGATCCGGCCAGCGCGCATTCATCGGACGAAAAACCGTTGGCAACGCCGCGACCGATTTCCGATCTGCCGAGCGAATCCGCATCGCAATCGTCTCAGCCAGTTGCCCAACAAACACAGCCGACCGCGACGCCAGTGCCGTCGATTGTGCCGTCGGGCTTGCTGGAGCGGCTGGACCAGCTATCCGCTCGGGCGGGCTGTCAGCGTTGGACAACCGATTGCAGCCGCGCGATTCATGACTTGCTCGACCGGCCGATCACCAAGGGCGAGCGCGATTTGTACTTGGATGCCATTGCCGCGCTCGTCAACCAAGGCTCGACGCTGGCGACCTCAATCAGCGATCCCACGACGGCCGCCGAAGTTCGCCGGTTGAACTATGCGCTGCTCCGCCGACTGGAAATTTGGCCGGCCACCTTGGCCGATCCAACGGCCAGCGTGGCCGTCTCGGACGCCAGCCGCAAGCGGATCGACCAAAGCTTGCAACGCGTGCAGTCGCTGCTGTTGACCGATGCCACGGCCGGCGCCACCTGGCAGCAATACTTGTTGCTCGATGCGCTGCGTGAGGCACTGCACGACGACCGCGCCGACGCATCGCCCCGGCTAATTGCCCTTGCGCAGCAAGTGCTGCTGCGGATGAACAATTCCAAACTGGACGAGGCCCAAATCAAGTTCATGCATTCGCCGTCGCTGAATGTGTTGGCGACCGACCTGCGGGCGGCGACGGCGCTGGGCGTGGATCGTCGCGATTTGCTGGTGAGGATCGAACGCTACGAAAGCTCGCGCATGACCAGCGATGGCGAGCGGTTGGCCGACACGGTCGAAACATTGAACTGCTCCGACGATCCGCAAATGCAACAGTTGGGCGCCAAGCTCGAAAGCCACTATCGCAACGCGAATGCGCGGATTGTGATTGCCTCGGAATTACTCAACCGGATGGCGCCCGAACCGCGCGATGAAGAAACGGACGTGGTCGACACCGTGGCCGGCGCGGAGGTTCGTGGACGGGCGACGACCACCACCCGCACTTCGTTTCGGCTCGTGCCGGATCGGACGCGTTTGCGTTTGGGATTGGAAGCCAACGGCACGGTCAACTCGCGGACCACGGCCAGCAGCGGACCGGCCGTGTTTGTCAACCAAGGCGAGTCGCGATTTTTGGTTCGCAAACTGATCACCTACAACGAACAAGGTCTGCGCGTCGCCCAGGCGCAGGCCGAAGTCGACGGCGTCAAAAACGATGTCGAATCCGTCAGCACCACGCTCGATCCGTTCCCGCTGGTTGGCGAAATCGCACGCGGGATTGCCATGAACAAGCGTGACGATCAGCAAGGGCAAGCCAACCGCGAAACCAAATGCAAGGTTGCGAGCGCCGCAACTCATCGTATGGACGCCGAGGTCGGGCCGAGGTTAGCCAAGCTCGAAGCCGACTTAAACAACAAAGTGCTCATGCCGCTGGAGCGACTGAAGCTTGAACCCAAGGCGATTGGCCTGGAAACCACCGAGCAAAACTTGCTGATCCGTTATCGGTTGGCGGGCGTCGATCAGATGGGCGCCAACACGGCTCGACCCAGGGCGCTAGAGAACGCCTGGCTGAGCTACCAGTTTCACGAGTCGGCCATCAATAATTTAATCCAACATTTGGAGCTATCCGGTCGCTCGTTCACGCCGCCGGAGTTGCAAGCCTGGATTGCCGAAAAAATGAGCCGCCCCGCGCCGCAAAATACCGAAGTGCTTGAGAACACCGCGCGGTTCACATTTGCCGACGATGCCGCTCACGTGCGATTCGATGGCAACAAAGTGACCCTCACGTTGTCGATTGCCGAACTGCAGCAAGGCCGCAGCCATTGGAGCAATTTTCAAGTACGCGCCACCTACGAACCGGTGATGAGTGGCCTGGACGTGCATTTGGTGCGTACGGGCGTGATCGAATTGATCAGCGAGCAGTTTGCTGGCAAGTCGCAGTTCGCACTCCGCGGCATCTTTGGCAAAGTGCTTTCGCAAGAGCGGCAAATTCCGTTGGTGCCGGCGGCCATTGTCCACGACAAGCGATTGCAAGATTTGCAAATCGCCCAGTGCGTATTCGAGGACGGCTGGATGTCGATTGGACTCGAGCCCGGCCGGGTTGCCGCCAAGTCGGTGATGAAGCGGCGGTAGTTTGCGATCGGTTCTCGGCGGCGGCCGTCAGGCCAGAATTTCGCGAACCACGTTGCCGGAGACATCGGTTAGCCGGAAGTCGCGGCCGCTGAAGCGATAGGTTAGGCGTTTGTGGTCGAGCCCCAGTAGGTGCAAAATCGTGGCGTGCAGGTCGTGAATGCCTACACGATCTTCGACCGCTTTGAAGCCGATCTCGTCGGTAGCGCCGTGAACGGTACCGCCGCGGACGCCGCCGCCAGCGAACCAGGTGGTAAACGCGTGGGGGTTATGATCGCGGCCGGTGCCGCCTTTTTGCACGATGGGCAACCGCCCGAATTCGCCGCCCCAGATAATCAGCGTGGAGTCTAGCATCCCGCGCGACGCCAGATCGCTGAGCAAACCGGCGATGGGCTGATCCGTTTCAGCCGCGAAACCCCCGTGATTGGCGACAATGTTCTGATGGCCGTCCCAACTGCGCTCGTTTTCCATGCCACCGGAATAAATTTGCACGAAGCGCACGCCACGCTCCACCAGTCGGCGCGCCACCAGGCATTGCTTGGCAAAGTGCGCGCACTTGGGATTATCCAAGCCGTAAAGTTTGTGCGTCGCCGTTGATTCTCGCTGGATGTCCAGCGCTTCCGGCGCTGCCATTTGCATCCGGTAAGCCAGCTCGAAACTTTCGATCCGTGCGGCTAATTCCGGCTCGTCCGGCGTGTGCGCCAACTGTCGGCGGTTAAGGCGGGCCAGTAAATCCAATTGCGCGCGCTGGCTGCGCGGCGTGCTGTCTGGCAGCGGCCGCAGATCATCGATCGGTTCGCCTTGCGCCTTGAGCGCGGTGCCTTGAAATACGCCGGGCAAGAATCCCGCGCCCCAGTTTTGCGCGTGGCCCTTGGGCAGACCGCGGCCCAGCGTGTCGTACATGGCGACAAAGGCCGGCAGATTTTGATTCTCGCTCCCCAAACCGTAGGTGACCCACGAGCCCAAGCACGGAAAGCCCATGCGATTCATGCCGGTGTTCATTTGAAACAGGGCCGGCGCGTGATTGTTGCTCTCGGTGTAGCAGGAGCGGACAATCGCCATGCGATCGACATGCTGCGAAAGATGCGGAAACAGGTCCGAAACCCACGCGCCACTCTCGCCATGCTGGGCGAATTTGAAGGGCGACTTCATCACCGGTCCGACCTGATCGGTGAAGAAGCCGGTGTTGGGATCGAAGCCCGGCAGCGGCTGGCCGTCGCGCTTGGCCAGTTCCGGCTTATAATCAAAGGTATCGACGTGGCTCGGCCCGCCGTTCATGAACAGCCAGATGACGTTTTTGGCTTTGGCCGCAAAGTGCGCCGGGTGCGCGGCCAGCGGATTGACCGCATCGGTCGGACCAGCCAACAGCGGCGATTGGCCTTCCGCCATGGCCGCTAGCGCGAGCATTCCCAAGCCGTTGCCCGCGCGGCGCAGAAAATCGCGCCGCGAGGCAAATGATGGCGATGGCGGAGCAAAGTATTTGGTGATCATAATATTTGACTTCTCGGCATGGTTGACTTTTCAGCGGCGATCAACGGACTGCGAGGGCCCGGTCATTCCACGTACACGAATTCGTTCAGGCTCAGCAACGTCTGACAAAAATCGGCCAGCGCGAGCGCGTGCGCACCGCTTTTTTTCTCGGAGTCATAAAGTTCGGCTTGCGCTTTGATGAACGCGATCGAGTCGGCGAGTTCTTCACTGCCCGGCTCGCGGCCGATGGCCGCCAGATATCCGTGGCGGACCACGTCGTCGAGCGACGCCTTGCCGGCTGCGTTCAACCGCGCGGCAAACTGTTGGGCGGCCTCGCGCGTGCGGGGATTATTCATCAGCATTAGCGCTTGCGGTGGCACGGTGGTGGTGCCGCGTTCGCCTTGACCCTGCAATGCATCCGGGGCATCGAAGACTTGCATCATCGGCATCATCTGGCTGCGTTTGACGGTGAAGTAGATACTGCGGCGGCGGCTGGCCGGATCGAGTGTGCCGGCACCAAGCAGCGTTTCATCCAGTTGGCCGCAAACCGAAAGCATCGAATCGCGAATTACTTCGGCTTCCAAACGCCGCAGCGGTTGTCGCCACAGCCAGCGATTGTCGCGATCGGCCGTGAGCTTGGCCGGATCGACTTGCGAACTCATTTGATACGCAGCGCTGGTCATCATCAGTTTGTGAATCGGCTTGAGTTGCCAGCCATTGCGGATCAATTCGGCAGCCAAAAAGTCGAGCAGCTCAGGGTGCGAGGGCGCTTCGCCACGCGACCCGAAATCGCTGGGCGTAGCGACCAGGCCGCGGCCGAAGTGATGTTGCCAGAGCCGATTGACCTCGACCCGCGCCAGCAGCGCGCCGGCGCCACGATCGGCATCGGTCATCCAGTTGGCCAACGAGCGCCGACGATAGGACGTCTTGCTGCCTGCCGGCGGATCGACTTGCCAGAGTTTTTGCTCGTTGGGCGCTGGCATCAACACTTGCAAAAAGCCTTGCGAGGCAACCGCTTGTTTCTGACTAACATCGCCGCGCTTGAGAAAATTGGTCTCTTTGAGAAAGTCGTCGCCTTGCGTGTGTAATCGCAGCGCTGGAATGCCTTCACCGGAGACCAGAGCTTTGACCTGATTGGGCTTTGGCGCTTTGGCGGCGTGGGCTTTGACGGCGTCGTTCAGGCGGCGCCAGTCGGCGTCTTGCTCGCCGTACCAGGACATCAGCGTCGCGGTTTGCTTGGCACTGCGTTTTTCTGACGAAGTTTTTAAGGCTTCGACAATTGTTTCCGGCACGCCGCCGGTTGCCAATTCCGGCGCGGCTTCGTCCGTGGACAGCGACAGTCGCGGCCGGCCGATGGCGTGCTTGGCGTTGTTTTTGAATACGAGCGTGAAGACCAATCGCGTGCCGCCGGCAAATCCAACCGGTTGATCCAGCGAGACGGCAATTGCGTGATCCTGCCCGAATTTCGGATCGATGGCCCAGGCTGTTTTTTCGTGATCGTCAATGGCTGCGGCCGCCGGCAGACCGTTCTGCTCGAACGTCGCGCGGACGTGGCTGAACGTCAGTGGTTGCGGCGACGCCGAACCATTTCGCGGCGCGGCGCTGACTTTGAAATCGCTGAGCGCGAAGTTGCCATTGGCTGCGCGACCGGGTCCGTGCTTGGCGAGCGAGGCGTCGGCCAGCGCTTCCAGCCGGATGTGGCGTATATCCGTCAATTCGGTGTCGACGGTTAAGGTGTAGGAATCGAATTCCGGATTCTTGCCGCTGGCCAACAGCGAGCCGTCCGGCTGCTGTTTGAGTATTGCGCCACCACTGGTTTTGACTTCCGTCGGTTGCACGATCCGCCACTGCCGGCTCGCAGCCAGTTCGCCGCCGTGCTCGGCTTGCCACCGTGCCAGGCGGGAGGGGAGTTCGGTTGTTTCGAATTTTTTCAGCGCATCGACCAGCGGCTGATGCTCTAGGTCGAAGTGCTGTTTTTGCCGCTGGTACTCTTGCGGGTTGAGCGGCAGCTCGCGATCGCTACGGACGACAGTGGTAAACGTCGAGAGTAGCCGGTAATAATCGGCCTGTGGAAACGGATCGAACTTGTGATCGTGGCAGCGGCAACAGCCGACGGTTAGTCCCAGCATGGATGTGGTTGTCGTCGAGAGCATGTCGTCTAGCTCGTCGTAACGCTGCTTTTCAACTTCGTTTTTGGTGATCTGCGTGCTGTGAACGCCAGCCGCTAAAAAACCGGTGGCCAGCCAAGCCTCGGCATTGTCGGGCGCGATCTCATCGCCGGCCAACTGCCAGCGAATGAACTGGTCGTAAGGCATGTCGGCGTTCAACGCGCGAATCACAAAGTCGCGGTAGTGATAGGCCGTGGGCCGATCGGAATCGTGCTCGAAGCCGTGACTTTCCGCAAAGCGAACCAAATCCAACCAGTGCCGCCCCCAACGCTCGCCATAATGCGGACTGGCCAACAAGTGATCGATCACTTTGGACCAGGCGTCTGGCGAAGGATCGTTGACGAACGCGGCAATTTGCTCGGGCGTGGGCGGCAGACCGATCAAGTCGAAGTAAGCGCGGCGGATCAGTTGACGTCGCTCGGCCGGAGCATTGGGCGTCAGCTTTTCTGCATCGAGCCCGGCCTTGATGAATGGGTCGATCGCGGTGCGCGACCAAGTGTCGCCGGCGATCCGCGGTGGCGCGGCTTTTTGCAGCGGCTGAAACGACCAGAACTTCTTAGCCGCGGGATCGATTTGCGTCATGGTCCAATCGGGCGTGGCTGCGATCTTGCCCGCTTTGAGCGGTGCGTCGTAAGGTGCGCCGCTATCGATCCAATCGGCAATGGACTGGATGTTTTCGTCAGAGAGTCGCGGAGCCTTGTCTGGCATGTGTGGCTCGGCCGCATGCGTCAGCAGCTTGTACATCCGCGAACCATGACTGTCGCCCGGCTTGATGGCAGTGCCGGCGGCACCACCTTTGAGCAGCGCGTCGCGGTCGGCCAGCGAGAATTCGGATTCGATCGTTTCTCCGCCGTGGCATTTCAGGCACTGTGCCACGAGCAGCGGCCCGACTTTGGACTTGAACAGTTCCAGCCCACGAGTCATTTTGGCCGCGTGATCGGCGTCAATCGCGGCAGGAGCGGATTCCACGGCGAGTAAGAACTTCGGTAGCGCCAGGCTGCTAACAGTGCCCAGGCAAAGCAAAACCAGGAATGCTCCGGCACGTTGAGAGTGGTGGGCGGACATCAACGAGACTCGGAGTAGGAGGGCAATCCGATTTATATGAGGCGAGATTTGATCCATTATAGCAGGAATTCGCGGCACGATTCAAGCATTTCGGGATCCCGCGGGGCGTGATCCGACCCAAGCGCGTGCTGACTCGGCGTGGCTGATCGCCTTCTCAGGGAGCGATATCAATGTCGCTTCGGAGATTGCCACCGCGCGATTGCAAAACCGCCTGACGACTAGGCGATCAGCTCAGCCGCTTGCTTCGCCGGCGGCAGCGATTGGCAGAAGGCGGCAATTTGAGCAATGAGCTTGGGTCGATCGATCGGTTTGGTGGCGAAATCGTCGCAACCCGCCGCCAGGCATTTGTCGCGCTCGCCGGTCATGGCATGCGCGGTGAGCGCGATGATCGGCGACTCGTAACCCATGGCGCGCAGCAGTGTCGTGGCTTCGTAGCCGTCCATGATGGGCATTTGCATGTCCATCAGCACTGCGTCAAACGATTGACCCTGCTGGGCAGCACGCCAGGCCTCGGCCACGGCGTCGCGGCCGTTGCTCACCAATTGCACCGTGGCACCGGCTTTTTTGAGCACCAGCGAAATCAACCGCTGATTGTCGGGACCGTCTTCAGCGAGCAGCAACGTGGCGCCTTGCAGTTTACCTACTGTTGCCGCGGACCGACTTTCCAGGGCGGCTGCGTTGTTGAGCATTCGCCCGGTCTCTTGTTCCACCGCAATCAACTTAACCATCGACAGCGGACCGGTTGGGGCGGTCAGCCGGAACGTCGAGCCCACGCCAGGTAGCGAACGGACGATGGTCACGTCGCCGTCCATGAAGTGCGCCAGTCGCTTGCTGATCGTCAACCCTAAGCCGGTGCCGCCAAAGCTGCGCGTGGTGGACATATCCGCCTGCGTAAAGGGCCGAAACAGCCGCTCCATTTGTTCCGGCGACATGCCAAGGCCCGTATCGCTGACGTCAAAGTCCAAGTAGGGCGATTCGGCGAGTACCAGTCGCACGGCGATGCGGACTTCGCCCGTTTCGGTGAATTTGACGGCGTTGCCCACCAGGTTGATCAGAATTTGGCGCAACCGTGTGGGATCGGATTGAATACTCTCGGGCATGACCGTATCGAATTGGATGACCAGTTGAATTCCCTTGCTGACGGCGCGCGGTCGCATTAGCGATTCGACATCGGCCAGAATTTGGATGGCCGAGCAACTGACGCGTTCGACTTCGAGTTTGTCGGCTTCGATCTTGGACAGATCGAGAATGTCGTTGATGATGGTCAGCAGGTGATCGCCGTTGCGCTGGATGGTGCGGATCGATTCGATGCGGCTGGCCGGCGCGCGGTGGATTTCGCCATCTTCCAGCAGCATTTCCGCGTAGCCGAGGATGGCCGTCATGGGCGTGCGAATTTCGTGGCTCATGTTAGCCAGGAATTCGCTCTTGGCCACGCTGGCCGCCTTGGCGGATTCCATCACTTGACGCAGTTCGTCGGCCTGGCAGGCGTACAAGTCGCGGGATTCTTCCAATTCGGCGGTTCGCTCCTCAATGGTTTGTTCGATCCGCTGATTCAGCACCAACAATTGCGACTCGCGCTGGCAGATGCGTTGAATTTCCAGCTCGCTCCGCCGGCATGCGAGAATCAAAAAGATATCTTCGAACAGCACCCAACCAATATGTTCCAGCGAGCGCCAAACGTTGGCGTCCAGCACGCCGTAGATGCTTTGCGGCCAGTACCAACCGCGGAGGAGGTGGTCGGCGGCGACAACCAGCGAAGCGGTCACCAGCACCCGCCAGTCGCGGTAAAAAGCCAAAAATGCCAGCGACCCGAAGATATGGAAATGCGTTTCGATCCGCCCGCCCAGCAAGTGAATCAGCAGCGATGACGACAGCGCTTGGCCGATGGCAATTGTGTGTCGTGCGATGACCGTTCCAGATTGGCAGGTCGCCAGCGTGATTGGCAAAATGGCGATCAAACCGCCGAACAAAACCGAGGCCCAGACGTGCGGTTGGGTTTTGGAACTGGCGCTTGCCCAGGCGTGGGGCGAGATGAAAAGCGCGGCCGCGACGCAAGCCAGCCATTGCAGCGCCAGCAGCCAGGCGAACAGCCGGTCGGTACGCCGATAAATCTCTTGGCGATAATACGACAGCAAGTCGCTGGCAATTGCGGCGCGGGCTTGTCCCGAGTCGGCATTGAGTTTGTCGTTTTGCATTGCTGGCTCTGACGTGGCTCCGAGTCGCGCCCGTGGCAGTTTCGAAGTGGGCGGACGCGATGGCCATCGGTCGCCGGACTGCTTCGAAATACGGAATTCACCCCGCCGTCGGGACGAAGTGGCAACGTTAGTATCGTGCGGCGAGCGCTTAGCTCCGCAGATTGCTGAAAATATTCCGACTAAACGGAATGTGCCGTCTGCGCAATCGCGGCCCGGCACGTTGAAGTTAACGAAGGTGCGGATTGCAGCGACAAGCGTTGCGCGGAAGACGGATCCACGTACCGGCCGATCCGCCGAAATTTAATGACCAGCGGTCTTTGTGAGTTCTGCCAACTTGGCGTGGCCTTTTTCCAGCTTACTCTGGAGGTCGTGGAATTTCTTTTCGGCAGCGTCCTTGGCTTTTATGGCGTCCGGATTGGCGTTGGACGTTTCTGCCTTGGCCAGGGCCTCGTCAAGTCCGGTTTTGGCGCTAGCCGATTGCTGCTCCAGGTCGCGTACCGCCGCCTGCACGGATTTGAATTCTTGTTCCGCGCTGACTCTGGGATTTGGCGAGGCGTCGGCTTTTTCCAAGCCGAGGATCCACTTGATGCCACCGAGCATCGAGTCCATGTATTTGGGATTGGTCCACACGTCTTCGTTGTGACCCAAGCTCATGTGAAAGCACTTGCCTTCGCCGTACTCTTTGCACCAGGCAACAGGCACAAAGCGAACTTCTTTATGGCTCGTCTTTTCCATGTTCATGCTCATCAGCAGATGGACTTTCTCCGGCTGCCAGTTTTTGAACTGATAGATTTCATCTTTGATGGTGAACTCATCGCCCCACGGTTTGCTGATGGGGTTGTCTTGATCGTGTACGGTGATGGTCACGGTATCGCCGGCGTGCCAGGGATGGCCGTCGAACGAGCCGCCGATCATGTCCCAGTATGGTTTGTAGTCAGCCATGGTGTCGGCTGCCGAATGCGCGCCGATGAAACCGTGACCCGGCTGTTTGAGCCAGGTGTTGAAGAAGTAGTCGAATGTTTCATCGCTGACCGGCCAATTCTTCCGCGGACCCGTGGTGTAGAACATGACGATGTCGTAGTTTTGCAGGTTATCTTTGGTGAAGTCTTTGGCTGCGTCTTGCGTGCAATCCACGCGGAACAGTCCGCTAGAAACGCCCAGCGCGGTCATGGCGCGTTCGGCCGGCGCCAGTTGCGGCGCGTCGGGCTTGTCTTTGTCCGGTTTGCGCGTGACCGAGCCATGTTTGAAGCCAAAACTCTGGGTGAGAAATAAAATCCGCACCGGTTTGGTCGGCGCGGCCGACGCTGGCGTGCAAACGGGCAATGCCGCCACGGCAATGAGCATCGCCACGCAGCGGGTGACGGTCTTTCGAACGTGAATCATGTTGGGCAAAGCTCCAAAAGAAAAATCATCCGCAAAAGTGAGCAGTCGAGCGTCGGATCAGCACCATCCGCCTAGCGTGCACAACGTCAGGCGATTGGCGGAAGCACAGCACCGGCTATTTGGTCTTGGGTTGCGTAACGCCCAGGAAATCGTCGGTGCGGAAGGGCGTGGCGGGCAGGCCGTCTTTGTTCCACAAGTTGACCACGGGATATTGATTCCAGCCGTAGCGAACGGCCACCGGTTTGGCAACGTCCGGCGAAGAGACGACAACCGTGTCGCCCTCGATCTTGGCCCGGGCGTTGTGAAACGCTTTGTCTTCGCCGGCGATGGTGAAGCCGGTCAGTTGGTCGCCTTCGGACTTCAGGCCTTGGCCCAGATGCGTGAATTTGATCACCGCGTTTGCGCCATCGACGGACATACTTTGATAGACGGGGCCGGAGTATTCGATTTTTTCGCCATAGGCAATGGCGCGGGCTGCCAGTGCCAATCTCTCGCCGGCCGGTTGTTTGCGTTTGGGATGGATGTCCTTCTCGTCGCCGACGTCGGTAATCACCGCCATGCCGGTCTTTGGTAGGTTTTGCGCGGTCAGCAATTGGGCTTCGCGAAGTTCGGCCCAGCGACTCGGGCCAGGCGCATCGACAATTTTTTCGTAGGGCGCCAACTGTACGAACAAGAACGGAAAATCGCCTTGCTTCCAAGCGGCGCGCCAGTTTGTGATCATCGTCGGAAAGAGTTTGCGGTACAGATAAGCCTCGCCCGCGTTGGATTCGCCTTGATACCAGATCGCGCCGCGAATGCCGTAATTTTGCAGCGGATGGATCATGGCGTTGTAAAGATCCGAATGACGCCGTTTGAGATAGACGGCAGTCGCTGGTTCGGCTTCGAGCGCCTGTTGGCTGGTCCAAGCCTCGGCGGGCGTGCCACCGACATTGGTGTTGATGAGTCCGATCGGTACATCGAGTTTGGCTTGCAGCGCGCGGCCGAAGTAATACGCCACGCCGGAAAAGTTGGGCGTGGTTTGCGGATTGCACTCGCTCCACGTGCCGACCACGTCGTCTTGCGGTTCGGGCTTGCCATGCCGCGGCACGTTGTACAAACGCAATTTGGCATTGGTCGACTGCTTGACGTCGGCGGGGCCAGTGGCGCAGTTGTTAAGCGTCATTTCCATATTCGATTGGCCGGAACAAATCCAGACGTCGCCGATCAGCACGTTTTTGAGCTCGATGGTATTGCTACCGGTGATGGTCAGCGTGGTAGGGCCGCCGGCTGTCAGTGGCTTTAGCTGCACCAGCCATTTGCCATCTTTAGCCACGGTGCTAACGGTTTGGTCGTTGATGGCGACCGTCACTTTCTCATCGTTGGCGGCGGTTCCCCAGACGTTGATGGGAATCTCGCGCTGCAGCAGCATGTTGTCAGAAAACAGGCCGTGCGGTTTGACTTCGGCCAAAGCAAACGGAGTCACGCCAAAGCAGAGCGAAGCGATCAACAGGAAAACGGCAGAGCGGAGCATGGGCATTCGCGGGTGGGGTGAATGGCAGTGGGCAGGATTTGGCAAATCATAACAGTCGGCAATTCGAATTGCGAGCAAACCGCGACAGATTTTTCAGCCTGACGAATGTCCGATTGGCCGCCCGGCGCCGCACCGCGACAATTTGCGAACCACCGCGCGGCTGACCAAACCACCGTGGCGCCCGGCCGAGTGTCGTGGTGCCGGGCGGCGGTTGCCAATAGCCGCGTGGCAGCTACTGGCCGGTCAAAGTGAACGCCGCCCAAAAGAATGGATGCGCAGCGCCGGACTTGGTGCGGTGGGCTTTGATGCGAACGATTTGAGCGGATCGCAAGGCTTCTGCCTTGGTTTGCCCTGCGGCCAAATTTTCGAAGAAAGCCTTCATCAGCAAGGCGGTATCGTTGTCGGGCACTTCCCACAGCGTGGCGACCACCGAGTTGGCGCCGGCCAGTTGAAATGCCTGTCGCAAGCCGGCGACGCCTTCGCCGTTGTTGACTTTACCGATGCCGGTTTCGCAGGCGCTGAGCACAATCAGATCGGTGCCGCGGAAATCGATGCCGCAAATGTCCAGACCGGTCAGAATCCCGTCGTCGGCGGTGTTTGCCGGGTCACGCTGATTGCAGCCAGCCAGTAAGAGTCCGCAGCGCAACAACGGATTATCGCCGTTGCCGTCCGCCGGCTTGTCGGGATCGGTACGCGGTTCGAAGAAGAAGCCGTGCGTGCTAAACACGGCAATTTGCGGGCGAGCAAGCCGCTTGGCTGTGGTCTCAAGCGCCAGGCGATCTTTGAAGAGCAGCGTTTTTTTGCCCTTTGTCAGGCGGTCGATATTGGGCTGAATGGCCGCTGCTTCCGCCGCCGTGCCTGGCAGTCGATTGACCTGACCAATATCGCGAAGGCTGCCGGCGAAACTGCGCGTTTTGATGGCCAGCGTTTTGTTGACCGGCCGCGCGACAATTCCACGCAGTGATTCTTGGATGGCAGCTTTTTTGTCGGCGGGCGTGGCGTCGAACTGCGGATCGGCAAAAATCACTGGCGCCGCTTCAGAAGTGCTCGCCGGCTTGCGTGCCAGATCGCGACCGCTAATCAACAACCGCAGACTGTAACGTTCAACGAGCGTCAGATTTTTGTCGGTTTCGCTGATTGGCAGCGCTGCCCAAGGCACCAGCCACAGCGCCCCGTCGGCACTGAGGATGATTTGCTGTTTTGCGCCAATGTGTGCGAGCAACGGTCGCAGAAGTTGCTCGGAGAGCTTGCTCATGACAGGTTGCAATTCGGCCAGCGCCGTTTGCTCGCCATTGCGAATTTTCTTGGCGTCCTGAATCAACTCGCGCATATCTTGTACGCCGTCTTCGATGTCTTTGGCCGATCCCAGGTCGATCAAGATCGGCGGTTGTTCGCTGGTCAGCACAAAAGCCGCGTATCGCTCGAGCGCCGGATCGATGGCGGGCCGTCTGTCGAATTGGCTGAGCGTTGGTTTGTCGCGGTTGAGCCGAACGATCTCAAATAGAATCGCGTCGCGCGGCAGCGCAGCGGCCACGTTCTTGTTTTCGACCCAGCGGTTGACGGCCGAATCCGTCGCCGCGCGGAGCCCAATCTGTCGCAGAATCTGCGCTTCGGCAGCTTGCAGCCGTTTGCCTTCGGCCGCGTCTTTGGAGCCGGCAGTGGCAATGGCCAGCATTCGATTGCGCGTGTCTTGAAGTTTGCCAACCAACAGATCTTTCTCGGGCGAACTTTGCGCGTCGCGGAGCAAAAGTTCTTGATCGGCCATGGCTTCGTGGATCAGCCCTTTGTCGTTGAGAGTCCAGTCGAACGCTTTAGCAACCAGTTGGGCGTTGTCGCGATGTCTGAGGGCGATTGCCGCCACATCCATGAATCGCGACCGTTCGTCGGCCATGAATTTCAACTGCTCTTCGGGCGACAGCACTTTGAGCTGGGCTTCCGCATATTCGCGAATCACCCGCCGCGATTCATCGAAGTGGGCAATTGCTTGTTCCAGATTGCCTTGGCGCTCATCGAGCAATCCGAGCTCGTGCAGTTCGATTGCCACATCCAGATGTTTGTCGCCGCGCGAGGCGCGAATGGACTGCAGGGCTTGTTGCAACAGCGGCAACGCGCTGTCGTCGTGACCCTGACTGGAATGCACTGCGGCGAGCATGGCTTTGGAATATGCCGTCCAATAATGATCGGCCGGCAAGAGTTGCTGGCGAACGCGCAGGGCCGCGGAGAATTGTCGATCCGCCAGATCGCGATTGCCTTCGCGAAACGCCACCATGCCGAGCCCGTGTTCGTTGCCGGCGATGGTCAGCCGCGAATCGTCGTCGCTAAAGCGGCTGATGACGTCTTGCGACTGCGCGAATCGCTGCTTGGCATCGTTCAGACGGCCGAGATCCCAGTCAACGTAAGCCAAATTCGAAAGCGCGGTGGCTTTTTCTTTGGGATCGGCGATGTTTTGAATCACCAGCAGGTAATTTTCTTCGGCCCGCTGGTACTGATGCAGCCGCGAATACATCGTGCCAAGATTCATCGAGCAGCGCAGCCGCATTTCGCTGGAGGCGCCTTCTTCATTAACGCCAACGGTGATGCAGCGGAGATAGGTCTGTTCGGCCTTGGCGAACTCCATCATTTCTAACTGGCAATTGGCCTGCAGTTCCATCAAGCGGGCGGTATCCAGGCACAAGGCATCCTTCTGGCCGGACCCAAAAACTTGTCCGCCCAGTTCGATGGCTTTTTGCAGCGACTGGCTGGCTTCGCCGAATTTGCCAGCCTGATACTGTTTGACGCCTTGCTCGTAAAAGCTGGTCAACTGTTCGTTGGGACCAGCCCAGGCCAGTGAGCACCAGCCGGTTGCGACAAACGCGGCCAGCCATCGGATGCGTTGGGCAAGAACCATCATCAGGCGCACTCCGCGAAGACAAGAAAACCGCCGGGCACGCTCGAATACGTGCCCGGCGGCTGCAGCTTCAGCAAATGATATCGTCGTGACGATTTCACGAACAGCCGCCAGCGAGTAAGGTCGACTTACCGCTTGCGGATTGGGCCAGGATTGACCGGCTTTGTGAAGGTGCCGGACGGCTTGCCATTGATGATGACCTGGCCGGTCTTCGGATCGACTTGCTTGAAATCCTTGACGCCGCCCGGATTGGGAATGGTTGGCTTGTTCGACGGACCCGGACGGTTAACCACGCCTGGATTGACCACGCCTGGATTGACCACGCGCGGATTGACCACGCCTGGATTGACCACGCCTGGATTGACCACGCCTGGATTAACCACGCCTGGATTAACCACGCCTGGATTGACCACGCCGGTTGTGCCTGGATCAACAACGCCCGTGGTGCCTGGATCAACGACGCCGGTGGTGCCTGGATTGACGACACCTGTGGTCCTGGGATCAACGACACCGGTGGTGCCTGGGTCAACTACTCCGGTGGTGCCTGGATTGACGACCGTCGTCTGACCCGTGGTGGTTTCGCCGACGTTCAGCGGTGCGACTGTTCCGGCGTAGCAGGTGGAACAGGTTGGGCAGGTGTACGTTGGCGCAGTACAGCAGGTGGTTGGGCAGCAGGTGGTTGGGCAGCAGGTGGAATACGTGTGACAACGCCCACGACGACGGTGACAAGCCTCGCTGGTCGTGGCCGCAAGACCAACGGCGCTCATCACCAACAAAATCCCGGTAACTCGAAACATAAAAAACTCCTCGTGCTGGGCAGAATTGATGGGACGACGCCGACGGCCCATTCGTCGGCGACATCGCTGAAGTGGCAGCGAACGCGATGCGATGGAAATCTTCCCATTGCGGACGCTATCCGCCTGATGATCGAGGCCGGACGCCGGGCGATGTTGCTGCAAATATTGCCCACGGCCCCTAGTTTAACAGACAGCGGTGAGCCGTTAGCTTAATGTTTCGCCGTTCGACCGCAAGTCAATCGCACCGCCTGCAACCGAAATTGTCCAGTTTTTTTCTGACCGTCAGCGGCAGGCAACCGGCCCGTCGAAAGAAAAACGTCACCGCAACGGCGGTCGGACAAACTGTCCCAATGCTTTGTCTCAAGCGCTGAGTTTGCCATCGGAGCGCAAAAAAGCACGCGTCGGACTGATCCGACGCGTGCTGGTTAACGAGAGAACTTGTCGGCGATTACAAGCCGGGGATATCGATTTTTTCTTCGGTTGCCGCCTGTCGCAGTTTGCTCAATGCGCGAGCTTCAATCTGACGTACGCGTTCTTTGGTTACGCCCATCTCTTCGCCAACTTCTTTCAGCGTCCGCGGCTCGTGGCCACGTTCTAGCCCAAATCGGCTGCGAATGATTTTTTGCTCACGTTCGTCCAAACGGTTCAGAATCTTACCAATCTGCACCTCACGGGTGGCTTGGGCACTTTCTTGCTCGTACTGATCCGTGCGTGCATCTTCAGTCGCCGAGAAGGCTTCCACTTGGCTGGTCCGGAAACGGTCGCGGTGGCGATGTTCATCCGGGATGGTGCGAGCGAAGTTCTTCATGATCGCCCAACTCGCGTAGGTACTGAACTTATTGCCGCGGGCGTAATCGAATTTTTCCGCAGCCCGAATCAGCGAGACATTGCCGTCACTCACCAACTCGAAGAAATTATCCGCCGGTCCAACGTGTCGCTTGGCGATCGAAACCACCAACCGCAAGTTGGCCCTCACGATTTGATTTTTGAGGACGACGGCCTGATCGTACAAGCGTTCGATTTCGTCCATCACTGAGCCCCGAGCTTGCAAGGGATCGAGCGCTTCGCGGAGCTTGCTGGCACGGTATTTGACGAAATTGAACTGACGAAACAGATGCGCTTCTTGTTCACGGTTGAGCAGCGGCACTTCGTAGAGGCTGGCCAGATACGAAGGCAAGCCCGCTGGCAGCCGCGGCTTTTTCTGCGCGTCTTCCGACGCGGGCATCGCTTTCATGATCGAATTTTCGATCGCGTTGCGGCCGAAGATCGGGTTGGTAATGTAGTCCAGCGGCAATTCCAAGATTCGCTGCGCTCGCATCTCGTTGAGGATGCGATAGACGCTGGTCTTGGTGCGGCAATGGCGCTTGGCCAAAACTTCGACCGACGTGCCACGACGAAACTGTTGGTAGATCTTCTTCTTGGCCTCGTCCGTCAACGGACCACTGGCATCTGGAAAAATTGCGAATTCCGGGTGGTCTTGGTCGAACTGCTTGAGAGTGTAACGAATGGTTTCAATGCTGCGGCCCATCTTCTCCGCAATCCGCCGAGTGATCTCGGCAGGGCAGCCGTCAGCTTGCGCTAAACGACGAGCGCGGTCGATAATTTCGTTGCGATCTTCGTCCGTGAGCTGTGTGAAGCGAGTGCCGCGTTTCACCCGCTCTTCGTTTTCATGCACGAAACGATTCACCGAACTTTCCAAGAATCCGACACGCTTGCGGCCGTCGAACAAAAAGCGGCGACTCACCAAGCCCTGCTGACGCCAGCGGGCAATCGTCTTAGTGGAGACGCGCAACGACTTGCTCAACTCTTCGACAGTCAGTACTTTTTCGCCAGCATGCTCGGCAGGCACATCCGCAGCGTCCGAAAGATCTTCGACGAACAACCGCAGGTCGTGGCTGGCTTCTTCACCGCTCAGCTTAGCCGGAGGTGCCGAATCAGGGCGAAAATCGGTGATGCGAAAAAACAGATATTCGTAGGTATAAGTACGAGCCGGGTCGATCTCGGTCAGCAGCTTTTCTGCCCGATCGACCTGCTCGAGTTTCTTTTCGCGAGGGGTAAAACGAATCTGCTGGTCGCGCAGTTCTTGCATCATCGGGTTGGAATAATCTGCGTGCATAAAATCCTCATACTGCATTGCGGTCGCGCGTTTTTCCCTGCGATCCCATCGCACGCATGACCAATCGTCCCTTGTTTCGCCGGCTTCTCCTACCGGGCGCGTCCGGACACCCCGGACGCAATTTGTCATTCACCTTCTCAATCAACATCCAGTGCAAACCAAATTCCAAACCAACGCTTGTCCGTCAACCTGCGGTAAGTGTCTATCTCGAATTCCGCTCACCAACAGTCTGTACGGATTTAAGTCAAAAAAGATCAGCTAAAGTTCGCGTATAAATCGAAACCGAACCGTTTACTTGCAACCAATTTCCAGCTAGCAAACGTTTCTAAACTTTTAGGGGGCAACGGATTACCAATATAAGACATTCTGTCGCATTTCGGGACACTGCCAAAACGGCAAGCCAAATTTTGCCACACAAGCCGCCTGCCAAACTGTACCGCAAATTCGGCTCAACTATCACCGCCAAACTGACCGAAAATACTAATTGGACGTAGATGCAAGTACTTGCTGCTGTTCAACTTTAGTTGCAAACCAGAGTCGCACATGTTCCAAAATTTGCGGTTTTCGGCAGTCGTTCAGGGCTTGTCATTCGCGGCCTGTCTGGCGTATGCAGCTCAGGCTGCTAAGGCAAGTGATACCATCAACTTGCAAACCGGATGCCATATCGGCGACTCCGCCCACGTGGATGTTTCGCTGGAAGTCGGAGGCGACCTGAAGGTCAAGCAGGCATCGGGCATTGGCACTGTTCCCACCAAGGTGATGGCCCGCGTCCGCTACGACGAGCAGCTGCTGAAGCTGGGCGATGGCGAAAAGAAATTGCGTCAATCGCTGCGGCGTTACGAGCAGGCCGATGCCAATCTCACGATCAATACGCAAACGTTGTCGCCCAAATTGCGCGACGACCGCAAGCTGATTGGCATGAACTTGCTCGGCAATCAGCAGCAAGCGTTCAGCCCTGAAGGCCCGCTGACTCGCGACGAAATCGATGTAATCGACATGCCGGCGAATAGCCTGGTGGTGGATCTGCTGCTGCCCGGCAAAGCGGTGTCTGAAGGCGAAAGTTGGTCGCACAGTGGGCAAACGCTGGCGATGTTGCTCGGCTTGGACGCCGTCGACCGGGCGGAAGTGACCAGCACGCTAGAAAAAATTACGCCCGAGGGCGGACGTCTACGCATCGATGGCACGCTGACCGGCGCCATTGGCGGTGTATCGACGGAGATCGAACTCAAGGGCAAGTACTTGTTCGATAGTCGCCACAAACGCGTGACGGCCATGCTGTTGGCCATCCAAGAAAAGCGAGCGATTGGTCATGCCGGTCCAGGGTTGGATATCGTTGCTAAACTGAAGATGCAAATCGAGCCCGCCAAGGGCGAGAGCAAGTCGTTGGCGTCCAAATTGCCGGCCGACGCGCTTGATCCCAAGAGCGCCATGACCGGCGTGCTGTGGGAATCGAAAGTCGGTGGTTACCGGCTGACTCACGACCGACGCTGGTTTGTGCTCAACGAAGCCGAAGGCGTAGCAGTCTTCCGTTATGTCGAACGCGGCGAACTGGTGGCCCAGTGTAACGTCAGCGCGATGAAAACGTTTGCTGCCGGCGAAACCCTGACGTTGGACGGCTTTCAAAACGACGTCAAATTGGCGCTTGGCAAGAATTTTTCCGAATTTGCCTCGGCGACGGAATCCGACACCGACACCGGTTTGCACATGCTGCGTGTCGCGGCGGTGGGTGCCGTGGATCAACTGCCCATCCAGTGGATCTACTACCACGTTTCGGATCGCGATGGCCGTCGGGTGGTCTTTGCGGTGACCCTGGAATCCAGTTTGATTGGACAATTCGCCGATAGCGACCGCGCTTTCGCCGCGAGCCTGGAGATTCGGCCGATCGAAGAATTAGCGTCCAAGCCAACAACCACGGCGACCAAAAAGTAATCGCAATCGCGGCCTATGACTGGTGCGACTCAGGCGTCAGCGGTTGTCAGCGGCGCCGTCTGCGGCGGACGTGCAAATGCCGCGGCGTGCGGCGCGGCAATTCCGTGCGGTCGGTGTAATCGTAACGGCAAGCTCAGGGCATGTTGCGAGCGCATCGTGCGCTGATCGATTTTTGGCGTGCCTGCTTCGGCCCAGGCTTCGGCCTCGCTGGTCAGCCGGTTCAGCAGCTGTTCGGCCTGCAAGCGATAATGTTCCAGGCCGTCGCGATCCAAATTGGGCGGAATCGTGATTGCCGGGCTCCAAACCGAGCGTCCGCGTGAGCCAGGCCGCGGAATGGCAAATCGATCCCAGCTGTTGATTCGCCAAGGGCGATCGTAACCGTAGCCCATCAGCACCAGTGGCATTCGCAGCTTTGACGACAGATAAATGGGGCCTTGCCCCATCACGCGGCGCGGCCCTCGCGGGCCATCGCAACCCCAGGCCAGATTCGACTCTTTGCTAAGCCGGATCAATTGACGCAGAGCTTGCGTGGCACCTTGAAAGGTGGAACCGCGAACGTGGCGGAAGCCCAAGTGGTGCGAGGCGCGAGCGAGGATGTCGGCATCGCGGTGCTGGCTCAGCAAGATCGATGTATTACAATTGCCGCGCAGAGTGATCGGAAAAGCGATGTACTCGTGCCAAAATACAAACAGCTTATGGCCGCTGTAATCGGCACCGGCCGGATCGACGATCGGATCGTAGTACGCCACCTTGCAATCGATGGTCGACATCCAGCGGCGCAACAGCGAGGCTGCCGTTAGTCCGGCCAAGCCATTTAACCATTGAGATTTGATTTTCATATTCAGGCCTCCTTGCCTGCGGATGTCGCGATTATCCACTGCGGGGCGATGCACGCCTAGGCCAGTTTAAAGCCCAGGCTGGCCGGTTGAGGCGGATGCCATTCGCCGTGAAAGACTTCAACCGCAGGGCCCGTCATATAGACTGGGCCAGTTTCGGACCACTCAAGAATTAAATCTCCGCCGGGCAGATGCGCCAAAATCTTACGGCGATTTCGCTTGGTCAGCAGGCCCGCCACGCATACGGCGCTGGCGCCCGTGCCGCATGCCAGGGTGATGCCGCTGCCTCGTTCCCAGGTGCGCATGGTGACTTCATCCGGCGATTGGACCTGCACAAAGTGGACGTTAATTCGCTGCGGAAACACGGCCGCCCGCTCGATCTGCGGTCCAATGCTTTCTAGCGGAATCGATTTCACGTCGCGGCAATACATGACCAGATGCGGATTGCCCATCGAGACGCAGGTTAGTCCGGGTTCAAGTCCGCAGTGCCGGGCCCAATCGGCGTCGAGATTGACAACCTCGCGTGGCGCGGGCAGATCGACAATTCGCTCGCCCGGCAACGTGGTGGGAATTTGACTGGCGGCGAGGATTGGCTCGCCCATATCCACGCGGGCGCGGACGGCCTTGCCGTGTTCGACGTCCAGTTTGAGTGTCCGCACGCCACGACCGGTTTCAATTTGCAGCGACGTGGTTGGCTTGATGCCGTGATCGTGTACGAATTTGCCCACGCAGCGAATGGCGTTGCCGCACATTTCTGCCTCGGAACCGTCGTTGTTGAACATCCGCATCCGCGCATCGGCGGAGTTCGAGGGGCCAATCACCACCAAGCCGTCGCCGCCCACGCCAAAGTGGCGATCGGAAATTTGCCGAGCCAATTCCGGCAGGTCGTAAGGCAGCGACTGCTCGAACGCATTGACGTACACGTAGTCGTTACCGGCGCCCTGCATCTTCGTAAAACGCATGAAAAACTCGATCTTGTCTCAAACTGGTCGCGGAAATTCTTTCGAACGCAGTCAATCTTAGGCGCGACTGTCGGTTTGGGCAAACAACGATTTCAACCGACTAAGTCCAGCGAATTGCCAGAAGCGCCGCTGGCGTCTTTGCTGAGCGGCATGTCGGCGCTCGCCAATTCATCGGCGGCGGTTGCCTTGGCCTGGCGTTTGGTATCTTCCCAGAGTTTGCGGCCGTCGGCGTCGCGCTCTTCGGTTTCGTGGTTTTCGCCGTCGGTCTTGCCGATGCCGGCCGACGCCTCGGCGCTGGCAGCGGCGTCGACGAGCCGTTGATGACTGACCGCGTTGGTGGCCGCTTGCTGCTCCGAGCCTTTGACTTGTGCCAGTGGCGTGGCGGCGACGCTGCCCAAGATTCCGAATGATCCGATGGACATATCAGGCACTCGCTACAAGGTATTGCGTATGACGGAAGCAGGAGTTCGATTTGCCGAAAACGGCCAGGACATCATTTGACTCGGTGGCATCGCAGCGATCATTGCCGGGCGGCACGCGGATCAGTCACCGCGGCGCGGCCTTCAACCGGCGGCAGCGGTGTCACGCCTTCGCCTTGCAGTGCCTGGAGCGCCTGATTGATGGTCGGTAGCACCTCGGTACTAGTTTTGGGATTTGAAAGCGTGCCATCGATATGGATCAGCAAGATTTGCTTACTCGCCTGGCCGAGCACTGTTTTGACGATCGGAATTTGAAACTCGGGGCGACCGACCATGCTATGGAAGGCTAGCTTAATTTCTCCGTCGATGCCGAGTTCGCCTTTGCCGAGCAAACTGATGGCGTCGCCGGCCATGACGATGCGGTCGAAGTACATGTGTTCGCCATCGATGCGAAAATCCATGTCGCTGGAAACAAAGGCGGTGCTGTCCGGGGTGCGGACGCTCAGAATTTTCAGTAGCGCCACCATCAGCGGTAGTTCGTAAATATCGGCTTGGCGGAGATGGATCGCTCCGCCGCCCAGCAGGGTATGCACGCCCGCGCTGGTGCCGCTCAGCTCGACGGTCGCCAGCACCTTGCCTTTGAGTTTTTGTTTACCGGGCACGCTTTCGCCGGCGAACTTTTCCAGGTCGGCGTCCGACAACGTGGCGCGGACGGAAAAACGCGGCGTGGTTTGCAAAGTCACCGTGCCATCGGCCAGCAGCACGCCGCCGTAAAACTTGCCTGTGACGCGACGCGAGCCGCGCCCAAACGCTTTTTGTTCGGCCTCGACGCCGAGCAGCACGCGCTGGTCGTCGAACCAAAGGGGACCGCGAACTTCAGTGAGTTGCAAGTCGCGATAGGTCAGCGAATCGACGGCCAATTCGCCGCGCGATTGACTTTTGAGTCCGTCGCTACTGCCCACCAAACGAACGCCACCGAAGATGTTGTCGATCTTGACGCTACCGCAGTTCACACTGCCTTGCTGCATATCAAGTTGCAAATCCCAATTGGCGCTGGGTGGCAGTTCCGGCTTTGCGCTGCCGGTAAACGTCACGTCGCCGCGCAGATTCAACGGGCCAGTGGGCGCCAACTCGGTGACGGCCTTGCGGAGTTTGGGCGGCAACGCGGCGATCAAGTCGCGATCGGCTTTCAGCCGGTCGACCGAGAGACGTTTTAATTGCAACTGCCAGCCGCCTTCAGGCAGGATATCGCAAGCGCCCGCGGTGGAAATCGTGGTGCGGTCATGAACGGCCCGCATTTTTTCGAACTGCACGTGGCCTTGGTGATAGTCCAACGCGCCCTGCAGTTTTTCCAAGCGATACGGAAAGCAACGCGGTTCGATATAGGTGGAATCGCCAACCGGCTCTACGTGCAACGTCAGATCAACTTTTTTTTGCGAATTCAAATAGCTGACGTCGGCATTGAGGTTGATGGCACCGCGCGGTTTGATCGAATTCCAAAGTTGTTTTTCGCTGGCCGCCAGCGAATCGCGGAGTTCGTCGTCGAGTTGAATTTCTTGTCCTTTGAAATTCAGGCGGAGTTGGCTATCGCCATCGCCAATGGGCTGGAAGTCGCCGCTGCAGGTGATCAGCCCGGTGTGGTTGTTGCCTTGCAGTCCGCTGAACGTCCAGCGTCCATTTTCGAGTTGAACGGTGCCGCGGATGTTGCCGATGGGATAGGCGAATTTGTCGTACTTGACCGCGCAGCGATTGAGCGTGATCAACAACTGTTGATTGACGCCTTCGACGTTGGGATTGTCGCGGGTGACCAGGCAGACGAAGTTGAACGTGCCATAGGGATTGAGCGCCGCGAGCACATCTCGCGACTTGCCTGGCAGTGCGGCGAGCAATGTACGATCGAACGGGATCCCATCGCCGCGGAGTTGAACGCGTCCGGTAAAATGCGGACCGGGGTGCAACAGTTCGCCGTCGATCTCCACACGC
Source organism: Pirellulales bacterium (assembly GCA_038205115.1). GTDB lineage: Bacteria > Planctomycetota > Planctomycetia > Pirellulales > JBBRCE01 > JBBRCE01. Next base: position 36,365 of record JBBRCE010000020.1, read on the forward strand.
TCCGCGCCGGCAAACGCGGCCAACCGCATGCTGAGCTTGTCGTGATCGAGCAGCATTTTGCCGGTGCCGTGCTCCAAGCGATACGGAAATTTGTGGTAGCTGAACGAAGTGTCGATTAAGTTAGCGGCCACGGCCACCGGCTGCCACTTCTGGCCGTCGAATGCCAGCCGCGCGGTAATATCGATTTCGCCAGCCGGGAGAAACTTGTTCCAGGTTTCCTTCAGCGACTCGGGCAGGGCGTTGGTCCATTGCTTATTCATCTGCAAATGTTTGCCTTCGATGAACCAGTTCATGGGGCTGGCGGGAGTCAGACCTTCGCTCTTGCCGATCAGCCGTAGCGATGTCGGACCGTTGCGAGCCGTTAATTCTTCGAGCGTAAAACCGCTGTTGTCGACCGTCAGTCGGGCATGCAAGTCGGACAGTGGATAAGGCAGTCGCGGATCCTCGAAGCGTCCGCCTGAAAGTTCCGCGCTGGCCTTGAAGACGATGGGCTGCGTGGCGCTGGGATCGCCCCAGACTTGAAAATCGATTTGCCCTTCGCCGCGAATCGGGCGCAGCGCGGGCACTGCCGCGGCAAATTCTTCGGGCAGCGCCACGAGCAGTTCGGGCGCCAAGTGAAGCGCGCTCAACGCGCCTTGCACGGCCCAACGGTGCGAAGCCGGATCGACACGCGCGCCGATGGCGATTCGCGCGAGATGGTCCGCACTGGCCGAACCCTGAATCTCTAGCGGTCCTTCGGTTTCGCCATTGAGGCTCGGCTGCGGCTTGATCGTGCAGTTAATATCGCGAATGGAGTAGTTGGTGACCGGGTGTCTTGCCGGCTCGATGATTTCGATCAGACCGTTTTGAATGCAAACCGGGGCCCGCTTGCCAAACTTCGGAAACGGCAACAACTGGGCCGCGCTCCAAGTGCCATCGGCGCGGCGGGCGGCATGCACTACCGGGCGGCGAATGGTAATTTGCGTCACCGGCGGCTCGCCGTGAGCCAGGTCGCCCAAATCGGTGGAGCAGGCCAGAAAGATTTCGTCGATGTAGGCCAACTGACCGTGCGGTCCGGCATCGCCCGGCACGGAGATCGATAAGCCGCGGATTTCAATGCCTTCGCCGGCCAGCAGGCGAGCCGAGCGGACGCGAACGGTAAGATTCGGATACTTGCTGGCGAATTTCGCCTCGATCCGCGCGCGTAGCTCTTCGTCCATGCGCAAATACAAAAGCACACCGGCCACCACCCCGCCGACCAGAGTCAGCGCCAGGCATGATTTGAAGATCGTCCAACAGCGATTGACGATGGCCGAAAAAATGACGCGGTTCCTTCCACGATAAACGCGCAATCCTTGCGCGCGATATTCAGCAACGCCGGCTCGCGGCTCCAAGACTCTGACTCGGACCGCGCAGCGGCATTGCGCAATTTTGGTGGCGCATCGTAGAGAGATTCGAGAAATCGAGCAAGACGGACCGTGCTAGCAGGCGACATTTGCTCGGACCATCACCGATCGCGCGGGTTGTTACTCGTCGGGGAGTGCTGGCGGCAAAGCGGTGGCTCAACGGTCCGGATTGATCATCGTCAGCGAGACGGTGTATTTGGCGTACGGCGAGGTTGCATGCACGATTTTGGCCGGGCGAATCTGCAGTTCGCCACGCGAATTGCCGTTCCAACGCGTCTGATATAGAAACAAGCCCGGGTCGTCGGTTTCCTGACGAGTGAAGTTGTAACGCGAGGTCACATGCAGCACGAGTTTGCGGGGGTCGCCGCAGTTGCCGCGAAAGGTAATCTTCTCGAGCCGTTGTCGTTTATTGAAGTAATACGTGAGCGAGCCGGCAATATCTTCGTGGCGCGTGCCTGTAACCAGCGGGACGCGGTAACCGTGCAACTCGCCATCGATCGCGCCGGTGGTGACGCGGGGATAGCGGGCTAAAATCCAGTTGGTGGTGACATCGTAGCGCAGCGCCAGGGCCATATCGACAACCGGCGGCATTTCTTTGGCGTCTTTGACGATGGCCGCCGCCGCGATTGCCGCGGCACCGTTGTCAACGTTGCTTGGCGCGGGAGACGGTGACGACACTGCGATGGCTGGGGTTTGACCGCGCTCGTTGGGCGCTCCGCCCGACTCGGGCATTCCGGCTGGTTGGGCAACGATTGCGGCCCGGCGCTCGAATGCGGCGTCGGCCACATCTTCGCCGCCGGCCTTGGGGTCGAGTAAGTCGTCGAACGATTCTCGGCTGGTCACGCTGCCGGCCGGTTGTGCCGGAATGCCGCGGCGGCGTCCGGAATCGCTCGACTCACTGGCGACGCCATTTTTCGACTTGCCGTTGGCGATCAGCTTATTGATTTGCGACGTGGAAGACGCCAGATAGGGCATTGAGGTCACGCCCAGCAAAATGACGCCGTAATTTATCGTTCGCTTGAACATGGGACTGGCCTGCGCGGAAAGCGGTGGTTCGTCATCCGTCATCGGTCATCGTGCTAGCGGAACTTGTTGGCCGCCCCGCAAGCCCATCCTGCCCCGAACATTCGCGCGTCTCGCTAGAACAGGCCGAGTTCGCCGGAGTAGAAACAATCCGAAAATTCCGGAACTGCGATGCCGTGCAAACGCGTCGTTCCGCCTTGGCCCGCATTCGCGGAGCGAAGCCGTATGAATCGTCGGGGGTGCAGCACCGGTTATGATGGATCAGCGCACCTATGAGCCACGTCGTGGCGACACGACGCTGATTGAAATCCCTCGCGGCGATCGCAAATGGATTTGTGCACTGCTTGGAGAATCGTTGGCGGCTTAAGATTCTTCGTCATCCGGCATGGGCGTAAATTCCGGCACATCGGTCGGAGAGGCCAGCCCAAGTTGAATCATGCGGCGATAAAGACGTGGGCGGGTGAGACCCAGCAACCGCGCGGCTTTGGCTTTGTTGCCCTTGGAGCGAGCCAGCGCGCGGCGAATTAATTCGTTTTCGACTTCCGCCAAAAACTCGTCCAGCACAATCGGCTGGTCGTCACGACGCGGGCGATGCGCGGCGGAAATGCCGTGAGCCACGCGCTCGGGCAGATCGGCCGACACGATCATCGGCCCCTCGGCACGATCGAATGCCACGCCCAAGATTTCGATCAGCTCGGCGACATTTCCGGGCCAAGGGTATGCGGCCAGTCGATCCAGCGCTTCGGGCGCCACGCCGGCCAATTGCTTATCGCCTTGACCATTCAGCCGCTCGATGAATGCTTGTGCCAACAGCGGCAGGTCGTCGAGCCGGGCGGTGAGCGGCGACATTTCGATCTGCAACGTCGAGAGCCCGGCTGCCAACTCGGCCGGCATTTCGTCGCCTGCGATCTGTCCAACGAGCGATTGCGACGCCGTCGATACGATGCGCAATCGCGGCGACTCGCTGCGTAGCAAATGCAGCAGTTCCGGAAACAATTCGCCCGGCAATCGGTCGACCTCGGTCAGCAAGAGTGTATGCAGTTCGTTGCCGCTCGATCGTTTTTGAGTCAGCGGCGCCAGTTGCGCGCGAAGCACTTCGCCGTCGAGCAGGCCGCAGGCCAGCGGCAGCAGATTGCCGGTTGGTTGTCCACCGCGACCGCAGTGAATTGCCTTGGCGACATGCTGTCGACCGCTGCCGGCGGGGCCGACGATCAGCACGCTGGCCCGGCAGCCAGCGGCGACATCGACCAGAGCGCGAACGCGGCGCATGGTGGGGCTATCGCCGTAAATGCGCGAACTTTGATGGGCGGCCTGCCAGTCGCGGTTGAGTTGTTGGAGCCGCGCATGCAGTTCGGCCGAGGTTTGCTCGCGCAGCGCGGTGGTTGCCAGGGCAGTTGCGTCATCGTCCGTCTGCAAATCGTGCGTTGCGGCCACGACCAGCAATTGAATGCCGCCGTCGGACTGCTCCAGCGGCACAAATTCGGCACGGCGACGGCGAATCGCGCCATCGGCCGCGCGCGCGGCAATTTCGCCATTGCGCAGCGCGCCCGCCAAGGCCTCGGGCGGCGGACAAAGCAGCGCCGCCACAAGCTGCGCTCGATCGCTGCGGTCGCTGCGATATTCGCAGACTTGCCCCAGAAGTTGATCGGGCTCGATCTCGCACCACCGCGCGCAGGCCGCGTTGCAATATACGATGCCGCGCCGGTCATCGAGCAAATACGCCGGCGAAATGCTGGCCTGAAACAGCTTGCCCAGGTCCGACGATTTTTTCCGCGGCACGGTCATGGTGAGCAGCAGGCGACGGACTGAGGATCAAAAACGAAAATCAGCAGGCAGCGTTTCGAAGTATTCATCGCTCGTCGGCTGGCCACCGTTCAGCCAGCGCGCGTGGGCAAAACGTGATTTAAACGAAGCGGTTGATGAGGTTTTCGATCAATTCCTGGCGGCCGCTGGTGTTGGGCGCGGATTCGCCGCGATCCAGCATGTACTTTTCCAGAGTTTTGAAACTGGCTTTGCCGGACTCGATTTCCGAGCCCACGCCGCTGCCCCAGGAGGCGTAGCGATCGCTGACGATCTTGTCCAACTCACCATCGGCGCGAATGGCCGCGGCAATTTTCAAGCCGCGCGCAAAGGCGTCCATGCCGCCGATGTGCGCGTGGAACAGGTCGATGGGTTCGAAGCTTTCGCGCCGCACCTTGGCGTCAAAGTTGACGCCACCTTTGTTCAGGCCGCCGTAACGCAAGATCGAATGCATGCACTGCGTGGTCAGATAGATATCCGTGGGGAATTGATCGGTATCCCAGCCCAAGAGCAAGTCGCCCGTGTTGGCGTCGATCGAACCCAAAAAGCCTTGCATGCCGGCATATTCCAGTTCGTGTTGCATCGTATGACCGGCCAGCGTGGCGTGGTTGGTCTCGATGTTCATCTTCACGTATTTTTCCAGACCGTAGGCGCGCAAGAAGTTGATGCAATTGGCGCAGTCAAAATCGTATTGGTGCTTGGTCGGTTCCTTGGGCTTAGGCTCGAACAAAAACTGGCCGGTGAAGCCGATTTCCTTGGCGTAATCCACTGCCATGTGCATGAACTTGGCCAGGTGGTCGACTTCGCGCTTCATGTCCGTGTTCCAGAGATTCTGGTAGCCTTCTCGACCGCCCCAGAACACGTAGTTGTCGCCGCCAAGTTCCTTGGTCACTTCGATGGCTTTTTTGACTTGCGCCGCGGCATAGGCAAACACGTCGGCATTTGGGCTGGTTGCCGCGCCGTGCATGAACCGCCGATTGCTGAACAAGTTGGCGGTGCCCCACAGCAGCTTAATGCCGGTGCGCTGTTGGGCTTGTTGCAGCGCCTTGACCACGGTATCGAGATTTTTGTTGGTCTCCGAAAGCGACTTGCCCTCGGGCGCGACGTCGCGATCGTGAAAGCAGTAGTAATGCAGGCCGAGCTTCTGCATGAACTCGAAGGCCACATCCACGCGCTTGACCGCGTTTTCGACATTGTCTTCCGGACCTTCCCAGGGACGCAGCATGGTGCCAGGGCCAAACGGATCGCTGCCGGTACCGCGGAACGCATGCCAGTAAGCCACCGAAAAACGGAAGTGGTCCTGCATGGGCTTGCCTTCGACCAGTTCGTTTTCATCGTAATGACGAAAGGCCAAGGCATTTTTGCTGCTGGGGCCTTCGAAGCGGATCTTGCTGACGTCGGGAAATGCTGCCATGACGGATACTCAGAGATAGATGGGCTGACGAGCGAAAAATTGCGACCGGTGCGCCTGCTCGCTTGGCAACATCGTGCCAAAATCCGAACCGGCTGGCAAGTATTCGGCCGAATTCATCGCGCAGCAGGCTTGAATCATCGCTGCGCAGCACCAGCTCTAACGCGGTGGCGGACTGCCGCGGTTTTCGAAGCGACTCAAAAGTTGTTCGGCCAGGGCGTGAGCCAGTTCGATATTGCCCGGCAGACGCGTGCGCAACACGCCATACAGAACGACGGCCGGAATGCTCATGTAGAGCGAAATTCGCAGCGGCATCAGCGCGGTCGCCAGGCTTTGCGCCAGGCGGGCCGGAGCGGCCGCTTCGCTGGTTTGCATGACTTGCGAACAACCGGCAGACAGATCGTCGATGCTGGCCAGCACGCCCAGCAGTAGCGCCAACAGGGCAACCAGCAACATATAGTTCAGGCGCGCGAGCAGCCGAAATCGCTGCTGGCTGACCGCCTCGCGCACCGCGGCAATGGCCTGTGCATAGCCCCCGGCAGCCACTTTGCTCATGCCAGATGCAAGCACTTTGCCGAGCAGCGAATCGCTTTGATCCACCAATTCGAAGGCTTCTGGCAATTCTCGGGCATCGAGTCGGGCTTGAAAATCGCTGGCCAGTTCGGCCGGAGCAATCGCCGTACGCCGCACGGCCAGTAGGTTAATCATGGCATAGGCGACCAGCGTTATGGAGCAGGCCAGCAGCAGTAGACCGTAAATCGGCCCCAGCGAATCGTAATAGGCCGCGAGCAGGCTTTTGGATTCTGTCTCGGCGGCCACGAGTGCGGCCGGACTGCTGACCAACAATCCTGCGGCCAGACTCGGTAACCAGCGAAGACGCGTGCCGCTCATCTGCCGGTCCTGCCGCTCGCGCCGTCGGCCAATTTCTTCCAACGACTGTTGGGATATTGCTTGGCGAGCGTGTCGCGGGCGTCATTAGCGCGCTCGGGTTTTTTTTGCAGATTCCAGTGTTTGATGAGGTGATACAGCGCTTCGGCGTGGGCGTCGCCCGATTCGCCATACAGCAGATCGACTTTGAGAAACGAGTAAAACGCTTCTTTCATATCTTCTGGTTTTTTGTTGAGCGCATAGAGTTTTTCGTAGGCGTAGCCCAGCGCGTTGTAGGCCCGCGCGCTTTGTTCGATATCGGTCGAGTCCGTATTTTCGATAGCGTCTTTGATGAATTTGACCGCCTTTTGAGGTTCTTTGTCGGCCAGGCACTGGGCTTTGCCAACTTGCGCGGCGGCGTTGAGCGCGTCGTTTTCGGCCTTGGCGTTCAAGCCCACGTCAAACGCGCGATCGGCTTCGTCCACTTTGCCTTGGCTGAGGTAGGCGCGGCCCAGCGCAACGGCCGCGCGCAATTTGTAATCGGGAATGGGCGCTTTCGCGACCTCGGTGTAGTACTTCTTGGCGTAATCGAGTTTGCCCAGCGCCACAAAGATATCGCCCAGCAGTTCGCAGGCTTGCAAATAGCGGTAATGTTTGGGATGCGCGTCGGTCCACTTGATCAGCGCCGCGCCTGCCGTGGTGAGGTCGCCACTGCCGGAGAGCGCATTTTTGGCTGGCACCAAACATTCGTAAAAGGCGAAATCCGTGGCGGCATCGGGCTGCAGATTGCCAACTTGCATGCGGTCCAAAGCGGCTTGCAACTCTTTCATTTTGCCGTCGTAGGCGTAGCGATTGGCGGACGTCATGGCCAGCGGCGAGCCTTGAAAATCGATCCATTTAATTTCGTTGATCGGAACCTTCAGATCGACATTGTTTTGTTTGAGCACAACTTCGTAAGCCGTTGATGACTCCGGCACGAGATTGCCTTGCGCCGGCGGGCCTTTGTCGCCCACGCGAGAAATCGAGTCGAATTCACTTTGCGCCAGCACGCTGGCCGACCAACATCCTATGACGCAAGCAATTGCACATCGCAGGCCAAATTTCATCGCGGATCACCCTTCCGAGGCAGAGCGTTCGAGCCAACGTCCGAACGATTCCTAGGTACTAAAAATGTTGTCACTGCCGACAGCGCCGCTGGGCACTTCGAGTATAAACCAAATCTGTAGCGCGATACAGAAGCGGAAAAAACTCCTGCGCAGCGGTCCCGTGAGGCGACGTTCAGCGTCCGAGGAACTCCAGCCGGCTTGCTGACCGGAAGCTGACGACGGCCGACCGTAACGCCTGCAAACGGGTCCGATGGCACGATTTGCCAACGATTTACGAATTCTTTGCAAAAAGGCTGGATTCGGCGCAGTCGAGCGGCCGATTGCCTGCTAAGATGTTCGCATCGGTTAGCAAAAGTTATTCCGATGAGTTTGCCGCCTCTGTGCGCTATCGCATCCTTGGTCCTAGGCAGTAATCCCTTGCGGGTTATTTCTTCTGAATTCCTAGGACGGTGGATCAAGTATTTAGGCTGCAAAACAGATTGCCAACTGGCAATCAAAACGGTTGCCGGGTGTTTCGGTAATCGCACGGCGAGCCTAACGCCGCGCGTGTCTGTGTGGCTTTTTTCGCCGCCGCAGACCGTAACTTGATTCGTACTCATTGACGCTGGTTGCCATCGTCGTTTGCGTTCGGGGTGTGTTCGTTTGTTGATTGGCTCAAGTTGCCGGTCTGCGACGATCTTTACTCTCCCATGTGCTGACGTCCGTTGGCCTAATCGAACTGTTCCGCAAGCTGGCCATCCGCTGGGGATGTTGCTGACATGTTGGGCGGAGGGTGTCTGTTGAGGCAAATGCAATAGGCAAGAGTGGCACAATGCTGGGCGTCTCCATGGTGGAGAAGTCCCTGGAGTTCGTTTAGTAAAGGAATTGGATTGAGTATCGCATCGTTTAATGAGTTGAATTTAGCGCCGGCCATTTGTCGCGCCCTGGTCGAAGAAAATTACACCACCCCCACGCCCATCCAAGCCGGCGCCATTCCGCATTTGCTGCAACGGCTGGATCTGCTGGGTTGCGCGCAGACGGGCACCGGCAAGACGGCCGCCTTTGCGCTGCCGATTTTGCATTATCTGGAAACCAATCCCACGAAGGCGCGGCCGAATTGCCCACAAGTGCTGGTGCTGTCGCCCACACGTGAGTTGGCCGTACAAATTGCCGAGAGTTTTTCGAACTACGGCCGCCACGTGCGATTCCGCCAGACCGTGGTTTACGGTGGCGTGAGCCAAGTGGGCCAAGTTCGCAATTTGCAACGCGGCGTCCACGTGGTGATTGCCACGCCGGGCCGCTTGCTGGATTTGATCGAACAAGGGCATCTGCGGCTCGACGACGTCCAGACGTTTGTGCTGGACGAAGCCGACCGCATGCTCGACATGGGCTTCATGCCGGACTTGAAGCGGATCATTAAAAAACTGCCGGAATCGCGGCAGTCGCTGTTCTTCTCGGCCACCATGCCGCCCAAGGTTGCCGAACTGGCCGCCAGCTTGCTGCGTGAGCCGGTCCGCGTTTCGGTTACGCCGGAATCGTCCACCGTGGAATTGATTGAGCAGCGTGTGATGTTTGTGCCCAGCAGCAAGAAGCAAGCACTGCTGACGCACTTGATGGCAGCCGAGGGTTACCGGCGCGTGCTGGTATTCTCGCGCACCAAGCATGGCGCCGACAAACTGGCCCAGCACTTGTGCAAAAGCGGCATGCATGCCGATGCCATCCACGGCAACAAGTCGCAGAACGCACGCGAACGCACGTTGGCCCGCTTCCGGGCCGGTGGTTTGCGCGTGCTGGTTGCCACCGACGTGGCGGCTCGCGGTATTGACGTCGATGGCATTTCGCATGTCATTAACTTCGATCTGCCGCACGATCCCGAGTCGTATGTGCATCGCATTGGCCGTACCGGCCGTGCCGGCGCCACTGGCGAAGCGGTGTTGTTCTGCGATCCGAGCGAACGTGGCGGCCTCCGCGCCATCGAGCGGTTGACCAAGCGATCAATTCCGGTCGATGCCGATCATCCGTTCCAAGTGGTTGGCGGCGGTCATAGTCGCCCGGCCGGCGGAAATTTCCGCCGTGGTGGCGATGCTCCGCGCAGTACTGGAGAACGCAGTGCCGGAGAACGCAGTGCCGGAGAACGCAGTGCAGCTCCGCGTGGCGATGGACAATTCGAGCAAAGCGGTGAAGGCGCTCCGAGTCAGGGTGAAGGTCGCCCGGCGAACGCTGGCGGCAAGCGGCCGTTTGGCGGTGGACGCGGTCCGCGACCGTTCGGTACGGCCCGCCGTGCCGATGGCCCGCAAGCCAAGAAAAAGCGACGCCCGGCTGGTGCTGGCCCCGGCCGCAAAAAATTCGCCCGCAAGAGCAGCGGCAGTTCGGCGCAATCCTAATCGGACCGCAAACCGTTGCATTCCAACGCGGCGTACACTGTGGGCAGAAAACGCCCTAGGTTTCACGCGAAGCTGGAGCAAGCGCATCGACTGCCAACGGTTCGACCTGCACGGTCGAAAGCCTGCCTGAAACGACGCGATAGCCGGCCATGCCCTGGGGTGTGGCCGGCTGTTCTTTTTGCAGCGTTACGATCGGGCGCGGCTTAATCAGGCGATAGGTCAGTAAGCTGGCTGCGCCGCCCAACAGCGAAAACACGCCGGGCATCAGCCACACGCCGGCCATACCCAGACGCAGTTTCAGATCGGTGTCGGCGTCAATCTTAACGCTTGCGTCCGATGGGTCGCCAGCATACGCCGGAATCACCAGCGTCAGACCGCCATTGGAAATCGCTTGCGAAATCAGAATGGCCATCGTGATCGCGCAGCACACAAATGGCATCGCTCCGGCGATTAAGCCTGCGCGAAAGAAAATCTGCTGTTTGCCCTCGGCGTTTAAGGCCGCTGTTAACCAGATGGCCGGTGTGATCAACATGGACACAAGCAGTGCAATTCCGCACCACGTGGCCGACACGCCGAACACCACGCCGCAAAACAGGGCCGCGGCCGTGACCACAATGAACATCGTGCGCAACTGAAATTGCATCGCCACACCTCCCTGCGTGCCTGCGTGAGCGTAAAGTGCGGAAATCAGAATAGCAGCCAGCGGTCGCATTTCAAGCGGTTCGTCTTGGCCGCGCGGTTTTGCTATAATCCCGGTCCGCGGCAGCCACGTGAGTTGCCGCAGAACTCCCGGGCAGCATAGACACATGTCGGAACTGGATCGCTACGATTATCAACTACCCCGTGAGTTGATTGCCCAGGAGCCATTGGCCGACCGCAACGATGCGCGGTTGATGGTGGTCAATCGTCGGCAGCAGTCGATCGAACATGCTTACATTCGCGATTTGCCGCGCATTTTGCGACGTGGCGATTGCCTGATTTCCAACGACACGCGCGTGGTGCCCGCCCGGCTGCTCGGCGAGCGCGATGCAACCGGCGGTCGCTGGGAAGGCCTGTTTTTGGAAGCCAACGCCGATGGTTTTTGGCGGCTGCTATGTAAAACGCGCGGCAAGCTGCGGCCCGGCGAGACGGTTACGCTTTGGGATCGCGACGTGCGGCCGGTGGCCACGCTGGAATTGATCGCGCGGCAAGATGCCGGCGTCTGGCTGGCGCGGCCGACGCGGTTGTCAGCTTATCGTCCGCCCGCTTCGACATTGCCACCAGCGCTGCAGCCCGCGCATTCGCCATCGTCGGAGTCCTTCGAACTGCTGGAGCAGATTGGCCGCGTGCCGCTGCCGCATTACATTCGCGACGGCGAAATGAACGACGCGGACCGCTACAGTTATCAGACCGTGTTTGCCCGCGAGCCCGGCGCCGTTGCCGCGCCGACCGCCGGATTGCATTTCACCCACGAGCTGCTGATTGAATTGGTGGGCAGCGGTATCCAGCAATGTCGCGTCACGCTGCATGTGGGTATGGATACGTTTCGTCCGATTACCGTCGAGCATTTGGACCAGCATCCGATGCACACCGAATGGGGACGCATCGAACAACCGGCGGTCGATGCGATTGCCCGTTGCAAGGCGGCCGGTCAGCGGGCCGTGGCTATTGGCACCACCAGCGTCCGCGTTTTAGAAACGGCCGCGCGAGAATCAGGCATTCTAGGGAGTTGGTCGGGGCAGACCGATCTGTTCATCCGCCCGCCATTTCCGTTTCGGGTGGTCGATGCCTTGATGACCAACTTCCATTTGCCGCGGACCACGCTGATCGTGCTGGTGCACACGTTTGGTGGCGAAGAATTGATGCGCCGTGCTTATCAAGCAGCAATCGAGCAGCGCTATCGGTTTTACAGCTATGGCGACGCCATGATCATTCTATAAAAAAAACCGGCAGCAGATTATCTCTGCTGCCGGCTCGAACGCATGATTTTGATGCTCAGCGGATCCAAGTTCAGGCATGCGTGATGGCGCTGCGAGCGGGCGGGTCGCTGGCCGGAAACGACTCCATCGAAGCCTCATCGACCACGTCAATGTTTGGCGGACGGTGATGTTCCGGAAGATTTGCGTGCGCCTCATCGGCCGCCCGCGCTGTGTCGACGCTCGCAGACGCGGCATGACCGGTGATTAGGACGGACGATTGCTCGAGGGCCTTAATCGAATGCGGTTCGTTGGCCTGCAAATAAATCATTTGGCCGTTATCGAGCGTGGTGTCGCGTCCATGAGCCGTGACGGCCACCTTGCCTTGCAGGCAATGCACGGTCACGCTGCTGGGCATCTGCCGCGTATCGATTTCTTCGCCTGGCGGCATCAAGATTCGATGTAATTCCATATCGTTAGCCTTGACGACCGTGTCGGTGGTCTGACTGGCCGTCGCCGGACCAAGCTGAAGTGGCAGCACTTGGCCCGAACTTGTATGCGACTGTGACATATTCGCTCCTTTATTTGGACCAATCGGTAAGATTGGCGGTTCACGCACGTAATAAGTGCATGGCGGTGCAATCGGCGTGCCTTAAATCTTAAGATTGCTCTAGAAAGTCGGCAATTTAGGCGAAATCGCTTGCGGGCGGTGGGTTGTTGTCGAATAATGGGGGGCTAGCTCATGATTGACGCGACCGCCCCCAATCTGCCCGCCCTGCGGCAGTTCGCATGGCCAATTCCGTTCCTCTGCAATGGTTGAAGTTTGCGATGCCAGAATCGGTCACACAGCTCGACTCGCGCATTGAGGTCGTCACGCCGGAAAACATTGCCTATCAGTTCCGAATTGCTGGCCCCTTTCGCCGCGCGTTGGCCTATTTGATTGACCTGGCGATCATTGTGGTCGCGATGGTGTCGCTGTTTTTGGCCTTGGCCATCTCCAGCTTGATCTCCGGTTTGGGAGGTTACGCGTCCTTACCGATTTTGATTATTCTGTTTATTGCCATGTGGTTTTATGGCGGTTTTTTCGAAACCGTGTGGAACGGTCAGACGCCAGGCAAGCGACTGACAGGCGTGCGCGTGGTCACCGTGGAAGGCCAACCGATCGATGCCATGCAGGCAACCCTTCGAAATGTGTTGCGGTTGCTCGACGGCTTTCCGTTCTTCTTATTGCCGCTGGCACAAGAGATTCGGCTGTTGCAAGCGTTTCCGATGCCGACGTTTCAGTTTGGACTGATTGCCATGCTGTGCAGTCGGCGTTATCAACGGATGGGCGATCTGGTCTGCGGCACCATTGTGGTCATCGACGATAAATCGTGGCTGGTCGGCGTCACAAAAATTACCGAGCCAGAAGCCATTCGGCTGGCGGCGTTCGTGCCGGCCAACTTCCGACCGAGTCGTAGCTTGAGTAAGGCGATTTCGAGTTACGTCGATCGGCGGAATCGATTTTCGTGGGGACGCCGGGCGGAAATTGTTCGCCACTTGGGCGAGCCGCTGCGCGCCCAATTCAAACTCCCGCCCCAAGTCAACCTCGATATGCTGCTGTGCGCCGTTTACTATCACACGTTTGTGTTGGATCAAACTGGCAGTCGCCCGAGCGCGCAGGGACGCCGCCCGCCGGCGCCGCCGGTGATGTTGCCGCCGCCAGATCGCTGGCAAAATTCATCGCATGCAGATTCCAATTACGACCCTTGGCAAGCGAACTCCTAGCGAGCTGCAATGAAGGTTGCTGAACTACTCGAATCGCGACGCCAGAATTGGAAGGCATTGGAGCATCTCTGCCTAATGATGGAGCGTCCTAACCACGGGCGCATGGGCGCGGAGCAGATGCTGCGCTTCGGCTCGTTGTACCGGGCCGCCTGCGCCGATCTGGCCTTGGCCGATTCGTATCAATTGCCGCCCAACACCGTTTTCTATTTGCACAGTCTGGTCGGGCGGGCGCACAACCAATTGTATCGCAGTCGCATTTTCAAATTTCGGCAGTGGGGAAAATCGCTGTTTTACGACGTGCCGCAGTCGCTGTTCAAAGATCGCTGCCTGCGGCTGGCGACCGTGCTGTTCTGGGGTGTTTTTCTGGCCTCGATGTTCATGGCCAGTCGCGATCCGCAGTTTGCTTACTACATTGTGGGCGATGCGACGATCGAGCAGATGGAAGAGATGTATGCTTCGCCCGTCGAAGGCCGCGATGCCAGCATGAGCAGCACGGCGATGGGCTTTTACGTTTGGCACAACACCTCCATCGGGCTGGAATGCCTGGCGTTTGGATTGTTCTTTGGCGTTGGTGGCTTGCCGGTGGTGACGTTTAATGCCGCGGTGCTGGGCGCCGTATTTGGTTACATGACCCACTCGGCCGGCAAGGTGAATTTCTTTCAGTTTGTCACCGCGCACGGTCCGTTCGAACTGACGGCCATCGTGCTCTGCGCCGGCGCTGGCATGCGGCTGGGCTTTGCACTGGTGGACACGCATGGGATGTCGCGCGGCGCTTCGCTCCGGCAAGCCGGCCGCGAAGTCTTGCCGATGGCGGGCGCGGCAATTGTGATGTTTGCGCTGGCCGCCTTGATCGAAGGGTTTTTGTCACCATCGGCCGCGCCGTATGCGGTCAAAGCCGCGGTGGCGGTGATTTCTACCTTGTTGCTGCTGTTCTATTTTGTGGTGCTTGGCTGGCCACGGGGAGCTGCCCATGCAACTGGATAGTACGCGGATTGCCATTCGCGAGCGCGATATTCTGGATATCTGCGATCTCTCGCTACAGGTCTTTCGGGTTTTTGCCCGACCGCTGCTGCTGGCATTGGCTGTCGGGATCGTGCCGATGATGGCGCTGAACTATCTACTGCTAGGCATGCTGGACTACGAACGGCTGGCGACGCCGGGACCGCATCAAAGCGATAACGCGATGACCTATTATTATGCGTGTCTGACGCTGGTGATTTGGGAGATTCCGTTGGCCACCGCGCCGGCCACGCTGTTTTTGGGTCAAGCGATGTTTGCTCCGGAGATTAGCGGCCGGCAGTTGATTCGGGATTTACGGCGCTCGCTGCCGCAGTTGCTGGTTTTTCAGGTGTTTCTCCGCGGACTGCTAACGCCCATTTGCTTGTGGATTTTGCCGTACACGTTTCGGCCTTATCTCAACGAAGTGATTCTGCTTGAGCGGAATCCGCTGTACGCCAAACGCAACGGCATGTCCACCTGGAAGCGTTGCAACGCGCTGCATGATGGCAGCTTTGGCGACTTGCTTGGGCGCTGGATGGCGACTTTGGTCTTTGCCGCGTTGATGACCGTCTCGTTTTATTACGCCCTATGGTTCGGTTATTCGAAAGTGCTGCGTGACAGCGCCGATGAAGCCGCCAAATACAGCCTGGTGTTTCCGCTGGCGTTGTGGCTAACGGTGGGCTACTTTACCGTGGTGCGGTTTTTAAGCTACTTGGATTTACGAATTCGTCGCGAAGGCTGGGAAGTGGAACTGCAAATGCGGGCGGAAGCCGCGAGTCTGACGAGGTTGCCCACATGATCAACCGAGCGAATGACTGGTTGCGGCAGTGGGCCGTGCGCTCCGCATGCATCGCGTGCGCCGCGCTTGTGTTGGTTGCCGGCGCCGCGGTGGCGCGCGCGCAATCCGCGGCCGAAGCCGAAGGCGATGCCGCCGCCAGCAAGCCGGCCAGCAGGGAGACCGAAAGCGATCCCGCGGTGCGCTCCGGACGCGAAGCGCTGGGTCGCGCGCCGAACTATCCCTGGTACGATGCGGAGTCCGATTCGCTGCGGCCGGCAGGATTTGCACGCCAATCGCAAAACAACTCCAATAATCAGCAAACGCCGCCCAAGCAACAAGCGCCTTCGTCGTCCAGAAGCTCGGGCGGGTCGTCGTCGGGCGGCAAGTCCTCAAGTAGTCCTCCGGCTTCGCTGCCCAACACCGGCATCGCCAGTACTTTTGTGCAAGGACTGATGTGGCTCGTGCTGGCGCTGGTACTGTGTGCCTTGGTTTACATGGTCATCCAGGCGTATCTGAATCGTGAAAATTCGGCGGCGGCAAAGTCGACCGAACTGGACGCGGCCGATTCGCGGACCGAGACCGAGCGAGTGGAAGCCCTGCCGTTTGCCGTGCGACCGACGATATCCGGTTTACTGGACGAGGCTCGGCGAAACTACGAAGCCGGCAACTATCGCGAGGCGATCATTTATTTTTACAGTCACGTCTTGGTGGAATTGGATCGCGCCCAACTGATTCGACTGGAGCGAGGCAAGACCAATCGAGAGTACTTACGGGAAGTCAATGATCGCCGACCGGTGCGCGACGTGCTCGAGCCCACGATGGTCAGTTTCGAAGACGTGTTTTTTGGCGATCACGTGCTGCAGCGCGAGCAGTTCGAAACCTGCTGGCAACAATTACCTGATTTGGAGCGGTTGTTGCAAACTGCTGCGCGATGAAACCCTGCTCTCGGCTCACTCATTGGATCGATCGTGCCCGCCGCTCGCGCTGGCTGGTTGCGCTGCCGCTGGCTCTGTTAGTCTGTGGACTGATGGGCTGCGATCGCGACGAAGAACCGCTGGAAAAACGATATGGCAAAAAGGCCGGCTTTAATGCCGCCCAAAGCCTGAACGGTACTGCGGTGCTGGCCGGAATGTTCGAAAAAGCAGGGCATCCGGTGACGACCTGGAACACCTTCTCGCCGCATCTGCAGGATGTCGATACCATTGTCTGGTTCCCGGACGATCTGCAGCCCCCCACGCCGGAACAGATCAAGTGGATTGAAACTTGGTTGAACGGTAAAACCGCGCGGACGCTGATCTATGTGGGACGCGACTTCGATTCCGTACCGCACTATTACCGCGCCATTCGCGGGCTGGTGCCGGCTGCGGATCAACCGGAGATCGATCGGCTGACAACCGAATCCATGGTCGATTTGAAACGTTTGGAAGACGACGCCCATCAAGACGAAAAATGCAGTCTGTTTTCACGCACGGCCACCACCGCCACATCGCATCGCGACGTGCGCACGTTGAATGGTCCTTGGGCCAGCGGCATCGATTCGAGCCAAGTGGCCATCGAACTCAACGACCGCTTGGAACCGCCGCCGGGCATCATCCGACCGCAGCGTCTGCTGTATTCCAACAGCGACACGATCGTGGCCCGATATCTTTATCCCAAGTATTCCAATGGCTCGCGTCAAGGCGATGAAAGCCAACTGATCGTCGTGGCTAACGGTTCGTTTTTGCTCAACGAACCGCTGGTCAATCGCGAACATCGCAAACTGGCCAGCCGTTTGATCGATGAAGTCAGTGCCGATGGTAAGGTCGTGTTTTTAGAATCGGAAAAAGGTGGCCCCAGGGTCGCGCAGCACGATCCGTCCAGCGAAATGAGCGACGGCCTGGCACTGCTAGAAAAATATCCTTTCAACTGGATTCTCTTGCACTTGGCCATGCTGGGAATCATCTTTAGCTTTGTGCGTTTTCCAATCTTTGGGATTCCGAAGGAGCCCAAGCCGACGGGGCTTTCCGATTTTGGCAAACACGTCACGGCGCTGGGTGAGATGCTTCGCAAAACCAAGCATGCGACTTTCGCTCAGGCGCGGTGGGATTACTATCAACAACACGTTCGCGACGCCGCCAGTCGCAAGCGAACGTGATCGCACGTCGGCTGAACTGCTCGTCACGATTGTCCGCCGTGCGGACGCCCCTTTTCTTCTTCGCTGAGTTGACATGACTGAACCGCTTCTGCCCGATCCCAACACGCGATCCGCACCGATTGAATTCCGCTGTACGCAGTGCCGGAAACTGTTGCGTATCGGCCGCGAGGCTGCGGGCAAGCAGGCGCAATGCCCCGAGTGTAATTCGGTGTTGCTGGTGCCGTTTACATCCAACGTGGTGAACGCGCCCAGCAGCGGCAATTCTGGCAATACCGATCCGCTGCCGCCGCCGAATCCGGCGTTTGCTCCGCCGCAAGTGCATTCGGCGTTCGGTCCGCCACCGAGTGGTTCGCCAATGGACGGAAACCGCAGCGGCCCTCAGCCATCCGGTTATCCGTCGCCCATGGGCTATCCGCAACCTGCGCCGGCGAATGCGCCGCCACCCATTTCGGCGTATCCGCAGCCGGGATCAGCCTACCCGCAACCCGCTGCGCCGTATCCGCAGCCGACGGCACCGTATCCACAGCCTGCCGCCTACAACAACTTGGCGTTGGGCAGTTCGTCCAACGGCTCGCCGATCAAAGATCTGTTCGTGCGAATCACGGCCGAGATTCGCAAGGTGTTTGTCGGGCAAGATGAGCTGGTGCTGAGCACGCTTGTGGCGCTGTTTTCCAGCGGCCACGTGCTGATCGAGAGCGTGCCGGGGTTAGGCAAAACGCTGTTCGTACGGACGCTGGGACGGGTACTCGGCTGCAAATACGGCCGCATTCAATTCACGGCCGACTTGATGCCCAGCGATATTACCGGCGCACCGATCTTCGACATGAAAACGCAGGAGTTCCGGTTTCATCCCGGGCCGGTGTTCACGCAGTTTTTGTTGGCAGACGAAATCAATCGCTCGCCGGCCAAAACGCACGCCGCGCTGCTGGAAATCATGCAGGAGTATCGCGTCACCATCGAACGCACGAGCCACAAGTTGGAGCGGCCGTTTCTGGTGCTGGCGACGCAAAATCCCATCGAGTCCGAGGGCACCTACAACTTGCCGGAAGCCCAACTGGATCGCTTCATGTTCAAGATTGCCGCCACCTATCCATCGGCCGGCGAAGAAGCTAACGTGCTCAAAATGCACAGCCAGCAGGTGGATCTCGATAAGCGTCTGAGCGAGGACCTGCAACCAATCACCTCGCCGGAAGAGATCGTCCAAGTCACGCAGCAATGCGGGCAGGTGCGGGTGGACGATCGACTAATCGACTATATCAATCGCATCGTGCGGCTGACGCGCGAATGGCCACAATTTCACATGGGTGCCTCGCCGCGGGCCGGCATTTCGCTGGTGCAAGGCGCGCGGACACTGGCCGCGTTTCACGGTCGCGATTACGCCGTGCCCGACGATGTGGTGCAAATTGCGCTGCCGGCGCTGCGGCATCGCGTGATTCTCACTGCCGAGGCCGATGTGGAGGGCCACAAGGTCGATGACCTGTTGCGGGAGATGATTCGCACGGTGGAGGTTCCGCGGCTGTGAACCCCATTTTGATCATGGCGCTGGCGTTTACGCCGCTGGCGCTGTTAGCCTGGCTGCGCAACGCGTATCCGCATCGCCCGTTGGTCTATCTGGCGCTAGTGCCGGCGCTTATGTCGCTGGCCATGATCTTCACCGCCGGAGTCAAGGTGCCGCTGTTGATCGTCGACGCGGTGGTGGTTGTCATGGCATTGGCCGACTTGATCAGTTTGCCCGGCCGATTGAGTTTTTCCGTCGAACGGCAAACCGGCCGCATCGGCAGCTTGGGAAAGGCGCATCCGGTGACGCTGCTGGTGATCAATCAATCGCGTCGCTGGCAAATGGTTTGGATTCGCGATGGCGTTCCGCCCGAGCTGAATCCCAGCCCCGAGGAATTCGCGGTGCGGTTGGCGGCGCGAAGTCGCAGCACATTCAAATATGAATTGCGGCCGTCGCGCCGCGGCGCATTCCAGTTGGAAGCCGTGCATTTGCGGGTGCGGAGCCGACTCGGATTTTGGCAGTTGTTCATCAGCCTGCCGCTGGAGAACGAAGTTAACGTCTACCCAGACATGAAGCAGCTTTCGGAATACGCAATTCTGGCCCGCACCAATCGGTTGAGCCTGCTAGGCGTGCGGCGGACGCGCAAGATTGGCCAGGATAACGAATTCGAGCGGCTGCGAGATTTTACCGTAGACGATAACCACAAGCACATCGACTGGCGGAGTACGGCTCGGCGACACAAATTGACCGTCAAGGATTTTCAGGCCAATCAAAGTCAGCGGTTGATCTTTCTGCTGGACTGCGGCCGGATGATGACCAGCGAGGCCGGCGGCATGAGCTTGCTGGATCACGCACTGAACGCCATGTTGATGCTGAGTTTTGTCGCGCTCCGCCAGGGCGATTCGGTGGGGCTGATCGCTTTTTCGGACGAAATTCACGGCTTCGTCCCGCCACGCTCTGGCATGGCGCAAATGAACCGGTTGCTGCACGCCAGCTACGATCGTTTTCCGAAGTTGGTTGAATCGCGTTACGACGAAGCCTTTCTGTATCTGGCGTCGCACTGCCGCAAGCGCTCGTTGGTGGTGCTGCTGACCAACCTAATCGACGAAGTTAACGCCAGCCAGGTG
Source organism: Pirellulales bacterium (assembly GCA_038205115.1). Classification (GTDB taxonomy): domain Bacteria; phylum Planctomycetota; class Planctomycetia; order Pirellulales; family JBBRCE01; genus JBBRCE01. The sequence continues at coordinate 56,518 of JBBRCE010000020.1, forward strand.
GAGCGCTATTTGGCCAGTCTGGTGGGCCGCCATCTGCCGCTGGGCGTGCTGCTCCGCGATCATCAGTTGTTTGACGTGGCGGATGTTGACCAGCCCAGCGAAAGCCAGCTTTACGCGGCGGCCGCCGCCGCCGAGATTCTCACCTGGCGCAAGCAAGTGCTCACCGACCTGCAGGGCCGCGGCGTGTTGGCGCTAGACGTCTTTCCGGAAGGCCTGACCGCGCCGCTGGTGAACAGCTACCTGGACATCAAAGCCCGGCACTTGCTGTAACGCGGCGCGCGGGATTCGCAGCTATCGTCGGCGCCGCGTTGCTGCTCAGCGGAGCGATTTGTGCGAGCCGTCGCAAACGGGCATTTTGCGAGACAGGCCGCAAACGCAATCGTTGATTCCCTGCCGATTGAGAATCCGCTGCACGCTGTTTTCGATCCGTGCCGAGCGAGTTTTGGTTTGCTTGGCGGCGGAAAAATGCAGGATGTACGCCCGCTGCCGGCCGGGAGTCAGCGCCATAAACGCTGTTTCCAGCGCCGGCAAATCAGCGAACTTGCTTTGCAGTTCCGCAGGCAAAACCAGTTCCGCGCGCCGTGGCACGTCAACTTTCGAGCCGGATTGTTCCAGTTCCATCGCTTGCTGGAGGTACGATTTCAGAGTCGACGTGAGCGGGATGATTTCGCCAAGATCAGTAAATCGAATCACTCGTGCCGCCTGGGTGTTGGCGCCCGGTTTGACCAAAATGTTGTGGGGATCGCGCAGCAAGGCACCTTTGAAAAAAGTCAGTGCGCAAGATTCTTTAAACGCGCCCACGATCACGATGTTGTGGCCTGCGAAACTGTAACACGGCGCGCTCCACTTCCACTGCTCGGTTAATCCGGCGTCGAGAATGATGGTTCGCAGCGCGCTCAGCTCTTGCCGCCACGTTTTGGCCTGACGGAAATAGTCGTCAACTGCGGAGTTCGAGCCATTCATGGGCGGATGCCTTGCAATTCAATGAACCATAGTTGGCGTGGCGCGCACTTCGCGTTGCGATATCCAAAAACCTGCCGCGCGGATGGCACATTCGTCATCATCATTCGCCCGCTCGAGCGCTCGCGGCCCTGGCCATTGAACGCAGGGTTTACCGCGGGTCGTCCGGCGCGCGGTCGTCGTCGCCCGGCAGCCAGACATTGAGACGACCGGCGAGCATATCCGGAAACGCCTTTTTGACCAGATGCATTACACGGCGCGGTTGGTAGCGCGTGCTAAGATGCGCGGCGATGATCAGCTCGTTTTTGAAACGGTCGCGACGTTCGACCAGGTCGTCGAGATGGATGTGACCGAACTTGTGAATTTTGTCTTTGCGGTGCGATGGCGAAACGAAGGTCAATTCGGTAATCAGAATCTTCGCTTCGTACATGGCCGGGCAATAATCGAGGCCCGGCGGCGCGCTATCGCCCAGATAGGCCACCAGCGGCAGGCGCTGTTCGGCCGTCACGTCGGTACCGCCCAGCCGCAGGTCGCGAATTTGATCGCCGCTCAAATGGCGAAATTCGGGTCGCAGTTTGCGACGCCGCTCCCAGACCACGTAGCCCACGCTGGGCACCGTATGCTTGGTGGCCGAGACGGTGACGACATGTTCGCGCGAAATCTCAAGTTCGTCGCCGTCTTTAACCGGAATCAGTTTGCAGGGCAATCGGCCGCGATCCAATCGCGTAAAGACCTTGAGCAGCTTATCGACGTTTTCAACCGCTTCTTCCGGCAGATAGATGGTCGGCGGTTCCATTTTCATCATTCGCCGACGAGCGACGTAAACCGGCAGCGCGGCAATGTGATCCAGATGCGCGTGGCTAATCAGCCAGGTGCCGGTGCCCATAAACGACCAGGGAGACGCGCCGATATCGAACCCCAATTTGAGTTCTGGCACGCGCCAGTACGATTGGACGGCGGCGCGGGAATAGCCTTCGATCGTCAGACCTTTGAAGTGCAGACTTCCGACCGGCACATTGTTGACCATGACTTGCCAAACGAGAAAAAAACGGAGCGGACGACAATGATTGCCGTGCAACAGCGCGCTGGCGTGCCAGTATGAGGCGTGCCAGGCGGTTTGTAAACGAAATCGCGGCGCCGGCTCATCATTGAACCGGCGCCGCGAGACATGGCGAATGGATGCGGTCGCTTAAACTACGGATTCACTCCAGGCTGGGCACCACCGTTTGCGCCCATTGCAGCCGCGGCGCCAATAGCTTTGAGCACGCCTTCTTCGATCTCCAATTGCTCGCTGACACCGTTGGCAGTCGGGCTGACCCTAAGCCAAATGTGATCGGCACTCTTGGATTCCGCCAGTTTGCCGGTGATCATGCCGACGATGGGATTGGCTTCGACGGAATTGGCGAAGTCGAACAGCGGCTTGACGGCGACGACCATTTGGGTCGGAGCGCCAACCTTGGTGCTGCCGGCTTCCGAGGCATCGACGCACTTCTCCAGCGATTCCTTGCCTTGCTTGCCGAGTGCCAGATAGACGCTCTTGGGGGCAAATCCAAAGTAGATGTCCATCTTATCGCCCAGTACGGAAGCCGCCTTGGGGTCGGACACCGGCACGCTGATGGTGTGCATGCTGATGTTCTTGTAGGCTGGCAGCGCCTTGAGTTCGGCATTGATTTCGCCTTTGATTAGATCGACAAGTTTCTTGACGCCGGACTCGAACGCCGGCCCGCTGGCAACTTGTGCCCCGGCCACAGCGTTCAAGGAACCTGGTCCAAACATCGTCGCGACGCCGGCGTCCAGTTGACCCGCTTTGACGGTATCCAAAGCGGCCTTCGACAATTCGTCGACGGCCACCTTAGCTTGCTTGCGCGCATCGTCGGTGGGGAAGTCGGCGCTATCGTCGATTTGTTTTTGAGCCTTGGCACTCCAACCGGTCAGCATGGTCGAATACTGCTCGATGGCGTCGGCGTTGAGCTTGGTTGTGCCTTGAAACGAAAACCCGGCGTCAGGCATGAAGAAGCCGCTGAACATCGACTTGGCCGTTTGCATGTCGGCAAGTTGCTTGGCGGTATCGGTGCCGGCAGTGGCGATCAGGTTGAAGTCGAAAACCATTTTCTTCTTTTCGGACTTGGTATCGGTCATCCAGCCGAAGGTCATTTGTTCGGTTTCGTTAGCCGCCTTTTCGATGGCCTTGATACCAGCCTGCATGGTCTTTTTGCGCATGGCCGCTTGTTCGGCGTCCTCGCCCGGTTGCGGGCGCATCGTGACCGCTTGGAGTTGCGAGGTCATCATGCCGATGAACTGTGCGCGGTCGGCTTCAGAAAAGTTTTTCACGAATACGCGTATGGCGATGTCGAACGTTTTGTCCAAGCCGTCGAGCACTTTGTCCGGTTCGGCCGGCGCCTTTTTCAGGTTCTCTTCGGATTCGGCGATGAACGTCCAGCCGCCCGCCGATTTGACGTAAGCGTTTTTGCCGTTGGCTTTAACCAGAAACACGCCGCCGGCTTGCTCGGTTACTTCCAAGTGGAGCGGCTCCTTGAGCGTGGTAATCAAGGCTTTGCAATCCGCAGCGGGCAAAAAGATGATCGGTACCGGATTGTGATCTTCCGCCAACAGAATCATACCCCAGGGCTTGGCCGGATCGACGCCCATCAGCACGCCGCGGGCCATCCCGATTGGAAACGCAACCTGACCTTCTTGTCCGGCCAGACCGGCCAAATACGTGACTTCGCTGGTTAGCTTATCGAAGCTGGAAATCGAGACCACGACTCCCGTTTTGGCTTGCGCCAGGGCCGCCATTGGCCGGCCGAGCGTGGACAAGGCGATGGCCGCAACTGCCGCCAAAGTGATGAAAAACCGTTTCACGTGACTTCTCCTGAAAACCAAAGGTAATGAAATGCAAGTTGCAATCGGATGGCGAAGCGGCCAATCGGACCGCTCCGGCAAATAGGCAGTTTTCGCTCTGCTGGCTTTACCCGCCCAGGCTTCGTAAAGTTTTGTGCCTGAGCAGATTTCCATGAGAAATTCGCCGATGTCGCGAACTGCGACGTCGAATTTCTGATCCGTAAACCTAAACAATCGGACGGTTTACGTCTAGCGGCTTGCTAGCAGAATAGCCGTTGCGGCGATTGGTCGTATTTCTGCACGCCCGCGAAAGACATCAGGCAATGCGTCGGGCGGGCTCACGCGGCGCGATGCTGCGCGTGGGCGACTTGCTCGCGAAACCAGCCAGTTACGCGTTGAAAGAGCCGCGCGGCCACCGTCTGCGATTCCGCCTGAAAGCGAACATCGGCCCACTCGCCGGCGTGTGCGTTTGTTGCCAGTTCGCCAGATAGCGGAACTACCGCGGTAAACACCGGTCGAATGAGTTCGAAGCTCAGTTTGCGATCCTCGGACGCGGTCGCCGCCACGCTCGTTTGTTTGACCACCAGCGGTCCGCCAACGCGTGCCGATAACGCCTCGTGCGGTGGTTGCAGGCTGGCGCGGGGTTCAACCTTCAGCTCGCCCGCTGCCTGCCAGCCGCCACTTTCGCCGCGAATGCGCACGTCAACTGCCGCGGCGCCGGGCGCGCCGCAAGCGTCCAGGTCGTCTTGAGCCACGGCAATCACCAGTTGTTTGGAGTGTCCGCCGATGACCGCCAGTTGTTCGCCGGCATGCAGGTACTTGCCTTGCAGATTGGTCAGGTTGCGTGCAATCACCTGCCCTGGCTCGGTCGCGCGGATGGTCAGCCGCGCGATTTGCTGCTGCGCTTCGGCCAGCTTTTTTTCGAGCGCTTGTCGATTGGCGATTTCGATTTGGTATTTGTTCAAGTCATCGTTTTGAAAAGCAATTCGCGTTTTGATTCTCGCCTGCTCGACGGCGGCCGTCAGCCCGGCCCGCTCCAATTCCAAATCGTCGTTTTGCAGTTCGGCAATCACGTCTCCGGCGGCGACCCATTGACCGCTTTGCACGCGAATATCGCGGACAAATCCCGGGCTCCCGGCCCGGACGATGCATCGCGGCGAGTATTCAACCACCGCAGGCGAAACGATGTGCGCCGGCATGGTCAGCACGGCGACGGTCAACGCCATCAGGGCCAGCACGCCGCTCGCAAACACCACGGCGCGGCCGCGATGTGTTTGTTGCCCACGCATCGCTTTGCGAAACGATTTTAACGCAGCGCAGCCTGGCAGCAAAAACCAACTCGAACACAGCGTAATCGCCAAGACAACACCCAGGCCATCGAGCCAGCCAATCAACAGCAGTGCCAGCGATAAACACATTGCCACGCGCCACACGAATGCGGCTAGTCCGTAAGCGGCGAGTAGGCGCGCCAGCCACGGCGAGAACTCCATCGCCGGCAGGTTCCAGCCGAGACACCGCCGTTGCAGGCTTTGCACGAACGTGCGCTGCGCGACCGCGTAGAGGTTGGGAACTTCTAGCCAATCCGACAAAATGTAGTAGCCGTCGAACCGCATCAGCGGATTCGCGTTGAACGCCAGCGTGGTGATTCCGGCCATCAGGGCAACATCCTGCAACCAGCGATGCAGCACGCCCGGTCCGGTTTGCGACCAAGCCACCAGTGCCAGGGCAGAAATCAACACTTCAATCCACATGCCGGCAGCCGCGACGGCCATCCGCTGCCACTTCGAGCGGAATCGCCACGAGCTGGTCACGTCGACGTAAGCCAGCGGCGCAAAAAATAAAAACATCACTCCGGCGTGATGCACCTCGCCGCCATACTTTTTGCAGACCAACGCGTGGAACGACTCGTGGATCATTTTGAGCAGCAGCCAGGCCACGGCCATGCGTAGCCAATTTGACGGATCGAGAATGCCGATGCTGGCGGCGACAAAATGGTCCCAATCGGCCACGACGCAGTAGCCACCGGCCACCACGGCTGCTAGCCAAAACGCGGCAAACAGCGGCGTCAACATCCAGCTCACGTACGGCAAAAGTCGAGTCAACAGGCGATCCGGATCGAGCAGCCGAATCTGAAATCCGAACGGGTTGAGTCGCGACTTCCAGCGGCTTTGGGCTTGGCGGTCGGCGGCGCGAAGCAGTGGCGTGGCTTGCGTCGATTGGCTGGTGTGCGCCAGTTGCGTGGCCATCAGCCAACTGACAATGGCCAGTCCGTCTTGCTCGTCAAGCGCGTCGCGACCCAATTGCTGTGCAACACGCGCCAGGCCAGCGATCAATGTTGTCCGTCCGTCGAACGTGGCCATCAGCGTGAACTCGGGCAAGCCAACGCGATAGAACTTTCCGCGCAGCGGGTCTTCGATCAGATAACCGGGCTGATCGTTGAACATTCGCGGCGCGCAGATCAGATCGTCGCGCAGTTTGAGCAGCGCGCCAGACGGTTCACAGACATTGAGATCGATTTCGGACATGTAATGCGACGCAACGTGTTCCGCGGATTGACGATATTGAACGGCCCAGACCGCCGGCGTTAAATTCCTAGCCAGGCCATCAGCCGATTCCAGGGCTTATGCAGCGCGATCCAACCGAGCGCGCGGGAATCGCTCAGAAGTTTGACGCGGCCTTTCAGGCCGGGCCGGAGTTGCCCGGCGGCGTTATCGAGTTCGACTTCGCCGATGAAGACGTTGTCGGCTTCGCGGACTTCCGCCCGCGGTTGTACGCGCAGGAGCGTGGCGGTCCACGATTGCCCCGGATACGCATCGAGCGAAATGGTGACCTCACAGCCGTTGCGGACGTGCGAAATCTCTTCGACCGGAATGGCCACTTCGAGCACCATGCGGTCGAGCGGGGCGATTTCGTAGAGCGATTGCCCGACACTCAGCGGCGCGCCCTGCGATTTTTCCAGATCGCCGGCGATCACCAGGCCATCCAGCGGGCTGGTGATGTCCAGTTGCGAAGCCCTGCATGCGAGCAATTGTCGCTTCATTTCCAGCCGATCCATTTCGAGCTTGTCCATTTGTGCGGCCGCCGTCTTATTGACGGCCATGTTGGCCTCGCGCGACCGAGCGGCGCGATTGGCGTCCGCTTCCAGCGACGCGGCTTCGATGCGCAACTCGCGACCATCGAGTCGGCCGAGCACCTGGTTGCGATGCACGAAATCGCCCGGCTTGACCAGGCTTTTTTCGAACAGGCCGGCAAACGGGGCTTGCACAAAGCGGCGCGTGACGGGCTGAAGCTCGGCCTCGCAACCGATTTTGTATTGCCAGGGCAGCGCCAGAATTCCGCAGACCGCGGCAACTCCAAGGCAGAGCGTGACTCGCAGGCTGTACGATGCCAGCCGCCTGCGAATCGGTCGTAGCCAGGCAACTCGTGCGGCGCGGCCAGCGGCGTCGAGCGCGGCGGCCAACGGTGACGAGGCGGCGTGCGCAAAATCGAGCGACTGCGATGCTTGCGTGACGCGCGGATCGCCCCACATCAGCCAGACGCCAACCAATGTGCCGTCGGCCGTTTGTAAACGTTGGCCGCTGAGACCGCGCGTGCCGACAACCGCAGCCAGTTGGCTCAAGGCCGTTGCAAGTGTCGTGCAGTTGTCGAGCGTCGCGGCGGGCGACCATGCGCGCGGCGATTCGCTCCAGGCGGTTTCTTCAATTGCGGACTGCAGCGCGCGGGCGAGCGGCGAATTGCGATCGAACTCGGACATGCCGGAGATCGCCAACAATTTGCACTTTCGCGAGCCACGTCCGACGACGCCCAGCGCCACGCGATCCACGCCCAAGTGCTGCTGCAAGCCACTGACCAGCGTCATGCCGGCAGTGGGCAAATCTTCCGCCAGTGAAACTTGGCCGACCAATTCCAACAGGGCTGCCGACGCTTGATTCTCCCAGCGTAAGCGGTTGAGTTCGGCATCGATTGCCGCGGCGCGCGGCGATTCTGCGGCGGTGGCTGTGGCCGGCGCCGTGGTCGCAAAAATATGAGAACCAGCAATTTCGACAGGCATGATTGCAACTCGGTCAGCGTCAGCAAATCCGGATCAACGCGTACTACTTGACGCCCTCCAGGCTGAGCGAGCAAGGCACGCCACTGCGGAGCGATTGGTTGTGGTTGTCCAGCAGAATGTTCACGCGCACGGTGCCGCTCTCCGCTTCCGTGACCGGCGCAATCCAATCGATGGTTCCGGTCACGCGCGTGTTGCCGTCGTTCAGCAACACCGGCGCGGTTTGGCCGACATGCAGGCTGGAAACTTCGGCCGTCGGCACGCGAAACGTGGCCCGCAGCGGATCGAGTTGCACCACGGTCACGACGATCGGATTGTTGGGGCTAACGTATTCTTTTTGATCGCGGTGAACGGTCACCACCAAGCCGTCGATTGGGCTGCGGATCATGCGCCGCTCGATCAGCGCGGCGTTTTTATCGACTTCCAATTTGTTGACGGCCTGGGTCTCTTCCGCCGTCAGCACGTTGGCCTCGGACACGGCCAGTTCCGCGCGTGCTCGGTCGAGCTCTTCACCGCTGGCATTGCCGCTACGCCGCAAGTCTTCCAGCTTTTCCAGCCGCAGTTGTCGCAGGTCGCGTTCGGCCGTGGCGGCGTCCAGCCGGCCGTGGGCGCTTTGATTGACCTTGGCAATCTGCAGGCTGACGCTCAAGGCGTCGGTATCAAGCGACGCCACGAGTTGGTCTTTGACGACCGCGTCGCCTTCTTTGACGCACACTTCGGCAATCGTTCCGGGTTCGGCCGGCGCTAAATCGATTTTCCGAAAAGGTTCCGTGAAACCGTCAACCGTCGTCTCGGCCAACGATAGCGAAGTCAGCGACCAGGCAAAACAGCAAACGACCGAAATCACAAGGCGGCGAATCATCTGTGGCAACTCGAATGGTGAGATAGCTCGACTCAATTCACGTGTATTCGAGGTATCGACCCCAGCCGGCGGAAAATGAAGCGGTCGCGAAAAATCGTTCGCCTGTGCCAAATATTCCGGCAGCGCGCGTGCCGATTGGCGCGATTCTAACGCCCCAGGGCAGTCGAGATTGCGGTTCAGATCTGATTGATGCGGTCAATCATTTGCCGCAACCGACCGAGGCTACGGCGATTGAAATTGAAAATCAAGCGCGGTAGCGCCACGAGCATTGGCTCGTCTTTTTCGTCCTTCAAGGCGGGCGAGAGTTCGATCGTCCCGCCGCTGAGGATGTCCGCAAAGTCCGCGTTCAGTTGTCCCACGAATTCCGCTGTTGGCGACTTGTTCAAACGCAGCACCAGCGAGCGCCGCACGTAACGCATGCTGTGATAGACCCGAAAGAATTGCAGAATTTCCGCCACCGCGTCTTCCAACCGATCGGTGATCTTGTAGAGCGAGAGATCCTCCGGTGAAATCAGCCGATTGCCGAGCAGCTGGTCGCGGATGAAGGCCTGAAAGGGCTGCCAGAACGTGCCGCCCGGCGCGTCGAGAAACACCACCGGGATCAAATCTCGCTTGCCGGTTTGCAGCAGCGTCAGGACTTCGAGTCCCTCGTCCAGCGTGCCCAGCCCGCCGGGCAGCAGACAGACGGCGTCGCACTCTTTGACGAACATCAGTTTGCGCGTGAAGAAGTATTTCATATGCACAAGCTTTGGGTCGCCGGCGATCACGCTGTTGGAGCTTTGCTCGAAGGGCAGCATGATATTTAGCCCCATCGAATTTTCGCGTCCGGCGCCGACGTGTCCCGCTTCCATGATGCCACTTGCTGCGCCGGTGACGACCAGCCAACTTTTTTCGGCCATGGCCCGGCCGAACGCGACCGCTTGTTGGTAGGTGGGCGCGTCTGGCGGAGTGCGTGCCGAGCCAAAGACGGTGACCTTGCGGCGCGATCGATATTCGGAGAAGACCTTAAAGGCGTAACGCAATTCGCGCAGTGTGCGGCTGATGATCTTCACATCGCCGCGGCTGGCCTGATCGACGGCCAATTTATCGGCCGACTCTTTGATTTGGGCAATCAATTCGCCAATTCGGCTGCGATCCACCGAAACGTTGGACAATTCAAGTGGGTCGATATCTGCCGGCGTCTCGGCATCGGCTGGGTTTTCCGCCTCGTTCACCGGTCACGACTCCTTGACGCCAGGGGAGATTTTACAAGTTGGCAAGCCGCGATTATACCCGCGCGGTCGCGACGTCAAATGGTCAATTCGAAATCGAATGCGGCGGTTCAACGGAATCGCGGTTCGCCGAATCGCGATTCTGCCGTCGCTGATCTAAAACGATCGCGCCCACGGTTGCCACGCCAAGCAGCGCGAGTTCCACGATGAAGATCGCCAATCCGTGATCGTGAAGCATCGTCATCAAGCCGTTGTCCGAGGAACGGACGGCTGCATCACCAAGCTTGACTGCCCGAAACGCCATGACGCAGTACGCGCACGCTGTGATCAAAAACACCACGCCCAGCACGACGAGTACAAAGTAAAACGGATTTGCAGGCACCTTGTTTGTCGGCATTGGCATTCTGGCAGACGAGCGCGTTGAAGAATGAGATTGTCTAGCCGCATTGTAACTCAAACTCAACCCGGCCTCACGTTGGCGGCCCCAATGTGTTGGCGAGCGGCTCGCTAACAAAAAAACGGACCGAACTGTGAAGTTCGGCCCGTTGCACGAAACAATCGGCTGTCGATGCTAAAACGGCAGTTACCGGTTGGTAGCTTCCGGCTCAGCAACGGCACCCGGAGCAAACTGTGATTCATAGGCGAGGCTATCGATAAACTTCTTGCCTTGCACAAACTCATTTGCCGAAACATCATCGATGTGGCCCTTGAGCAACTCAAACATTTCATTGGTCGAAGCGATTACGGCGCGGTTGGTTGGGCTGCCGAGGCCTGCGGCCGAGTCACGATTAGCGAACAGCTTGTTCAAAGCTTCACGCTGCTTGGCGAATTCGTCGTACTGCAAAATGGCAGGCCAGTTGATGGTGCCGCTCACCGGATTCAACTGATAGGCCGTCATGCGGACGGGCGTCATTTGCTTGGCGATTTTCACCAATTGTTCTGGCGTTAAGCGTGGAGTGGCTTCTGCGGCAGTCGCTTCGCGATTGATACGACGCATTTCAAAGTAGGTTTGGGTGAAACGCTTGGCATTGTCGATCGAACGACTGCGCGCTTCTTCGTTATTGATATTCGAGAGCGACTCGTTATATGCTCGATCACCGAGAGCTCGCTGGTAATCCGCGGCGCTGCGGCGCGCGCCCTCGACGATCGTCGAAGAGTGATCCTGCGAAAGCACCGGGGCGCTGTTATCGGTCTTGGTCACTGCGCCTAGCGTCGGTGCGTTGTAGGCCGGAATTGCGGGGTTCTGGCTACTCTGCGCGAATGCTGACGACGTCATCGCCAATGCCGCCAGTCCACCCAACAGTAACGAAGTTTTCATGGTCCAGACTCCTGCTAAATGTATTGTTCTCGTGCTCTTTCTCGTCGCGACTCGCATCGCGTTTGCTCCGGGTAGCGAGTCACAACTCTCTGTTTAGCAAGGATGATGCCAAAAATCAACATTTTTCGACAAACTCTGGCCAAGATTCCGCTAACCGACGCAAATTCGGCTGGTATCGCCAGCTTATGTGAATCCGATTGCTGAAATTGGGCGATTTACGCTTACCGTTTTGAGAAAGCTATCTCGGAATGAGACATCTGTGCCAACCTTTTTGATTCATGGCCGACCGTCATGATAAACTGAGTGCCAAAATCGCCACTCCTCCAGCAAGGTCGCCATGAATCAGTCGGCTGCGAACTCCAAACCGGCGCTCTCCGGCATGATTGCCGCCATTGCGGTGCAGGAGGCAATCATTCGCCAGGGCGGCGGTGAAGCTGCCATCGCCCGTCAACTCGCAAAAAAACGTCTCACGGCTCGTCAGCGAATCGAGCAATTGATCGACCCCGACACAGGCTTTTTCGAGCTTGGTCTGTGGGCAGCATGGGAAATGTACGGGCAGTTTGGCGGCGCGCCTGCTGCGGGCGTGGTCTGCGGCATTGGCGAAATTGCAGGCCGGCGGCACGTGATCATCGCGAACGACGCGACCGTAAAAGCCGGGGCATTCTTTCCGGCCACGGCCAAAAAGGTGCTCAGAGCGCAGCGTATTGCCATGCAGAACCGCTTGCCGCTGGTCTACCTGGTGGATTCCGCCGGCATCTTTCTGCCACTTCAAGAAGACGTGTTTCCGGACGAAGACGATTTTGGCCGCATTTTTCGCAATAACGCCGTCATCTCGGCAATGGGCCTGGGGCAGTTGGCCGCCATCATGGGCAATTGCGTGGCCGGCGGGGGCTATCTGCCCGTGCTCTGCGACAAACTATTGATGACCGAAGGTTCTGGCCTCTATCTGGCGGGGCCAGCGCTGGTGAAGAGCGCCATCGGGCAAACGGTTTCGCACGAAGACCTGGGCGGGGCGGCCATGCACGCGCAAATTAGCGGGACCATTGATTATCGTGACCCCACCGACGATGCCTGTTTGGCGCGCGTCCGCCGACTTTGCGAACTCGTGCACCCCGACTCCGCCACTCCGCCAGCGCCGTTCGTTCGTCGCGAAGCGATTCCCGCGGCGCGCCCCGGCGACGCCATTTACGATCTGCTCGATGCCAACCCGCGCGAAGGTTACGAAATTCGCCAGGTACTCGATTGCATTTTGGACGCCGGCACATTCGACGAATATAAACCGGAGTATGGGCAGAGCCTGGTTTGCGGCACGGCGCGGTTGGGCGGATACGCCGTTGGCATCGTCGCCAATCAACACCACCGCGTAACGCCTGCGGCCGGGCCCATGCAGTTTGGTGGCGTCCTGTACGTCGATAGCGCCGAAAAAGCCGCGCGCTTCGTCATGAGTTGCAACCAGGATTGGCTGCCGATCATTTTCTTTCAAGACGTCAACGGCTTTATGGTTGGTCGCGACAGCGAACACTCCGGCATCATCAAGGCCGGCGCTAAGTTGGTCAACGCCATCAGTAACAGCCGCGTGCCTAAGCTGACCGTCATCATGGGCGGATCGTACGGCGCGGGCAATTACGCGCTGTGCGGCAAGGCCTTCGATCCGCGATTGATCTTCGCCTGGCCGACCGCTCGCTGCGCGGTCATGGGCGGAGATCAGGCAACCAGCACGCTGCTGGACATCACCATTAAAAGTCAGGAACGCGAAGGCCAGCAGGTCGACGCGGAGCAACTCGGGCAACTTCGCGATCAGGTCAAAGCCGATTACGAACGGCAAACCGATGTACGCTACGCGGCCGCCCGCGGCTGGGTGGATGCCATTATTGATCCGGCTCGGACGCGCGATGTGCTGACCATGGCGCTGGGCTGCGCCACGCGATATGTCAGCGACGAACCATTTCGGTTGGGCGTTTATCAGGTGTAGTAGTCCGCGCCCGGCAGCGTTAGCAAAACTCGACTGCCGTATTAACCTTCTTCGTCATCCTTGAGGCCCAGCCGCGACAACCAGCGACCGCGGGCCGGTTTTGGCAGAGTTTTGCCGTTGGCCGTGGCATCTTTGAGATCGCGAGAAAGCTGGCATTTGGCGTCTTCCAAATCGCGCAACCGATCTTCGAGTTCGACTTTGTCGCGCGCCAGTCGGGCGCGCTCCAGCGAGATGTCAATCTCTGCCTGTCGCATTTTGGCGCGCCACTCGTCTTGCATCTCTTGCAGTAGCTGCCGCTGTTGCACGATGATTTCGTCGTTATCCATAGCCGCGGCAAATGCTCCGACGCCCACCGAGACTTCGCCGATGTTGCCGGATTGATGTTCGAGTAGCTGCTTCAGGTCGGCAATCTCGCGATCCTTGCGCGAAACGATGTCGTCGGTAATGCGGACCGTGCCTTCGATCGTCAGTCGGTCGGGCTTGGAGAACGAATGTTCGCTTGCGGTATCGTCCGCTTCCAGCGCAGCCAGCAAACGCCGCTTTTGCGATTCCCAGTCGAGCGCACCGCCATCGGCCGAATTGTTGGGGCCAGCCGCTTTGATGCGATTGAGTTTTTCTTCCAGCTCGGAGTTCTGCCGTTTTAGTTGACGTACATCATCCACGGCCAGTTCGAAGCGGCGTTGCAAATCGCTCGGTTCGGCGGCCGCCAGCGGCGCAGCGGCCAGCCGTTGTTGGGCATCGGCCCGTAGATGCTCGGCCTCGGTCAGGCGTGTGGCCAGTTCGGCGTAGTCGGCCTGGAATTGATCGACGGCGGCCTGATCCACGCGAAGCGACGTGTCTTGCGTTTGCAGCGATTCCGTCAATTGTTGATTTTCGAGCCGCAGTTGGTCGAGCGCGGCTTGCAGTTCCGTTTGCAGTGTTCGCAATTCGGCCAGCGCGGCCTCTTGCTCGGCTTGGCGCTGCGAACTCTCGGCTTGCAGACGCTGCGTCGATTCGATGAGCCGATCGCGCTCGGCGCGGAAGCTGCCGGCAGCTTTTGAGGCTTCGTCGCGGGCTTTGCCCACGGTTTGCAATTCGGCCTGGCATTGCTGCACGGCGCGCTGCGACGATTGAAACGCGGCGTTGAGTTTGGCCAGTTGGTCCTCGCGACCCCGCAATTGCTGCTGAAGCTGCAACTGCGATTGCTCCGCGGCGGCACTGCGGGCCAGCAACTCGTCGTTACGCGTTTTCAATTGTTCGTTATGGACGACGGCTTCGGTTGTCAGGCCGGCTTGCGAATCGCGCTGCGCGGCCAATGCCTCGCGCTGGTTTTCTAATTCGGCAAAGTGCTGGGCACGCTGTTGCTTGAACTCCTGCGCAATGCGGCGGCGCTGGCTTTTTGTGTCGGCTAATTGCGAGGCCAACTGATCGCGCTCGTAATCCAATTGCTGCGTCTGTTCGTCGAGCCGTGCGCGGCGCCGCGACAATTGCTCGACCGCTGCATCGTGCTCGTCCTGAGCGGCCATCAGCGCCCGCTGCGCCTGCCGTAGCTTGGTGCCGGCGGATTCCAAATCGTCTTCTTGCTGGCGCAGTTCGTCTTGACGCGCGCGGAGTCGCTCGCTGGCAGCTTGTTGTTGACTGGCATTTTCGGCCAACTGCTGACGGAGTTGCGACTCGCGGCGTTCCAGATCGGTGCGCTGTTGGTCCAGGTCGCCCGTGTGGTCGGACAGCGCGCTGTTGATGGCAGCGAGTTGCGATTCCAAATTCCGCTCGACCAGATCGAGCTGCTGCAGTTGTGCGTCGATTTCGCTCAAAGCGCGGTCGCGCTCGGTGGCTAACGTGTGTGCAAACGAGCCGTCCCAAAGGGAATCGCTCGAATGACAAGCTTGGTGTTCGTCCATGAGGCGGCCGGTTGATTCGAATTGCCCAAATACGATGTGCCGAGAATGTCTCTAAGTTGTATAGCTCACGGCTCGGGGGCGGTCAAAAACGGTTGCCCGCAAGCTGCCGCATATGCGGGTGGTGACACTTATCCGGTTGTTTTGTGCGGAAATGCAACTCGCCGCTGGACCGGTCCCGAGCTCCGAATGGATTTTGCCCCGGCGATTGACGACGGCCACCCCCGCCGACAATGATGTTTGCACACCCGCCGAGGTTGGTGGGCGACTGAGCACCGTTCACCCGTAGCACGAGTACGCCGCGATGACAGAAAACGAATTCAACCCGTTCCAAGCGCCGCAAACCGTTGGCCCAGCGCGCGTGCAACCGCTTACGCCTGTGCAGCGGGCTCGCGAGCAGAAGCACATGAATCAAATCAAGCAGTGTCGCGGTCTGCTGGTCTTCGTGGGCGTGTTGACGATTGCGCTGAACGGCTGGCAATTTTACAATTCGCCGGTCGAAGCGCAGCAAGCCGTCCAAGCCGAACTGGCCAAAGTCAATTTGCAACCAGGGCAATTCGTCATTCCGGAGAAGCGCCTGGAGTTGGAGAAATTCGTGCTGTTTTTTTGCCGGGTGGTCTACGGCAGCCTGCTCGCCGTTGGCGTGGCCGAGATTCTTTTGGCGATGATTGTCACCAAATATCCGGTACCAGCCACCATCACTGCGATGACGCTCTACGTACTCGCCAACGTGGTGATCTTGTTTCTGAATCCGCAAGCGATTGCCAGCGGAGCGATTTTCAAAATCATCATATTGGTGTCATTGGGCAAAGCTATCCAGGCCGCGTTCGCCTATCAGCGCGAGGTCAGAAATCGCGATTACCAATCTGAAAGTTCGGGTGACGACGCGCCGCCGTGGCTGAAAACGATCTGAGTGAACCGGCCGCATCCCGCCGCCCGCTGAGCCGCTGGCAAGTTGTTGCCGCCGGCGGCGGCTGTTAGAATCGCTCGCTTGATCCAATCCTGTTGATGTTTAGGGGAGTATGCCTTGAGTGATGTCATGAAAATCGCCGTCATCGGCGGCGACGGCACCGGTCCGGAAGTCGCGGCCGAAGGTCTGAAGGTTCTGCAAGCCGTCTCCAAGCTGGAAAACTTCAAGTACCAACTGACGCCCTTCGATTTCGGCGGCGAACGGTATCTCAAGACGGGCGAAATTCTGCCAGCCGGCGCGGTTGATGAGCTGCGAAAATTCGACGCCATCTATCTCGGCGCCGTCGGCCACCCGGACGTGAAGCCCGGCATCCTCGAAAAAGGCTTGCTGCTGGAACTCCGCTTTCAACTCGACCAGTACATCAATCTGCGGCCGGTTAAATTGTTTCCGGGCGTCGAAACGCCGCTCAAAGACAAAGGCCCCCAGGACATCGATTTTGTCGTTGTCCGCGAGAATACCGAAGACATGTACTGCGGCACCGGCGGTTTTCTAAAAAAGCACACCGCCGACGAGGTCGCCACGCAAACGGCTGTGTACACCCGCAAAGGTTGCGACCGCTGCATCCGCTGGGCGTTCGAATTCACCCGCAAACGCAACAATCCCAAGAAGATGCTCACGCTGGTGGCCAAGACCAACGTGCTCACCTACGGCCACGATCTGTGGTGGCGCAGCTTTCAGGAAATTGCCAAAGACTATCCGGATATCAAGGCCGACTATAATCACGTCGACGCCTGCTGCATGTGGATGGTAAAAAACCCTGAATATTACGACGTGATTGTCACTACCAACATGTTTGGCGACATCATCACCGACCTGGCGGCTGTGCTGCAGGGCGGCCTGGGCGTGGCGGCCGGCGGCAATATCAATCCCGACCCCGGCGGCGTCAGCATGTTCGAACCGATGGGCGGCAGCGCTCCGAAGTACACCGGCCAGAATGTCATCAATCCGATTGCGGCCATCAACGCCATGGCCATGCTTCTGGAGCAGACCGGCCAACCCAAGGCCGGCGCACGCGTCATGAACGCCATCTACAAAGTGACCGGCACGCAGATGAAAAGTCAGGCCGCGGGCAAGATGGGCCACGGCACGCGCGAGATTGGTGATTTCGTGGTCGCCGCGTTGTAAAATCCCGCGCGCACGCTTTATAATTCCGGCAGTCGTTCGATCGGCCGCTACGCTCAATAGCGCAACCGGCCGCGCGCCGATCGAATTCGTAATTCCCGCCATTCTCGTTCTGCCGTCGGCACTGTCACTCGTCGTCGGCTGTTCTGACACGCACGCACCAATTACCCTCGGAACCGCCATGCTTCGCTTCATTCTTCCCATAACGTTTTTTGTCCTATCACTATCCGCACTGTTCGTCACGCCTGTGCGGGCCGCCGATCCCTGGGTGGTTTACCAAGGCGCAATGGGCGAACTCAAAGGCAAGAACATCGTGCTCGTCAGCGGCGACGAAGAGTACCGTTCCGAAGAAGTGCTGCCGCAACTCGGCAAGATTTTGGCCGAGCATCACGGCTGCAAATGCACCGTGCTGTTTGCCATCGATTCTAAGGACGGCGCCATTTCGCCCAACACCACCGACAACATTCCCGGGCTCGACGCGCTGGACGGCGCCGATCTGATGATCATCATGACGCGATTCCGCAATTTGCCGGAAGGTCAAATGAAGCATATCGTCGATTACGTCGATTCCGGTCGGCCAATCATCGGCTTGCGAACCGCCACGCATGCCTTCGCCGGCATGAAGGCCTACGCCAAGTACAACTACAACAGCAAAGATTGGAGCGGCGGCTTCGGCCGGCAAGTGCTCGGCGAAACGTGGGTCAACCATCACGGCGGGCACGGCCGACAAAGCACCCGCGGCCTGCTGGTGGAAGAACGCAAGGACAGTCCGATCCTCCGCGGCCTCAAAAACGGCGATGTCTGGGGCACCACCGATGTGTATACCGTTCATCTGCCGCTGCCAGAAACGTGCCAGCCGCTGGTCATGGGCCAGGTGCTGGAAGGCATGAAATTCGACGACCAACCGCTGGACGAAAAAGACACGCCCGCAGGCAAACGCAAGAATGATCCGATGATGCCGGTTGCCTGGACCAATAGCTTCAAGTCCGTGTCGGGCAAAACGGCCCGCGTGTTCACCACCACCATGGGCTCGGCTGACGATTTTGCCACGCCTGGCACGCGCCGTTTGCTGGTCAACGCCACCTACTGGGCGCTCGGTCTGGAAGACAAAATCACCGACAAGCTGAACATCGACCTGGTTGGCGAATACAAGCCGCATCCCTTTGGCAACAACAAGTACACGCCTGGCGTAAAACCGGAAGATTTGAAAATGATCAAATAATTCGCCATTGGCGGGCACGCTTTCTTTCGATTTACTTTGTGTGCATTGCTGGCCTCCGCAGTGCTGCGCCGATACACGACGTTAGTTTTTCGCACTCGAAAAAACTCGTCCCCCAGCTTGGCTCCGATTTCTTGCCATGCTCGATCAGAAAACGCAAAATCGATCGTCTTGAGATGACGTGTTAGCAGCCGAATCACCGGTTTACAACAGCACCAGTTATCTGCATTTCGAACGGCAGAAACCTTTTGGGGGCGGCGGTGGCAAGCCGGCGATAGATGGCGCTTCTATTTTCTAACGATTGACTGTTTGCCAGACAGCATTTGCTCATTTCCGTCCGATCCAAAGCTTATGGTCAGTTGTGGCCGCTCTTCGAGTAGGGCTTTTACGCCTGCTTCAGTTACGGCCGTGCCCTCCAGATCAAGCCGCTGCAACTTCGGAAGCAGCTTAAAATGCGCTAATGCGGCATCGGTAATTCGGGTGTCATACAACACGACCCAAGTTAACTCCGACAAAGCAGTCATTTGCTCTGCGTCATCATCGGTAAACTTTTCGGGGTGCATCCGTGGTCCACTGAATAATTCGATTTGTGTTGGGCTGGATCCATAGTGCTCGCCAAAACTTGCTTTGAGAAAGCTCCAATTGGCAGTATTGGGAATGACAGAATTGCCTGCTTGATAATCGTATGTAATACTCCCACCCAACGATTCGATCGTAGCAATAGCTCTCGCTTTACGATGAAGCTGCTGGACTTGCCACCCCAACACAACGCAAATCGCCGTCAAGAAAGCCATTAACCGCCCGAGTGTAAATTGGGGGACTTTGAAGTGGCAACAAGTTGTCATAACGTTAAACCTAATTTAAGGCATTGCTTTCTGTTGCGTCCCAGAAATGAATTTTGCTTTGCCCAGTTTTTGGACGAAAGATTATTGATTTTAACTAGAACATTGGTCAGAGTTCGTACGTCGGGAATGCAAAATTCCGCAATGTTACCGTCGTAATCTTTCTCAAGGGCCTCTGCGGTCGCGTGCAACTTCTTGCTGCGCTAGCAGCAATCGATCGCACCGTGTTACGTTACAGGCTTTCGAGCGATCGTGCCAGCTTCTGGTTTTCCTTGGCGTTCCGGCTCGATCTTCGAAACCCACCAACCCAACTCACGATAGGTCCACTCTGATGTCCACCGCAGTCGCCGATCTCTCGCATCAACATCGACCGGTCAGCGATCTGTTTCCGGAAATCTCGCCCGACGATTGGCAGCGTTATCAACTCAGCGACGAGCAAGTGGCATTTTTTCATGAGCACGGCTACCTGACCGGCGTCAAGATTCTCGAATCGCAGCAAGTGGACGTGATGCGAGCACAGCTCGTTGGTCTGATGGATCGGCACGCGCCCGGCAACGAACTGTTTTACGAATATCATTCCAACGAATCGATCGATCCCGCGCGGGTGCTGTTTCACGCATTGGGCGCGTGGCGAATTGCACCGGCATTTCACGACATCCTCTGGCACCCGGCGTTTGTCGTGCCGGCCTCGCAGTTGCTCGGTGGTGCGGTTCGCTTCTGGCACGACCAACTGTTTTGCAAGCCGGCCAAACATGGCGGCGTGGTGGCCTGGCATCAAGACTATTCGTACTGGACACGGACCACGCCCATGGCCCATCTGACCTGCTGGATTGGCCTGGACGATAGCCGCCGCGATAACGGCTGTTTGCATTACGTGCCGGGCAGCCACCGCTGGCCACTGTTGCCGATCACCGGGCTGGCGGGCGACATGGAATCGATTCGCGAGGTGCTGACCGACAGCCAGCGGGAGCAATTCAATCATCCGGTGGCCGCCGAACTGCCGGTGGGCCACTGCTCGTTTCATCATCCGCTGACGGTGCATGGCTCGTTTGCCAACAGCACGGACCGCCCACGCCGCGCGGTTGTATTGAACGCCATCCGCGACGGCGTGCAATCTTGCAGCGACGAGCCGCTGTTGAACGGCGTCCCCGCGGTGCCCAGCGGCCAAGCGCTTGGCGGGCAATTCTTTCCGCTGCTCGATCCGCGCGGATAGCCGGGCGCAACAGTCGGGCATTGCTTCATCCAGATCCGACCATGAACAGCGATTCGTCGGCTGGCCACGGGGCGTCGTAGGTAAAGCCCTCCAGGCATGACACGACACCGTTGCGAACGAACAGGATGAAGCCCGCGCCAGCGATGAGCCCAGGATGTCGCGCTTCAACGCCACGGAGTTCCATGTCGGCCAAGTCGCGGCGAATTTGCGCGCTGGGTGGGACAGTGAAGTTTGTAAAGAAACCAACGCCTATGTGCTGCCGGCCAGAGATAGACGCGCACAAAAGTTGTGCAGCAACCGTTGCGAACGGCTCACCCGGATGGTCGAGCATCCGGGAGATGACGGATCGTTCGAGTTCGGTTAGAGCGTTAGGAAGTAGGGCAGCCATCTGGGGGCAGTTTGTTACGCGAGACTAAATACTTGATAATGCCGCAGCGCTTGATTCGGCGCGATCACTTCGCTTTAACATTCGCGGCGTATACCCAAATGTGGCGGCGATAGTGAAAGCCATCGCTGGCGACCGCGACCGTCTCGATCCCCAGTTCTTTAGGCGGCGTGACAACTCCTGCGAACTCGCCATATACTCATGAACGTAATAGTCGAATTGATCGCCGGGCACCGGCTGCCTCACGTCAGTTGGCATACGCGGTGAATCGAAAACAACCGGGCTTGCCAGTCGCTGGCTATTGACCGTCGTAATTTTGAGTAGGATTTTGCCTTGGTCGGCCTTGCGTTCTGTTAGTTTGCCGTCGAAAGCCTCGCCCGTCACGCGTACGACCGTTCCGAGCGCGACGCCCAAGTGCCCCAAGGGCAACTGGATTTCCCACGACTCGACGGAAATCGACTTCACTTCGGCGGGCGCTGTTGCGGGCGACTGCGCCCAGGCCATCGCCGCCAGGCACATCGAAGCGGCAGCCATAACCAAGCTCAATCGGAAACTCGTGATATAACTCATGTTCCACGCCCCCTCGCGTACGAAAAAATTCGTTGGACACCACTGCCAAGAAATCCTTTAATGACGAACAAAAGCTGCACCGGGCCGATGCCCGCTACTTGCCCAGAGCCGCTCTCCGGTACATTGGAATGACAACTTTCTGGGCGAATTCGCGATTACTCCACTGGTTGCGTAAAGCCAACGCCTCGTATTTGTCGCGATTGGACTCCCACCGCAAGTACAGATCGCCACCAAGATAGACCCGCACCTTATCTTTTGTCGCGGTCGTTGGAAAGTCTTCGCCAAGGACCGTGGCGCACGCCTTGCCAAGTTGCGAACCGGCGGGAATTGAGCCGCCCACTTGAACGACTGGATAAAATACCATGCGAGCCGGTGCTCGCTTTTCGCCCGCGAGCAACAACCTTGCCAGCGCGGACTCGAAAGTGGCCTTGTTGTCTCCCAATTCAGCCGACAGCGTCTGCTCGCCTTGAGCAAATCGGTCCCACTTCTCCAGGTACTCATCTACCGTCCGAATGTCGCTAGTATCGCGTGCATTTCGCGGTACTTTGCGGTGGGCTAGCTTGCCACCACAGGATACAATTGCAGATAGCGACGATCAGGACGACGAAGAACTTGACGATGGTGAAGGTGATGTCATGAGCCAAGCAGAAGCAACCGGCAAGGGCGGTGGATCGCGTGGATTTTCTCCACCAGCACCACCGGCCGGGTTGCGAGATTTTCCTCTCTATACGAGCGGTGAAAAAGGCGCATTGTACGTTCCGGCCAAGATGACCAAGAGGGACTTGACCTGCTGAAATCGCAGATCGACAACAGCCTAGCGGTCATTGAAGCGACTGGGATCATCGGAGAGTAGGGCTTTCTGCATGCCCTTACAAGCCGCCTACGGGTGGCTTTCTTTTTGCGCGTCGGCTACAATACCGCAATGCTTTCCACCCCTCACCGCTGGCAGTTCAGCATGAAAGATTCGACGCGCAATCTTATGCGTTGCGGGTCGCTGCTGGGGATCGGCGTTGTTTTAGTCGTGATGTACCGGAGTGGAGCGCTAGACGAATACAAGCCGTGGAGTATCGCTGGCTTCACCGCACTTGGGGTGCTCGTCATTGTGAATGTTTTCGCGGAGCATTTCGGTCAGCGGCGCAATGATTGACCGATAGCGAAATCACTCTATTTGATGGCTATCCGCCTCGGCCAATTCTCAATCCGAACCCTAGCGGTTATTTTTCGGCAACACAGAAAGGGACAATACCCGTCTTGGAGTACGCAGGCATTACGAAAGCCATCACGCCAACGACGAACGTCAACTTCCCGATTGCCTTCCGGATACGTTCGCCTCCTTGGTCAACCGCTCGAAATGCGTGGATGAAGTCGGTCGGCAAGCCATCGCGTGGGGTGGCGAAGTGCGAAAAAACAGGCTCGATGCTTCCCGGTGCTCTGCAAGTCTGTCTGCATGCATTTACAAATCCTGTTGTGAAGAATTCGTTCTGGTGTTGCGGTAAACGTCAGTTGTTTTCGAAACGCATGAGTCGCTGGATGAGTGAAGATATGCTCGCGTTCATCCAGCCTTAGTTCGCTGCGGAGCATATTTCGATGCGGTCGTCGAGCTGGATTTCACCGCTGGCGATTACCTCGGCACCAATGCCGCCGCAGTGGGCAAAGTATTTTAGCACTTCGGGTTTGCCCAACAAATAGGCCAGATGGGCGCACGGCGGAAACGGCTTGGTGCCCCGCAGGATGGCGGTACCGCAGCGAAATGTCTTGCCAATCAGTTGCTCCAGCGCGATGTTCCGCGTGACCAGATTTCGTCGCAACATCGCACCGTCGAACACCGCGCCGTGACCGGAATTGATCGCCTGAATCGCTTCGGCTTGAATCAACGTGACCTGCGCACCCCAGCCAGCAATGTTGGAGTAGAAGCCGGTTTGGTTGTAGTAACGATCGCCAATCAACCCACGACCCATCACCGCGGCCACAGCGTCCACGCAAACCATCGGTAGCGCTTGGGCGTGCGTGATGTACAGTGAGGAGACGGCGGGCACAGGTGGCATGGTTTCAAACAGCGTGTTGAGAAGTTGCGATAAAGTCTTAAGAGCGGCCAAAACCCGCAACTTGTCTCTCGAGCTGCGGCCCTCGAGAGATGGACCGAATTGGCAAGGCCACCGCACAGCTTGCCCGCATTTTCGCCATGCCCAGTTTGAGTCTCTGAAACACTGCTCTGACTTTCTGGGTCCGCCAGCAGCATAACATTTTTTGGCTGTCGTCCTGTCGATCGACTCGGTAAGTTGTACTCCAGCCGCATACATTTCGCGCGATTCGAGGATGCAACAAATGTCAAAGTCCAAGCCCAAACCCAAGCCCAAGCTTACGGCCGATGAACTCAGCATCGATTGGCTGGCGGCCGCCATTGGTAGCGCGACGCGGTCTGCCAAATTCTCGGTCAGCGGCTGCCTGCCGACGGTCGATCCGCAGCTTGAAATCGAGGGCTTGGGCCGCATCGATTTGCCGTTAAAACGCACGATGAAAAAGCCGCTGCTCGCCTGCTGCCGCGTGGCGCCTTTCGGCCAAGGCACGAGGACACTGGTGGACGAAACGGTACGCAAAACGTTCGAACTCGATCCACGAAAGTTCCGCCTGGGCGACGACTGGAACGCGGCCATCACCGCCGCAACTTGCACGATTGCTCAGCAACTGGGTCTGCCTGCGGAGCGGCTGGAGGCAAGGCTTTATAAGCTGCTGGTCTACGAGAAAGGCGGATTTTTTCGGGCGCATCGCGATAGCGAAAAGCAAGACGGGATGGTGGCCAGCTTGATCGTCGTGCTTCCGAATCCCTTCGAGGGTGGATGCTTGGCCGTGCGGCACAGCGGGAGCAAGCGGCAATTCGATTTCAAAGAAGCGGCGGCCGGCCAGGCGAGCTGTTTCGCCGCGTTCTACGCCGATTGCGAGCATCAGGTGGAACCGGTGAGCCACGGCATTCGCATGGCGCTGGCCTACAATCTCGTGCTGCAACCGCAGCGCGACAGAGCGCCGGCCGATGTTTCGCCCGCTGCACACAACGATCAACTGGCCGAGTCGCTGCGCGCCTGGGTCGCACTTCATCCGGGGCGACCTTTAGTCTTTGCGTTGGAGCATCACTATACGGAGCGCGGATTGTCGCTCGACTTGCTCAAAGGCGCGGATCGACAACTGGCGGACTTGGTTGTCGCCATGGCCGAAAAAACCGATTTCCTGCCACACTTGGCGCAGGTAACGCGACATTTGTCGCAATTCGCCGATGACGGCGGCCTCGACCGCGCGTACTCTCGTCGCTCGTGGCGCGAGCCCGCCAAGCGTGAAATCTCAATTGGCGAAACGTATGAGGATGAATTGTACGGCACCAACTGGAGCGATATCCGTGGCCGCAAACAGCTCTGGAACAATATCAAATTCCACAGCTCGAGCATCGTCTCGACAGTGCCTATCGACGACTGGAAGCCAACCTCAGAAGAATTCGAAGGCTACACCGGCAATGAAGGTAACACGCTCGACCGCTGGTATCATCGCTCGGCAATCGTGGTCTGGCAGCGCGATCAGCATTACGATGTGGTGGCCAGCGCTGGCGCCGAGGACAGCCTGCCACTGCTGCTGTCGATGACGAAAAAACTCGCCAAAACTCCGCAGAAACGGCTGGCAGCGGCTCGTCAAGACTGCGTTCGTTTTGCCCGCGCCATCGTCAGTCGATGGCCGCAACGCCACATCAATCACTGGCGGTCCGCGGCCGGCGAGCAATCGCCGCTGAATGAATTTCCGGATCAGCTCCTTTTGCTGCACGACCGGGAGGCGATTGCCGCGTTTCTGACCAAGCTGGCAGAACAAGACCAAACGACGCGGATCAATTCGCTCGTACTCGGCGCGTGTGCCGAGTTCGGCTGGAATGCGTTTGCGCCGGAACTGAAGCAACTGCTCGCGCTGTCGCCCGATGCGACGCGATATCGGCAAGACACGATTCTGCCTCGCGACCTGGAGTGGCTCTGCGGATTCTGTTGCGAGAGTAAGGCCACCGCGGAGAAAGTGGCAGTGGCGCGGGAATTGTGCGAAATCGTCGTGCAGCGTTTCTGCGAACCTCAGGCCGAGAGTTCTTCACACGCCTCGTCGCGCCGGCGACCAGAACCTCGCTTGACGGGCGCGGGGCTCAGCTTGCTGCTCAAAGCGCTGCTGGCCAGCGATAGCCGACAACAACTTCCGCGCCTCGTCCAATGCGTGCAGCAATTGCCGGCGGCATACAATCTGGATGACTATCAGGTTCCCTGTTTGATTGCGATCATTCCTTGGGCAAAAAAGCGTTTGGGATCGATTCCGCCAGCGATTGCCGATTGGCTGGCCGCGGTTCGCAAGCAGTTGATTGCGGCCACCGTGCAGCATCCCTTGCCGCCAACCGACTGGGCGCGGCCTGCGGATTTAGATTGCACGTGTGGCTATTGCGCGCAGCTCAAGGCCTTTTTGGCCGACGCCACGCAGAGTGTGGGCCGCATTGCCGCCCGCGAAGACTTGCGATCGCATGTCATTCAGACCATTGGCCGGAATCAGTGCGATGTCAGCCATCAATTGGAACGCCGCGGCAGCCCGTTTTCACTGGTGCTGACCAAAACCGACGGCTCGTTTCAGCGCGCCGTCAAACGATTCGAGACCGATCTCAAACTGCTGCGCGAATTACCGTCGCCGCCCGCCACCATCGGCCAATAATCGCGCTCGCCGCCAAATCCGCTTGCCAAACCGCTACTCATCCACCCATAAAAAAGCCCTCGCAGTTGTGATGCGAGGGCTGATGGGCGGCACAGGACTCGAACCTGTGACTTCTACCGTGTGAGGATAGCGCTCTAACCAACTGAGCTAGCCGCCCGAAATGTCTGATGGACTGCGTCGGCTTGATTCGCAGGCCAAGGTGCAATTCTGACAACCGCACTAGCGGACTGTCAAGCGGCCAATCTGTCAGGGTGTGACAAAAGTGCTTGGCGGTGTTAAGCCGCGGTGGGGCAAGGAGTTGGCCAGTATTTTTGCCATTGGCCGCTACGCTCGAGCGAATCCAGCGCGGTGACAGCCTCCGCATTCGGTCGATCCCAACGACGACTGCG
>JBBRCE010000021.1:0-79835 GCA_038205115.1 Pirellulales bacterium
GGCCGACAGGCTGATGCACTACATCTCCGAGCGTCAGGCGATGATTCGATATCCTGCGTTTCGCGAGCAAGGTTGGCAGATCGGCAGTGGTCCGACCGAAGCACAATGCAAACTGACAGTCGGGCGACTCAAGGGCCGCAGGCGTCGTTGGGATCGACCGAATGCGGAGGCTGTCACCGCGCTGGATTCGCTCGAGCGTAGCGGCCAATGGCAAAAATACTGGCCAACTCCTTGCCCCACCGCGGCTTAACACCGCCAAGCACTTTTGTCACACCCGCACTTTTCCGACGCTTGGCGATTCTGCCAGCGGTTGCTTATACTCAAAGGCTAACCGCCCTGCCGTTCTCACCCCACCTGCCATCATGCCGCGTACGATTTGCTCGTTGTTGCTGGTCTGCACGTTGCTGCTGGCAGTTCGATACGACCACGCTCTTGCGGCGGCCGAACCGACGCCAACTGCGCCAATTCAACCAACTGCGGCAAATCAACCAACTGCGGCAGCGCAACCGCCTGCCGCAAAGTTGCCGCCTGCCGCCAGCAAGCCGGTCGATTACGCCCGCGATGTGCAGCCGTTGCTGGCCCGCTGCATCCGCTGTCATGGCAGTGAGAAGCGCGAGTCGGGTCTGGCACTGAATTCCAAGGTCGATGCGCTGGCGGGCGGCGACAACGGCGCAGTTATCAAGCCGGGCGATAGCGAGCATAGCCGCTTGATTCGATTGGTAGCAGGCATGGATCCTGAGCGGATGATGCCGCCCGCAGACGATGGCGATCCTTTGTCGGCCGAGCAGATTGGACTGCTACGCGGTTGGATCGATGCCGGCGCAGCGTGGCCGGATAAATCATCCACATTGAAGTCGATCTCGTCGCATTGGTCGTATCAAAAGCCGGTCCGCCCGCAATTGCCCAAGGTCAGCGACCCGGCCTGGTGCAAGAACGAAATCGATCGCTTTATTTTGGCGCGGCTTGATCAAGAAAAGCTGCGTCCGACGGCCGAATTGGATCGTCCGCGGCTGTTGCGTCGTTTGAGCTTGGATTTAACCGGCCTGCCGCCAACTCCAGACGAGGTGGCCGCGTATGTGGCCGACACCAGCCCGGACGCCTACGAAAAACAAGTCGATCGGCTGTTGGCTTCGCCACACTATGGCGAGCGGTTCGCGCGGCCCTGGCTCGACCTGGCGCGTTACGCCGACACCGACGGTTACGAAAAAGATCCGCGGCGCACGATGTGGCCCTATCGCGATTGGTTGATTGCCGCGCTCAACGACGATCTGCCGTTCGACCAATTCACCATCGAGCAATTGGCTGGCGATCAGTTGCCCAACGCCACTCAGTCACAGCGGATTGCCACCGGTTTTCATCGCAACACCATGATCAACACCGAAGGCGGCGTCGATCGCGAAGAATATCGCACGGCGGCCGTGATCGATCGCGTCAACACCACGGCCACGGTTTGGCTGGGCACCACGCTGGCTTGCTGTCGCTGCCACAGCCACAAATACGATCCGTTCAAGCAGAAGGAATACTTTCAATTTTACGCCTATTTTAACAGCACGGCCGATTCCGGCGGAGCATCGCCACAGGCGGAAGTCGAACTGCCAGGCGCTGCGACGCTTCGCGACGAAGTTGCCCAACAGGAACATGCCTTGGAAACGGCCTCGCAGGCTGCCGAGGCTCAATTGACTGAAGAAGCAGTCGCCTGGGAAGCGGGGCTGGACGATGCGGCCAAGAAGAAGCTCACCAAGCCGATTCAAAAACTGCTCGCCAAGCCGGACGCCCATCGCAGCCAGCAGCAACGGGCGGAAGTCATGGCGTTCTATCGCACGATCGCGCCCCGCTTGGAGCCGCAACGCAAACTGTTAGCCGAAAAGAAAGCGGCGCTGGCCAGGCACGTCGTCAAGTCGATGGTCATGCAAGAACTGCCCAAGCCGCGCACCACGCACATCCATCTGGCCGGAAATTTTCTCTCGCAAGGAGACGCCGTGCTGCCGGCCATTCCGGCCGTGTTCGGCAAACCGCCCGAAGATCAGCCCGTCAGCCGTTTGTCGCTGGCACGTTGGCTGGTGGATGGCGAAAATCCACTGACGGCGCGGGTGACCGTAAATCGCGCCTGGGAGCAACTCTTCGGACAGGGGTTGGTACTGACCAGCGAAGATTTTGGCACGCGCGGCGATCGGCCATCACATCCGGAACTGCTCGATTGGCTGGCTTGCGAATTACCGGCGCGCAAATGGAGCATGAAGGCCCTGCATCGGCTGATGGTCACTTCGGCCACGTATCGGCAGTCGGCCAAGACGTCGCCAGGACTGCTCGAGCGTGATCCGTACAATCGGCTGCTGGCGCGGGGGCCGCGGTTTCGACTCGAAGCGGAGATGGTCCGCGATCAAGCGTTGACCGTTTGTGGCTTGCTGTCGGCAAAGATCGGCGGACCGAGCGTGATGCCGCCGCAACCCGATGGCGTCTGGAGCAGTCCGTACAGCGGCGATAAATGGCAAACTAGCGCCAGCGACGACAAATATCGGCGCGGGCTGTACACGTTTTGGCGGCGAACGGCGCCGTATCCGGCGTTTATGAGCTTCGATGCGCCCAGCCGCGAAATTTGCATCGTTCGTCGGGTGCGCAGCAACACGCCCTTGCAAGCGCTGACCGTTTTGAACGATCCGGTTTATGTCGAGGCGGCGCAGGCCTTAGCGCGGCGGATGATGACGGAGGCGCCAGGCGACTCTGCGCCGGCCGATCGTATCCGGCGCGGCTTTCAGCTTTGTGTTTCTCGCGAGCCGACTCCGGCGGAGCTTGGCCGGTTGCTGAGCCTACACGCCCAAGAGTTGGCGCGATTTCAGTACGATCGCACGGCCACCGAACAGATGCTCAAGGATGCTCCGCCCACCAGACCGGGCGTCGCTGCGCTGGATCGATCCGAGTGGGCGGCTTGGACGGTACTGGCCAACGTTCTGCTGAATCTCGACGAGATGATTACCCGCGGCTGATCGTCGCTGCGGATCGTTTTGGCAGATCGAGGTGGCGACCGCACTCGGTACACTTCGATTTGCCACGTTCCGCCCGTCATGCTACCTGCACTTGGTGGCTGACGACGCAACGCGGTGCGTTAGCGATTGAATTCGAAGCCGAAGCTCACACCGTTGGCGAAGAAGTTGTCGCCGTAGTGTGGCTTTTGGATGTTCGGACGGGGCACTTCGTAGTCGACCGTGTCCGCCGCCCGAGCCACGCCGCCAATCCAAACCGCGTCGTAACCCACCTTCAATGCAAAGGCTTTGGTCAACTGATAAGCGAATTCCAAGCGGAAGTCGCCCGACGGTGAAAAGCGGGTGTCGTTGAGTTCGTTCTTGAAGTCGCTCGCCACAAAGTTCAGCACACCGGTGGTGAAATTACCCTTTTGCTGAATCGTGCGATAGTTGACGCCGGCCGTGAAACCGCCTTGCACGTCCCAGATGAAGCGTCCGCACTGATGAACGTAGCGGGCGCCAATCTTGGGGCCAACCACGTGATCGATGGCGTCTTGATTCAGAAAGAACTGATTCAAAAACGGATCGGCAACCAAGCCCAAGGCACTGCCTTGCACGCGGAACAGGTCTTTGAGGTGGTAGTACTGGACACCAAACATGTAGTCCACTTGGTGAGCGGAATCGCAACCGTAGTTGCAGCGGTTGATATGCATGATCTCGACGCCGCTGAAATTCAGGTAGTTATCGACGATGAATGGATCGAACCGCGGAATGTTGTTGCCGAATAGGTTGGCCGGGTCTTCGAATAGCACGATTGCAGGGCTGAGCGTGTTGTTCTGGCGCTGCGAGAGCCCCTCGAAGCCGCCGATCATCCAGCCGCAGTTATCGACCACATATCCGCCTTCGAAGCGATTGCCCCAGTTGGCTTCCGCTCGGAAGAAGCCCGTGTCTTCTGAGTTTTGCACCGGCTCGACAAAGTTGCCGTTGGGATCGGTGATGATCAGTCGCGTGGTCGGCGAGCCGATCGGTGTCTTTTCCGGAGTCGACATGCTCCACAACAGCCGCTGATAGCTGAAGAAGAAGCCTTCGTTCCGCGGTGGCGGGCCTCCGTAAGTGCTCAAGTCCGCGGGAGCAAACGGCTGGTCATCGTGGACCGCGTCGTAATCGAAGGGCGCAATTGCCTCATAGTGCTGCGCCCGCGATTGCGCGGCTCCGCATAGGACAACTGCAAACGCTACGAGCCAGATTCTTGTGCGATGGAGCGACATTTTTGCGTCTACCTGGGCTTCACGCGGATTTTTTCATTTTCGCACTCTCCACAAAGAGAGGGCGTAATATGTTCGTGCCGGTTATATCGGGAAGTCCGGTCTGAGCAGTTGAGCAAGAATGGTAAGATTTTCCGGAAATATCGGGTGTAGGACCAATTGGCCGCTAGCAGCGCCGCAAAAAACATGCTTTCGGGCTGATTTATGCCGTGAAAACGCCTTTCTGTGGATGAAAATCGCTAGCAACGAGCCCTCTGCTGCCCAATTTGCCAACCAATTGCCGCCGCACACGATTGACGACAGCCGTGCATCTGCAAACTCCGCCGCCGCAGCGTCGTTCGATTTCAATGTCAAAAGGCGGGCGACAATCGCGGTGCTTGGCGAAGAACAGCTTGGCGCGAATTTTTACTAGCGACGACGTTCTAGCCGTTTTCACTCGGGCAACTGCCGCGGCCGGCAAGCTGCGGCGTCATCGGACTTGACGCTTGCAAGTTTGCAGCCCTATACTCACCGTTTGCGCACCATCCAACGGCAATGGCCTGCCAGTGTCGCGATTTTTGTTCGATTCAACCCAGATCATCCGATACACATGAAGACAGAACGACGGCACGAACTGCAACACAATTTGCTGGCCGATTGGCTCGAAAAGCAGACTCTGGCCATCAAGCCGTACGTCAATGTGATCATTGGTTCGGCGATTGCACTACTGCTGATTTCGCTGGTTTACGTGTATGTAAGCCATCGTTCGGCAGCCACCGCGGCTGAAGGTTGCGATCAACTGTTTTACTCGATCGACAGCGGTTCGCCCGAAGCCTTGAATAAGGTGGTTGATAGTCATGGGCGTGATCCGGCTGGGCTGTGGGCGCAAATTCTGTTGGCCGAGCGCCGCCTGGCTGACGGCACAAATGCCTTATTCGTCAATCGGAACGACGCGGACGAACAATTGCAAAAGTCGATCAGCGGCTTTCAAAATGTCTACGGCACCAGTCACGATAGCGATCAATTGCAGCGTGCCGTGTGGGGTCTGGGACGCGCGCACGAATCGCGGATGGTGATCGATCCCAAAGCGGAACTCACCAAGGCGAAAGAAGCTTACAAAGACTACGTCACCAAGTGGGAGAACGGCCCGTTTGCGTCGATGGCTAATCGACGTTTGAAGGAACTCGACCGCGACTCCACGCTCGAATTCTTCAATTGGTTGGCGAAAGAAAAGCCGATCAAGTTGCCCACTCCCGGCGAGAAACCGAACTTCAATTTTCCCTTGGATGACCCGAAGTTTGGCCCCGGCATCTTCGACGGCACCGGCCCGAAACTGCCCGACCAAATCCGTTCCGACAACCCCGTGGATTTCAAACTCGGCAAGCCGGGCGACGACATACTGCCACGCGATCCTGCCACGCCGGACGGTCTGAAAATTGACGATAAAACGCCAACCGGCGAACGGAAATCGGATGTCGACCCTAAACCGGAAGCATCCAGGCCGGAGACCGACGCAACCCCGGCGCCCGCTGACGAAGTCAAGAAACCGGCTGACGAAGTCAAGAAACCGGCTGACGAAGTGAAGAAACCGGCTGACGAAGTGAAGACGCCTGCCGCGGAAGAGAAGAAGCCCGCTGACGCGGATCAGCAGCCTGCCGAAGACGCCAAACAGCCTGCGGTCGATGCCAAAAAACCGGCAGCCGCCGTGAAGCAGCCCCCGGCCAATCCGGTGCCCGACAAGCCGGCGATTTCGCAGCCCGCCAAGGCACCCGGTCCGGTGCCTGCGGTTAAGACGCCAGCCGCCAAAGTTCCACCGGTTACGCCCGGTTCCAAACCAACGAAATAAGCGGCCGGTACGTTCATGGCTGAGGGCCAACTCTCTGACGCTCCAGTCAATCTCACGGTTGCTGAGGACGAAATCGGCTGGCGGCTGGACGCTTACTTGGCGCACAAGTTTCCGGCCTACAGCCGCGTGCATTTGCACCGCGTGATCGATGCCGCCGGCGTGACCGTCGATGGCCGCCGCGTCAAAGCCGCGCACCGTTTGCAGCCGGGTGAAAAAGTAGCCATCGTGCTGCCGGACATGCCTCGCAGTGGTCCGCTGCCCGAGAATATTCCGCTGGATATTGTCTACGAAGATCAGCACATGGCGGTCGTCAACAAGCCGTCTGGCATGGTCGTTCATCCGGCCAAAGGGCATTGGTCCGGCACATTGACCGCGGCGCTGCAGTTTCACTTCGACTCGCTCAGTTCGGTCGGCGGACCAAGCCGTCCGGGCATCGTGCATCGGCTAGACCGCGACACCAGTGGACTGCTGGCTGTTGCCAAAACGGATCACGCGCATTTCAAACTGTGCGAACAGTGGGAAGCCAGAACGGTTGGCAAGGAATATCTGGCAATTGTGGTTGGCGTGCCAGACCGTGATCGCGATGTGATCCAGCAGCCAATTGGCATCCACCCCTACCAACGCGAAAAAATGGCCATTCGCCGCGATCACAGTAGTAGTCGACCGGCGCAATCGTTTTACGAAGTCCTCGAACGGTTCGACGGCTTTGCCCTGTTGCGCGTCGAGCCAAAGACCGGCCGCACGCATCAAATTCGCGTTCACATGGCGCACGCCGGTTACGCTGTGCTCTGCGACCGACTTTACGGCGGGCGAGCGCGAATCACGCGCGGCGAGTTACATCACACCGTGGATGATACGCCGCTGCTCGAACGTCAGGCGCTGCATGCCTCGCGATTGACGCTCAAACACCCCGAGACCGGAATGCCGCTGGATTTTCAGGCGCCGCTACCGGCCGACCTGAGTGGCTTGTTGGAGGAAATCCGGACTGTGCGGCCCGCGCTCAAAACGAATCGATAACGGCCAGTTGGTACGGCAAGGCGGCCTGCGTCCTGTTTGCGGCAAAGTCCTTGCGACGACGATGATTTTCATTCTCGACAACTACGATAGCTTCGTCTTCAATCTGGCCCGCTACTTCCAATTGCTTGGCCAGCAAACGGTCATCGTCCGCAACGACGCAACAGACGTCGGTCGCATTCGCCAGTTGCGGCCGCGGGCGATTGTGCTTTCGCCAGGCCCCTGCACGCCCGCAGAAGCCGGTTGTTCGCTGGCGGTCGTTCAAGAACTGTGCCAGGAGATTCCCATACTGGGCGTTTGCCTTGGGCATCAAACGATTGCCGCGGCGCTGGGCGGCTTGGTCGTTAGGGCGCAGCAGCCCATGCACGGCAGCGCATCGCTGGTCGAGCATGACGGCACCGGACTGTTTGCCGGGCTGCCAAGCCCGCTTCGCGTAGGGCGATATCATTCGCTGGTTGCCGAAGAAGCCTCGCTGCCGCTGGAGCTCAACGTGACGGCGCGGACGACCGACGGCACCATCATGGCCGTCGCTCACCGCACGCTGCCGCTGTTTGCGGTGCAGTTTCATCCGGAGTCGGTGCTGACCGAAGGCGGATTCACGCTGCTGGCCAATTTCTTGCAATTGGCCGGAATTCCGACTAGGCTGCCCACTCCTAGCATCGATCGCGAATTACGGCTCGCGATAAGTCGGCCGTTTGAGCGCCCGAATCGTCCCCTGACGTTTTAGCGTCGCGGCGAAGTTGACGCTCGTCCGGCGAAATTTACGGCCTAAAACGTGATTGCCCGCCATTGCAAACTGCTTGCCGAATGATAAAATAATCGATTCTCACTCTGGAGGAAATCGTCTTTCGTGGCAAGGCGTGGCCGTCCTGTGGAGTATGGCAATTCTCGGCGTTCGCTGGTCGAATGCGCGGAGGAATTTGCTGCAACCGGTTGCTGATTAAACACTTGCCAGCGTAGCTTCAATTGGCAGAGCACCGCATTCGTATTGCGGGGGTTAAGGGTTCGACTCCCTTCGCTGGCTTTTTACCTTCTGATTTTTTTTCGTCGCAGAAGTCTGATTTCAGGCGGTGCGGCTCGATCCTTGAACATTGGCCAGCGTTTGCTGGCTGCCCGTGCGTGGTTCGCCAAAGCGGCATCGGCCGTAGCGATTGCGTAACGCGGCACACCAATCAGATTTTTCGGAACTCGGAGAAGTTTTGCCGATGAGCACGACGATGACGCCCCCGTTGAAGCAAATTGTCCTCTCGAACAGTTCGTTTGGCCCCCAAGACGTCCAGCACATCATGGACGCCATTTCCGAAGACGGCAGTAACTTCCGCACGCTCCGCGAAGCCGTGAGCGAACTGGAATCTCACGAAGACCTCAGCCCTGCCTCGCAAGTGCGGCTGGGCGTGTGTTACTACTTGCTGGGTCGGTATCAAGTCGGGGCAGAAACGCTGCGCAATGGCGACGGCGGCGCGCTGGCCTTGTTCTACATTGGCAAAACGAATTTTGCCTTGGAACATTATGACAAAGCCCAAGACAACTTCACGCAGGCCGCCAAGGCCGGTTACGACGCCGACGCTTGTGCGCTGGCGCGGGCAGAAGCCCGCCGCTACGCCGGCGACCCCAAAGGCGCCGTCGATATTCTCGACAAGCTGTCTGGCGCTGTCGAGCAGACCGCCGAGTATCTCTACCAGCGCGGCGCGTCGGTGGCGGCGATGGGCGGAAATCCGAACGAAGCCGTGGCCCTGTTCGAGCGCGCGGTCGAGACCGATTCCAAACATATCGGCTCGCTGTTCAGCCTGGCGCTTGAGAACGATCGTCGCGGCAACGACGAAACGGCCTTCGATCTTTACGAACGCTCGGTTTCGCGTTTTCCGGCCCACGTCGGCTCGCTGCTTAATCTCGGCATCCTGTACGAAGACCGCCAGCAATACGAGCGGGCCGCCGGTTGCTACAACCGCATTCTGGACAATTACCCGGACCATCCACGGGCCAAGTTGTTCATGAAGGACGTGCAAGCCTCGCGCGATATGTACTACGACGAAAACGATCAGCGCCGTCGGGACCGCATGAGCCAGGTGCTGGGCGTGCCGGTCACGGATTTCGAACTTTCGGTTCGGAGTCGCAACTGTCTGCAAAAGATGGGCGTCATGACGCTTGGAGACTTGGCCCGCACCAGCGAAGCCGACCTGCTGGCCAGTAAGAACTTTGGCGAAACGTCGCTGGTTGAAATTCGCGACATGATGGCCTCCAAGGGCTTACAACTCGGGCAACTGGCTGACGAAAAAGCCGCTCCGGAAGTTGTCTACGAACCGGTTGTGGTTTCGCCGGACGAACAAGCGCTGCTCGACCGGCCGATTTCCGATCTCAATCTTTCGGTTCGCGCCCGCAAGTGCATGATCCGCTTGGGACTGAACACCGTCGGCGAATTGCTGCGACGCACCGGCGACGATCTGCTGGAATGCAAGAACTTTGGCGTCACCAGCCTGAACGAAGTTCGCGAAAAGCTCACGATCAAAGGCCTGAAGTTGCGTGGCGACTGATCGGCCCCAGGTTCACCATGCCGCCATCGCTGCAACTTTCGCTGGGGCAGTGCGCCAGTCTGGCCTGTTTGCTGGAAGCCACGGCGCATAAGCCGGGCAACGTACATCGTGGTTCAGACTTCGTCGATTTGACATTTCCGGACTTGGCAATCAGCGGCATCGTGATCGCGCCGGCCATTGATGCCATTGCTTCCGGCACGGCGATTGGCTCGGCCGTGTTGCAAGCGGTGCAAGCCACGCGCGCCGCTGTGGCCACAAATAGTAACCTCGGCATGGTGTTGCTGTTTGCACCGCTGGCCGCCGCCATGAGCCGTGGTCGCGCCGCCGAGCAAATCGCCGCTGCGCTGCGGCAACTCGACGCCACGGACGCGCACTGCGTTTATCAGGCCATTGCCAGTTCGCAGGCCGGCGGCTTGGGCAGCGTCGCACAGGCCGACGTCCATGCAGAACCGCCGGACAATCTGATTGCCGCCATGCGTCTGGCCGCCGATCGCGACCTGATCGCCGCGCAGTATGCCAGCGGTTTTCGCGACGTGCTGGAATTTGTGGTGCCCAATTTGCTCGACGGGCTGGCGCAAGGCTGGTGTTTAGCTGATGCGATCGTCCGCGCCTTCGTGCAGCAAATGGCTCAGTACCCCGATAGTCTGATCGCCCGCAAATGCGGTTTGGCGGTGGCGCAACAATCGGCCGATCATGCCGCGGAAGTGCTTGCCGCCGGCCAACCGGGCGAAGACAATTATCAGGACGCGCTGGCCGATCTCGATTTTTGGCTACGCAGCGACGGCCATCGCCGCAATCCTGGCACATCGGCCGATATGATTGCCGCCGGGCTGTTTGTGGCGCTGTACGAGCAATCGATCGCGCCGCCTTATCGGCTTTACTGATGCCGGCGCTGCATTTTCGTGACGGAACTCTGGCTTGGATTTTTCGGCGGCCCAACTCATGACAGAACAATACCGCGTCCGCGTCAGTAAAGATTACCTGGTGTTTTCCGCGGCGCACTTCATCACCTTCAACGGCAACATTTGCGAACGTCTGCATGGGCATAATTACCGCGTTGCCGCCGAAGTCGCCGGTCCGTTGGACGAAAATCAGTACGTGCTGGACTTCATCGCCCTGCGCGACGAATTGCGGGCCATCGTTGACCAGCTCGATCATCACGTGCTGTTGCCAGACCGCCACCCGCTGATTCGCGTGGTGTCCGACGAATCGGAAGTTACCGCCACGTTCGAATCGCGCCGCTGGGTTTTTCCCAAGGAAGATTGCGTCATCTTGCCGCTGGCCAATACGACGGCCGAGTTGCTGGCGCGGTACCTGGGCGGTCGATTGCTCGACCGTCTGCAGGCCCGCACCGGCCAACGGCCCGCCGAGTTGCAGGTTGAAGTGGACGAATGCGAAGGCCAACTCGGCATCTGCCAATTACGCGGCGCGTAGCTAGATCGCGCCAGTCCACGGCGGCGTTACGACCGGCACATTCGCTGTAAAGCGATTCGTCCCGTCGCCTGGCGCGAAGGACGCCACGCGGACCAATTGCGTTTTGCGCGACGGCGTTTTCTGACCTAGGATTATTTGGCCGTAAGTGCGGCCGATAGTCTCGCCGTACGAATTGGCGAATGAGCGAATTGGCAACATCCATCTCGAGCAGTGGAACACCTGTCATGCGGGCAGAATATATCAATCCGTTTCTGGCTTCCGTCGCCAAAACCTTCAAGACCATGCTCGACTGCGAAACGCGGCGCGAGGGCATTCACTTAAAAGATTACGCCAGCCCGATGCACGAAATCAGCGGCGTGATCGGCCTTTCTGGCCGTGCCGTGGGCTCGGTGGTGCTGAATTTATCGCGCGATCTGGCCCTCAAAGCCTCTTCCACCATGCTGATGACCGAATGCACCGAGATCGACGCCGACGTGCTCGACGCCGTGGGCGAATTGACCAACATGATCGCCGGCGCCGCCAAAGCGGAACTGGCCGAATACGATCTGTCGATCGGTCTGCCGAACGTGATCACCGGTCGCGATCACGTCGTGCGGTTTCCGTCCAACGTTCAACCGATCTGCATGCCGTTTCAAACCGATTGGGGTCCGCTGACCTTGGAAGTTGGCCTGACGGCGGTCAGCGAACTGGCCCCTGTCTGACGCGCAATCGCGGCCGGATGAAGTTTGTCGCCTGCCGCAACCGATACAAACCTCGTCACGGCCTGTTGCCGCGCCTCCTGAGACATCGCCAGTCGCGCCGGCGCGCGGGCCGTTTTCGGCTTGGTTCCGCGCCTGGGGTGCGTTTGTTCCGTCTTTAACGATTGTCCGCTCATGGCTGGTTCAACACTTCGCAAAGCGGCCATCTTGCTGATGAGTTTGCCGCAAGAAGATGCCGGCAGCTTGATGAGCAAATTGCCGGCGAAACAGGTTGAAGCCGTCTCGATCGAAATCGCCAAGCTCGGCTCGCTCTCGGGCGACGAGCAAGAAGCGGTGATCAGCGAGTTTGCCGACGTTTCGCCGGGCTCGGTGGGCGTGGGTGCCGGCGGGCTCGATCTGGCCAAATCGCTGGTCGAAAAAGCTCTCGGCAAAAACGCTGGCGGCACGTTGGATAGCGTCCGGCAATCGATCGAAGCGCTGCCGTTCGGCTTTTTGCAGAAAGTCGATAGCCAAAACCTGCTGACGTTCATCATCGACGAACATCCGCAGACCATTGCGCTGATTCTTTCGCACCTGCCGGCGCAAAACGCGGCCACGATCATTGCGGGCTTGCCCAGCGATCGGCAATTGTCGGTGGTGCGGCGGATTGCCACCATGAATCAGACTAACCCGGAGATGATCCAGGAAGTCGAAAAAGGCCTGGAAAATCGGATGTCGAGCGTGATGAGCCAGCAGTTCGAAGCGGCAGGCGGCGTGGCCAGCGTGGCCGAAATACTCAACGTCACCGACCGCGCCACCGAGCGCACGCTGATGGAGAATCTGGCTCAAGAAGACCCGGACCTGGTCGAAGAAATCCGCCGACTGATGTTTGTCTTCGAAGACATCAACAAGTTTCAGCCCAAGGATATTCAGACGGTACTCAAAAACGTCGAGACCGGGCAATGGGCCTTGGCACTCAAAGGCGCCAGCGAAGAACTCAAAGCCAAGGTGCTGGGCAATATGTCGCAGCGGGCGTCCGAAGGCTTGCGCGAAGAAATGGAATACCTGGGCCCCGTGCGACTTTCGGCCGTGGAGCAAGTGCAACAGCAGATTGTGGATGTTGTCCGCCGCCTGGAAGACGCCGGCGAAATCACGCTGCAGAACAGTCAAGAAGAAGAACGCTTCATCCAGTAACCGCTATGCTGGCCCCGCGCGGCCTTGCCGGGCTGCCTCGGCAGCGATTGCAAGGCGGCGTTGCACGACATTTCGGTTGATGCCCTTAACGGCGTCTGATTGGATGAATGATATACGGTTGGCTCTGTGGCGCTGGGATGCCGCTGGGCGCCGTCACCACCGGCGGATCGCTGTTGGTCGGATCGCTTTTCTTTTCGCTTTTACCATTGATGAATTCGCCGATCAAAAAGTATTTCTGCTGTGAGTAAACGGCCAGTTCGAATCGCCCCGCCGCGCCACTGGCGGTAGCGCCGGCGGCGGCAGGTTGCGCGATCTGCACGGCAAAAGCTTGACGAGGAGCGAAGATCGCAGGCGCGTACTCCAGCGGGGCCGCAACTTCCTTCGGCGTTTTCACCGCCGGGCGGGCCGGATTCTGGCGCGATTCGACCAAGTGCAACTCGGCCTTGGCGTCTTTGGCCAGCAACTTGCCGAAATCCCACGAACCGACCGGGACGTCTTTGTTGTTCACATCGCGAACCAGCACTTCGTACTGATCCGCTTTCGGCAGTTCGATCGTTTTCGTCTTGGCGGCATCCAGCGCCAGCTCGTCTTTCAACCAGTCTTGTTTGCCGACGACGCGGAACTTGACATGCACCGGCTCTTCGAGCGTGTTGACTACGCGCAGCGGCACGGCATCGGCATCGGCGGCCAGCAGCGCGCTGCAGAACAAGATTGCGGCGTACATAAAATCGTTTCCTCGAATAACACAGTTGAGTGCAAAATAGGCGGGATCGAGTCGCAGGTAGTTTACCCCGCTGACCACCGCGGCAACAAGACAACATCGCTGCGCAATCGACCGAATGGCCGACGTCATGCACAAGCTAATTCGGAATCGCAATCTCCAGCGGATCCACCGCTGGCGCCGGCGCCGGAACCGGTGGGCCAGGCTGATACACCGCGGGAGCCGGTTTACTCTCCGCAGACGCTTGACGTTTGCCGTCGATGAACCCAGCAATCGCGAAGTATTGCTTGTTCGAAAAGACCGCCAGTTTGATCGTTGCGCCAGCCGGGTCGTCTTTGCCCTCGGCAGCGACAGTAACTGTTCGAGTCCGCGTTTCCGCCACCATCACCGTCCGCGCGACCGTCTTGCCTCCAAAAACTTCCGTGACAGTGAGCGGCACTTCCACGGTGTAAGCTTCCTCGCGCGTCTCAAGGCCGTTCCCACTGGCGTGGGCGGACGAATTGTTCGCTTTTGGAGCCATAATGTGTATCTCAGCCTTGGCATCCTTCGCCAGCATTTTGCCCAAGTCCCACGAGCCAACCGGCACGTCTTTCTTGTTTGCATCGCGAATCACCACTTCGTACTTGTCGGCTTTCGGCAACGCGAAGTTCTTGGTTTGAGCAGCGTCGAGCGAGAGCTCGTCTTTCAACCAGTCTGGCTTGCCGACGAT
The DNA here is from genome assembly GCA_038205115.1 of Pirellulales bacterium. GTDB lineage: Bacteria > Planctomycetota > Planctomycetia > Pirellulales > JBBRCE01 > JBBRCE01. The sequence goes on from JBBRCE010000021.1 coordinate 14,331, forward strand.
GCGAAATTTCATCTGCACGGGCTGTTCGAGCGTGTTAACCATGCGCACGGTGACCGTGTCGGTGTCGGCGGCCAGCATCGCGCTGCAGAGTAAGATTGCGGCGTACATCAGATCAATCCTCGAAATAGCCGATGTGCTGCATCGACCCCCTATTGGGCCGCCCGCAGTTTAACCCGGCGCGAATGACCGCGAAAGAGTCATAAGCAACGCGCGGCGCCAAGCTAGCGTGAGCCGCGTATCAACGCAGTGAGCCGCGCCGGTGGAGATCGTGCCGGCGCGGCCCACTCGTCGGTTGTACGAAGCTTACCAGCAAGGCAGTCCGACGGCCTGCCAGCGGTGATCTGGCAAGCGTCAGGTGTTGGCAATCATCGTACGCCCAATGCTTTTGCGCGGTGGATCAAGTCCACCAATTCCTTGCGCGAACCGTTGTCGTCGCTGCCGATGCCTTCCTGAGCCAGTTCGGCAATCGCATCCATGTTCAGATCGCCTTTGAACGGCGACCGTCGCAGCGCCATGCCAAATGCGGCCACCGAGGCGGCAAACTTGAAGTCGCGCGACGCCTGGCCGTAACGCTTGCCGGAGTCTTTGATGGGCAGCTCTTGCAAGCTGCTCTTATCGCCATGCGGTTGCTTGTAACGCAACTTGAGCGTGAACAGTTCTTTGGTGCCGGCCGCGTCGGTGGTCACCGTTTTCTTTTGATACTTCAGCGGATCAATATCTAGGCGCTGGTCGCTATCGCTGCGCTCGACCGGCGTCAATTCGTACAGTGCGGTGACGGTATGGCCTGCGCCGACATCGCCGCCCAGCTTTTTATCGTTGTTGAAATCGGCGTGCGGCATGATCCGGTTTTCGTAACCGATCAATCGATAGGCTTGAATTTCCGCCGGATTGAATTCGATTTGCACTTTCATATCCTTGGCAACGGTCACAAGCGTACCGTTGATCTGCTCGACCAGCACGCGTCGCGCTTCGGCCAGCGAGTCGAGATACGCATAGTTGCCGTGCCCTTTGTCGGCCAGTTGTTCGAGCGTGGCGTCTTTGAGGTTGTCGGTGCCAACGCCCAGGGTGGTCAGCGAAATGCCGGCCTTGGCTGTGTCTTGGATCAGCGTAATCAACTGATCGCGGTCGGTGATGCCGACGTTGAAGTCGCCGTCGGTGGCCAGAATCACACGGTTCACGCCGCGCTCGATGAAATTCTCGCGAGCCACTTTGTAGGCCAGTTCGATGCCGCCGGCGCCGTTGGTCGAACCGCCTGCGCCGAGTTTGTTGATGGCCTTTTTGATGACGTCCTTTTTGTCGCCGCGCGTGGAGGGCAGCGCCATGCCGGTGCCGGCCGCGTAGTAGACCACCGCCACGCGATCGTTTTCAGTCAGTTGATCGACCATTTCGTTAAGGCCGCGTTGGATCAGCGGCAGCCGATCTTCCGGCGACATCGAGCCCGAGACATCGATCAAAAACACCAGGTTGGTAACCGGCCGATCCTTCTTAGCGATCTCTTTGGCCTTAATGCCAATCCGCGCCAAACGATGTTTGCCTTCCCAAGGGCATTGCGCAACTTCGCATTGCACGGCAAACGCATCGTCCGCCTTGGCTTGCGGATAATCGTAGCGGAAGTAGTTGAGCATCTCTTCCACGCGCACCGCGTCTGGCGGCGGAAGTTGCCCACGCTCGGTCAGATAGCGCCGCAGATTGGTGTACGAGCCGGTATCGACATCCGTGGCGAAGGTCGAAAGCGGATCGTCCGCCACGGCGATGAAGCGATTGACCGGCAGCGCTTGGTAAGCCTCACGCGACTGCGGATCGAAGACCGGCATCACTTGATTCGTTGCGACATTCACATGGGCAGCGCTGTCGAGGGCGATTCCTGCCAAAGTCTGCGAGTATAGATTTGTCGTGCCTGTGAGCAAACCGCTGTTGCCAGGCACTTCGCCGCTTAGCGTTGACGCTGTGGCCGCCTGTTGCGTGGAATTCGCCACAGCCGAATTGATGGTCTGTACGCCAACTGTGAGGCTATTTGACGGTGAATTATTTAGCTGGTCAATGATTGATTTGAGTGGGCCGGGTTGAGTGCGATCGGCAAAATTGAATTGCGGTGGCTCGTTACTGGCACCGCCTTTCGACTCGCCACTCTGCGCGAGATCTAAGTATCGATTCCAATAATAATTTTTTTCATCGCCGCGTTCGTTGACCACATGGCTGGCGATCGACAGGCACGGCGTGATCGCCACGCTGGCTGAAGTACTGATGCTAGGAATTTTATCGCGACTAACAAACTTGTTGGAGTCTGGCAAAGCTAGCGTACCGCCAACAGTTTTCCCCTGCTCCCCGCCGTAATTGAAAACGACATTTTGGCCCGGCTGCATCTGGGGTTCAGTAACCGTATACTGGGGCTTCGCGACCGAGTAATTGTCGTTGTCGGCGAATGGTTTACCCGCAACTTTGATCTTCGGCGAATGGTCGACCGCTTTCGCTTCAAGTTCGTTCCGATCGCGTTGTCGCCCAGCATCGGGCGTGAGTCTGCCGCCTGAAGGCGCGCCTCGGGCCTGCATTTCGCCCAGCGCGTACTGACTCTCTTTGCCGTTTGCTGGCGATTGACCACCGAACACGCCACTATTGACCGTGGTTGCACCCGTGTAGGTATTATTACCAGTCACCACCAAGGCGGTATCATTGCTGGGTGAAACATGGATGTCACTCCTCAGAGTTTTGCAATTTACATCACCTACAAAGTCGTACGTCACACTCGACGTTCCGGCCCGTGAGAGGTTGCCAAAATTCGCGGTATTGCCTGCTGAAAACTCTCCACCGTTGCAGCGGTGACCTTGGCTCTGCGCAGCGGTCAGGTTCGTCGAACCGCTGCTTAAAGTTAAAGTGCCGGCATTGGTCGTATTTGCAAAATTCGCAGGCTTCGAGAACACATGCAAAGTTGCCGTGATGACATCATCGCCATCGTTGGAGCCACTTCCTGCCAGGTATGCATAGGAGCCGAAACTCGTCCCATTCGCGTGGGCGACCTGCACGCGGTTGGCGACGTTCAGCGCGCTGGCGTAAGGTTCGTCGGCGGTGGCGACAATATCGGACGGCATGCTTGTGCAACTGCTTGAACTCAGACGAGGTTCCCACGAATCGAAGACCAGCAAGGAGTTCTTGTCTTGCTTAATGCCAAGGACAGAGGAAGAAATCAAACCATTACCGGCTGACGGCGAAAACTCGTGAAACGCGAGTTGAGAACCGAGTTGGCCAAAAGCGATGCTGGTTGCGCTGGAATCGATTGAAGCTGGTAGCAGACCGGCTTGAATTTCGCGGCGTAGATCGAGCGTTGCGGAAGCGGACGACCGGCCGGGGAGGAGTGTCAGTAGGCGTTGAAAGGCGAGCGGATTTCCCGTCGCCGCCGAAATGCCGGGATGAAATGTATAAGGCTCACGAAGCGGATTCAACGCAGAGCGATCGTATTCATCATCCAAGATGCCTGGCACGCTGACCTGTACAGGAAATTCGAGCCGCTGGCGCTGGGTTGCGATGTCAGACGAGGAATTCAGACCACGCTGCACGACGCCCGGCGCTGCCGGATTCGGCGCTGCCGGATTCGTGGCTGCGGAATTCGTGGCGTCCGGATTCGTGGCGGCTGGATTGGCGTCGACGACCGACGGTGAACTGTGAGGCTGATCGCTGTGCAATTCGCGCAGCACCCAGCCAAAGCTGATTGCGGCAGCCAACGATGCGGCCACCGCCAGGCGTTGCCCCCACGACCGCGAACTGGACGTGTAACGCGCCGGCGGCGCCGCAATCGGGTGAGTTGACGTTGAAACGCCGCTGAGCGGCAATGTTTTTTTTGCCTGCAAATCGTTGCTGTCTTGCCCGGCGCCATTTACCTGCAAAGCGCCGTTCAACTGCAGCGCCACAGCCGGCGTAGCGATGTGTTCGGCCTGCCATTGGCGGTCGATGGCCTGCTGCTGCTCGGCCGTTAACTGCGCGGCGGGTTCGCGAGCGAGTTGGTCGCTGAGCAGGCCGATGGTCTGACGAATGTCGTCGACCAATTGCCGCGCGGCAGGTTCGCGGCGGAGAAGTTTTTCGACGGCAAAACGCTGCTTGCCGTCAAGTTCGCCCAGCACGTAAGCGGTCCACTGGGGATCATGCGGATCGAAGTTCATCGTAACGTTCCTTAAAAAAGCGGCGCGGCCGCGTGGGGTTCGGATGGCGGCAATCGGCAATGCAAACCGAGCGCGCGATCCGCGGGGCTGGCGAACACGCGCGCCGCGGAGGCAATCGGAGTTGGTTGCAGATTGCTGAGATTCATGGCTGGCTATTTGGCTTTGTGTCGCCCGTTGCTGGTTGGTGTGGGCTGCTGGTTGAGTTGGCTGCGCAGTCGGCCGATGGCGGTGTGAATCAGCACGCCCACGTGCGTGACGCTCAGACCGGTGATGGCGGCGATCTCTCGGTAACTCAGTCCGCTTTGAAATTTCAGACGGACGACTTCTTGCTGGCTCTCCGGCAGGGTGCCGACCAGTTGCAGCACCTGGTCCAGGCTTTCGCGATGTTCCAGCACGGTGGTTTGCGCTGGCTCGCGACTTTCGCAAGTTTGGCTGGCGGCTTCGCTAAGTGGCGTCATGCGTTGTTCCTTGCGACGAATATCGAATGCCCTATTGCGGCAGACGGTGTACAGCCACGGGGCCAATTTATCGCGGGCAGACGGCCCCTCGCGGAGCAACCGTAAAAAAGCATCTTGCACCACATCGCGGGCAGACTCCAAATCTTCGGTCAGGCGCGCGGTGTAAGCGATCAGTGGACCTTGAAATTGGTCCACCGCTTGCCGAATCCAGTGCGTGGTCTGCCCATCGAGAGAAATGCGTTGACGCTCCGTTGTGGTGGTGTCGATTCCGCCTGCACCTATTTAACGGCTGGGCAGCGGATTTATTAATGGGCGGCAAACCGAATTATCGAGCCTTGCATGTCGGCCGCTTTTGAATAGACTGCGCTAAGGGGATACTTGCGAAACCGACGACTTTTTCTGCGGCTTTGCGAGTGCTATCATGAGCAGACTCCGGCGAAGCAACAAAGTTGGCGGTTGGCGGGCGAGAAATTGGCCTGGAAGGTTAAAACCGGCACGGAATTTTCGGGCAAAAGTTTTTCCAAAATTGCGGTTTCTGCCCCAAGCCAGGCGGCGATCGTGACGATAGAATTGGCTAACGAACCACAGGATACAAACCTCTCTTCCATGCATTCCGTCGGCGGGACCTAAAACCATGCGTAGACAGCATCACCAAACAGCTAGTGCTTAGCACGGCTCGATCCTGTTCTAATCGCAAACGACTCCACCTTCGCAATCGGATGAGAGGTTTGACATAAGGCCGCGGCGCTTGCAACAGCAAGTGCCGCGGCCGTTTTTGTTGGTGTGCGTCGCTTGCCGGCAATGCGCATAAAAAACGCTTCGAGCCTGGCAGGCGGCCAAACTCGAAGCGCGTGAAGTTTGCCATCGTATCGCGAATTGGTTGCGACTAGCGCGGCTGCTTGTTGGGATCCTTGGGGTCTCTCGGACCATTCGGATTTGGCTGGCTTGGAGTGGTTGGCGTTTTTGGCTGCAGTTGCTTCTGACGCTGAATTTCAGCCTGCCGCTGCGCCTCGGCTTGTTTTTGACGCTGCGCCTCGGCTTGCTTCTGCGCCTCGGCCTGTTTTTGTCGCTGCAGGTCGGCTTGCCTTTGCGCCTCGGCTTGCTTCTGCTGGTCGGCCTGTTTTTGCCGCTGCAGGTCGGCTTGCTTCTGCGCCTCGGCCTGTTTTTGTCGCTGAATTTCGGCTTGTTTCTGGGCATCGATCTGCTTCTGAGCAGCGAGTTGTTTTTGACGAGCCTGCTCGGCCAACTTGGCTTGCTCAGCTTGTTTTTGACGTTGCTGCTCGGCCTGTTTCTGCGCGTCGATCTGTTTTTGTTGTTCGAGCTGCTTCTGCTTTTGCAGTTGGGCCGCCTTCTGAGACTCGAGTTGCTTCTGCGCGTCGAGCTGTTTTTGCTTGGTCGCATCAAGCTGTTTTTGTTGTTCGAGCTGCTTCTGTTTTTGTAGTTCGGCAGCCTTTTGAGAGTCGAGTTGCTTTTGCGCGTCGAGTTGTTTTTGCTTGGCCGCGTCTAATTGTTTTTGGCGCGCTTCGTCGGCCAACCGTTTTTGCTCGGCCAGCTTTTTGGCATCGTCGGCGGCCTTGCCCTTCTGAGCGTCAAGTTGTTTTTGGCGCGCTTCGTCGGCTAATCGTTTTTGCTCGGCCAGCTTTTTGGCATCGTCCGTTGGCTTGCCCTTCTGAGCGTCGAGTTGTTTCTGCCGCGCTTGATCGGCCAGTTTTTGCGTGATTTCGGTCTCGCGACGTTGCTGTTCGGCCAGACGCTGCTTTTCTTGGCGCTCCGAGATCTTCTTGTTCAGGTCGACCTTGGGGATATCGGACTTGACCGTTTGTTTAATGGCTATGGGGCCAGCGTCGAGCTTGATGGGCTCGACTTTTACGGTGTGCGTGTCTTTGATCTTTTTTAGGTCGATTTGCTGCTGCATGCCGGAAAGATCGACAGGCAGTTTCGGAGCTCTGGTCTCATTGGCACGAGGCCTGTTTCTTGGATCGAGCCTGGAGTTGTCGAGCGTGACGAGCAGCGGTTTGAGGGAGCCGGTGGTGCCGGTGTTTTCCTTGCCAAGTTTGGCAAACAGGTTGCCTTGCTGCTGGCCGTTTTGCTGCACTTGTTGCGATCGGACAAAGACCTGATTCCGCTGGGCTTTATCGAGCTGCTCCAGCCGGATGGATTTGGTGTTGATGTTGCCGAACTTGGTAACCGTAATGTTATTGGTAATATTGTTAATCGTGACGTTGTTGACGACGGTCGTGTTCTTGATTTTACCGTTGTTGATTTGGTGCGCGTAATTGATCTGCTGGGTTAGCGTCACCGGCGGGCGATACTGCGGTTCGGTTTGTCGCAGGTGATGCAACTCGACAATCTGCTGGCCCCAGTTGTCGTTGTGATAAACGCGCCGATTGTAATTCGAGTAATAACGAAACAGCGGATCGGGGTGACTGTACTCTTGGGCGTAAACGCCGTAGGACACAAAACCCAACTTGGCAAACGGCTTCTCATAGCAGTTGCCAAAGTAGTAGGTGCCGCAAGGACTGACGAACAGCGACGACAACATGCTTTGTTCATGCACAATGTATTGCGGCTGATAAACGTAATCGGCAGGGCATTGCGAATAATCGATGGCCACCGGCGCAAATAGGCAGCCGCGACGCTGCAAGGCGCGATCCCAATAGGCTTCGACAAACACATACCCGCAGGGCGTGTAGACGTAATGCGCCGGAACCAGCACATAGTCTTGTTGTCCCTGCACCCATTGTCCCTGACGCCACTTGTAACGATCTTCTTGATAAACGTATGCGCCGGGCGAGTAAACCGAATCGACACTGGGCGGCGCGCCCGTCTCTTCCACCTGCGGCGCATCGGGCGGCGGCAACACGACGATATCCGTCATGTCGGCCGGTCTCCAAAAACCGTTGGTGTATTGAAAGCCGCCTTCGACCTTGGACCAATAGCCAGCCATCCATTGCATGTTCGGCGGCGGCGAACGCCAAATGCCAGTCACCCAAACGTAATTCGGCTGGTCGGGCACAAACGCCCAGTAGCCAGAAATCCATTGAACGTCGTCGCCTTCGGGACGTTCGGCCGGCGGCATCTCTTCGATGGGCGCGGGCGGTTCTTGAACCATGACCGCGTTCGGTTGCAGGCTGCCGTTACCGGGTTCGGCGAATGCCTCGTGCACCGGACCGGTGGTCAACACCTCAACGCCTTTGGGCTGATCCAACGAATCGGTATCTTGCACAGCCGTGTTCTGATTGAACGTGCCTTGGCTATCGTCCGGCACGACGGGCAACGAAGGGTCGGACGGTGCGGTGAGCGCGCCTGGCTCGTCGGGCAAGACAAGCGGCTGATCGGCCCAGGCAACCCAGGCCGTGACCAGCACCGCGCAACAACTAACCGCGCCCAGTACCCACGCACGAAAACTAGCAGACATAACCAACCCCTGTTGAAAATTTTGACCACCCGACGTCGACCACCTCGCCGACATTCGATTTGGACGGTGTCACCCGGTGCCCGTAACCGCGCATCCGTCAAGTGCAATCATAACACAATTAGCAAGCGGCCGCGGGCAACCGCTGTCAAAAGGTTTTCAGCAAATTTGCTGCTCGAAAACATTTCGCGACTGTCGACCCCTACCACGTATGCCAATCGATGGCCGAACGTCGGCCGAGAAACCGCTGGCTCGGGGCTTTCGCGTGAGGAAACCGCCGTTTGTGGATTTTTTATCAAACCCGCTTCCGGCGACCAAAATCGCTGCGTAACACGTTGGAAAGGCTGATGTTGCGAGTGGCAGCATGCGAAAAAAACGCTGTGGACAGTGAGGACACAGCGGGTGCCGGCATTACGTTTTCAGTTAACTTCGCGCGGACCGCAGGTCCGGCACTTCGACTTGCGATGGATCGACTTTCTTTCGCGGGCACACGCGAAGCGAGGCACGGCGCTTCGAATCGCGCTTTTGCAAGTCGGAGTGTATGAGCGGACGCCAGGCTGTTGAAGCGCAGGCGACCACCGTTCGGATTTTCAAAGAGCTTCAACGGGGGTTCGGCGAATTACTGCGGCCGCATGTCGGTTCGTTTTCGAAACGCCAGCGCACCGGCGTTCCTACTTTTGTCTAGCAAACCATCCACGCGACGTCTCTTGCCACCAGTCTCATGCAAGTGCAGGCTGTTTGTCCGGCCAGAAATCGAGTTTGCACGTTTGATCGCTGGCTGGAGTGTTTTGCCCACGTTGCACGCTGAGTTGTCAGAGCCCTGGGTTGGCCTCAAATCCGTTGTCCCGCATTGGGCGGAGCATCCGCCCGCGAGATGAATGAACGTTAGTATACCATAGCGCGATGCGGCAATCAACGGCAGCGAGCAAGTTTCGTGATGCTCAGCCGCATATCGGCCGTCAGCGTGCCGGCGTTGAGGCGGTGCCTGTCGTCACTGTGAGTCGCGCTCCGTTTAAGCGGCGAGGCAGCATTAATCGGTGCGCGCCGCTGTGCGTCGGCGAGAAGCGCGTTCATTGCGCGCGGCTGCTAGCAGCCAACGCGGTATGCTAGCAACGATTGGAGACGGATTGACACCGGCCTGCAACTTGCATTACAGTCGGCCCTCCGGAACATTTGCGCCAGGAAGGCTCGCAGGGCAATATTCATTTTGTGATATTGCGGGTCGCGGTCGTCCTCCGGGGTGATCGGTTTTGCCCGCGAACAGCGTCGGCGATCAGCTTCAGCGAACAGCGTCAGCGATGAGCGCCCCGTTGTCGGTCGAGAATGGTTCAATTCCTTCCAACCTAAGGATACGTCAATGTACCATTCAGGCGGCTCGCGATCGTCGGTATCGGCTGGCGTCTGCTCGACGGCCACCGATGCCCATCTGGCGTTGTTCGGCCCTTTGCATTACGAGCCAAATTACGCCTATCCGCTGGTCGTTTGGTTGCACGGCTCGGCAGGCGATGAGCGACAGTTGCGCAAAGTGATGCCGCTGATCAGCATGCGAAATTACGTTGCGGTTGGTCCGCGCGGCACTTGGGCAGAAAAGAGCGGCGGCTTTAGTTGGCGGCAGAGCCACGATCAGGTTTCGCTGGCCGAACATCGCGTGGCGGAAGCGATCGAAGGCGCCAAGGGCCGCTACAACGTCAACTCAAAGCGGATTTTTCTGGCCGGATTTGCTTGCGGCGGCACGATGGCCTTTCGCTTGGCCATGCGGCATCCGGAGCAGTACGCCGGTGTGATCTCGCTGTGCGGCGCTTTTCCAGATTGCGACGCCCCGCTGCAACGGATTGCCGATGCCCGGCAGTTGCCCATTTTTATGTCATGCGGTCAGCACGGGGTGGAATGTTCGCCAGTGATTGTCTGCGAAAACCTGCGGCTGTTTCACGCCGCCGGAATGTCGGCCACGCTGCGTCAGTATCCGTGCGGGGACGAACTCGACACGCTGATGCTCAGCGATTTGGATCGTTGGATCATGTCGCAAGTTGTGCCAGCGGCCGCCGAGCCATCGACCAGCAGCGCGCTCTAGAAAATCGCTGGCCAAGTCCGCGGACGCAATTTGTGGCCGATACGACGCGGCGGTCGACGCTTGCGACTATTCGGCTCACCCGTGTTGGCGATGCGCCGGCTTCGCCGTCATCAATGCTGCGTCACCACGTCAGATCCGGCGATGGGCGCCTGGCCAGGGTCCGGGCGGTTCGGCGGGAAGATCTTTGGCGGAAGTTTCGGTTTTCACAAGCCGAAATCCACGCGCCAGATAGTTCCTTAACGCTTGAGGGTGATCCAGCGACGAGGTATGAACCCAAACTCGCCGAGGGCTTCTTTGCCAGGCGCGGTCGATGGCAACGGTTAGCAGATGACCGCCGATGCCCTGGCCTGTGAACTGCGAAAGTAGGCCGAAATATTCCAGTTCGACATCGCTGTTTGGTTCTCCAGCTAATTCGAAGTACCCCACTGGATTTCCTTGCCGATAGGCCACCCAGGTTTCGTGGCCGGGACGGCTGATCGCCGCCAGCCATTGCTGGTACGACCACCTCAGCCGGTCGATCCAATACCAGTCGCCGCCAATGGCCGCGTAAAAAAACCGATTCAACTCCGGGCAAGGCGTTTCAACTTTGCGAACGTCAATTCCGTCAGGCACATGGCTGGCGGGAATCAATGCCGCGCGGTCGGTCATTTCGAGATAGATGGTTGTTTCTTGCCGTTGCATGGACGCACCACGAGACGAGTCGTTAATTGCAACCGTGGCCAGCAGGTTATCAATGGTTTTAACTGTGGGCGGCGGCGCTGCTGTGGGTCAAAACCGATACACCCTAGATGCACCGGAAACCCCGAAACTGCACGCACGCACGCTGAAAGGCGCACATCCGTGATTTTTCATCGAATCGCAGAGTGAACTCAAGTAGCCACGTAAGTCGGTTTCAACTACCGGTCGATTTCGCCCATCACGATGTCCAGCGAGCCAACAATGGCCGGTACGTCAGCAATCAAGCAGCCGCGGCATAATTCGTGAGTGACAGAAAGGTTGGTGAAGCAACTGCTCCGCGCGCGGGCGCGCCAGGGCACCGCCGTGCCATCGCTGACGATGTAGAAGCCCATCTGGCCGCGTGGCGCCTCGGTCTCCAGGTAGGCTTCGCCACGGGGCAGTTTTTCCGTCAGCTTGACGGGCTCGCCCCAGGAGCCGGTGGCCGTGCTGTAGCGGTCGATGGCCTGCCGCACGAGATCGATGCTCTGCACAACTTCCAGCATCCGCACGTAAAAGCGGTGCCAACAGTCGCCGAGAACCGCCGTGCGTGGCACCGGCGGATATTTGTGATCTTTGGGGTAGTGGCCGTCTTTTTCGACGATCACCTCGAACGCGTAGCCGTCGTACATTTCCGTGTAGCGATCCTCACCATCGCGACGCAGGTCGTGGTCCACGCCGCTGCCGCGGAGCACGGGCCCCGAGCAGCCGTAGCCAATCGCCAGTTCGGCGGGCATCACGCCAATGCCGGCACAGCGCCGCACGAAGATGGCGTTGGTCGTGAGCAGCGTGTGATATTCCTGAATGATCGGCACCAAGCCGTCCAGAAAGGCTTCGCACTTTTGCAAAAAGCCGGGTGGCAAATCGGCCGTGGCACCGCCGACGGTGATGTAACTGTAGGTCAACCGCGCGCCGCAAACTTCTTCGAACAGATCGAGGATTTTCTCGCGCTCGCGGAAGGCGTACAAGAACGGGCTGAACGTGCCGAGATCCAGGCCGTATGCGCCCATGCCAACCAGATGACTGGCGATGCGGCCCATCTCGCAAATCAACACGCGCAAATGCCGAGCTTTTTCCGGCAATTGCAGCTTCATCAATTTTTCGACGGTCAGCGCCCAACCGAGATTCATATTCATCCCGGCCAGGTAATCCATGCGGTCGGTATAGGGAATCCACTGCCGCGCGGTGAGGTTTTCGCCGATCTTTTCCGCGCAGCGGTGCAAATAACCGATGTGCGGCGTCACTTCCGAGACCACTTCGCCGTCAGTGCGCAGCACCAATCGCAGCACGCCATGCGTACTGGGATGCTGCGGCCCCATGTTGACCAGCATCTCGTCGGTACGGACGTCAAATTCAATGATCCGCGGATCGTCTAACTGAGATTCCATGTCAGATTAAAATCTTTCTTAAGCGACTTCCGAGACAGTTGCAAATTGTTCGACAAATCGATTGAGCCGGTCGAACTCGGCGTTCTGAGAGGCAATTGCTTGCCGATTAAACCTGTTGGGTTGCGTGCGACTCCAGCTTTTGGCCCACGCGGCAAAGTCCGCCTTCGAGGCAGCCACGCTGGGTCCGGCAGCGGCCAGGGCAGCGGAAAAAGCGGGATCGAGTTTCAGCCATGCGGCAAGATCGGGTGCCGCCAAAGTCACCTGCCATGACGTTCGCGGCGCCGCGCTTGAAAGCAGTCTTTCGATGGACTGGCGGAAATCGGTTGGTTCGGTCGCTTCATTCAGCACGAGCGCCACGGCCAGTTGCGGTGAACGCAGCAGCGACGACTCGGCGATCGACACGGCGGAACTGGCATCCCAACACATGGTCACGCCGACCGCCCCCGCTTGGATGCAATCTGCGAACAACGCATCGACCATCAGTTCTTCAGCGCGATTCTCGACTAAAATGCGAATTCGGATCATACCCGGCCTCCAACCTCTTCCCAATGTGTCACCGCCAGATTCGGTCTGCCGAACATCAAGGCGTATTTCCATTTTAGCCGAACGGCAGCGAGGAAGTCACGGGAATCGTGGGCATAAATGATTCGCTACCGTCCGCGAATCCCGTGGTACTCCAGCGGTTGTTCGTAATCTTTGCGAAGCGGGTAACCGACCCAGTCTTCCGGGCAAAGGATGCGACGGAGATTCGGATGTCCCAGGAAGCGGATGCCGCTTAAATCGTACACTTCGCGCTCGTGCCAATCGGCCGTGGGCCAAATGTCGCTCACCGTAGGCACTTCGGGAATTTCGCCGACGATGTCGTTCTTCCAACGCGGCAACATCACCTTCAGCACCAGGCTGACTTTGTTCGGCAAACTCCAGAGGTGGTACACCACTTCGGTGTGCGGTTGCCAGGTGACCTTGGCCGCTTTTTTGGCGTCCGGTTCGAAATAGTCGACGCCACTGACGCAGTTCAAATAGTTGAATCGCAGACTAGGTTCGTCGCGCAAGTACAGGCAAACTTCGCGCAGGCCAGCCGGCGACACTTCAATCCAGGGATCGATGGCTTCCAAGTTCGAGCCGGTGATCTTGTCGCCGAAGCGCTGCTTGAGTTGATCGTAAAACGTTCCGCCGCTCATGAAAAAACTCGCGATGCTAAATCAAATCAGAAACGTTTGCAAAACGCCAGACGGCAGCCTGCCGAGCCCGCGCTCACTAAGCCACCATCACCGGCGCGGAATCTTCATAGTGTGCCGGATTGCGTTCGACAGCCACCTTGTCGCCGCGAACCGCGCGGACCCAATCCAGGTCGCCGCGCCGCCAGACATAGGCAAATCCCACGAGCAGCACGGCAAAAAATACGCCGATATCCGCCAGCGATAGCCGGGCCAACGTCATGGCCGTACTGCGGGCCGATTCGTCGGCGGAAACTCCGGACGACGCGGAAACTCCGGACGACGCGGGAAGGCCAGCGGCGGGGGCGCCAGCGGCGGGGACGCCAACGGCGGGGACGCCAACGGCGGAACTCTCCAGCGGCAAGGCGTCTTTGTCCGGATTGCGGACGCCCAACTCACGGTACAGTCCGCGCGCCGCGGGCGTGAGTTGCGGTCGCGGGCTACTTTCGGTCGAGGCAATCACCGGCAAATTGGTATCCATCAATTGCGTGGCTTTGCCGTAAACCACGGCCCACGGAAAGAAAAACGCAACTTCCACGTCAAAGATGATGAACAGCAGGGCAACAACGTAAAATCGCAGATCGAATTGCACGAAGCTGGAACCGATTGTCGGCTCGCCGCATTCGTAGACTTCCAGCTTCTCTTTATTTGGCGCGTACGGCCGTAAAAACCGGCCAGCGAACAGCGACGAAAAGATGAACAAGAAGCCAAAAATGGCGAACAACGCCAAGTAGCCGACAATCAATGTGGGTGTAACCATCGCCATCGAGCTTTCTGGGTACCGAAAATCGCCGTAACCTACCGCCCACGCTCACCTTGGACAGCACAAAAACGCATTTTAGAGGAACCCCGCCGGATTGCAAGGCAAGGCGCTGGCATTCGCCACGGCGCGCGGCTGCGGGAGTTCCGGTTCGAACTCCGCCTGCCACAACGGCGCTACGCTGGGCGGACGAAGCGGTCCAAGTAGCGACATGTGGCTCGCGCGAAATCGTGGCAGAAATCGTCGGTGCCGAAGCAGGTAGGTTGATCCGGTAGCCGTGATTTTCACAAAAAAAGTTTTCCGCGACGCGAACCTTTGCGTCGATGAAGCGTCTTGGATATGTCGAGGGTGCTAGACGATGTGCGGAGATACCCGTTAATCAACGGACTTTTCCAAGCTGGATTTGACATTCGCGGTGCAATCGTGCAACTTAGATAGACGGGCGAGATTGTTCGGCTTCGCAGGCCGAGTCTGGCCAAAACTGTCCTTTTTCTCTCCCAACCGCGCGCCAAGCGCAGGAGCGAGCCATGCGTAATTACTTCAACCGGATTATCTGCAACGTAATTGGCAATAGCCAAGACGTCGTCGTAGTCGCCGGCAAGTTTGCGCTCGCGTTGCGCCTGCATCTGGAAGCGTTGGCACTCGCGCATTCAATGGATGCGATGGCCAAACGCGATTCGCGACGCGGACGCCCGTGTTATTCGGGCATGCTTGCGGCGATCAGTCGTCAGCCCAGATTTGCGAGCTCAGCAGGGACAACCTCTGCCGGGACCAGCGAATTTGGGCAAACCGGCTGGCAACGTTGGCTCACGCAGCCGACGGGACGCCTGATCTTAAGCCCCATAGCGGCTTAAGACGGTCCAACGGAAAAGGGCTCATTGCGACGTTAGCCGAGTGTTCGGCGGATGTCAGCGGTGAACCCGGAACCTGACGGATCGGGTCGAAAAGCAAGCGGCGCGTAATCAGCGCGGTTTGCAATCGACTCTAGCATCTGCCCGCACGCGCTACCGCCCGGCTGACGTCGCTGTTTGACGTTTTGTCCTGGCTCAACCGCGTTCTGGCTGCCCGCACATTTCGGCAATCGGCCGTAGCTCCGATTGCCTCGCATTCCAGTATTCATGGGGAGAGGAAGGAAAACATGGCCGTTGTCGAGATGGAGCGAACCGATGAGCAGACCGAGCGAGTGCAGCTCGTCTTGGCCGCGCAGTTAGGCGATCGCGAGGCGTTCGGACTGCTTGCGCAAATGTACGAGCGGCACGTTTACAACGTCGGGCTGCGGCGGCTGAACAACCACGCCGAAGCGCAGGAACTGTGCCAGGATGTGCTGGTTCAGGCCATGCAAAAGCTCGATCAACTGCGCGCGCCGGAGTGCTTTGGCGGGTGGTTACGATCGATGGCCAACCGGATGGCGATCAACCGGGCCATCCGCCGGCGACCGATTGCCACGGCCGAGCCAGAAACCTTGACAGAAGCCTGTCACGAGCAAGCGTCGCCGTTGGCGCTGCTGCTGGCGGGCGAACGGCAGTCGCAGGTTCGCGCCGGACTCAAACGCTTGGGCACACTCGACCGCAAAACGCTGGTAGCGTTTTACGTGCGTGGGTTGTCGCTGATTGAGATGGCCGACGAGTTCGTCGCGCCGATCGGCACGATCAAGCGGCGACTGCACGTTGCCCGCAAGCGGCTGGCCCGCGAGTTGAAAGAAGTCGAAGCGTGAGCGGCAGGGGACAAGATAGGGGTCAAGATAGGGGACAAGATAGGGGTCAGGGATTAGGGGTCAGCGAAAGCAGGATTTCTTTCTCGCCGCTCTTAATCTCCTCTGTCCTCTGACCTCTGTCCCCAAAACCCTGACCCCTATATATTGACGCCTACTTGCCATACCCGCCCCCGGCCTTCCCGCTCTTGTCGCGCTCCGCACCATGGCTGCCTCGCAAACCGAATCCGAGCGCCAGCGAGAGGGGCTGATTTACGGCGCGCTGGCCTACAGTTTGTGGGGCATCTTCCCAATCTATTTCAAGCTGCTCGGCCCCATCAACCCGCTGGAAGTGCTTTCGCATCGCGTGTTCTGGTCGGCCCTGTTGCTGGCGCTGGTGGTCACGCTTTGGGGACGCTGGCCGGCGCTGGTCAAAGCGTTACGCACGGGTTCGGTGATGCTGATCTTGCTGGGCTCAACCACGCTGATTGCCGTGAACTGGTTGGTGTTCATTTACGCGGTCAACAACAACATGTTGCTGCAAACCAGTTTTGCGTACTTCGCTACGCCGCTGGTTAACGTGCTGCTAGGCGTGATCTTTTTGCACGAGCGATTGCGGCGGGTGCAGTCGTTCAGCTTTGTGCTGGCCGGAATGGGCGCGCTGCTGATGGGCGTGGCACTGGGCGATTGGCCGTGGGTGCCCGTGGCGCTGTCGCTGTCATTTGGATTTTACGGCCTGTTGCGAAAGATCGTGGCCGTCGACGGTTTTTTATCGCTGATGATCGAGACAGGGATTCTCGCGCCGCTTGGGCTTGGTTACCTGACGTTTCTGCAGTTGCGCGGCCAAGGCCAGTTTGCGCAAGCATGGAATTCGACTCACGCTTTGCTGCTGATCAGCGGCCTGATCACGGCGACGCCGCTGCTGTTGTTTGCGGCTGCCGCGCGACGTTTGACGCTGTCGTCGCTGGGCTTCATGCAATACATAGCCCCGATCTTGCAGTTTTCGTTGGCCGTGTTCATTTACGGCGAGACATTTTCCATTGCTTATCTCGCCAGCTTCGGTCTGATTTGGGTGGCCGTGGTGATCTACACCGCTGACTCGGTGTTGGTCTTCCGGCGTCGTCACCTGCAAGCGGTGGCCGACCCCATCGAACTGGTCGAAGAACCGGCCGCGTAGGGGTTCGAAGTACTTGCCCGCAGGGTCGTCGCTGCTTTGCCTCGTGGCCGATGCGGCCGGCAGCGGCGCCATCGGGCGATTCGACACTGCCGGCTTGAACTACTTGATCAAATTCTTGAGTTCGTTGTCCAAATCGGTGATGTGCAGTCCGCGATTGACGACGTTGCCGCGACCATCGATCAGCACCATTGTCGGCAGCGTGAGAATGCCCATGTCGTTGGCGTAAGGGCTTTCGAGTCCGCCTTTTTCCCACAGCGTGGGCCAGGGCGCGGGGTTGCTCTTGAGCAAGTCGATGGCGGTTTGTTTTTCGCTATCCAGATTGATGCCGACAACCTCGAACGACTTGCCGTACTTGGCCTTGAGTTGTTTGATTTGCGCCATGTCCGTGATGCACGGCTGGCACCACGTGGCCCAATATTGAATCAGCACGACTTTTCCGGTGAGTTTGGAAGTGTCGACGGCTTCGTTTCTCAGCCCACGTCCGACAATGCCCAGCGGTTTGCCAACCGCGTCCAGGCGGCGGAGCGAGCCGGCTGCCTTGCGGAACGCGGGCGCTTGTTTGAAATTGTCGACCAATTGGCCGTACCATTTTTTGGCGAGATCTTCCTGTCCGCCGAACTCCTCGGCGATGCCCAGTTGCAGCAGCGCCTCGGACGTGTCGCTGGTTTTCGGAAAGTCCTTGACGAATTGTTCGAGGTTGGCGACCCAAACTTTTTGCGTTTCCGGAAAGCTATCGCTGCCCTTTTTGTCCTGCAGGCTTTGATTGTAGTCGGCGGCCAGATAGCAGAACCGCGTGTGGCCGGCGAGTTCCGCGTCTTCACCGTTCTTTTCCAGCTTCTCGGATAGCAGCCGCAGTTTTTCGACGCCGCCCGGATATCCACCACCTTGCACAGCGGCGCTAATCACGTCGGACAGTTGACGCATCCACTCGGCGCGGTGCGCGGTGTCGGTGGCGGCCAATTGCAGCAGCACGTCGCAGCGATCGTCGTTGGCCTTGTTAAGCGCATCGCCGGTCGTGCTGTTGGCGGTTTTATCCAATTGTTCCAGCTTGCTGAGCAGCGTTTGCAGCTCGTCATTTCCGGGAGCGGCCGTTTCTGCGCCGCTGCGGACGTTGCTCGGCGCGGCGGGGCCCGGCACAAACGTGAAGGCCAGGTCCGAAAGTTTGCCGTCGGCGTTGGGCAGCTTTGGTAGCTCAACCAGACGCCAGACGTCGCCCACTTTGACCATCGCGCCCACATGCAACTGGCCGTGCTCGGCGCCGGTTTCGACCATGGCGATCACGTTTTCGTACACGAGAATGTCGGCCGTCGATTCCTCGGTGCCGGCCGGAATCATCGCCGGGCGCGAGGCGGCAAAATATTGCCAGGTGGTTTTGGCGGTGATCATTTTCTGCGCGGCGGCCAGGGCTTTGAACTTGCCACTGGCGGCGGTCAGCTTGGCGGTCAGGTCGCGGAGTTTGTCTTTGCCGAGGCCCAAGTTGTTCAACTCGTTCGGCGTGATCAGCAACCGCGCGTATCGCGCTTCGTCGCGATCGCGCAGGGCCATCACGAGTTCCGAAGTGACTTCTTCGGCGGAAATCGCTTTCCAGGAATCGATTTTGCCGTCTTCGTTTTTATCGATTCCCCAGCGCGACCCGGCCAGGTTCATCCAGCGATGTTGATCCGGCCGACCGTTGAAGTTCTCGTCGATATCGCGATAAACTTCGACGCCGTCTTTGAAGTAGCTCCAGCGATCCACCACGTTGTCGTTGTTGGTGTCGACGAATTGGCGCAGCAATTCGCCGCTGGGTCCGCGAACCACCCAGGCGGTTTGCCCCCCGATTTTTTCGGCGGCGATGGTGCACTTCGCAACGTCCGCTTGCGGCGGTTTATCGTAGTCGACGTCTTTTTGCGAGGGCGCGAGTTTTAGCGCTTGCTCGACGGTGACCGCCAGCGCGGGCCCACCGATCAGTGTCAGCAGCGCGGCCGCAACCAAATAGCTCAATGGACGAAGACGAAAGTTCATCGACGAATCCCTTCGGACGAGGCGTGTTCGGTTGACTTCGTTGCCAGCCTGCGACCGCGTCAAATCCGCGATGACCGGCCGACAGACGAATCGCGTTTCCGGGAATAGCCGCGGCGGTTCAATCCCATCGAACCGCGCGTGGAAACGCTCATGACAAGCAACGGTAGTGATCGACCGTGCCGGCTTCCGGACTTGAATGAATCGTCCTGGCTGCCGGCATTGTGCCGCGACTGCAGCGCGCAGCCGCTAGTGCGTGGCCACGGCCCGACGCTTGGCAGATTGCTTGCACAGCAAAATGCCGCCAAAGTACAGCACGGTCAGCGGCACGGCCATCAGGCACATGCTGTAGGGGTCGGGCGAGGGTGCCAGCAGTCCGGACAAAAGAAAGATACCAATGATGGCAATCCGCCAATTCGTGGTGTACGTTTTGACCGAGACGATGCCGATCCGCTCGATGAACAGCATCACCAGCGGTAACTGAAAGCTCACGCCGAATCCGATGGGCAGCCACAGCACCATGCCCAGCCACTCGCTCATACGCGGATCGATCTTCATGCCCAGCCAATCGTTGAAGTCGAACAAGAAGCCCAGCACTTTATCGAACACAAACAGATAGGCAACGGCCGCGCCCAGCAGAAACAGGCCAATACTGAATGGCAAAAACACGTGGACATAACGGCGCTCGTTGGGATATAGCCCTGCGGCTACGAAGTTCCAGATTTGCAAAAACACCCACGGGCTGCTGAGCACCACGCCGGCAATGAGTCCGGCCTTCATCCAAATCATGAACGCTTCTTGGGCGTTGAACGTGGAAATGCTGGTTCGCGGATCGTCTTTGACTTTTCGCCACAGCAAAATCGGCGACAGATAGCGGTGCGGCGGTTCGATAAAGCCGGGATAGGTCGCATTCAAGATTGACCAATTCATTTCGGCCGCGGTCGTGGCTTTGGCAGCTTGATGTTTTTTCCACACGGCGCGGGCGTCATCGTTAAGATCGTCTTCAGCAAACAGATCTTTTTTATCGAGCAGGCCGTTGATGCCTTCGGCCAGTGCGCGGACGCGGACGTAGTCGTCTTGACCATCGGTCGGCTTCAGGGCGATGATTTTGCGCTGTTCTTCGTTAAGCGCTTTCCAAATCCGTCGGGCGGGCGACGCTTTCTCAGAGGTGTCGGATTCCAGCACTGCGCCCACCAGGCCATCTTTGATGTCGCGGCCGGCCAAACGGTACACGGCCGAAACGCCGTTTTGTTCGAACTGATTCGGAAACGCCTGCGACAACGACTTGGTCACGGCATTGGGATCGATCAGCACCTGCTCGAACATCATGCCAGGCTTGGTCAGCGTGGCGGCGATTTCAGGCGTAAAATCCGGCCCCAATTGCTCTTTGGCCGCTTTGATCGACTTACCTTCATAGTAAGTGACCAGCGCGCGCTCCAGCGGCGCTTCGATCAACTCCACCACATATTTGCCAATCAGCAAGCCAATGCACACGCCCACAAACAATCCGGCCGACGCCCGAAACAGACAGGTCCGGAGTTCTTCCAGGTGTTCCCCAAAGCTCATGCTGCTTTCTTGGAACAGATCGTCGTCTTTTTGAAATTTGGCCATGGGCAAAGGCGAACGGCAAGCCAGATCGAGTAGATGGAAACGGGTGAAAACCCAATGGGCGGGTCAAACGGCGGCAGCCGCGGCCGATCAGAATGCCGCTGACATGAACCTTGAATCATAACACCGCGTGCCAGCGGCGACAATCAAACCGCGCGGCGAGCGCCGGTTTGCTGGATGGCTTTTTTGCGGCGAATCTAGGCGATCCGCCACCGGTGGGCTATACTTAAGGTTTCGAGTCGAGCAGCAACGATCGCCTGGGTTAAGCTCGGGTGGTTGATGAGTCTGCTGGACTTGCTGGCGGTCTATGGAATGAAGTCGCTTTTTAGTTGAAAGACAGGTTATGGCCCGCAAGGTAATGAATCGCAAAGAGTTGCGTGCACAAAACGACGCCGCCGAAGCTGAAGAAGCGGAAGTGGACGACGAAGACGGCGAGGCAAAACCGAAAAAGAAAGCCGCCAAAAAGGCCACAGTGCGCAAAAGCCGCGCCAAAGTTGCCAAAGTGATTCGGCTCAAAGCGTTCTGGGGTGTCTTCAACCAGTCGATGAAGCCGGTCGCCAAGTTCGAATACGCAGATCGCAAAGCGGCCGACAAAAAAGCCACCGATCTTTCCGCTTCGGCCAAAACGCCGCACTTTGTTCAAATCATCAAAGAAGCAATCGAAGCCTAAGTTGCGCACGGCGGAACGTGCGCGTTTCGAAATGTGCGCCTTTGATTTGCCGGCATCGGGTTGCAAGCGCTGCTGGCAGCGGGCGAGAACGCGCGGTCCAACCGACGCCGGCAGCCACGCCGACCGACGCTAGCATTTTCAGTTGCCCATCCGGTAGTCATGACGCAGTGCCCGGTTCCGACGAAAACTGCGTAACGGCAGTCGGCCTTGAGCCCTCCATTTTGGCGATTGCAGTTTCTGGCATGTCGACACCCGAAAAGGCTCTGGCGCTGGTCATCCGACTGGTCGATTTCAGCGAAACCAGCGTGATCTTAACGCTTTTCAGCCGCGAGTTCGGCAAGATTCAAGGGCTCGCGAAAGGCGGACGGCGCCCCAAAGGACCGTTCGAGGCTGCTCTTGACCTACTAGGCATTGTTCGCGTAGTGTTCCTCCGCAAATCGTCCCTTTCGCTCGACCTGGTTACCGAAGCCAAGTTGGAGCGGCGATTTCGTCCCCGCGGACGCGACTTATCCAGTCTGTACGCGGGCTACTATGTGGCCGAACTCCTCAACCAACTGACCGACGACGACGATCCGCATCCCGAACTGTTTGACCAAGCCGCGGAGACGCTGCGGCAACTGAGTCAGACCGCTGGCCTGCCGGTCGAAGCGTTGGTGCTGCGGTTCGAAATGATGGCCTTGCGATTGCTAGGGCATTTGCCCTCGCTGGAAGAATGTGTGGAGTGTGGTAACCCGGTCGAGATCAGCGGACGCGTGGCGTTTGGCCAACTCTCCGGCGGAGTGCTGTGTAAGAACTGTCGAATCGGAAAACAACAAGTCGTGTCGGTCAGCGCGGCGGTAATGCACACGCTGGCCGCCTTTGCGGATACGGAGCAAGACAATTGGCAACAGCTCGCCCAGAATCAACGTATTCCGGGCGAACTGCGGGCCGTGCTGAATCGCTATCTGGCGAATCTACTCGGTCATAAGCCAAAGATGTGGCAATACCTGGCCAAGATTGGCAGCTAAATGGCGCGCAGCGATTCGCCATGCGAGGCTATTGGTGCGGACGCGAAGCCGGAACAACAACGCCGTCAGATCCTTTGCTTTTTCAAAACGGTAGACACGGATGTCTCTGCAACGAACCGGAAGTTTTAATCGCTTGTCGGCCACGGTCTTGCTCACCGGTTGCGCGCTGCTAAATGGTTGCGCCCAACCGGCAATGCAGCATTTCGCCAAGAACGATTCGCCGCTGCAACCGCCCGTGGTCCGCCTGGTGTCCGAGCGCGACGAAGACGGCGGGCTGTGGGATAAAATGACCGGCCGCGAAAAGCAAATTGCCGAGCAAAAGGCGCGCGAGAAAGCCGCGCGGCAAGCCGCCGCCGAACAACCGGTCGCGCCGCCCGCCAACGCGCAAACCGCAAACTACAATCCGCAATCGCTGCCACCCGGCGCGGAACAACTGCCGCCCGGAGCGCAGGCTGGCCCATCGCTGGGGCAGCCCGGCGTGCCCTACGGTGCGCAGCCGCAAGCCCCATACGCCGCGCAGCCGCCCGTGAATCCCTACGCCGCGCCAACGATGCCAGCGCCGGCGGTCAATCCCTACGCCGCGCCCGTTTCGCCTGCGCCCGCGCCGTATCAACAACAGCCCCAGTATCAACCGCCCGGGGGCGCATATCCGCCGATCTCGCAATTGCCGCCCAATTCAGGCGGGCCAATAGCGCCTGCCGTGCAGCCGTCGGGCAATGTGCCGAACGAAGCGCCAATTCCGATCGTGCCATCCGGCGAAGTGCCGGTCTCATCAGCCATCGGCACCGACGAACAACCCGGCACGCCGTTTCCGAGCAAGCAGCCCGAGGGCATCGAAAAGTTCTATCCCTCGAACATCCAGAAATCCGCGCTGAAAGCCGTTGGTGGCGGTCCGAATCAAAAAGTGGCCGACGAGGCGTTTGCAGAGGGCGAAAAACTGTTTGCTCAAAAGAAATACAAAGACGCCGCCAAAAAGTATCACACGGCCGCCATTCGCTGGCCCGATACGGCACTGGAAGAAGACGCCATGTTCAAGCAGGGCGAAGCCTACTTTTTTGACGATCGCTACCCCGATTCCGAAGACGCTTATAGCGACCTGATCAAGAAGTATCCGAACTCGCGCTACTTAGACTTAGCCGTGGCGCGGATTTTTTCCATCGCTCGCTACTGGGAGCAAACCTCCGAAGCGCATCCGCATTGGCCCACCACGCCTAACCTGATCGATAAATCGCGGCCGTTATTCGATACCGCGGGGCACGCCACACGCGCCTTCGACAACGTGCGAATCAACGACCCACGCGGGCCGTTGGCCGACGACGCCATCATGGCCAACGGCAACGCCAATTTTGTCCGCGGCCGCTGGGAAGACGCCGACTACTACTACACGCTGCTAAGAAAAGATTACCCCAAAAGCCAGCATCAAGTGCAGTCGCACTTGCTCTCGCTGCAATGCAAATTGCGCAACTATCAAGGCGCTGGCTACAGCACCAAGCCGCTGCAGGAAGCCCAAGAGCTGATCGTTTCGATGAAGACGCAGTTCCCCAGCGAGTTGCGGGCAGAAATGCCGCGGCTGGAAGTGGCCTACAAAGAATGCCGCGCTCAGTTGGCCACCCGCGACTACGAATTGGCCAAATGGTACGACAACGGCAAGCATTATGGCGCGGCGCGGATCATGTACGCGGCCGTAATCAAAAACTATTCCGA
The DNA here is from genome assembly GCA_038205115.1 of Pirellulales bacterium. Lineage (GTDB taxonomy): Bacteria > Planctomycetota > Planctomycetia > Pirellulales > JBBRCE01 > JBBRCE01. The sequence goes on from JBBRCE010000021.1 coordinate 38,362, forward strand.
TACCAACTTCGCCAATGAATCGCAAACGCGCATCGCGCAGCTCAACGGCAAGCCGGACGAAACGCCCAGTTGGTACGAACCAGCCATCAAGCCATTCGAAAGCGAGAAAGCGATCGCACGACAGGCAGGACCGGCGAGTTCTTCGCAGCGGTAAGAAGGCAAGGAATTGAAAATTCAAGGCGTGTGTCGCGAGGTTGTTTGTGAGATTGCCGACGATTCCTATAAGCAATGCCATCGTGCCTCAACAACGCCGGCGCCACGTCGTCCGTTCGACAATTTGCAGTTTTCAATTTGCGATTTTCAATTTGCAATTTCCGCTCCGCAACTTCCTGCTCTGGGCTCTGCTGCTCCCCGCAGTTGGCTGTCTGAGCACGCCTTATCGAGCCGGCAATCGCGAGCTATATCCGGCGGACATTCGCACCGTCTATGTGCCGATGGTGGACTGCGATAGCTTGCGACGCGGCCTCGGCGAACGTCTGACCGAAGCCATCTGCAAGGAAATCGAAGCAAAAACGCCCTACAAAGTGGTCGGCAATTCCTCGGCAGACAGCGTGCTGACCGCCCGCGTGGTCAGCGATCATAAGGCGCCGGTTTTATTCACGCGCAACACCGACCCGCGCGATCTGCAGCTCAGCTTTCGGATCGATGTGACCTGGGTCAATCGCCGTGGTGACGTCGTCGGCCAGACCGGTAGCATCGCCATTCCACCGCCATTGGTGACGATCAATCAGAGTGTGGATTACGTGCCGGAGTTTGGGCAATCGCTGGTCACGCAGCAGCAAGAAGCCATCAAAAAGACGGCCAAGCAGATCGTCGAAATGATGGAAATGCCGTGGTAGATTGCGGCCGAGTCCGCTACGCTCTGCCGCGCGTTGGAACTGGCTTTTGATTTTTGACACCCGCAGGATTTCGTTATGTCGCTCGTCCCGCGCCCGCTGCACCGCTTGAGCGTTGCGATGATCGTCCGCGACGCCGAATCCACGATCGGCGCGTCGCTGGATAGCATTCGCGACATCGCCGACGAAATCGTGATCGTCGACACCGGTTCGGTCGATCGCACGCCGTCCATCATCGCCAAGCGCGCGACCAAGCCGCTGGCCTGCAATTGGGTCCACGATTTTTCCGCCGCCCGTAACTTTTGCTTGTCGCATGTGACCGGCGACTGGACCTTCTGGCTCGATGCCGGCGAAGTCTTGGCGCCGCACAGCGCCGACGAGTTGCGGCGCTGGGTCGATCAGGCGTCGCAACCGGTGGCTGGGTTGGTGACGATTCACCTGCCCAGCGATGTGCAAGAAATGGCTGGCGAACAAGCGCATCGCTTGCGGTTACTGCCCAATCGGCCCGATATCCGCTACAGCGGACGCGTGCGCGAATCGGCAGTGGCGTCGCTGCGGGCGGCCAACATTCCCATGCAACCGCTCGACGTTTGCCTGGTGCGTCCACGCAGCGATCAGCAGGCGGCGGTCAAACTCGCCAAGGCGCAGCGTGACTTGCGGCTGGCCGACTTGGAAATCCGCGAACAGGGCTCTTCACCGCGACTGCTCAACGTGTTGGGCGAATCGTTTACGACGCTGGGCGAGCCGGCCAAAGGCAGCGATTGCTTTCGACGTGCCATCTTGGTCAGCCAGCGCGGCAGTACGGACATGCTCGAAGCCTATTATGGTTTGCTGGCATCGTTGGATCATCTGCCCGATCAGGCCGACGCCCAAACGGCGGTTTGCATCGAGTCGCTGGAAATCTTTCCGACAGACGCCCAATTGCTGTGCGCCTTGGGCACGTATTTGCAGCGACAAGGGCGGTTAGATCTGGCCACGCGTGCCTACGGCAGCGCGGCGCAGCATGGCACGGTCGATCCGGCTTTGTGGCATCTGACACATCTGGCCGAACTGGCGTTTACGAGCCTGAGTTTTGCCTTGCAGCAACAATCTCGCGACGACGAGGCCTGCCAAACATTGGAAGGGGCGCTCGCGCAGCAGCCACGTTGGAATCGCGTCCGTCGCCAACTCATTGACCTGCACGTCAAGCATCACCGCCGTAAACAGGCGCTGGAACACGTGAATTTATTGCCTCCAGAAACGCCGTGTCGCGAGTCGTTGCGCACGGCCGTCCGCGGCGCGTGCTACGCCGCTCGACAAGACTGGAGCAGCGCGCTGCCATTTCTCAACGCAGCGTTTGCAGGCGGTTGCCGCGATCTGCTGTGCATCCGCTGGCTGACGTTGGCTTGCGTGGCGACAGGGCAGTTCGCCTCGGCCGCGCCGATCCTCGATGTTTGGCTGGCCGCCGAGCCCAACAGTGTCGAAGCACAACATTACCGCGTGCTGCTGGCCGATCGTCGCGCTCACCTGTCGCCGGCGCTGCCCGGCGATACCAGCCATCGGTTCGATACGCCGCACGCGCTTCCGGCGGTTCATGAAGTGCTTGCCACCGCCACGCCCGTCTTGTAATTACGGTGTGCGGAGTCGATGATTTCTGCGCTGCAGTCGGGTCGTTCGTAGCGCGCGGATACCGTTTCGCGCGTCGAAGCTGGCGGTAAACCGAATACCGCGCGGCGCGGATTCTGCCCTGAAAACGTGATTCATGGGTTATAATTTCCCTGGGGCGACCGATCACCGCGAGTGCGCAGCGATGTCCAGCAATCAGCAGGCCAGTTCGGATCAAGCGGATTTTCAGCCAACCTGTTTTGACGGGGCGCTTTCACTGGCGCGGGTCGGTGGCGATCGCACTTTTCTGCGCGAATTGATCGGCGTGTTTTCAATCGAATACCCCCGGCTGCTACTGGAGATCGACAACGCCATTCGCGCGGCCGATGCCGCAGCGCTCAAACGCCACGCGCACACGCTCAAAGGCGCGATGAACAATTTTGGCGCAAGCGGGCCGTGCGCCAGCGCCCGGCGGCTTGAAGAGTTCGGTCGCGATGGGCAACTGTCCGAGGCGGCCGTCGTGCAGGCCGAATTGCGCCCGGCGGTGGAAGAATTGGCGCGGCAGTTAGATCGCTTCGCCGGGCTGCCGGTTTGATCTACGGCAGGCAAATATCCAGCAGCACCGTCGGGCCGCGTGGCGAGAGCACGATCTTGCCCACTGAGGCCGGTAACAGCGCGGTGTGGCCAATAGTCAGTGGTTGGCCAGCCGGATCGCCGGCAATCTCCACAGCGCCTGCCAGCACGGCCAGCAGGTGACAATGCTGGTGTCCGCCGATTGTGATCGGCTGGCTGAAATTCCAGCGGCGAAGCACAAATTTGTCGCAGGCCACAAGCTGTTCGACGACCGGCGGCGATAATAACTGCGACGATGACTGCGGCGGCAAGGCGTCGATCGGTCCCAGCGAAAAATCGATGGCCTCCAGCGCTTGTTCCACATGCAGTGGGCGCGGCTTGCCGTCGGCACCCTGCCGATTCCAATCGTACAGGCGATAGGTCACGTCGCTCGACTGTTGAATTTCCGCAATCAGCAGACCTTCGCCAATGGCATGCACGGCGCCGGCCGGCAGGTGGATGCAATCGCCTACTCGCGGCTCGAAGTGGTACAAGCACGATTGGCAGTTGCCGCGTTGCGTCTCAAGTTCGAGCATCCTCCGGTCGCAGCCCGGCTTGAGCCCTGCGTAAATCAAACTGCCAGGTTTGGCGGCCAGCACCACCCAAGCTTCGGTTTTGCCGAGATCCGGTGGGCTAAGTTTTGCGGCTTGCTGATCGCCGGGATGCACCTGCACGGAGAGCGTGCGCTGGGCGTCCAAAAATTTGAACAGCAGCGGAAATCCGGCCTGCGGATGATGGCGGCCGAGCAGTTCTTGGCCCCGCTCGCGCACCAATTGCCCCAGCGTGGCGCTGGCCAGTGGACCGGCGAGGACGCGGCTTTGATCGGGGCCGCGATCGACGATTTCCCAGCTTTCGGCGTAATCGTCGCCGGGCGGCAGCGTTTTGTTGAGCAAATCCGCCAACCGGCGACCGCCCCACACATAGCGCCGAAAAATCGGTTCGAATCGCAGAGGATACAGCGGCGACGGCGTCATTTGGTCAGAAACAGTCCCCACGATTGCGCGGCCGAGTAGACGCTTTCGGAGAAGCCAGGGCAGACCTCGCTGAGCACGATTTTTGGCAGCCCTTTGCCGCGGCTATTGGCACCGCGAAATTGCTCGGCCCAATCGCAGCCGGCGGAAATCAGCGCCTCGCTGCGGGTGATAGCGTCTTCCAGTGTCGGCCGGTCGACGGCCGGGTACTGCTTGATCAGTTCGTTGTACGCGCGTTCGGGCGAACTTGGGTAGCCAAAGTCTTTACAGACGGCAAACGCGGCGTTCAGAAGCTCTTGCGACATTTTGGGCCTTGTGGGCGAAGAAAGTTGATTGGGCCGCCGACCTGATTATGACTCGCGTCCGCTGGGACTGCGAATTATGATGAGGGATTAGATTTGACCGGGTTTTCAACTGGATATCGTCGCACTGGTATGGGTATTCCGCAAGTGGTGATTGTTGGCCGACCGAATGTCGGCAAATCGAGCCTGTTTAATTGGCTCGTCGGCAAGCGATTGGCAATTGTCGATCGCACGGCTGGCGTTACGCGCGATCGGCTGACGTATTTGATGAACGAGGACGACCGCTACTTCGAACTGGTCGATACCGGCGGCATGGGTTTCCAAGACCCGGACAACCTCACCGAATCGGTCGAAGATCAGATCAACATCGCCATCGAATCGGCCGCCGTGATCTTGTTTGTGGTGGATGCCCGCGAAGGCCTGATGCCGCAGGATCAGGAAGTGGTCAAACGGCTGCGGTATGTCGATACGCCGGTGATTTGCGTGGCCAACAAGGCCGACGACGCCTCGCTGGATGTGCTGGCCAACGATTTTTACAAACTGGGGCGGGGCAAACTGATTTGCACCAGCGCCATTCAGAATCGCGGCCGTGACGAGTTGATGCACATGATCCTCTCGCGGTTGCCCGCCGCCGATTCTAACGAGTCGGAATCGCTCAAAGACGCGGTCATGAAGGTCGCCATGGTCGGCCGACGCAACACCGGCAAGAGCACCTTCGTCAACACGCTGGCCAAAGCCGAACGCATGATCGTCAGCGAAGTGCCCGGCACTACGCGCGATAGTGTGGACGTGCGTTTCGAAATGGACGGCAAATCGTTTGTCGCCATCGATACGCCCGGCCTGCGTCGCAATAAGAGTGTCGTTACCGACATCGATTTTTACAGTTCGCACCGCGCGCAGCGCAGCATTCGCCGGGCGGACGTGGTGCTGATGTTTTTCGACTCCAGCCAGCACATCAGCAAAGTGGACAAGTCGCTGTGCGACTACGTCAACGAGAATTACAAGCCGTGCATCTTTGTGGTCAACAAGTGGGATTTGCAAGTCGACAGCATGCCCACCGAAAAATGGGTCAACTATCTGCGCGATACCTTCCGCACCATGTGGCATGTGCCGATTGCCTTTGTGACCGGCAAGACCGGCAAAAACGTCAAGGCGCTGCTGAACCACGCACAGATGCTGTTCAAGCAATCGCGCGAGCGGATTTCCACGTCGGACCTCAACAAACTGATTCGTGCGGCGCTGCAGCGTAACCCGCCGCCGATTGTGCTTAGTCGCCGGCCGAAAATCTTCTTCGCCACGCAAGTCGGCATCGAACCGCCTACCATCGTGCTGTTTTGCAGCAATCCGCAGTCGATTTCGCAGACCTACCGGCGATACCTGCTGGGCGTGCTCCGCGACCAACTCAGTTTTGGCGAAGTGCCGATCAAGATGTACCTCCGTAAGCGCGATTCCAACAGTACGGAAAATAAAGCCGCCGGCTTGGATTTGAGCGATCTTTCCGGCGACCACCCGTACGACGATCATGCCTTTCCGGGCGACGACTTCGAACGCGGCGAGTTTCCGGACGATCAATTTGCCGACGACGACGGCGACCTGGAAGGCGGCGAGGTGCGCGACGAAGTGGTCGGCGAGCCGGAAATGCCCATGCCCGGCGAGTAGGCCCGCGGCCGTTAATTGACGATCGGCCCGGCGGTTATGTCCTGGCAGACGTGCGGATTGCCGAGTCGCCGCGCCGGAATGAATCGTTTCGCTTTAACCCCCTTTCGCCATGCACGTTGATAAATCCGATGCCCGCGTCCAGCGAATGTTCGGCGAGATCGCGCCGCGATACGATCTGCTGAACCATTTGCTGTCGCTGAATATCGACAAATACTGGCGCTGGCGAACCGTTCGCGCGGTGCCGCCGCGAGGCGCCGCGCCGATCTTGGACCTCTGCACCGGCACCGGCGATTTGGCGCTGGCGTATCGCCGCGCGGCCGACAAGCAAACGCAAGTCATCGGCGCGGACTTCTGCGTGGAGATGCTGGAAATCGGACGCAAAAAAGGTCACGCCGCCGGGTTCAATGGCGAACTCACGTTTGTCGAAGCCGACGCCCAGCAGTTGCCGTTTCCGAGCGATCATTTTCAGATTGTTTCCGTGTCATTCGGCCTTCGCAATGTTCGCGATACCGACCGCGGCTTGCAAGAAATGACGCGCGTTTGTCAGCCGGGCGGCCGCGTGGCGGTGCTCGAATTCTCGATGCCGGGCTGGCAACCGTTCAAGGCCGTGTACGGTTGGTACTTTCGCCACGTGCTGCCACGGATCGGTCAGGCGCTGATGCGCAATCGGCAAGAGGCTTATAGCTACCTGCCGGCCAGCGTGGGTGAATTCCCCTGCGGCGAAGCGCTGGCCCAGCGAATGCGCGCGTCCGGCCTGCGCGATGTGACTTTCACTCCATTGACGCTCGGCGTGGCGACATTATACGTGGGGACCAAATGAGCGCGCCCATCGTGTTGGCCATCACCGGCGCTAGCGGCGCAGCCTACGGCGTGCGACTGCTGGATGTGCTGCTGACCTCGGGCCGAAAAGTCTGGCTGACCATCAGTCCCTCGGGCGCGGCGGTCATCAAACAGGAATTGCAATACGAGGTGGACGTCGATCGGTTTCGGTTAACCAAGCTGTTGCCGCCTGTGGGCGACCGGGCCGATCAGGTTACGTATTGCCACTATCGCGATCTGATGTCGCCGATTGCCAGTGGTTCGTCTTTGAGCGGCGGGATGGTGATTTGCCCCTGCTCGGGCAGCACGTTGGGCGCGGTGGCGCATTCGCTGGGCAGCAATTTGATTCATCGCGCGGCCGAAGTGCATTTGAAAGAGCGCCGCAAGTTGATTCTGGTTCCGCGCGAAACGCCGCTTTCGCTGCCGCAGCTTGAAAACATGATGGCCGTCACTCGCGCCGGCGCGGTGGTCTTGCCGGCGGCGCCGGGCTTTTATCACGGCGTGACGTCGGTGGACGATCTGGTGGACTTTGTCGTGGCGCGCATCTGCGATCAGCTAGGCGTGGAGCATCAGTTGATGCGCCGCTGGGGCGAGAATTGAGAATGCTCCCGATCGAACTGCCCCCAGAAAGCTGGGACGAAGTACCGGTGTTCACGGATTTATTCCGAGTCGTCAGGTTGCGACAATTAGCTTGCGGCATTTCTTGCTGGGCCACCGTTGCTAAGGAACGGCCTACAGTGCGAGCGGTCGGTTTTGATTACGGGATTGAAAATCGCAACGGGCAATCGCACGAATCAGTCATTGAAAAATGGAGCTTGAATCGCTGATTGAACGGCATCTCAGTTTGCCGTTTTCGTTTCCGAGATACTCATTCGCAATCTGATTTCTCGTCGACGCTCCGCGCCAAGCCGGTCGGCACTCAGTCCCTGGGGTCCGGTTTGGCATCCGGCGGACCATCTTCCAACTCGGAGAACGGGATCAAAAAGGCGTCTAGGTGACCGCCCAGCACGTTGTCCAGCCGACCGGTGCGGCGCTGCGTCCGCGCGTCGCGCACCAAATGCGTTGCGCCTAGGCGATAGCGGCGAACCACCGAATGCGGCGGAAAGTGCGAAGTTCGCGGGCGGTGCGCGGCGTCGATGCGGGCTTGCAGCACCGGCAGCAAACGTTCGCAGACCGTGGACTCTTCGCCGTCGGTCCAAGCCATGAGCGACGTCATCGACTTGGGATGCAGCATCCGCACGGCAAATTTCGGCCGCCGTACCAACCGCCCTTTAGCCCGCGTCAGCGGACGAATCTCGGTCCGCACGTCGGCCTTGGGCACACTGGTGGCGGCCGCGTCGACCAACATCACGTCCACGCGGACGACTTCCTTGGCGCCTGCCTGCTGCTGTTCGCTGGTTTTTTGCTCGGGCGCAGCGGCGCTGGTTTCGCCACTTGCCTGGCGACGTCCGCCGAGGCTGAACGCATGCAAGCCGGCCTCGTTCGCCAGCAGCGCATATGCGCCTACGCCGCGGACGATCAGCGTGATGGTGTCTTCGGCGGGTGAATCGGTGCGGTGATCGTCCACGACTTCGACTTCGAAGCGATGCCGTCGCGCCAGCTTGTGGTACATGCCGGCCAGGCGTTCGACTGCGTTGAGCGCGCCGGTTTGCGTGGAGACCAAGGCCATGGTCAACACCGCATCGCCGAGCCACACGGGATCGCGGTAGCCGAGCAGAGCATCGACAAACGCGGCTTGCGAGTCCAACTCATCCATCCGCGCGACCAATCGCGAGGTGCTGGCAGGCCGCCGCGCGTGCGGCAGCATTTCGGCGACGCGGTCGATGGCCGTGCGCAGATGCTCCACTCGCGCCAGCACGCCGTCCAGCAAATAGATTTGGTCGAAGGTCTGCTTGGCTTCAACCGGGTCGCTCCAGAAGTTGTCGTCGGCCGAGCGCGCCAGCAGCAGGCCTTTTTTGGCCGAGAGGTCCGCGCCTTGCTCGCGACATCTTTCCAGTCGCTGCTGCAATTGCGACAATCGCGCGGCCAGATCCGCTTCGGCCGGTGATGCCGGCGGCGCGGATGGTTCCGGCGCGTCGTGATCGTCGCCCGGCACGATTTGCACCAGCACTTTATCGTTGCGAGCCAACAGGCGAATCAACGAGTTCGCCTTGACCTCGCCGCCGGCAATGGCGCGGGCCATCGGCAACAACAACAGCCGTTCGATCGCGCGCTTGAGCGGCCGCGCGCCGTACACCCGCGAATAGCCTTCGCGCAGCAGCAGCGGCAACAGCGAAGGATCGGTTTCGATGGTCAGGTTACGGCGGCGGATGCCAGAACGTTCCAGCAGCGTGGCAATTTCGCGGCGAACGATTTTTTCGGCCGTCTCTTCCGATAGCGCGCGGAACTGCACGATCCGATCGATGCGGTTCAAAAACTCGGGCCGAAAGGTTCGCCGCAAATCGCGCTGCGAATCTTTTTCGACCGGCGTCCGCGGACCGCCGGACTCAAAGCCAATTGGCCGCTCCGACACTCCGCCGGCGCCCACGTTGGAGGTAAGTACGATGATCGTGCGGCGGAAGTCGGCGGTTTGGCCGCGCCCGTCGGTGAGCCGGCCCGCGTCGAAGATTTGCAGGCAGAGATCGAACACGTTGTAATGCCCTTTCTCAAGCTCGTCGAGCAGCAGAATCGAAAACGGCTGCTCGCGAACCGCGGCCGTGAGTTGCCCGGCGTGCCCCGATTTGCCGATCAAGCGTTCGAAGCCTTCGTAACTGGCGAACTCGCTCATGTCCAACCGCACCAATCGCGATGCGCTGCCAAAGCAATATTCGGCCATGGCGCGGGCAAGTTCGGTTTTGCCGACGCCCGTCGGTCCGACAAACAGCAGCACGCCAAACGGCTTGTTGACGTCGGTCAGCCCGGCTTTGATGAGCGTCACCAGATCGATGGCCGCCTCGACGGCTTCCGGCTGACCCATGACGCGGGCTTCGAAAAAATCGCGCAGCTTGGTGCGGTCGAGCTTGACGCTGTCGTCCAGCAGATCGCGCGGTACGCCGGCCGAATTGTGGATGGTGGCGAGAATGTCCTGCTCGCTGATGGTCGCGCCGGGATCGCTCAATCCGCTGGCCACGCGCCGTAACAGATCGACTGCGCGGCCAGGCAGCGCGGCGGAGACGTTGGAAAAATCGGCCAGTTCGCACAAGCGGTCGATGACCGCGGCGCTGACTCGGATGTCCAACTCGCTGGCCACGTCTTGCAAAATCTTGTGCGTGACCGCGACGCTCGACGGCTTAACGGTCACCACATGAAACAGTTTGCGGAGCGAGGCCACCGCGCCCAGGCCTTGTTGAAATTGTTCTTCGGTGCATTCACCAAGGATCACGACGTCGCCGCGCTCGATGCTGGCTGCCAGCGATGTGGCCACATTGGCGTCCGAAGACGACGACTTGCCGACGGTGTGCAATTCGTCCAGGTTGGGCAGGTAGAGCACGACTTTGCGTGGGTAGCGAACGGCTTCAATCAGCTTGGTGAGCCGCGTTTGCCATTCGCCCAGATAGACGGTGCCGGAGAGAAAATCGGTGGCCGTCACGCGTAGCAAATGCCAGCCTTCGCTGGCCATGCGGTGGGCCACTTCGCAAATGATGGCCGATTTGCCAACGCCCGACTCGCCGACCAACACAGCCGCGCGAGGCGGCGCATTGCGCAGCGTCTGAAAGATCGTTTCAATCGCCTGACTGACGCGATACCCACGCGGCAGCATGCTGCGTTCGGCGTCGTCGGTCATTAGCGTGCCGAATGTACGCAGTAGTTCGACATCGACGGCCACTTTGTTTTCGGCCTCGAGCCAAGTCAGCGATTGCAAAAACAGCCGCTTCGGCCAGCCTTTGACGCGGTCGAGGGCGGTGCGCAAAACCTTGGTCTGCGGCAGCGGTTCGCTCGACGGAAAACCGCCGAGTTGCCGCAGGTGCCGCTCAATGGCGAGCGCGCTGGCGTGGGCGACATCGCTATCGCCGTCGCTGCCCAGCGCGGTGAGCAACGGGCCGATGGTTTCGCGGGGATCGTGGTCGAACAGGCTACGGGCGGCCGCCTGGCGTACTCCCCAGCTATCGTCGTCGCTGAGAATTTTCAGCAGCTTCGCTTGGCATGCCGATCGCACACGGGCGGCTTGGCACGCCGCGACGCGGACGTCGGAACTCTCATCGCCCAGCAGGCATTCCACGGTTTCCACGTCGGCCCACCACGTCAATTCGCCGCAAGCCTGCGCGAGTGCTTTACGAACCGGATCGGCCGGATCGCTGGCCAAATTGCGCAGCGCCTGCTGCAGGCTGGCGCTACTGCGTCCTTTGGCCAGGGCAATCGCCGCGCGACGCAGCAGGGCGTCGGGCGAGGCACAGAGCGCCGTCAGCGAATCTTCGCACAGCGTTTCGTCCTCGCGCAGCGCCACCAGCAATTGGTCGAAGTTGTCTTCGTCGCCAGCTTGGGCCGCCTCGAGCAATTGCAGCGAACGATCGTTCATGGGGTTGGTTTTTCCGAGTGAAGCGTCTCACGGCAAATCCGTAACGGTTGTATCGATTATCCGCAGGCCACGCTGGCGACGCAATTGGCGAAGTGCAACGCAAATCGGCGCGTTACGCGGGCCTACGCGGTCATTGCCAACGCCAAACTGAGGCCAGCCCCTCGCCAGAGCAGGCAGAAAGATTGCGATTTCCGGCAGGGTTGATATGATCGATGGAGGTCAGGCGAACCCGCATTGGCTGTAAAAGCTCGCCCAAAACGGGCTGAAAGCTCTCACAAACTCGCGAGTGTGGTCGCCGATGTCTGTCATCAGTTGGAAATCAATACTCAGTATGCTGTTGCCGGCCGACGACTCGGGCAGCCGGCGGCGGCGGATGATTCTGGAGCAGTTGGAACCGCGTGTCATGCTGCATTCCGGGGCCGGCACGTCGACCACGCAAGATACCATTGTGACATTCAACACCTCGCTTGGTTCGTTCCAGGTCGAGTTGTTCGATACCGTCACGCCGCAGACGGTGGCCAATTTTCTGAACTACGTCACGCGCGGTGATTACGCCAACACCGTGGTCCACCGCAGCGTGCCGGGTTTCATCGTGCAGGGCGGCGGCTTCAACGATGACCCGGCCAATAACTTCTCGGCCATCGCCACCGACCCGGCCGTACAGAATGAATTCAACCTCAGCAACATTCGTGGCACAATTGCCATGGCTAAGTTGTCGGGCAATCCGAACAGCGCCACCGATCAATGGTTTTTCAACCTGGGCGATAACTCGTCGAACCTCGATCAACAAAACGGCGGCTTTACCGTCTTTGGCCGCGTGCTCGGCGCCGGCATGGACGTGATCGATGCCATTGCGCAACTGGCCACCACTGACGCCAGCGCCAAAAACAGCGCCTTCGGTGCGCTGCCGCTCCGCAACTTCAACGCTGGGCAAACGCCGCTGCTCGACGATAACCACCTGGTGCTCGTCAACAGCGTGCTGACGCTCGACAACGGCAAACTGGCCGGTACGATCTACGACGACCTCAACGGCAATGGCCAGCGAGATTCTACCGAGCAAGCCTTGGCCGGCGTAACCGTTTATCTGGATCTGAATCATGACAGCCAATTCGATGCTGGCGATCTCTCCGTCGTCAGCGCTGCCGACGGCAGTTACGCCTTCACCGGATTGGTCGCAGGCACGTTCGACGTGCGCGCCGTACTCGCCGGGCGAACGCTGACCGATCCCGCGAGCGGCACGCTGACCGTCGGAATCAGCAATCGCGAAAGCGTGACCGGCTTGGATTTTGGTAGCCTGAACCGGCCGCCCATGGCCAGCAACGACAGCTACGATCTCAACGAAGATGCCGCGCTCAGCACCACTGCGGCCAACGGCGTGCTGGCTAACGATGCGGATCCCGAGAGTCAATCGCTGACGGCGCAGCTACTGGTCAATCCTGCGCACGGCAAGCTGGCGCTGAAAACCGACGGCACATTCGTCTACACGCCGGACGCCAATTTTAATGGCACGGATTCATTCTCGTATCGCGCGTCCGATCCGCTGGGCGCGACTGCCACGGCAACCGTCACGCTCAACGTGGCGGCGGTCGCCGATTCGCCCGTGCTGACGCCGATTGCCGACCAAACGCTGGCCGCTGGTACGACCTTTCAACTGCAGGCGACAGCCACGGATCCCGACGGTCAGCCCAGCGACATCCGCTTTTCGCTGGCGCAATCGCCGCAGGGCATGACCATCGACGCCATCACCGGCAAGATCATGTGGACGCCTGCCGCCAACTTTTCTGGCGCGGTGGCTGTGATTGTCGCGGCCAATAAGCCAGGCCAAAACGTGCCGGCCGCGCAATTGATTTTCGATATCACGGTCAACAAGCCGGCATTGACGTCGGGGCCAACGACGCCGGGGCCCACTACGACGCCGCCCACCACGCCGGCACCTACTACGACGACGCCTGCCGGTGCATCGGGCTTCAGTCTGGCGGCCGCGGCGCTGGCCAATTCCAACGCAGTGGTGACGCCGCCGTTGACGCTGGCGGTGACGGACAACACCGCCGCCGGTACCGCGGGGCAACTGCTGGCCAACGCGCCGCCTGCAGACGCTACGCCCGGCCTGCCGCGTCAGCCGGCCGAATCGGCAGCGTTGTTCCGCATTCACATTTACGGCGCGGCCAATGTTATTCCGCCGCCGGACAAAGACAAAGACGACAGGCCGGCCAGCAAATCGAACTCACCCGGCCAGACTCAAACCGATGCCCAAGCGCCTGCGGTTTCGGCCGATCTCAATTCCGCCCTGCCGCTCGATCCCTTGGCGATGCTCGATCATCTGCATTTGGAGCAAGGCTTGTTCGAATTGAGGTTGGCGGCGGCCAGTGCGGATGTGGGCCGAACGACGCAGTTCGACGCGGCAGCCGTGGACGTTGCCAGCGTGGAATATTTGTTTGCCAGTGGCGGATTGCCGGTCGAAGCGAATGACATGCAGATCGATTACGCGCTGGCCGCAGCTTGTGTGGCTGCCAGCGGCGATGTAGAATAACGCACGAACGGGATTTGCGGCCGCTTGCAGCCTCGCAACTGCTAAAGTGCCATCGCTTGGATCGATCCGTCGAAACGAGCGACAACTTGAATAAAAGCCGCCGCGACCGCCAAACTCATTTGGCTCGTCGCGGTTTTTTTATGTCTGGTTACAAGTTTCCCGCGAAGTTTGTTAACTCGCTTTGCTTTCGCGCGGAGAGTATCTGTCATGATCGTGCCTGCCCCATCCGGCAATGGTTCGGCTAATTCGGCCAGTCCGTTGAATGTCCCCGCCACGCCTACGGCGTCGGTAATGCCTACGGCGTCGGTAATGCCTACGGCGTCAGTAATGCCTACGGCGTCAGTAATGCCTACGGCGTCGGCCACCGCGCAACCGCCTGGCCCTTCCACATTGGCGGTCCACGCCGGCGAAGCGCGGCAAAAGCCGGGCAACGCCATCACCGACCCGATCTTTGCCTCAAGCACCTACACGTTTGCCGACACGCAGTCGGTCATCGAGTTCATTGAAGAAAAGCAACCGCGCGAAGAATACGGCCGCTACGGTAATCCCAGCGAGAAAATCGTCGAAGCCAAATTGGCCGCGCTCGAAGGCGGCGAGTCGGCGCTGTTGTTTTCGAGCGGCATGGCGGCCATCGTCGGCCTGTTGATGGCCAAACTGAGTTCCGGCGACGAAGTGGTATTTTTCGACGAATGCTACCACCGCAGCCGCGAGTTTTGCAGCAAGCACATGGCGCGTTTTGGCGTGGTCACCCGTCAGGTTGCCGCCTGCGATTACGACGCCATGGAGTCGGCCATCACGCCGCGCACCAAACTGCTGATTAGCGAATCGCCCACCAATCCGCATTTGAGCGTGGTGGACCTCGATCGATTTGCCGCTATCGGCCGCCGTCGCGGCGTGGAGACGCTGATCGACGCCACGCTCGGCACGCCGTACAACGTCCGCCCGATTGCCGCCGGCGTCGATTACGTGTTGCACTCGGCCACCAAATACTTGGGCGGACACAACGATCTGTTGGCCGGCGTCATCATCGGCACCACCGCGCAATTGGAATCGGTGCGTGGCTTACGCGGCATCCTCGGCGCGGTGAATTCGCCGCACAATATTTATCTGCTGCAACGCGGTTTGAAAACCTTCGAACTCCGCATGCAACGTCATAACGAAAATGGTTTGGCCGTGGCCCGGTTTCTGGCCAATCATCCGCGGATCGAGCGCGTGTATTATCCCGGGTTGCCGTCGCATCCGTATTACGAAGTGGCCCGGCGGACGATGCGCGGATTTGGTGGGCTAGTAACCTTTTTGGTCAAAGACGCCGACTGGCGGCAAACGGCCGACATCATCGACGCCGTGAAAATTCCCCGCATCGGCCCCAGCTTGGGCGGCGTCGAGTCGCTGATCGAACAACCGTTTGTGATGAGCTACTACGAAAAGCCGGCCACAGAACGCGCGCGGTTCGGCATCCCGGACAACATGATTCGACTGGCCTGCGGCATCGAAAACACGCAAGATCTGATCGACGATCTGGCGCAAGCACTTGGCGGGGCGCAACCGACAGCAGATACGTTACCCGGCGATTGTAAATTGGAAATTGAAAAATGAGAAATGCAAATGGAATGCGATGCTGATCCCGGCGACACTCAATTTTCATTTTTCAATGACCAGTTACTCATTCGCAATATTTCCTGCCTCCTCTTCCCGCCGTCACACTGTCCCTCGACACCACCCATCGCAACCATGCAATTTCGCACCCGCGCCATTCACCAAGGCAACCAGCCCGATCCGCAAACCGGCGCGGTCGTGAATCCGATTCATCTGGCCACCACCTACGTGCAGCCTGGCGCTGGCGAGTGGGGCGAGTTCGATTACTCGCGCTCCGGAAATCCTACCCGCAAAAGTTTTGAAAACGCGCTGGCGGCGCTCGAGGGCGGTTGCGGCGCGCTGGCCTTTGCCTCGGGCATGGCGGCCACACACTGCGTCAGCATGCTCTGCGGAAGCGGCGACCATATCCTGTGCGGCTCGGACGTTTACGGTGGCACTTATCGGTTGCTGCACAAAATCGTCAACCGTTCTGGCGTGACCGTTACGCTGGTGCCGACGGTCGATCTGGCAGCGGTGGAAGCGGCCATCACGCCGCAAACCAAGCTGCTGTGGATCGAGTCGCCCGGCAACCCGCTGATGAGTTTGACGGACATTTCCGCTTGCGCCGCGTTGGCCCAGCGCCACGGAATTCTACTGGGCGTCGATAGCACGTTTGCCACGCCGGTGCTCACGCGTCCGCTAGAGTTGGGCGCGGATATCGTCATGCACTCGGCCACCAAGTACATCGGCGGACATAGCGACGTGCTGGGCGGCGCGCTGGCCGTCCACGATCCGGAACTGTTCAAGCGGCTGTATTTCGTGCAAAACGCCACCGGCGGCGTAATGGGGCCACTGGAGTCGTTTCTCTGTTCGCGGGGGCTGAAGACGCTGGAACTTCGCGTGCTGGAGCAATGTCGCACGGCCGCCAAGTTGGCCGAGTGGCTCGCAGGGCATGAGCGCGTGAATCGCGTGCTCTATCCCGGTCTGCCGAATCATCCGGGGCACGAATTGGCCAAGCGCCAAATGCAGGGCGGTTTTGGCGCAATGCTCAGTTTCGAACTGGCCGGCGATTACCAATTTGTCAAGCGCGTTGCCGAAAACACCAAACTGTTTCAACTGGCCGTCAGCCTCGGCGCGGTCGAATCGCTGATCGAGCAACCCGCCAGCATGTCGCACGCCAGTTACGACTCGGCGGCGCGGGCCGCATTTGGCATCACCGATGGCTTGATCCGCATCAGCGTCGGGCTGGAAGCCTTCGAAGACCTGCGCGATGATTTGCAGCAAGCCATCGAGGGCTAGACACGGGTAATCGTTCAGCGCAACGCTTTCGTTGCGCCGCTTCGTTCCGCTATAATCGGCACTCGTTGGTCCGCGTCTCAACTCGACCCATTTGCCGGAGCCGTTGCATGTTTCGCATGCTGATGTTCACGATTGCTTGCCTCGCCGCAGTGCCACTGTGGGCCGACGATCCCAAGAGCGAGACGCCCACGGCCGCAGACGCGGTGCTGTGGAAGATCAGCAAGGGCCTCTCGTCGCCAACCTGCGTCTACGTCGAGCCAGAAACGCAAACGCTGCTGATTGCCAACATTGCCGACACCAAGGGCGATAGCGACAAACTGAGCTGGATCACCAAGGCCGATCTCAAAGGCAATGTCGTCGAAGCCAAGTGGCTGGCCGGACTGCATGGCCCGCACGGCATGCGCAGCCAACATGGCACACTCTGGGTTTGCGATCAAACCGAGCTGTTGGCGGTGAATCTCAAAGACGGCAAAGTCAAACAGAAGATCGCCATCGACGGCGCCAAGCAACTGACTGATTTGGCCATCGACGAAGAAGGCTTGGTTTATGTCTCCGACCCGCCCGCCGGAAAAATCTACGTCGTCCGCGATGGCAAGGCCACGCTGTTTGCCGAGGGCGACAAGATCGAGTCGCCCAGCGGCTTGCTGATTCACGATCAAAAATTGGTCGTCGCCAGCGCCGGCCGCGAGCGCGACGAAAAAACACACCTGCCGACCAAGCCGGGCAATATCTTCGAACTTGACTTAACCACCAAGGAACAAGAACGTGTCACCGCCAAGCCGCTAGGCAATTTCGCAGGGCTAGAAATGGACGGCAGCGGCGGCTACTACGCCAGCGATCGGTCAGAAGGCAAAGTCTATCACTTGGCCGACGATGGCACGGTGAGCGTCGTGCTGGAAAGCGCCAAAGGCGGCGCTGCGCGGATCTGTGTCGTTGGCGATCGATTGCTGATTGTGCCGCAGACTGCTGAGAATTGCGTCACCGCCTACGATCTGCAAAAGTTGATGCCGTAAACCGCAGGCACTGCCATGCTACTGTTCAAAAAGAAATTTCTCGAAGCAATTCGCGCCGGCGGCAAGACACAAACCGTGCGATTATGGAAGCACCTGCGGATGCGCGCCGGACAGCGGAGTTACATCCCCGGCGCAGGCTATATTTGCATTACCGCTGTCGATCCCGTGGCACTGGCCGAACTGACGGATGCCGACGCGGCGCTCGACGGCTTTACTTCGGCTGCGGCGCTGCGGGCTGAAATCGCACTGCTGTATGACTCGCTGGAGGCGGCTGACGTGCAAGCGTATCGCGTGCGGTTCGAACTGCTGCCGCCGGAACAGCAGCTTCAGGCAGCAGCCAACAAACGCAGTTTGCAGGCAGCCAAGGCCGCGCAGTCCGGCAACAGCGACCCCGCGTAGCGCCGGCGCTCGACGGCACGTCGTCGGAGTCGCTACCAATGCAGACTGTGACGGCAACCGATGTTAGGCTGCCTCGGTGCGTCGGCCGTATCCTGCCGGACGTCAGGCCGCTGTCGGCGGACGGAACATGCCTGGCGCGGAACGTGCATGATCGCAGCCAACCGCAGTTGATAAACCTTGAGAACGTAAACGCCATGAGCTTGCGAATTGAAGATTACGCGTTGATTGGCGATTGCCACACCGCGGCATTGGTGGGTCGCAACGGTTCGATCGATTGGCTCTGCCTGCCGCGTTTCGACTCGGGCGCGTGCTTCGCTGCGCTGTTGGGTAGCGAGCAGCATGGTTGTTGGATCATTGAGCCGCAGGGCGAGGTGGTGGCGACGCGTCGCCGGTATCGCGGCGCGACGCTGATTTTGGAAACCGATTTCGAAACGACCACTGGTCTGGTCACCTTGATTGATTTTATGCCGCCACGGACCGACGAGCCGGATCTGGTGCGAATCGTTGTTGGTCAGCGCGGCACGGTGGCCATGCGCAGTCGCTTTATCTTGCGGCCCGACTACGGTTCGATCTTGCCGTGGGTGCGGCAGTCGGAGCGCGGAATATACGCCATCGCCGGCCCCGACAGCTTTTTACTCGATTCGCCCATCAAGATGCGCGGCGAAGATTTCACCTCCGTCGGCGAATTCGAGGTGCATGCGGGCGAGCAGATTCCGTTTGTGCTGATGTGGCATCCCTCGAATCAGTCGTGTCCCGCGGCGATCGATGCCGCGGCCGCGCTGCAGTCCACCATCGAATGGTGGCAGCAATGGTCGGGCCGCTGCCAGTACCAGGGGCCGTGGAAAGAACAGGTCTTGCGCTCGCTGATCACGATCAAAGCGCTGACCTACGCGCCGACTGGCGGCATCGTGGCGGCGCCGACGACGTCGCTGCCGGAAATGCCTGGTGGCGTGCGTAATTGGGATTATCGGTTTTGTTGGGTTCGCGACGCGACCTTTACGCTCTATTCGCTGTTGAACAATGGCTACAACGACGAAGCCATCGCTTGGCGCGAGTGGCTGTTAAGGGCTGTGGCCGGAAATCCCGCGCAGCTCAACATCATGTACGGGCTGGCGGGCGAGCGCAGGCTGCCCGAACTGGAACTCGACTGGCTGCCGGGCTTCGAAAATTCTCGGCCGGTGCGGATTGGCAACGCGGCGCATCGCCAGTTTCAGTTGGACGTTTTTGGTGAACTAATCGATTCGCTGTATGTTGCTCGGCGGACTGGCGTTGCCGCCGACGATAATTCGTGGCGCGTGCAGCTTAAGCTGCTGGAGTTTTTGGAAACCGCTTGGACCAAGCCCGACGAAGGGATCTGGGAAGTTCGCGGCCCGCGACGGCATTTCACGCATTCGAAAGTCATGGCCTGGGTGGCCGTCGACCGGATGATCCGCGGCGTCGAATATTTTCACGAGCAAGGGCCGGTCGAGCGCTGGAAAGCTCTTCGCGCCACGATTCACGACGAAATTTGCCGGCGCGGATTCGACGCGTCGCAAAACAGCTTCGTGCAGCACTACGATGGCCCTGAGTTAGACGCCAGCTTGCTGATGATTCCGCTCGTCGGATTTTTGCCGGCCAGCGATCCGCGCGTGGTCGGCACCGTTGCCGCCATTCAGAAAAACTTGATGCACAACGGCTATGTGCAGAGATATCAGCCGAATGCCGATGTCGATGGACTGCCCGCGGGCGAAGGCGCGTTTTTGGCCTGTACGTTTTGGCTGGTCGATAATCTGCTGTTGCAGGGCAAACGCGACGAGGCTCAAGCAATGTTCGAGCGGTTACTGGCGTTGTGCAACGATGTCGGCTTGCTGTCCGAAGAGTACGATCCGGTGGCGCGGCGGATGCTCGGCAACTTTCCGCAGGCGTTTTCGCACGTGGGATTAATCAACACGGCCAGTAATTTCTGTACAGGTCGCCGGCCGGCGGAACACCGCGCCAGCGATGAGATCGACCGCTGACCGCCTTTCGCGACGGCCCAAGCTTGGTATCATGATTGTGTGAGTTGATCGACGTTGCGACCAGCGCCATCGGGGTACTGGCGCAACGCGCGTCGCTCACCATTCGGAATTCTTGAGCAGTCGTACAACGGCGATCTTCAGCATGACAATTGTTCGCGTCTCCCTGTTGGCGGGTTTGATTTCGTTTGCCTCGATCAGCGTCGTTTCCGCGGCGCCGGTTGTGCTGGGGTTAACCAGTAAACATCCGCTGACCGAGGCGCAAAGCGGAGAACTGTTGCTCAACGAACTCCGTTGCAACGCCTGCCACCAGCGTCAAAGCGCAACGGCGTTACCAGAACGGTTTGCGCCGGATTTGACCGATGTTGGCGGCCGCATCTCGCCCGAGTATCTGCAGCGATTCATCGCCGCGCCTTCGGCCGCGCATCGGGGGACGACCATGCCAGACGTGCTGGAGTCGCTGCCTGCCGAGCAGCGGCAGCAGGCTGCACGGGCGCTGGCGCAGTTTCTGATTGCGCGCTCGGGGCACAAATTTGAGCCGGCGGCCATGAAGGACGATCGCAGCGCGGCCGGCAAAGAATTGTTTCACACCGTGGGTTGCGTGGCGTGCCACGGCCCACGCGACGAGCATGCCGTCGACATCGAGGCCGATCAGGTGGTCGATCTCGCGCACCTGGCGGCCAAATACAGTGCGGCATCGCTACGCGACTTTCTGTTTCAACCGGCGCGCGTTCGCGCTTCGGGCCGCATGCCGGACATGAAACTTACGCCGGACGAGGCGCAATCCATTGCTGGCTACCTGCTGGGCAAAGCGGCTTCGCCCGCCGCTGCGTTCGAACCGCAAAAGGAACTGATCGAGCAAGGCAAAACGCTGTTTGCACAATATCAATGCGCGGCCTGTCATAAACTGCCGGATCTGCCTGCGGTGGCGGCGGTGACCAAAGGGCCGCTGAATGCGGACCGCGGTTGCCTGACAAACGCGGTTGGCAAAACGCCCAACTACCATTTGAGCGATTCGCAGATCAAAGCCATTCGCGCGGCGTTGGCGGCCAAGCCAGCCAAACCGGACGATCAAACCGAAGTCGCGCTGATGCTGACGACCTTCAATTGCATTGCTTGTCACGTCCGCGACAGCTACGGCGGCATTGCCGAAAACCGGAATGCCTATTTTCAAACCAATCAACCGATGATGGGAGACGACGCGCGAATTCCGCCGCCGCTGACGTTGGCCGGCGCGAAATTAAAACCGGCCTGGATGAAAAAAGTGTTGTACGACGCCGAAAGCGTGCGGCCGTACATGTTTACGCGGATGCCGCAATTTGGCGAGCCCAACCTGCGCGGTCTGCCGGAACGGCTCGATCGAATGGACGTCGTGGAAGAGGTCGAGATGAACATTCCCAGTGGCGAAAATGAGAATAAAAAAAGTTCTCCATCCGAAAAGGAACTACGCACCGCCGGCCGCGAACTGCTGGGCGATAAGGGCCTGAGTTGCGTCGCCTGCCATCAATTCAATGGCAAGGCCTCGCCGAACCATCAGGGCATCGACCTGATGACATCCTACCAGCGGCTCAAACCCAGTTGGTTTTATCGCTTTGTGATTAACCCCAACGTGTACCGTCCGCGGATCGTCATGCCCCAGGCTTGGCCCGGCGGCAAGGCGATGCAAAAAACCATTCTGGCCGGTGATACCAAGACGCAAATCAGCGCCATCTGGTATTACCTCTCGCTGGGGACTTCGGCGCAAGATCCTTCGGGCATTCGCGCGGTCGAAACCAAACTGCAGGTCACGGATGCCGCGCGAACGTATCGCGGGCGCAGTACAGTTGCCGGATATCGCGGAATTGCCGTCGGTCTTCCGGGCGGAACCAGCTACGCCTTCAATGCCGAAACCGGCAGCCTATCGGCCATCTGGCGCGGCGAATTCATCCGCGTCGATCGCAGCGGGCAAGGCTCCGGCGCGTTCAACCCCGCCAGCCGCGCGATTGCGTTGCCGCAAGATGTTTCGTTGACGGAACTGACCGACGAAAAAACGCCCTGGCCGCTGCGGCCCACCATGACCAAGGCCGCGCCGGTCAATCCGGATCCGCTGTATCCCAAGAATCACGGCTATCAATTCAAGGGCTACTATCTGGACGAAAGCTCGGTGCCTACCTTCATGTATCGCCTGGGCGACATTGAAATTGAAGATCGCTCGACGCCGGAAAAAACGGACGCCGGCGTCAAGCTGCACCGCACGCTGCAGTTTTCCGCGTCGTCGCCGCATACGATTTGGTTTCGTGGATTGACCGGCAAGATTGAGGCCGCGTCCAAGCAGCAGTTCAAAACGGCCGATCTGCAGTTGACCTTGCCGAAAGGCGAATCGCTGCTGCGGGCTATGGCCAACGACCCGAACCAATGGGAGTTGCTCCTCAAACTGGAAATTCCCCAAGGCAAATCAACCGCCGAATTCATTTATGAACCGCTTAAATAATTATCTGCTGACACTGTCCTTGATTGCCGGTTGCTTGCTCGCCAACACGTCCGCCCGCGCGGAAGAAGTGGGCGACCGCTGGGGAACCGAGCAGCGCGAGCGCGAGTTCTACCCGATTGTGAATCTGCCGATTCCCAGCGAACTGGTGATCGAAGCCGGGGCGTTTGTCGTCATGCCGGACGGCAACGTGGCGGTTGGCACCCGGCATGGCGAAATCTACATCATCAGCGGCGTGGATCAAAAAAAGCCCAGCCCCACGTATCATTTGTTCGCCACCGGCATGGACGAAATCTTTGGCCTGGATTATCGCGACAATGCGTTTTACGTGACGCAAAGTTGCGAAGTCACCCGCGTCAGCGACACCCGGCATACTGGCAAAGCCGATCGCTTCGAGACAATTTCCGACGCCTGGGGATATGCCAATTACCACGAGTACGCGTTTGGCTCTAAGCTCGACCCGCAAGGCAATATGTATGTGACGTTGGGACTTTCGTTTTCTTACGAATCGCACGCGCTGTTCCGCGGCTGGGCAATGCAGATCACGCCTGACGGAAAAACGGTGCCACTGGCCAGTGGGCTACGCAGTCCAGCCGGCATCGGTCCGAACGAGCATGGCGCGCTGATGTACATGGAAAGTCAGGGGCCTTGGAATTGCGCCTGCAGTTTGAAGTCCGTTACGCCTGGCAGTTTTCATGGACATCCGGCCAGCTTTAATTGGTACAAGTATGTTCCAAATATGGGTCCGGTTCCGACCATGCCCAAGTCTGGTTCGAGCATCATCGTCGAAAAAGAACGCGTCAAACAACTGACGCCCTACGCGGTGATTTTTCCGTACATCCGCATGGGCCGTTCGCTGACGGGTTTTACCGTGAATCGCACCCAAGGCAAATTCGGGCCATTTGACGATCAGTTGTTTCTCGGCGATTTCACGCTGTCGATCATCGTCCGCGCCACCACCGAACAGATCAACGGCGTGTGGCAAGGCGCGTGTTACCCATTTCGCGAAGGGCTTTCGACCGGCATCCTGAATGTGACGTTTACGCCGGAAGGCAATTTGCTCACCGGCGGTACCAATCGCGGTTGGCCCGTTCGCGGCATCAAACCGTTCGCGCTCGAGCGTTTGCAATGGAGCGGCAAGATGCCGTTCGAAATTCAAAAAGTCACGATCGAGCCCGATGGCTTTAAGGTGGCCTTCACCAAGCCGGTCGATCGCGAGACGGGCGCGGCCGCAGCCTCGTATCAGTTATCGACGTTTACTCATCCGTATCACGCCGGTTATGGCGGTCCGGAAATTGAACAGACAAAGCCGGTGGTCAAATCGGCGGCGCTGGCCGAGGATGGACTGTCCGTGCATCTGACGTTGGACAAGATGATCAAAGGTCACGTCTACGAGTTCGACCTCGCGGCGCTGCGTTCGCGCGATAAGGACGAGTTGTTGCACCGCAACGCCTATTACACGGTCAACGAAGTGCCAGCGGCCGCAAAGTAAGCTCGCAAAAACGCGGTGAGTGGCAGCCGCCGGTGCCATCGCGCCCGGCATGCTGGCAAACGTGGCGCGACTGTTCTTGCCAGAATCGGCCGATCCGCCTAGAATCCGCCCCCATCGGATGGAACCGACCGATCTCACCGCGCAGGGACGCTCTCATGATCGACGCTCGACATATCACCAATTTGCAGCAAGCCACCGTCACGCTCTGGCATCGGCAAGACGTTGCCAATCCGTACGAAGGCTTCAACTTTGTGGTCTGCGAGCAGCATAAATTCAACTATCTGCTCTGGCACGAAGAAGACATTGCCCGCAGTCCGGACGCCGGCGACGCTAAGATTGCCGCGGTGAAGCGGGCCATCGATCAGTACAACCAGCAGCGCAACGACTGGATCGAAAAAATCGATGAACAGATCAAGCGCGAAGTCGATCGCCGCAATGTGGCCGTCATGCCCGGCGCGCGGTTGAATACCGAAACGCCCGGCGCTACGATCGATCGGTTGTCGATCATCGCGCTACGTATCTATCACATGCGCGAACAGACCGAGCGATTGGACGCATCGGTGGAGCATTTGGCCAGCACGCGGCACAAGCTGGCCGTGCTGGAAGTTCAGCATCACGACCTAACCACCTCGCTGGGCGAACTGCTCGGCGATATTCTCTGTGGCCGCAAACGACTGAAGAGCTACCGCCAGTTCAAAATGTACAACGATCCGGCGCTGAACCCCTATCTGTATCAGTCGCAACCGCGGAAGGCCGGCTAACGGCAATGGCTGCGGCGTGTGTTGGCGCAGCGCGGTCAATTCACTTCGATTTCGTTGGAGATCGAGCGTTGTCCGGCGCCGTCGATGGCTGCGTGCTGCGCGAGTTGCTTACTGTAAAATGTCGAACAGTTGCCGCTGAGTCGCACCCGATCAACATCAACCTCCACGCACAACTGGCGAATCGACTGACCGGTGCTTTCGCGAACATCGCGGGCAATGCGTTCGGCCAGCGCCCGGCATTCGGCCGTTTTCATCAGAGCGTTGGACAGTGTTCCAACCGGGGACGCGGGCGACTGCGCCGCGGAATTTTTGGGGACGGCGGCCGCGGGACGCTCGGTCCGATTGCGTGCTCCGACAACGGTTGCCCCCGACTGCTGCAAACTCCTGGCCGCCATGCTACCCTCCGATTGAGCGCTAAAGCAATTGCAATCGGTCGTCCTGTCCGATCACCGTCGCGCTAGTTGAAGAGGAGCGTCCGTGTTCCTCACCGCCGGAATGTCCGGTTGTATTGCTGACTCGCACGGCAGGTCGTTAAGTCACCGGGTGGACCAGAATTCCACGGGAATGACAGCCTGCATCGGTTCGCAGCAGTTCCACTCTAGGAAATTCGAAGCGGCGATGTCAATTTCAGTTTGGGATTTTTTTCGTGACGTCGCTAGCAACGTCGGAAGAATCTCAATGATTTTGCAATCCGCGTCGGACAACTGCGTTTCGGCGGCAAAGTGATTACGGTTAAACGACAGAACTGCGGCCACATTTTGGCGGCTTCGCGCCGGCCGTAGAAATTGCAGCGCGGTACACAAATTGCTAGCAGCCGTTAGTGGTTCTCAACTCGCCTGCCAGCGGTATAATCGTCTGGCATGCGACGCTGAATTGGCGGTGCGGTCTACACGGTTCACAGGTCAATGGCGCAAATCTTCCACCCGAACACCAACGCCATCTCGCGAGCCTCGATCTTCGGGGCTCTGTTTGCGGTGGTGATCGCTGGTTGGTTGCTGGACAGTTTCAATCGTTCGGACTATTGGACGGAAGTCGGTGTGCCGCGAGCCCAGCCCGTGCCTTTTAGTCACGCGCACCATGTGGGCGATATCGGGCTCGATTGCCGGTACTGTCATGCGTCGGTCGAGACTTCGGCATTCGCCGGCATGCCAGCCACGGAAGTCTGCTTGGGCTGTCACTCGCAGTTATTCAATAAAGCGGCCATCTTGGAACCGGTCCGCGCCAGTCTGCGCGAGCAAAAGCCGCTGCAGTGGAATCGCGTGCATCATCTCAAGGAATTCGCCTATTTCAATCACAGCATTCACGTGGCCAAAGGCGTGGGCTGCTCGACCTGCCACGGTCCGGTCAACGAGATGCCGCTGATGTGGAAGCAAAACTCGCTGAGCATGCAATGGTGTTTGCAGTGCCATCGGCATCCCGAAAATTACGTGAGACCAAAAGAAGCGGTGTTCGATATGGATTGGCAACCGCCGGCCGATCAGGCCGAACAAGGCCGGCGTTTGGTGGAACTGTACCATATTGCCAAGCTGGAACCGGCCGGTGCCGCGCCGCAAGAGCCACGCAAAAGCGCATCGGCCAGCAAGGCGGCCGCGGCCAAAAGTTCGCCAGACGACTATTTCGAAGAAGAGCAACAGACTGGCGCGGCGCCAGTCGTCAAGTTTCGCGATCCGCTCACCAACTGCTCGGTTTGTCATCGATGAGTGCTGCCATTTCAAGCATCGAACCCATGACGCTCGACGCGTTACGAAGAAAATTGGCCGAGCGCGGTTCCAAACCGTTGTGGCGCAGTCTAGACGAGTTGGCGGAAACGCCCGAATTCATGGAATATTTGCACCGCGAATTTCCCAAGGCGGCCTCCGAGTGGCAATCCGGAACCAGTCGCCGCCGCTTCTTGCAATTGATGGGCGCGTCGCTGATGCTGGCCGCCGCGCAAGGTTGCACGCGGCAAGAATCGCAAGCCATTGTGCCCTACGTCGAAGCGCCGCGCGACTTCAAGCCCGGACAAGTGCAACACTTTGCCACGGCCACCAGTCGCGGCGGATATGGCCTGGGCTTGATGGTCGAAAGCCACGACGGGCGACCGACCAAGATCGATGGCAATCCACGCCACCCTTACAGCCATGGTGCCACGGATGTGTTTGCCCAGGCGTCGATTTTGAATTTGTACGATCCGGATCGCTCGCAAACCGTACTCAACGCCGGTCGGATCAGCACCTGGGACCAATGGTTAACCGAGTTGCGGCCGGCGCTCGATCGAGTTCGCGCCGCCCGCGGTCGCGGCCTGAGTTTGCTCACGGGCGCTACGTCATCGCCAACGCTGATTGCGCAGATCAAAGATCTGCTACAGCAGTTTCCCGAGGCCAAGTGGCACATTCACGAGCCCTGCGATCTGCAGCAGCATCGCTACGGTGGACAAACCGCCGGCCAGCGACCGCTCGACAAGCTGTACGACTTAACCAAGGCCAAGCGTATTTTGGCGCTCGATGCGGACTTCTTGGGCAGCGGCCCCGACAGTCTACGGCTCACGCGTCAATACGCGCAGCGGAGGCGCGATGAATTAAGCTCGGCCCAAATGACACGTCTGTATTCGGCTGGTCCTGCGCCCAACTGCACCACGGCCATGGCCGATCATCACCGCCCGCTGCCGGCAGCCAAAGTCCGGAATGTCTTGTTCCGGCTCAATCAAATGCTCAGCGGCGCTGAAGCCAAATGGTTGCCGAGTGGGCTGGCCGCTGACGAACAAGCCTGGGTTGATACCGTAGCTGCCGATCTCAAGCAGCACGGCGCCGAGTCAGTCGTGATTGTTGGCGATTCGCAACCGGCGGACGTTCACGCTTTCGCCAGAGATGCGAATCGTCAACTGGGTTGCGTGGGACCGCAAGGCTGCGTGCGGTACGTGGCTTCAATATTAGCTGCGGCGGCAGACGGAGTTCGCCCGTTGGCGGAATTGGTCGACGACCTCAACGGGCAACGCGTTGCCGTATTGGCAATGCTCGGCGGTAATCCGGTTTACGATGCTCCGGCCGACTTGGATTTTGCCGCGGCGATGAAAAAATCGTCGGCGACCAGCATCCATTTGAGCGCATATGACAACGAGACTTCGCAGCATTGCTTGTGGCACATTCCCGCACTGCACGAACTCGAATCTTGGTCCGACATTCGCGCATTGGACGGCACGGCCAGCATCATGCAGCCGCTCATCGAGCCGCTGTACGGTTCCGCGACCAAATCGGCCCACGATCTGCTTGGCGTCTTGGCTGGCGAAAAAGCGCCGAAGTCGGCCTACGAGCGCGTGAGTGCGCATTGGACTCAGTGGCTCAAAGATCGGCAGCCCATCGCAAATTTCGACGTGACCTGGGCAACCTGGCTGCAAGACGGCGTGATTGCCGACTCGGCCAGCGAGGCCATCGGCGCGGATGCGGCGCTCAAGGCTGAGCCGCGCGACGAAGCTGCGCCGAACCAAGACCTGGAAAAAAAGTCGCCTACGGCAAAGTCGCTGGAGATTGTGTTTCAGCCGGATGTCGCGGTTTGGGACGGTCGCTATGCCAACAACGGTTGGCTGCAAGAATTGCCGCGGCCCATTAGTAAACTCACCTGGGGCAACGTCGCTGGCGTGGCGCCGCAACTCGCCGAGCGATTGAATTTGCAAGACGGCGATCTGGTAACGCTCACGCTCGATGGACGCAGCGTGGAAGCACCAGTTCTGCGGATGCCGGGACACGCCGACAACTGCGTCAGTGTCACGCTCGGTTACGGGCGAACCCGCGCCGGCCACGTGGGCAATGGCGTGGGCTTTAACGCGTATTTGCTGCGCGGTCGCGAAAACTTAAATTCCGCTCAGGGTTTGGAAATTGCCAAAACGGGCCGCAAGCTTGACTTGGCGATGACTCAACATCATCACAGTCTTGAAGGGCATGTCGAGTGGACGGACAACACGCGTCCCGAACCGGTGCGCAGCGGCGAGATTGCCGACTTCGAAAAAGATCCGCATTTTTTGCAGCAAGAATTCGACCGCCACTCGCCGCCTTCGCTGTTGCCGAACTTCGAATATTCCGGCTACGCCTGGGGCATGTCGATCGATCTGAATTCGTGCGTCGGCTGCAACGCCTGCGTCGTGGCTTGCCAGGCGGAAAACAATATCCCGATCGTCGGTCCCGAGCAAGTTCGCAATGGTCGCGAAATGCACTGGCTGCGGATCGACAGTTACTATCGTGGCGATCCGACCTCGCCGGAAACATTTTTTCAGCCGCTGGCTTGCCAGCATTGCGAGCACGCGCCGTGCGAATTGGTTTGCCCTGTGGCCGCCACGACTCACAGCCCTGAAGGGCTCAACGAGATGACGTACAATCGCTGCGTCGGCACGCGTTATTGCTCGAACAACTGCCCTTACAAAGTTCGCCGGTTCAACTTTTTAGAATACAACGACGCCACCACGCCGGTGCTCAAACTGCTGCGGAATCCGGAAGTCACTGTGCGTAGCCGCGGTGTGATGGAAAAATGCACCTACTGCGTGCAGCGGATCAGCGCCGCGCGAATTGTCGCCAAGCGCGAAGATCGCTCGATCCACGACGGCGAGGTGGTGACGGCCTGCCAAGCGGTTTGCCCCGCGCAGGCGATCGTGTTTGGCGATTTAAACGATCCGAAAAGCGCTGTGAACCAACGCAAAGCATCGCCGCTGAATTACCAGTTGCTGGGCGAACTCAATACGCTGCCACGCACAACGTACATGGGCCGGCTGCGCAACCCCAATCCCGATTTGGTTGCTTTGGAAGCAGATCGCTCGCAGGCCCCCAACGCAACCGTGCATCCGCTCGATCCCCAACAGTTAGGCGCGGGCTGAGCATGGATCACGAACCGACAAACCAGGAATTGATCGACAGCCATCGCGAGGCATCGCATACCGAGGTCTCGCGCGGCGCGCCGGTCCTCAAGGCGGGTCACACGTTTGGCAGCGTGACCGATCAGATCAGCGCCATTGTGCTTTCGCGGCCCACCTCACGCGGCTGGTGGCTGGGTTTGGCGGCGTCGTTTGTGCTGCTGATGGTGCTCAACATGTCCATCGCCTATTTGCTGTTGCGCGGCGTGGGCATCTGGGGCATTAGCATGCCGGTGGCCTGGGGATTTGCAATTGTCAACTTCGTGTGGTGGATTGGCATTGGCCACGCCGGCACGCTGATCTCGGCGATTTTGCTGCTGCTGCGGCAAGACTGGCGAACCTCGATCAATCGATTTGCCGAGGCGATGACGCTGTTGGCCGTGGCCTGTGCGGGACTGTTTCCGCTGTTGCATATGGGGCGGCCGTGGTTTTTCTATTGGCTGATGCCGTATCCCAACACGATGGCGCTGTGGCCGCAGTTTCGCAGTCCCCTGGTTTGGGATGTGTTTGCCGTCAGTACGTACGCTTCGGTTTCGCTGCTCTTTTGGTACATCGGCCTGATTCCCGACTTAGGCACCTTGCGCGATCGCGCTACGAGTCGCGCGGCCCAAGTGCTGTACGGGGCGCTGGCACTCGGCTGGCGCGGTTCGGCCATGCATTGGCATCGTTACCGGGTGGCGTCGCTGCTGCTGGCCGGACTCTGTACGCCGCTGGTGGTTTCGGTACACACGGTGGTCAGCTTCGACTTTGCGGTGGCGATCGTGCCTGGTTGGCACACCACGATTTTTCCGCCGTACTTTGTGGCTGGTGCGATTCTTTCGGGCTTTGCCATGGTGATGACCTTGGCCATTCCGCTGCGTTGGCTGTACGGGTTGCAAGATTTCATTACGCCGCGGCATCTCAACAATATGGCCAAGGTGATTTTGTGTACCGCCATGATCGTGGGCTACGGCTACATCATGGAGATTTTTCTCGCCTGGTACGGCAACAACCCATACGATCAGGCCGTGGTTGCCAATCGTTTTACCGGCGCCTATCGAGAAGCGTATTGGGCGCTGTTGTTTTGCAACATCATCACGCCGCAGATTTTGTGGTTTAGCCGCGTGCGACAAAGCCCAAAATTGCTGTTCTTGATTGCGCTGATCGTCAACGTGGGCATGTGGCTCGAGCGATTCATCATCGTCGTGACCAGTTTGAGCCAAGATTACATCCCGGGCAACTGGGGTATGTATTATCCGACGTTTTGGGACTGGGCCACCTTCATTGGCACCGTGGGCCTGTTCTTCACGCTGTTCTTTTTGTTCGTGCGTTTTCTGCCGATGATTGCCATTTACGAAATGCGCGAACTGGTTCACGAGACCAGCGAGCATCACGCGAACGATTGATTCGATGCTACCCACCAAACCAACCCTGTACGGCTTGATGGCCGAATTCACCGAGCCGGACGAGTTATTGCGCGCCGCCAAAAAGGCCCATGCGGCCGGTTATCGTCGGATCGACGCCTACACGCCCATCCCGGTGGACGGTTTGTCGGAAGCCATTGGATTTCGTCACACCAAGTTGCCACTGATTACGCTCATCGGCGGATTAATCGGCGGCATTGGTGGATACGCCATGCAGTACATCGCCATGAGCGTGCATTATCCGCTGGTGATTGCCGGACGCTCGTTCGACAGTTGGGCCGCGTTCATTCCGATCACCTTCGAGATGACCATTTTGTTCGCCTCGCTGGCCACCGTGCTGGGCATGTTGGCGCTGAATGGTTTGCCAATGCCGTATCACCCCGTGTTCAACGTGCCTTCGTTTGCGCTGGCGAGCCGCGACCGATTTTTCTTGTGCATCGAAGCCGTCGATCCGGTGTTCGAATTGGAGCCAACGCGTACATTCCTGCTGAACTTCTCGCCGCTGGCGGTGCACGAGGTCAAGCCTTGAGCGAAACACATCGGAAGTACTCGCTGGCTTTCGTTTGGCTGCTGGCTTCAATTGCCGCCGCATGTTGTGGATGCCAGCCGCAGATGAGCGAGCAGCCGCGCTATCGCACGCTGGGACACAGCGATTTCTTTGCCGATGGCCGGGCGTCGCGCAATCGGCCCGAACATACCGTCGCCCGCGAAGATACCGCGCCGCAGCAGAGCGCGGCGCTGTTGAACGGCAAACACGATGGCAAATATGCCACGGAGTTTCCGGAAACGATTGCCGGCCAGGATCCGCGCCTGCTGTTGCAACGTGGGCAGCAGCGCTTCGCGATTACCTGTTCGGCCTGCCATGGCATGCTCGGTTACGGCGATGGCATGGTGGTCCGTCGCGGTTTCAAACAACCGCCTTCATTTCATGAGCAGCGTTTGCGCGACATGCCTGCGGGACAGGTCTTCGAAACAATCACGCATGGTTACGGCGTGATGCCCAGCTACGGCGGCCAGATCACGCCTGAAGATCGCTGGGCGATCGTCGCTTATTTACGTGCGTTGCAGTTGAGTCAGAATTTTCCGGCCGACGATCTGCCGGCCAGCCTACGCGAAAAACTTCCTCCGACCCAAGCGATTGCCACGCCTCGATCATGAGTGACCAGCCCCCAAAACCGAACTGGCAGCGCGGACTTTGGATCGCGGCGATCCTGGGCGTTGCGCTGTGCGCCTGGCTGGCCACCCGCGATCGCGCGGCATTCTTTCCCGCATATTTGATTGCCTTTGTGTATTGGTTTGGAATCTCGCTGGGCGCCTTGTTACTGGGTCTGGTGCATGGTCTGACGGGCGGGCGCTGGGGCGAACCGATTGCCGCGCCGGTCGCCGCCGCTGCCCGCACGATGCCGTTGTTGGCGATTCTGTTTTTGCCGGTGGCCATGAACTTGGACGCCCTGTACGCCTGGGCTGGCAATCTTCGCCCCGCCGCAGTTGCACTGAGCGAGTCGGCCATGGGGAAACAGGCTGCGGTCAAACAGCCCGAGTCAAAAGCGCCTGAGTCAAAAGCGGCAGCGCCTGCCGCAATGCCGCACGGCATCAATCGCCGCTATCTCAACCCGAGCGCCTTTTGCATCCGCACGGCAATCTATTTTGCACTGTGGACCTTCTTTGCATTTGCCGGCACGCGGCGGCCATCGTCAGCGGCGACAGCGCCCGGTGCGCCGCGAAGTCGATTGCCAGTTGCAGGCTGGGGACTGGCATTGTGCGGTGCCACCGGCACGCTGGCGGCCGTGGATTGGATGATGTCGCTCGATGCGCCTTGGTATTCGACCATTTACGGCGTGCTGGTCGTAATCGGACAATGCCTGTTGGCGCTGTCGCTGCTGATTTTGATGACACTCTCGCGGAATCCGCCAGGACGCGTGGATTTGGTGTTATCGCGAGATCGCTTACACGATTTGGGCAACTTGATGCTGACGCTGGTCATGCTCTGGGCCTACATGGGCTTCTCGCAGTATTTATTGATTTGGGCCGGCAATCTGCCGGACGAAAATACCTGGTACATCGCTCGCTCGCACCACGGTTGGTCGTGGGCGCCGGGCGTGATGATTGCTTTTCATTTTGCCTTACCGTTTGCGCTGCTCCTGTCGCGCGAGATGAAGCGGCGGACGACGATGATGGCGGCCATTGCCTTTGCCATGATGTTCTTTCGCTGGCTCGATCTGACTTGGTTGGTGATGCCGGTCTTTCAGCCATCGCCGCTACCATCGCTAGCGCATCAAGCGGTGGCCATGTTGGCCGTCGGCAGTCTGTGGTTGATTGGTTTTAGCTTGCAAATGCCGCCCACTCGGCCTTCGGGAAAATTCATGCAGCCAGGCAACCCCGCATCGAGCATTCATGGCGTCTAAACGATCCAAAATGAACGTCGAGCCAATGAAAGCCGTGGAAACGTCGCCGACGGATGTTCACGCCGCGCCGCGCGCTTTCGACCACGAACGCAGCGATGTCAACATCCGCGGCATTGTTTGGTTCACGCTGGTGTTTGCGGCGGCGGTTGTGGCTGTGCATTTTGCGCTCGTGGCGTATTTGGGCGACGCACGCACGCCGACCATCGAGCACCAATCAGAGTCGGTGGCGCAAAAAGAAACGTTTCGCGGACCGGTCTTTCAAGCGAACCCGCACGATGATCTGCGCCGCTTCGAAGTCCAGCAAAAACAACAATTGACGGAGTATCGTTGGGTGGACGCCAAGCAGCGCGTGGCCGCGGTTCCCATCGAAGAAGCGATCGGCGTACTCGCGTCGCAAGGCATAAACCAGGCCGAAGCCAAACGTCAGGCCGCAGTCGAAGCACACGATGCCGCCGGCGATAAAAGCCAACCGGCCAAATCGGATGGCGACGTTCCAAGGCCCAGTCGTGCTCCAAACGAACAACCGGCGGAAAAATCCGCCACGGGAGAACAACGGTGAATTGCCGGGATCGAAATTTTCGCTGCCTCGCCAGCTTGCTGAGTTGGGCCATCTGTTTCGGCTGGCCTGCGTTGGCGGCTGCGCAATCGCTCGAACTGCACAGCGGACTGTCGCCGGAAGGGTTGCCGTTGCGTGGACCGGCGCAAGGAGTTGGCATCGTACAACGCTTGGGCGAAGCACTGCCGCTAGATGCCGAATTTACGGACGATCAAGGCAAAACCGTCAAGCTGGGCAATTACTTCCACCGCGATAAGCCGGTGGTGCTCGTGCTGTCGTATTATCAATGCCCAATGCTCTGCACGCAGGTGCTCAATGGGTTGTTGGTGGCTTCGCAGTCGATTCCGCTGCAACTCGATCGAGATTACGAGATCGTGACCGTCAGCATCGATCCCAAAGAAACGCCCAAACTGGCGGCCGCCAAGAAAAAGCACTACGTCAAAATGTATGCGCGGCCGGGCGCGGCCGAAGGCTGGCATTTTCTGACCGGCGGGCAGGCATCCATCGACGCGTTGGCCACGGCCGTGGGTTTTCATTATCGCTGGGACGAGCCTTCGCAAAACTTCGCGCATGGTAGCGGCATTATGGTGGCCACGCCGGATGGCCGGTTGTCGCATTACTTTTACGGAATCAAATTCGAGCCACCCAGCGATCTGCGGTTGGCGCTCACCGAAAGTAGCGGCGGCAAAATCGGTTCGCCGGTCGATCGCGTGCTGCTGCTCTGCTTTCATTACGATCCGAACTTGGGCAAGTATGGCTGGGCGATTGCCAATCTGTTTCGGGCCGGCGGCGTGCTGACGATCGTCCTACTGGGCGGATTCATCGGACGTAATCTGTGGCGCGAACGAAAAACGTCTGCTCAAATTTCCACCGCTGAGGGCTCGCACGTTGGATAACGCTTTCGGATTACTGCCGCCAGCCGCATCGGCCGACGCCGCGCGCCTCGACCCATTGATCCTGTTCTTGATCTGCGTCAGCGGGTTTATGTCGCTGCTGATCGCCGCCACGATTGTGGCGTTTGCCGTTCGTTACCGTCGGCAAGCGCGTGTCAACCGCAGCATCAATGCCCAAGCCAACCACGGCTGGCTGGAAGCCACGTTTATTACGGTGCCGGCCCTGGTGATGGCGGTGATGTTTGCCTGGGGAACGCACTTGTATCTGGGGGCGGTGCAAGCGCCGGCCGACGCCCTGCAAATTAACGTATTGGGCAAGCAGTGGATGTGGAAGTTCCAACATCCGCAAGGCCAGCGCGAAATCAACGAGTTGCACGTGCCGGTCGATCGCGCGGTGCGTTTGAAGATGATTTCCGAAGACGTGATTCACGATCTGTATGTACCAGCGTTTCGCGTCAAGCACGACGTGGTGCCCGGCCGCTATAGCACGCTGTGGTTCACGCCCACGCGCGCCGGCGAATATCACTTGTTTTGCAGTCAGTACTGCGGTTCCAAACACTCAGAAATGGTGGGCCGCGTGGTCGTGATGAGCCAGTCGGACTACGCCGGCTGGCTGGCGGGCAAGACGTCGAACCTGACGCCGCAAGAGTCGGGCAAGCGGTTGTATGCGCAATATCGCTGCGGCAGTTGCCACAAGACATTGCCCGAGATTGGCACTTGCCCACCGCTGGAAGGCATTTATAACCAACGCGTGCCGCTGGCCGACGGCACCACGGTGATTGCCGACGAAGCCTATTTACGCGAGTCGATCGTACGACCGCAGGCCAAAATTGTGGCCGGCTACGGCAAAGAGCCCATGCCACCGTTCGAAGGTGTATTGACCGAAGAGGGGATTCTTGACTTGATTGCCTATATCAAATCGCTCAGTCCGAATGTGGAAAAGGCGGCGCCATGACCGAAGCGATTGTCCCGCCCGAACATCATTACTTGAACGATGGCTATAGCGCGCGCTCGTGGTTGCTGACCACGGATCACAAGCGGATTGCCGTCTTGTATTTGCTGACGATCACCTTCTTTTTTGCAGTCGGCGGCGTGGCGGCAACCATCATCCGGTTGGAACTGCTCACGCCGGCGGGCGATCTGGTGCAATCGGAAACGTACAACAAACTGTTTTCGATTCACGGCATCATCATGGTGTTCTTTTTTCTGCTGCCGGTCATTCCGTCGGTGCTCGGTAATTTTCTGGTGCCGATCATGATTGGCGCCCGCGATCTGGCTTTTCCGAAATTGAACCTGGCGAGTTGGTATGTGTTTTGGATTGGCGGACTGTTCACTCTGTGGGCCGTGGTTGTGGGCGGAGTGGATACGGGCTGGACGTTCTACACGCCGTTCAGTTCCGTCTACACCAACACCTACGTGATTGCCACCGCTGCCGGCGTGATGATTGCTGGCTTTTCGTCGATCTTCACCGGCTTAAATTTCATCGTCACCATTCACAAGATGCGCGCGCCCGGTTTGACCTGGTTCCGCTTGCCGCTGTTCATTTGGAGCATGTATGCCACCAGTGTGATTATGGTGCTGGGCACGCCCGTGCTGGCCATCACGCTCACGCTGCTGGCGCTGGAGCGTCTGACGCATGTCGGCGTGTTCGATCCAAAAATCGGTGGCGATCCGCTGTTGTTCCAGCACTTGTTTTGGTTTTATTCGCATCCGGCGGTGTACATCATGGTGCTGCCGGCGATGGGCGTGGTCAGCGAACTGGTGACCTGTTTTTCGCGGAAGAAGATTTTTGGCTACAAGGCGATTGCCTACTCCAGCATGGCGATTGCGCTGTTTGGGTTTTTGGTTTGGGGCCATCACATGTTCGTGTCGGGCCAGTCGGTGTATGCGGCCGTGGTGTTTTCCATGTTGAGTTTTCTGGTGGCGTTGCCATCGGCCGTTAAAGTCTTCAACTGGACCGCCACGCTCTATAAAGGTTCGATCACGTTCAACACGCCGCTGCTGTACGCCCTGGGTTTCATCGGCCTGTTTACGATCGGCGGTTTGACGGGGCTGTTTCTGGCCACGCTGGCGGCCGATGTGCATTTGCACGACACCTATTTTGTGATTGCCCATTTTCATTACATCATGGTTGGCGGCACGGTGATGGCGTATTTGGGCGGACTGCATTTCTGGTGGCCAAAAATCACCGGGCGGATGTATCCGGAAGTTTGGGCACGGCTATCAGCAATTGGCATTTTCATCGGCTTCAATTTGACGTTCTTTCCGCAGTACATTTTAGGACTGCAAGGCATGCCGCGGCGGTATCACGTTTATCCGGAAGAATTTCAGGTGCTCAACGTCTTGTCTTCGGCCGGCGCTTCGATTCTGGCCGTGGCCTACGCGTTTCCGATCACCTACTTGCTGTGGTCACTCAAGTACGGTGCGATCGCCCCGGCAAATCCGTGGAATGCCGTGGGACTGGAATGGGAAACGACTTCGCCACCGCCGACGCATAATTTCATCGAGCAACCGGTGGTCGATCACGAAGCCTACAATTACGCTGCGCCCGCTCAAGATTCGCCGCAACCGATTGC
This sequence comes from Pirellulales bacterium, assembly GCA_038205115.1. GTDB lineage: Bacteria > Planctomycetota > Planctomycetia > Pirellulales > JBBRCE01 > JBBRCE01. The sequence continues at coordinate 75,879 of JBBRCE010000021.1, forward strand.
GCTGGAGAGTACAGCGTCATGACCTCGCCAACTTCGCAAGCGTCAACTTCGCACACGCAGTCACATTCGGCGACCGGCCATTTGCCGCCGGTGGCCATGCAATTTGACGACGCCCTGCAACAGCACGACGCGTGCCGCCTGGGTATGTGGCTGTTTTTGAGCACGGAACTCATGCTGTTTGGTGGGCTGTTTTTGGCCTACACGATTTTTCGGATTGCCCACGCTGACGTTTTCGCGGAGGCCAGCCAGCATGTGGCACCCGGTTGGGCAACGGTCATGACCGCGCTGCTGTTGACCAGCAGTTTAACCATGGCGCTGGCCGTGCAGGCGGTTCGCGATGGTCTGCATCGTCGTGCGACCGTTTGCTTGTTGCTGACGATGCTACTTGGCGGCGGATTTATCGGCATCAAACTGCACGAGTATCATTCGCTCTATGCCGAGCATCTGGCCCCGCTATTCGGCTGGCCGTTCGGCTACAGCGGCCAGCAGGATGCGAGCCTGGCCAAGATGTTTTTTGTGCTGTACTTTTTCATGACCGGCCTGCATGCGCTGCATATGGTCATTGGCATCAGCCTGTTGTGCTGGATCATGGTGGCCATGATCCGCAAGCGCGACGCGCGTCGCTGGAGCACGGCTGCGGAAATGGTGGGCCTGTATTGGCACTTTGTCGATTTGGTGTGGGTCTTTCTGTTTCCGCTGCTGTACTTGATTCGCCCCGACAAATGGTTTTAGTTCGAGATCGTTAAAATGTCAGGTCACTCCACACGCCCTTATTTTGTCGTGTATGCGCTGCTGATGGTGCTGCTGGCGCTCACGGTGGGCGCGGCCACGCAGGACTTTCAGGCCTGGAACTTCCCCATCGCCATGCTGATCGCCACGGTCAAGGCGGGGCTGATTCTGGTGATCTTCATGCACTTGCGCGAGAGCAGTGCGCTGACCTGGCTGTTTGCATCGGCCGCATTGGTGTGGCTGGCGATCATGCTCGGATTGAGCCTGAATGACTATCTATTTCGGATGGGCTAAAAACTTCGCGGCCTATTTCAGATATTGTTGATAGGCGGCCACGGCCAGCCGATCACAACGTTCGTTTTCGATGTGTCCGCTGTGCCCTGCGACCCACGAAAATTTCAATTGGTGGATGCTCGCCAGCGCGTCGAGCTTGCGCCACAGGTCTTCGTTTTTGACCTCCGCCCAACTCTTGCCTTCGCGACGACGCCAACCGTTGGCTTTCCACTTGGGCATCCAATCGCTCAAACCCTGGCCGACATATTTGCTGTCGGTAAACAGTTCTACCGCGGCCGGCGCTTTGAGCGTTTCCAAGCCGCGAATCACGGCGGTCAACTCCATGCGATTGTTGGTGGTTTCCGGCTCGCCGCCCGACTGCTCCAGCTCCTTGCCGGATGCTGGATGCTTGAGAATGAACGCCCAACCGCCAGGGCCCGGATTGCCACTGCAACCGCCGTCAGAATAAAGCTCAACTTGCGGCAGCGGGGCAGAAGTCGCGGACATAGTTGCCGGCAGGATGGACGGGGTTCGGACTGGACAATGCTGGCTGCCATTGTCGCGGTCGCGCGGCAATCGAGCAAGCGCGGTTTGTACGGATTGTACTCTGACGGGTTGCCTGTTTTTGTGGCCGCGCTCGATCAACTTGCCGCTCGCATTTTTCTGCCAGCGAACCCTGGCGCTGCGGAAGTTGTCATTGCTTCGCAGCCGAATTCGACGAAAATAGGCCGCTGGACGTGGCCTGTCTTTTTAGCCTGTGGAACTGGATATGAGCGGCGAGTTGGACGAACAAAGATCGGCCGAAAGCCGGCGGCACGAACGGTTGGTGCTGTTGATTTTGGCCGCGGTGCAATTCACGACGATCGTCGACTTCATGATCGTGATGCCGCTTGGCCCGCAACTGATGGACAAACTGTCCATCAACCCGGCGCAGTTTGGCCTGATCATTTCCTCGTACACGTTTGCCGCGGGCGCGGCCGGACTGGTGGCTTCGTCCATTGTCGACCGCTTTGCCCGGCGGAGCACGTTCATGGTGTTGTACGGCGGCTTTCTGCTAGGCACCCTGTTTTGCGGTTTGGCGCCGAGTTACCAATTACTGGTTGTGGCCCGCGCCGTCACCGGCGCCTTTGGCGGCATTTTGGGCGGGCTGTCTTACACCATTATTGGCGATGTGTTTCCCGAGCACCGACGCGGTCGAGCCACCGGGTCGCTGATGACCGGCTTTGCGCTGGCGTCGGTGGCTGGCGTGCCGCTGGGGCTGCTGCTGGGCACGCACTTCGGCTGGCACATTCCGTTTTTGGTTTTGGTGGTTGGCGGATTGCCGGCGCTACTGCTCACGCCGCTTGCGCTGCCGCGGCTGGACAGCCACGTGGGACGCACGAACGGCCACCCATTGCGATCGCTCGTGCAGACGTTTGCCGTGGCCAATCATCTCAACGCGTTCGCCATGATCGTGGTACTGATGATCGGCGGCTTTTCGGTTTTTCCGTATGTCAGCACCTATCTGGTGGCCAATGTGGGCTTCACGCAGAACGAGCTACCGATCATCTACGTTGTTGGTGGTGGGCTGACATTAGTGGCGTCGCCAATCATCGGGCGTCTTGCCGATCGCTATGGCAAGCTATTGATCTTCCGAATTTTTTGCCCGCTCTCGGCGCTACTGCTGCTGGCCATTACGCATTTGCCTGCGGTTTCGGTGACGCTGGCCGTGGTGGTGTTTGGCGCGCTGATGGTCAGCAACGTAGGTCGGATGATCGCCGCCATGGCAATGATTACCAGCAGCGTCGAACCGTCGCGGCGTGGCGGCTTCATGAGCGCGAACTCGTCGGTGCAGCATCTGGCTTGTGGTGTGGCGGCCTCGATTGGCGGGCTCATCATCGCCCGTCCCGAAAATGGGCCAAGCGACGGCCCGCCGCTGGAACACTTTGGCGTGGTGGGTTGGATTGCCGCGATTGCCAGCCTGTTAAGTCTATTTTTGGCGGGCCGGTTGCGCATTTACGGTCAAGCTGCGCCTTCCGCCGAGTCGCTCAGTTTGCCGGCAGCCGCCGAGGCCTGCGCAGACGCCGGCGAGGCACTGATTGGGGCCGCCGAACAAAGTTCGTAAATCTAGCCCGCAGACTTCGTAAATTCCTGCGGGAATTGTTTACCGCGTCACGCTGGCAGGAGCTTGGGGGCGGGATGGCACAGTGCTTCGATTAGGTAGGCGAAACTGCGGAGCGCGCGTTGCTGGCAGGTGCGGATGATGGAAGTCAGGATGCCTTGCAGTGTGCGCCTTGGCAGTCTGCACCTTGCCACGTTCGGTTGCCGCCCCAGACTTTGCGGTCAAGGTGGCAGGACGAATTGCTTGCTCGCCGCGATAATTCGTGGCGTCCAGCGTGGGATCGATCAGGAAAACCCGACTCGATCCTTTCTGCCGATTCCGCCGTTGACATGATCTCTGGAACATGGTATACTAATGTCCATATATCTCGCGGGCGGAAACTCTGCCCAACGCGGGACAACGGATTTGAGGCCAACCCAGGGCTCTGACAACTCAGCGTGCAAAAGCAGGCATAACACCCGAAGGAAAATCCAGTTCGTAGCTTTCAGGCGTACGGCTCTCCTCTCCGCCTCTCCCTTCGCCCCGGTACTCCGGGGAGAAGGGCCGGGGATGAGGGCCGAGTTGACGATCTGTCAACGCGAGTGCGTTGTTAAGCAAAGCGCTACGAACGAGATTTTCCGTCGGCAATTCGCCTGCGTCTGCATGAGACTGGTGGCAGGAGATGTCGCGTGGATGGTTTGCTAGACAAAAGTAGGTTCGCCGGTGCGCTGGCCAATCGAAATCGAACCGACGCGTGGCCGCAGTAAATAGCCGAATCCCCGTTGCAGCTCTTTGACAACTTAACCGGCGGTCGCTTGCGCCCAAGCAGCCTGGCGACCGCTCACACACTCCGATTTGCAAAAGTGCGATTCGGC
>JBBRCE010000022.1:0-73636 GCA_038205115.1 Pirellulales bacterium
CTCCGCGGCCAGAAACAGTTCTTGTTGCAGTTGCTTCCGCTTGCCCATCGCCACGGTCAGGTACTCCTTTGACTGACATTGCCCACCAGGCCAACAGTGTATCAACCGCGCGGGAATTGGGAATACTTCAACGGTCTGCTAGCTGGATAACGACCGTTGCTCCACGAACTGGGCCCCGGCTGACCGGTCACGTCGACCAATTCGCGCAATATCGGCAGCATTTCCTCCGTCCACAATGCCGACTGCTCATAACCGCCGGCCTGCACGAATTGCCAGTACTGCTGATTGGTGACGGCATGACGGTCGAGGAAATACTGCTCGACGGGCACGATGCATTCTTCCGTCGAAGTAGATCGGTTGCCGGTTTGCAAAGCATCGCAGACCTGGTCGAAATCTTTGACGGTGACCTCGCCGCCGGGAACCAGCGCCATTTCCGTCTGCAAGGTTTCCAGTGCGTGACAAAACTGCTCCGTCAGCAGTTGCTCGGCAATTTGCGGACGCAATAACAATGCATAACGTCCCCGGCGCAACATCTGTTCCACCAGGTCGCCCGATGCGACGTCGGCGGTGGGCAGTTCCAGCGCTTGCTGGGCGAAAACCTGGGTGGCCACCAATCGCTGCCGGCGTAAGAGCAACCAGAGTTCCACGGCGCGGAGTGCGGCGATGGTTGCAATTCCGCCGGCGGCCAACATGGCCACACCGCTCAAAAGCGGCTGACCCGAGGACCAACTGAGCCACGCGCCCGCGACGGAAAAAATTCCGCCCAGCGTGAGTAGCCGCCCCGTCCAGCGATTTTCCGTCAGATGCCAGTTCATGCGATCAATCGATTGAACGAGAGAAATCGGGACGTTCAACCGTTGTGCGAGCGAGACATTCGCCGGCGAATTGCTGCAACGCGGCAGCGGACTCGACCGTCTCCGTACGTTCTTGCAACCAACTGGCCTGCTTATCGAGAATGCGGCGCATCTGCGACAACTCCCCGGTCCACTGCGCTCGTTCGTGGTTGATCTGCTGCTGCTGGATGGCAATGGTCTTGGCCATTTCTTCCGATTGCGTCCGCAAGGATTGCAGTTCGGCTTGCACGGCCGCGTGCTGCTGCTGGAGTTGCTGATGATCGTGGCTCTGCTGGAGGTTGCCATCATTCTGGCCGACGGCCAGTTTGGCGCGCTGCGAGGCAAACGCTTCGCGCTCGATGTGTAGTTCTCGCTGCGATTGTTCCACTTGCAATTGCACGTTGTGCAGCGACTCAAACATCTGCCGCGCGGTTTCGCGGAGACTGCCGTGCATTTCTCGCAGACTGGCGGCGGCATGAAATACGGGTTCTAAATCGCACTCGGTTAAGCGTAAGCGATGAGCGGCGACCATGAGGTTGTGTCCAACGGGCGAAAGACGGCGCTAACGCAAAGATCTACCAACGTAGACGTTCCGCGCGGCGACCTAAGGCAAACAATCGTTCCCGGAATCGGGCGAAGCTGAAATTAAGCGAAGTGAGCGTCGTCTTCTCAACGGCAACCGCTGGCAAGCGGCGCAACTTGCCAGCGGCCATGTCTGTGTGCCGTGTCTAACGACAACCCTACGTCAGATTTGCAAGAAAGCAAATCGGGCCAGCGGAATTCTTGCCCGAAAAGCTCAGTTCTCGATCAATTATCACTTTCTGAGGCATCTACGAGAAACGGCGGCGGAAAACAACGGTTGTTTCCGCCGCCGCTGATTGAGCGATTGGCTGGTTAGAGAGTACCGGTTGGTCGTTTACTTTTCGCCCAGTAGCTCTTTGACCTTGGGCTCGATGGCTTCGGCCCAGGTCTCATAGCTTTTGGCATTCAAGTGCAGCAGGTCTGGCATCGTTTCCTTAGACAGCGTTTGGTCAGCGCCGAGAAATTTCGGTCCGATGTCCATGTAAAACACCTTCTTGCCATCCGCCAATTTGGAGGCGATTTCGCTGGCCTTGGCGTTTTTTTCACGCTGGGGGCTAGGCTTTTCGCCACGCGGAAATACGGCCAGCAGCAGAACTTTGGTGTCTGGAGATTTTTCCTGCACCTTGGCGACCACGGCCTTGATGCCTTCGCCGATCTCTTCGGCCGTGTTGTCGTTTTTGTTCGAGTTGTTGGTGCCGATCATGATCACAGCCAACTTGGGCTTGATGCCGTCCAGGTTGCCGTGATCCAAACGCCACAGCACGTGTTGCGTGCGGTCGCCACCGATGCCCAGGTTGACGGCCTTACGTTTGCCGTAATGTTTGGCCCAGACGTCTTTGCCGGCGCCTTCCCAGCCTTGGGTGATGGAGTCGCCAATGAACACCAGATCGACGTCGCCTTTTTTCACGTTGGTGTTAATCTGCTCGTGCCGCTTCATCCATTTTTCGTCGCGCGGCTCCGGAGTCGTCGCGGAGTTTTCACTGGACGGCGAAGCCTTTACAGCGGCGTGCGCTGGCGCGGCTTTGGGACCAGCTTTTTGCGCCGGCGATTGCGACACCAGGCCGAAAACGAACATTAAACACAATACGCTGACTTTGCCAAATCGACCACTCATGCGAACTTCTCCCGACGGTTGGACAACGATCAAGATCTGAAAACTTCCCGGTTAGCTTAGACGGCCCGGCAGTGGTTTAAAAGCTTCGTCGACGCAGGCGCCGAGAAAATCGAGCAAGCCAATTTGACGACGAATTCCGGTTTATCGCTTTTGACCGACCTGTTATCTTGGTTAAGTGCCCGCTCGATTTGCTGTTATTCGCACGGTGGGCCGACTGGACAACTGACGAGGAGCTTTCGCTTGGATTTACCGCGTAATCCCACACGATCCGTAACCATCGGCAGTTGCCGGATTGGTCAAGGGCATCCGATTGCCGTGCAAAGCATGACGGCCACGCACACGCAGGATGTGCCTGCCACGGTGGCGCAGGCCAACGCCTTGCTGAATGCTGGCGCGGATGTCGTGCGAATTGCAGTCGACAGCCGCAAAGACGCCGAGGCGTTAGCCGAAATCCGGCGGCAAACGGCCGCGAACCTTTCGGTTGATCTGCAAGAAAATTACCGGCTGGCCGCGGATGTCGCCCCACACGTCGATAAAATACGCTACAACCCGGGCCATTTGTACCACCACGAGCGTGAAAAGCCCTGGCAAGACAAAGTCAAGTTTTTGGTTGACTTGGCTGGCGCGCATCGCTGCGCCATCCGGATTGGCGTCAATTGCGGATCGGTCGATCCGGCCAAGCAGCAGCAATTCGCCGAGCACGACTCGATCGGCCCGATGCTGGCCAGCGCGCTGGAACATTGCGAACTACTGGACCGATTGGGATTCGATCAATACTGCGTTTCTCTCAAAGATTCCGATCCCGCCAAGGTGATTGACGTGAATCGCAGATTCGCGGCGGCGCGGCCCGATGTGCCGCTGCATCTGGGCGTAACCGAAGCCGGCTTGCCGCCCGACGGCATCATTAAAACGCGAATCGCCTTCGAACAACTGATTTCGCAAGGCATTGGCGATACGATTCGCGTATCGCTCACGGTGCCCAACGCGCGCAAGCCGGAAGAAATTGTGGCTGGACGTCAAATCCTGACCGACATTGCCGCTGGACGCGTGCGGAGCTTCGTCGACTTCGGCCTGAAGACGATGAACATCATCAGTTGCCCGAGTTGCTCGCGAGTGGAAAACGAAGCCTTCATCGAACTGGCGCAACAAGTCAAGGAGATGACTCGCTACGCGGAAGACCACGCAATCACCATTGCCGTGATGGGCTGCCGCGTGAACGGACCGGGCGAGACCGACGATGCGGATCTCGGCCTGTGGTGCGGCCCGAATCATGTCAATCTTAAACGCGGCGCGCAAGAGTTGGGCGCGTTTACCTACGATCAAATTCTGGGCCGACTGAAGTCCGAATTGGATGTGCTGATCGCCGAGCGCGCGGCCGCCGTTGCATAATACCTGGAACGCGGACTGGGCCGTTTATGCCGCAAGTGGCAGGTCCAGCGCGGCCGCAACCGTCGTACAGCCGCCTAATTCTTCAGCGCTTCGAACACTTTGCCGAACTTGTCGTTGACGGCCTCGATGTTGGCGTCGCCGAACACGTGGCTCTTGTTGTTCGTAGCCAACGAAGCGGCCAGCATCTTGTGATTCGCCCAATCGGCCACACTAAACGCGCGAACATCCACGTAGGTATCTTCGAAGGTCGAACTCATTTTCGGCACCACTTCGATGCCGTCGGCGGCGCGGACGAAATGATACCGCTGCGCGCCAAAAACCGCGGCACCGCCAATGATCGCGCCGAAAAATATGGCGTTAATGCGTCCAAACATCTGCTGGCACTCCCAAAGTGGCAAGATCGATTCCGTTCGGTCGCAAATGTAGCCGCGAGCACGCAATTCGCCAATACGAGTTTGCTGCATTGCACGGCCATCCGCACGTTTGCACGCCGGAGTAGTTCGATTCGCCATATCCGCAACGGTGGTCACCGCAATATGTTGACAGCGGCGCTAAGTCGAATATCATGATGGCATTAGGATGATTCCGCGCTGGCCCCAGTGGGCGGCCTTCGTGAGTCTGACGGCGGGCGACACTGCCACGTCGCTGGGGTTGCATCAAATGCTTAAGGAGCGGGTCAGATGGTCGCGTACAAGCGGTTACAGGTTTCTGAAAACAAAGAAGTGACCATCGTGCGGTTCGTCGATAAGAAAATTCTCGACGAAGCCAATATCCAGGAATTGGGCAAAGAGCTCTTTTCGCTGATTGAGGAAGACGGTCGGTCGAACTTGCTGCTGAACTTCTCGTCCGTGGAATTTCTGTCCAGTGCTGCGCTCGGCAAGCTGATTACGCTGGACAAAAAAGTCAAAGCCCACAATGGCAAGCTCAAGCTTTCCAACATACGGCCGGAAATTTATGAAGTGTTCGCCATCACAAAACTGAACAAATTGTTCGATATCAAGGATGACGAGGCCGATGCGTTGGCGGCGTTCTAGCGGCTCCAGATTTTGGCGCGGATGATTCCAACAAACGGTTCGGTTGCCAACCCTTGCGGCGTTGCCCTGAGAAAACAAAGATTGGGCGCATTCCGCCCTCGGTTTGTGGTGCGGTTATCGTCGAGATAGCCGTCGGTCCGACATGCCAATTCACTCTTGGACTTGGTCCACCAGCGAGTCGCTACCCAGCGTGCGCGGCGTCAGTCGCGGGCTCGTGAACGAAGTCCACAGCCAACTGCTGTCGCATGGCTGGACCGAGCACGAAGCGTTTGGCGCTCGTCTGGCGCTGGAAGAGGCGCTGATCAACGCCATGCTCCACGGCAACGGCGGCGATTCGCGGAAGCTCGTCCGTTTCGACTGCAAGCTCAGCAGCCGGCGTCTTTGGCTGCAAATTACCGACCAGGGCACGGGGTTCAATCCCAGCCATGTGCCCGATTGCACGCAGCCAGAAAATCTGGAGACGCCCGGCGGCCGCGGCATCCTGTTGATGCGGACGTTTATGAATCGCGTGGAATACAACGCGGCGGGCAACCAAGTGGTGATGGAAAAACATCGCGACACCACGCCCGCCGCATGACCTAGGCGCGAAGGTAGCGCTATCGCTGGGCGGTCCGGCTCCACTCCAAAATGATTTTGGGTTGGGCAGCGACTTGCACGCCGTCGTTGCCGTTGCGCGGCGGATTGCTGGCTGGCGACGATTGCGGCTGCTCCGGATTGACGCCTGGCTCATTCAGATTGATTGGTTCGCCGTGCATCGCGCGTTCGTAGATCGACGTGCCAGGCACTTTGAGGTCCGTGGCATGTATGGAATTCACGTCGCTGAGGGCAACGCTTTGGTTCGGACTGGGTGCGCCGGCGACGCGGCGGCCACCATCGGGATTTGCACGACGACCACGATCGTCGCTCTGTGCGCGATAGTTTGGATTGGCGTCGGTGCGGCCTGAGCGCGCCGTGTTGCTGGCCAACTGTTCGCCGGCCGGCACCAAGTGCGGGCTGCCTTCTTTGACCCAAGCCAGCCAACTATTTTGCAGTTCGCCAAGGTTATCGAAGCCGTACATTTTTTTGGTGATGGCCGGCCAATTTTCCGACTGCAGACCTTCGGCCACGTAATCCAGGAATTTTTGCTTGCCGCCCTGATCCAACAGATAGCGAGCGAGCGAATAACCTTGGGCGTAAAGCGGCAGCACATCTTTGGGATATTCCTTCATCACGAACATTTGGCTAAAGGCAATGCCGCGGCCCGTCTTGAGATATTGGATCAAGCCAATCGCCTGTTTGGAGCGTTCGCTTTCGTGCTCGACGGTGGTACAGGCGCCTTCGTCGGCCCAGCGTGGCAGCGGGCGGCGGAAATGCGTGGCGAAAATCGTATGCGTGACTTCGTGCGGCAGCACCGAGTCCAAAATTCGCTCGTGCGAACCCTGGATGTTCATTTTCCAACCGAAGACTTCGCCGTGGTCGAACAAGAAGCTCGTGGCGCCGCCTGCGCCGAGGTTTTCCGCCACTTGGGCCGTAATCGGACAGGGCTGCGACCAGTTGGGCATTGGCTTGCCGAGCCAATCGACTGCCAAGTCGTGACGGTACGTTTCCGCCATGCGGCCAATTTCTTCGGCCAGCTCTTTGGTTGGCGCTTCAACAATGAAATTCTGGGTTCGATAGCCGGCACCCAGTGACGACAGGGTGGCAATGAGAATGATCGCAACCCGAACGATTCGAGCATCCATGCTCAGCTCCTTTAGCCTATTTTCGCAATGAACGACCACGTCCTTGTGGCCGGCGCGGTGCGCGGCAGGCTCTCAAGCAATCGTTGGGCCGAATTCGCAATAAGAACTGCGATTTGCGACGCCAACTTTTCGTAACTGCTTAACTCACCTAAACCGTCGATGGCTGAACACGGGCGAAAAATTCTGATCTCGATCCCGTATCCGCCATCCACACCGAGTGTAAACTTTGCAAAGTTTAGCCAATCTGCCTCGATTTCACCAACATCGCTTTTGCCGAGTTGCGCGAAAAATCCACTTCGGGCCGCTGATGTTGCTAGCGATGACCCGAACTACGGTTTGCAGAGTTCGGCAACCACGCTGCGATTCGCCGCCGGAAAGTCGAGCGCGGATAGTTCCGCCAGCGGCACCCAGCGAAAAGTTCCGCTGGGCAAATCCGCGCCAGGCTGCAAGGCGCAATCGAAGAAGTGCAACTCAAGTGCGGCGTGCGGATAATCAAACGTCCGTTGCTGCCGCAGACGAATCACGCGCACGTGCAGACCGGTTTCTTCGCGCGTTTCTCGCACGGCCGCCGAGGCTGGGGCTTCGTTTGCATGAACCTTGCCGCCGGGAAATTCGGATTTGCCGGCCAGCGCCAACGTTGCGTCGCGCGTGCCAACCAGTACGCAGCCGAGGTGCAAAATGACCGCAATCGCAACGCGAACAGGCTCGCGCGGCGTTGGTTTTGCCGTAGCCGGTTCACACATACTCGCTGTCCGCGGCAAAAGAAATGGGCGGCCCGACACGCCGCCGCTTACGTCGCGGCGGCATCGTCGGGAATGAGTCGGCCGGGCGAGCCCATGATATTGAAGCCGCCGTCCAAATGCAGAATTTCGCCCGTGATGCCGCCCGACATGTCCGAAAGTAAGAAGCAGCCCGACTTGCCGCATTCCTCCTCGGTAATATTGCGCGAGAGTGGCGCCATTTTTTCGTACAGTCGCATCATTTTATCCACGCCGGCAGCGCGACCGGCCAGCGTGTTGACCGGCCCGGCGCTCAAGGCGTTGACGCGGATGCCGCTGGGCCCCAGGTCGAACGCCAGATATTTGACGATCGAATCGAGCGCCGCTTTGCAAACGCCCATCACGTTGTAACCGGGCACCATTTTTTCGCCGCCGAGGTATGTCATCGTCAAAATCGATGCTCCGGGCGCGAGAATGCCTTTGGCCGCGTTTGCCACGGCAATCAGGCTGAACGCGCTGATTTCCATCGCGGTCATGAAACCGGCGCGACTGGTATCGATGGTGTCGCGTTTGAGGTCATCGAGTGTGGCGAAGGCGATCGAATGCAGGAGAAAGTCAATTTTGCCAAACTCGTCGCCCGCTCGCTTCATCACCGCGGCGAGATCATCGTCCTTGCAGACATCCAGCGGCATCAGAAACTTAGCCGATTCGGGCAGCTTGTCCGTCAGCATGGCCACGCGGCGACGGTTGCGTTGCCGGTCATCGTCGGCCCGATCAGGCAGATGGGTGAAGCCGCATACACCGCCTTCGGCCATGATCTTTTGGGCGATCGCCCAGGCAATCGAATGATCGTTAGCGACGCCGAGGATTAAACCTTTTTTGCCGTCGAATAGTCCCATGCTCAAGCTCCCCGCAAATCGCCGCGAATGATTTCGATAATTGATCGTCAGCTGTGTTTTTTCGAACCAGCAGCATACACCACCACGGCCCACTTGCTCAACCGATGGCGGCAGCACCGCAGGCATAAAATCATCACGCTGAAAACGAAATCGCCTCGCTAGTGCATCTCTGCCGCCAGCGAGGCGATTGTCGATTGCTTCTTGTCAGCTGTCGCCAAACTGTTGGCGGGTTACTTCGACGCGCGATAACCGGCCTTTACGGCATCCGCTTCGGTCATCCAACTGCCCTCTTTGGTCTTGCCATACCATTGGTCGCCTTCCAGGTGGAACACCTTTGACTCGGAATTCACCCAGACCAGCCCTTTTTTGGGCGGTGTGCGGGCGACGATGTCGCTGCTGGCGGCCGGGGTCTTGACTTCGGACTTGATCATCACCAGATCTTTGACCTTGGCGTATTCGGCCGCGCCTAGAACTTTTTCGAGTTCGGCAACGGTCTTGAACGGCCGAGCGGCCATAATCTTGGCCGAGCGCTGTTCGCCAATGCCGGGCAACGAGTCGAGCTGCTCTGCCGTGGCAGCGTTCAGGTCGATCTTTTCACCAGTCTTGGGCACTTCGGTCTTGGTGGTCTTGGTATCCGTCTTCGGATCGGTCTTCGTCACCACCGGCGGAGTTTTGGTGTCCGGCTTCGCAGTGACGGGGGTTTTCGGTTCGGGCTTGGTCGTCGTCGCCGGCGTGGTGGTTTTGGTTTCGGTTTTAGTGACCGGCGTCTTGACTTCCGCAGCGCCAAACGTAATTTCGCTCTTGAATTTGTCGATCAGCGACTGCGAAATTTCCGCACGCTTTTCCAGATCGTCCAGCGACTTGAACGGCCGCCCTGCCATCAGCTTCTTTGCCGTCGCTTCGCCAACGCCGTCGAGCGCTTTCAGTTGTGCTTCATCCGCATTGTTGACGTCGACTTTGGCGGCCGACGTTTTGGGATCAACCTTAGGCGTAGCTTTTGGATCAGTCTTTGGCGTAACTTTGGGATCGGTCTTGGGCGTGACCTTGGGGTCCGGTTTGGGTTCAGCCGTGGGCGTGGGCTTCGGATCGACCTTAACGGTTGTCACCGGCGGTTTTGCCTCTGCTGAGCCAAACGTGATTTCGCCTTTGAATTTGTCGATCAAGGTCTGCGAAACTTCCGATCGCTTCTCAAGATCCGCCAGTGATTTGAAGGGGCGCGTCGCCATCAGTTTTTTGGCAGTTGCTTCGCCAACGCCGTCGAGTGCTTTCAACTCGGCTTCATCGGCTTTGTTGATGTCAACTTTGCCGGCCGCCTTGGGCGCGTCTTTGGTGACGGCTTTCTTTTCTTCCGTCTTGGTTGCCGGAGTTGGCGTTTTGGTTTCGACTTTGGTGGCTGGCTTTGTCGGTTCCGGTTTGGTTACTTCCGGTTTGGTTACCGCCGGCTTTGTTTTGGCCGGAGCCTTGGGCGTTTCCTTTTTGACGTCGACCTTGGCCGGTTTGGGTTCTTCTTTCTTTTCGGATGCGCCGCCCTTGAGGACGACTTCGGCGCGAATTTTTTCGACATCGGCTCCGCTCAGGCCGGCCTTGGTTTCCAGATCCTTGTAGCTGGCATACGGGCGGTTATCGACGATCTTTTTGGCCTTGGCCGCGCCGATCCCCGGCAATTCTTTGAGCTGCGCTTCGGAAGCGGTATTGAGGTTGACTTTTTCAGCCGCAAAAAGCGTGGCGGTCGAAAGCGCCAGACTCAGCGCAAATAGTCCTGCCGTCAATGTATGTCGCCAGATGTTCATGGGGTCGTTCTCCGGGAAGTTAGCAATCCGCGCAAAAAGCTGCGCGGTCATCGCATGGGGTTGGCAAAGATCAGAGCTTGTTGAATTTGCTTGCATTATAACTTGTCGCAACCGTGCGAATGCAAGCATTCTCGGCAGGATTTTCGCAGCCACGCCCAGGGCCGCTTCAGCCGGCGGTTGGCTGGTAACGATCGGCGAAACCTGAGTGGCGGGCAAGGCAGGCGTTGAGGCAGGGCGCGTGGCGGGCCGCATTCAATTCTCTGCGAATTGCTGGCAACCACGCCGGTCATTCTCAACTACGCGGCGTCGGCGAAACAGTTCGATCGGACAAAAAAAAATCGCCGAGTGTACCGCGTCGGCATTTGCTGACTTAACCGTGAACTACTACCGACTGGCGAAAATCCTCTGGCCCGCGCGCCCGGAGCATTGACGCCTTGGCTGGGGTACCGAAAATGAACCGCTTCTCGAACCCACTCGGATCAACTCGCTATGCCAAACTTTGCTGTGATTTTGCCGGCCGCCGGCAAGAGTAGCCGTTTCAAAGACAAAAACTACAAGAAGCCATTTGCGCCACTGGGCGGTCGAGCGGTGTGGCTGTATTCGGCCGAGCGGTTTCTCAATCGGCCTGATGTCAAGCAGGTGTTGCTGGTGATTTCGCCGGAAGATCGCGAGGATTTCGATTTCAAATTCTCGGCCAACGTGGCCATCTTGGGCATCGACGTCGTCGAGGGCGGCGACGAGCGGGCGGATTCCGTCCAGCGCGCGCTGGCCCGCGTGCGCGCCGACTGTGACTATGTGGCCATTCACGACGCGGCCCGCCCCTGCCTGGCCGACGTCTGGATCGACAACGTTTTTGCCGCTGCCGTGAAATCCGAAGCCGCCATTCTTGCCATTCCGGTGGCAGGCACGCTGAAACGGGCCGCGGCTGATCAAACCATCAGCGAAACGGTGCCCCGCGCCGGCCTGTGGGAAGCGCAAACGCCGCAGGTCTTCCGTCGCACGCTGCTACTCGAAGCCTACGCCCAGCGTGGCGATTTTCAGGCCACCGACGATTCCCAACTGGTCGAACGACTTGGTCGCAAGGTGACGCTGGTGCCCGGCTCGCCCATCAATCTCAAAATTGCCACGCGTGAAGACCTCCGCCTGGCCGAACAAGCGCTGAAGGCGTTACCGAAGCCCCGGCTCGACAACCACGCGCATCCGTTTGCCGGCGACGATATTTGGCGGTGAGGAGCAGGGGGCAGAGAGAGAGACGAGAGAGACGAGAGGGGCGTAGGGCCGGGGAACGAGATTGCAGAGTCGACTTCAAACGCAATTTTTTGAAAGGAAATGAAAATGCAGGTGCGACGTTTTCGTGACTTGTTGGCTTGGCAACGGGCGATGGAATTGGCTGAGTTGATTTACGAGATCAGCGCCAAGTTCCCGAACGCAGAGCGATTTGGATTGACTGACCAGCTTCGTCGAGCTGCGGTTTCGGTGCCAAGCAACATCGCGGAAGGGCATGACCGAAACTCGACGCGAGAATTCGTTCATTTTTTATCGATCGCGCGCGGTTCACTCGCCGAAGTCGAAACTCAGCTAGAATTAGCCGACCGATTGAAGTTTCGCGATTCGGAAGTCTTCGGCCCGGCCTATCCACTAATCGATCAAGTCGGACGTTTAATTTCCGGATTGTCAAAATCACTTCGTCAGCGCGATTCATAAACCGTGTACTTTCGCCATCCATTCCATCAACCATACCGATCAAGTCGTCATGTCAAATCCCTCTTTCACCTCCGCCTCTTCCGCCTCTTCCGTCCCTTCCTCCCCCCTCGCCCCTCACATGCCCGTTCCCCTGATCCCCGACCTCCGCTACCGCGGCTTGATTCACCAAACGACGGACGACGCGAACCTGCCGGCTTGGTTGGCGGCCGAATCGCGGACGGTGTATGCCGGATTTGATCCGACAGCCGATAGTTTGCACGTCGGCTCGTTGATGCCGCTGCTGATGCTGCGCCGGTTTCAGCGCGCGGGCCATCGGCCGATTGCCGTGGTCGGCGGCGCGACCGGAATGATTGGCGATCCCAGTGGCAAAAGCGAAGAGCGCAAACTGCTCTCCAAAGATACGCTCCAGGCGAACCTCGCCGGCATCGCAGCGCAAATGCGCAGCTTTTTGGATTTTTCGCCCGGACCAACTTCAGCTCTCCTACTGAATAACAACGACTGGATGAGCTCGTTCAGCTTTTTGGAATTTCTCCGCGATGTCGGCAAACATTTTCCGGTCAATGTGATGCTGGCCAAGGATTCCGTCAAAGCGCGTTTGGAACGGGCGGATAGCGGCATGAGTTACACCGAGTTCAGTTACATGCTGCTGCAAGCGTACGATTTCGTGCATCTCAACCAGCAGCATGGTTGTCAGTTGCAAGTCGGCGGTAGCGATCAGTGGGGCAACATCACCGCCGGCATCGATCTGGGCCGCCGGCTGCACGGCGTGCAACTCTACGGCATCACGAACCCGCTGCTGACCAAAAGCGACGGCGGAAAGATGGGCAAAACCGAGTCCGGCGCCATTTGGCTTTCGGCCGCGCGAACAAGTCCCTACGCTTTTTACCAATACTGGATCAATGTCGACGACGCCGATGCCGGCAAGTGTCTGCGATTTTTAACCGAATTGGATCACGCCGAAATCGAATCGCTGGACGACGCGCGTACCGCCAATCCCAGCGCTCGCGACAGTCAACGCCGCCTGGCGGAGTCGCTCACGCAGCTCATTCACGGACAAAGTGGGCTGGATGCCGCGCGGCGAGCGACAGAAATCTTTTTTGGGGCCGAAATTGGCCAGCTCAGTGACGCCCAGCTCACGGACATCTTTGCCGATGTGCCCAATAAAGAACTACCGCGCGAAAAACTCTCCGGCGAAGGCCTGAAAATCATCGACGCACTGATTGCTTGCGGCCTGGCCAGAAACAGCAGCGACGCGCGTCGCACCATCGAGCAAGGTGGCGCGTACGTGAATAACCGGCGCGTCGATTCCATCGCCCGTCAACTGACCGCGGCCGATCTGGCCAGCGAAACCGTGCTGGTCCTCCGCACCGGCAAGCGCAAATACGGCCTGCTGAAATTCGCGTGACGCAAAAGGGTTGTTTTACGTAATCTTGACGTGCGTCACGGCCAGCGCCGGCAACTCGACGATCGCCAGCGTATGCGGATTTGCGCGATACAGCGCGCCGGGATTCAGCAGAATCGTTTTTCCATGTTTCGTATTCTGGGCGACATGCGTGTGTCCCGTGCAAACCAAATCGTACTGACCTCCTTCCACGGTTTCGCGCAAGCGAGTTGAATCGTCGCCATGCAGGACGGCGATGCGAATTTGTTCCCAATTGAGTTCCGCGAATCGATCGTGGCAATGCTGTCCGGCGGCCTCGATCGCTTCTCGCAACGAACGGGCATGGTCGACATTTCCGAACACAAAGTGCGTGGGCCAGGCGGAAAACAGCGGCACCACTTCCTCTGTGCCAAGATCACCGCAGTGAATCACGCGTTCGACATTCAGGCTTTCCAGCATCCGCGCCGCGGCGCGGGTGTTCTCCACGTGCCCATGCGTGTCACTGACCACGCCAATCAACATAAGATGCTCGCTTGATGCCTTGGAAAACCGCTGGTCAGTTTTGTTGAGTTTGGGTCGCGGATGGTGTCCCAACAGTTTATAGTAACGCCGGTTTTTCGTTTCCGAAACGTACGAGTCGCCGACACTATGGACTATACCTCAGCTCAACTAGTGGCCGGCATCTGCCTGGCGTTGCTGCTACTTTGGCTGATCGTGCGCTTGCTTCGCGCGCTGCTGAACAGCCCGCACTCGCCGCCGCTCACGGTGTTGTACTGGATCAACCAGTTGATTACCAGGATTATGTGGCGTTCCGAAATTTCCGGTCCGATGCCGGCCGACGAGGGTCACGGCGCCGTCATTGTTTGCAACCACGTCAGTGGGATCGATCCGCTAGTGATTCAACTCTCCACGCAGCGCGTCGTCCACTGGATGGTGGCGCGCGAATACATGCTGCACTGGACCATGGCCTGGGGCTTTCGCATTCTGCAAGCGATTCCGGTCAATCGCGGCGGAATCGATACTGCTGCCACCAAATCGGCCATTCGACTGGCCAGCCAGGGCGAACTGGTCGGCATGTTTCCCGAAGGCCGAATTAACGACTCGGGCAAACTGATGATTCCCGGCCGGCCCGGCGCGATCGTCGTGGCGCTCAAAGCCAAGGTGCCCATCATTCCGTGTTACATTGTCGGCACGCCCTACAACGGCAGCCCGACGCAGAGCCTGATCATGATGGCACATGCGCGGCTGACGATCGGCAAACCCATCGATCTGTCCGAATTTTACAATCGCGAGCGCGAGCCGGCAGTCGTCGAGCTACTGACGCGTCGCGTGCTGGGCGCGATTGCCACGCTGGCCGGTCAGCCAGATTTTCCCGTCGAACTTGCCGGCCGACGCTGGCGGACCGCTGCGGACGACGATCCGGCGGACGTCGCCGCTGAGTCGGACTCGCCGGCCTAATCGACCAAACAATGCGATTTCAGCGACCGCAGCTTCATGTGGTGGGCGACTGCCAACCGCACGTGGGCGGTCGCTCGCGTCTGCAGCCCGCCGCGGATACAATCCACGACAAGGAGTGGGCAGGATGGCCGCTGGTCTGAACGAATTTCGTTTCAGACGGGAGGAAAGTCCGGGCTCCGCAGGGCACGATGGTGGGTAACGCCCACCGGCCGCAAGGCCCGGGAAAGTGCAACAGAAAGCAAACCGCCTCGTGGACGCCCCTTGGCGTTCACGCGGTAAGGGTGAAACGGTGAGGTAAGAGCTCACCAGCAGGTCGGGTGACCGCCTGGCTAGGTAAACCCCATCGGGAGCAAGGCCAAACAGGGAGCAAGTCGCGCGCAAGCGCGGCGCGGATCGGCCCGATCCGTTATCGACTTCCGGGTAGGCTGCTCGAGGCGCCGGGTAATCGGCGTCCTAGAGAAATGGCCATCGCGCGCGGCGAACGTGTTCGCCATGCGAACAGAACCCGGCTTACATGCCCACTTCTTTTTTTGATCTTGCGCCGCACCCCTGCCTGCTCTTCATCTAAGAACAGGCAGGGGACAGCGGGCAATTCACATTTTTGCAGCCACCTCAGTCATCCGTCTTTGACGGACGCACAATCAGGTGGCGACGACAGCGACCGTCAGCCACGGTGTCGAACGGCTTTGCTCGATCGCCGTGACTCGCGACACTACCAGTTTGATTTATCCGTTGTGCCATGACTGGACGGCGAACTCGAATGGGAGTGCGAATGCGAACTTGCTTCCGCCTGGCCATGAGCGGCTGGCTGGCCATGAGCGGCTGGCTTGGCGGACTGACCCGTTTGACCATCCGTCGCCGGCTGATCCAAAACTTTCAACAGCCGCGAGATACACAACGAGTTCATGCTGGTGTTGTGCTTTTCGGCTTCGTCAATCAAATACTCGTGCATGCACTTGGGCATCCGCACGGTGATCACCTTGGTGGGCTCCGTGACGGCAGCCGCAGCGCCCTTTTTGGAACGCAAAGCATTGAACTGACGCTCAATCTCGGCGTACTCGTCCGTCACTTTGAAAGCTTCCAGGCTTTCCGGGGTGGGATAAGACTTGGCGACAATGCCATCCTTGCCCAGAATCTCGCGGAAGAACGTGGCCCAATCGGCGTTCTGATTAAACAGGCCATTGGCGATTGTGGCAATCCGATTGTGGCCCTGCGCCGCCTGACCATGCGAATGCGAGTCGGCGTGGTGGGCGTGAGACTGATGGGCCTCGTGGGTCGTCGTCATCGTGTAAAATCTCCTAGCGAATCAAAACATTCAATTCCGCTGACCTCCATGGCCGCGGTTCTGAACTCATCTTGCAGTGCAGTCAAGCCTCGGTCCGATATCATTGCAGAGCTAGCGTTTACGTCGATTCTCCCGCAGTTGCTGACGCACCAGGCAGCCCTGCTCGATTTCGCGGCACGTCGCCCGTGCCTAATTATTAGGCACAACAGATTTTCACATCCGCCAACTGTCCACCACGGCGGCGCGCGCCGTTCGCTAGCATTGGGCTTGCTGTAAACTACGCTAAGGCAATGGCTTGCAAGCAATGCTAAAAAAGTTACGTAAACCGTGGCCGTTTGGCTCCGGAAGAATCCAATGCTGGTGCGATCGCACCGCGTCTTTTCTACAGAAATTACGTCTACACATCGTCAGCCAAGAGGAATTCATGGCGGGTATCCAAGCTGTACTCCAAAAAGTCAGTCGAGAAGTCTGGATCGTCACCGCGGCACACCAAAGTCAGCGCGGTGGGCTGACCGCAACATGGATCAGCCAAGCTTCGCTTGACCCGGAGCGTCCATTGTTGGTGGCTGGATTGGCGGTGAACCACTTCACCTGCGAGTTGGTGATTGGCTCAGGCCGGCTCACGGCACATCTGCTGTCGGACCAGCAGGCGAATTTGGCATGGCAATTTGCCAGCAGCTCGGGAAGAGACTCCGACAAATTTGCCGGCCTACGCTGGTCAAACTCGCCGCTGGGAACGCCGCGACTGGATGATTGCCCAGCCTGGCTGGACTGTCGGGTGATCGAGCACCACGATACCGGCGATCGGCGATACTTTTGGGCGGAAATCGTCGACGGCCAATTGCAGCACGACTTTCGCCCGTTGACCGATCACCAGTTATTCGCGAGCGGTACGCCAGCCCAACTGCAGGCCGCCAAGTTGGGCCTGCAGTTGGATCTGGAAATTCAGCGTCCACTGGCGCAGGCTTGGCGCCAGGGCCTTGCTCCCCGGCCGTCGGAACGGAGCTAGCCGGACACGACTTCTCCGGCGAGGTTTTTGACCCGCAACGTCTGGCCCTCCGCAACCACCACGTCGCCCACAGCCAACTGTCGACGGCGACGTGTTTCGACCTGGCCGTTGACGATCACCGCGCCGCTTTGGATCAGCAGTTTTGCTTGCCCACCGGTGCCGACAGCTCCATTGATTTTGAGAAACTGGTCGAGACACAGTTTTTCGGCCGGTTGCTCGGACCCTGGATGCATGGATTGTTTCATCTTATGTCGAGCTCAATTTCTCGCGGCCGTGCTCGGTTCGGCAGGGCCGTGCAAACGCTGTAGGTAGGCGCTGGCGACTTCGAAGCGGCCGATCATGCCGACCAACTTGCGGCTATCGAGACTGTCGACAATGGGCAACCGGGGCAGATCGTTTTCGACGAATAATTCCTGCGCCCGATCGAGCGTGAACTCCGGCAGCAGCGGATGGACGTCGGAACGCATTAGGTCCACCGCCAGCACCAACGAAGTCAATTCCGGCGATTGCGAAGCCAAATGCACTTCTTCCAAGTTGACCACGCCCAACAATCGATTGGACGCATCAATGACCGGCAAGACAACTTCATTTGCCTCGCGCAGACGTGCCATCACGTTGGCGAGCGAGTCACTCGCGCGGAGCGAGACAATCGCTTTGGAAGATTCCAGAAATTGGCTCACGCGCACGCCGGCTAACACTTGGCGAACAAAGGCACCGCGATGTGCCAGCGACATCGAGCGTCCCTCGACCTGCGATTGATAGATGGACATTTTGTCGGAAAAGATGAACGACAACGTGCAAACCCACAGCGAGGGCAACAGCAGGCTGTAGCCGCCCGTCATCTCGCTGACAATGATCAGCGTGGAGAACGGCGTCTTGGCGGCTGCGGCGAAGAATCCCGCCATGCCGACAATCACAAAACTGGCCGGGTGCGGTACCAGGTGCGGCGCAAAGCTATGAATCGCCATTCCTAACGCGCCGCCGCCGCAACCGCCAACCACCATCGACGGACCAAAAATGCCGCCGGACCCGCCACTGCCAATCGTCAAACCGGTGGTGAGGATTTTTCCCAGTGATATGGCCATTAGCAGCACGGCCGTGCCGGCGACACTAAACCCCATCAGCGGCTGGCCATCGAGCGTCATCGACGCCTCTAATGAGGAATAGCCGAACGCCATCACCGCGAGTACCAATTTGTTTTCCTTAAACAGAAAGTAGAGCCCGCAGCCCACCAGTCCGGTCAGCAGCGCGCCGATGGCCGGTTTGAAATGATGTTTAATGGGAATTCGGTCGAACACTCCCTTCATGCCATAAAACGAACGCGTATAGAGCATCGATAGCAACACCATGAACACGGCCAGCAACGTGTATGGCCCAAGTTCCCAAGGATTTGTGAACTTCAGATCTGGAATATTGAATAGCGGTTCCCAGCCTGAAAACGCGCCATAAACGCAATACGAGACTACGCTGGCGATGCCTGCTGGCAGAATCACTTCCGGCTCGAATTCCGGCGAAGCATACATGACTTCGGCCGCGAAGATTGTACCGGCCAGCGGCGCACGGAAGATGGCGCCGATTCCGGCGCCCATACCGGCCGCCATCAACACGCGGCGTTCCGAAGGACGCAATTTCAGCAAGTTGCCCAACAGCGAACCAAATCCGGCGCCAATTTGCGCAATCGGTCCTTCGCGTCCGCCCGAACCTCCGGAACCGAGCGTTAACGCGCTGGAAATGATCTTCACGATCGGCACGCGTGGGCGGATGTAGCCGTTGCGATTATGATAGGCGTCAATGGCCGAATCCGTGCCGTGGCCTTCCGCTTCGGGCGCGTAATGAAACACGATGAGTCCGCTCAACAGGCCGCCCACCGTTGGTACCAGAATCAAAAGGCACGGCACCAGCGGATGATCGACAACGTGCAAAAACGAAACGGTCGGTTCGCCGCCCGGATGCGGTTCCGGGTAGTAGCCGCAGACCACGCCCAACGCGTAATGTTCGACCACTCGCGTGGCCACATAGAAAAAGATCGCGCCCACGCCCGCCACCACGCCAACCACTGCCGCCAGACCCATCGGTCGAATTTGCGCGCGGAATCGGTCGCGACCCAAACTCAAAACCCTTGGAATTCGGCTAGAAACGTCTTTCGCATCGCTCATCATTGACTCCCATCGTTTGCATTCGAAAATTGACCGCAGTGTGCATGATAAGGCGATCGATGGCCGACGGGTAGGACAAACCGCTGATGCTGCTGGTCCGTCAACGAAAACAGCGTCGGGACGATGCCCGACGCTGCAGTTCGATGATCGAAAAAAGCGGATGCGTTTAGCGGCGCGGCGCCAGGCCGCCACTACGCCCGGCTTCACGTGGCAGCATGTCGTTTTGCAATGGAACCGGATTCGCGGACGGCAAGCGAGCCGGGCTCTTGCTGGCCAGCGGACGCTCCTCGTTGACGCGTGCTTCGATACCTCGCGACGTGCTGGATTTGGGCTCGGCGCGAAACGCCGAACCATCTTCGCCGTAGCAGAGCATCGTTTGCGACGTTGCCAGATTGACGTCCAACGCTTCGCACTTGACTTCCGTGCGGAAGGTATGCTTGCCAGCGTTTTCGACCTTAGCCCGCACCTTGAGGACCAACTCGTGGCCGGCCGGCAAAGTTGTAATCGGCTCAAAAATAACCTGCCCATCGTCGTTGTCGAACAAGGTGTAGGGCGCGCCCTGAGCAGCCACCGGGCGAACTCCATTCGAGAAGAACGCGGTGATATCCACATTTTGCGCTGTCTTGCTGCCGCGATTGCGAAGATGGACTTCGTAGGTCACCTCGTCGCCAACGCTAATCGGGCCGGCCGGATCGACGACATCCAATTTTAAGTCGGCGACGGCTTCCACCATGGTGTTGGCGGCCGCGACTTCCGTCAGATCGGTTCCGGCGTTCGCGGTGACTTGCAAGCGATTCTGTCCGGCGCCAATCAATTGACACTTGACTTCCATTTCCGAATTGGCGCCCGGGCGAATGCTGGACATCGACCAAACGATTTTGCCTTGATCGGCTACGAACTGCCCGCCGTTGCCGGCCGCTAGAAATTTGGCTTGCTTGGGCAAAATCGCCACGATCTGCACATTTTCCGCCGGAGCGGTGCCCGGATTCGAGACTTTGATCGTGTAGACGGCCGAGGTTCCGGCCAACTTGGATTTGGGCGCTTCGATATCGAGTTGCAATGCCGCCCGGCGAACGATCACGTCTTCGGTGGCGCTGGTCGCCAGTCCGCCATCGGCAGTTGCTGAAGCACGCAACACCAGGTTGCCCACCTGACGCGCGGTCAGTTCGATCTCGACCGACTTGGTTTCGCCAGCCTTGACGAGCCCCATGTTGTGATTGACCGGACCTTCTTGCGAATCGCCCACGGGCGGCAGCGTCAGGATCACATTTTCGGCGTCGCCGCTGCCAGGATTCGAGATCGACAGCTTGTAGACCTTCGATTCACCATACAGTACATCGGACGGTCCGGTGAGCGCCATCTGCAGCTTGGGCTCCTGCACTTCAACCAGCGATTGCGCCGAAGCTTGCGAGAACGTCCATTGCACGCCCAGATCGAACGGCTTCGCTTTACGCGGAATCAGCTTCAATGTCAGTTGTTCGTGCCCACGAGCATCGAGCTTGGCAATTCGCCATTGAAACGGTTCGCCGGAGTTTTGCGCGGCCGGACGGGTGTTGCCGCTTGTGGCCTGCGAACCAACCACTTCCGTCCAGTCAGGAATTTTGATGTTGACCAGCACGTCGGCCGCTGCCGCTTCACCGTCGTTTCGCAACATGATGGTGTAGGCGGACTCTTTACCGACGACGATGGTCCGCGGACCGGTTGTATCGGCGGCCAGCAGCGGTGCCTGACGTGTATCGTTCGAAGGCGTGATTTGCGGAATCGGTTTGGCGACCTCGACGTCTGGGCGCGTGGTGTCCAAGGACGCCGGCCCTTCGGACACGCCGGTCGCAATGGGCGAAGCCAGCGGCTTGGCACCATTGCGGCGAGATGATTTGACTTCGCCCGCGGATCGTGGTGTTGCGTCGACGTCCACAAATTGTTCGGCCGATTTGGCGCCGATTGCCGGTGCCCCTCGGTCCACGCCCCGCGCTGCTGGCTGCTGCGCGACACGGGTTTCCGGCGGCAACGGCCCGGCAGATGGTCCCTGCGCTGGCCGAACGTTGGTGACCGGCTGGCCTTGATTCGCACGCTGTGCGGCGTTCAGACGATCTTGCAGCGAACGCTGCGCGGCATTGGGCGATGGTTGCGAAGAATTTTGTCGACCCGTCGAGGCCGGCGCATCGTCGCTGGCGTAGGCTTCGCCGCCGTCGGCAGATTTGCTTTGCAGACGCGAATACGGATTATTCGGCTGATCACTGGCCATAGCTTCGCCGCCGCTGCTGGGCTGAGCGTTGCGACGCATCGATCCATTGCCAGCCTGGTTGTTGCCGGCCTGATTGTTGCCAGCCTGATTGTTGCCAGCCTGATTGTTGCCGGGCGTGTTACCAGCGTTGCTGGGATATTGGACCTGGCTATTCGAGCGCTGCTGCGTGCCGCCAGACTGTGGCCGCGAGCCACTGGGCTGCGTATATTGACGATTTGCCGCTGGATTGAAGGACTCGCTGTTTTGCGAATTGGAATTCGCAGGCTGGTTTTGCGCTTTGTAAGTTGGACGATTTTGGTTGCCACCGCCAAACGACTGGTTTTGATCGCCGTTCTGCGAATTCGGATTGTTGTACTGCGAATTCGGATTGTTGTACTGCGGATTTTGGTTTTGATTGTAGAACGGACCGGCGTTGCTACCTTGCTGATTGCCGCTTTGCTGGTTGCCAGATGGCGGATTTTCTTGGCGGCTATTGAACGGTTGCGCCGCTCGGGCACCGGTGTCTGAAGACGACGTTCCGCTGGAGCCGAGAAACTTGCGATCCGCGCCGTATGGTTCGGCCTTTCGTGGCGGGCTGTTGTCCGGCGCGGACGGCGTATCGTCGCCGATCACCGCATGGCGGAAGTTGTCCCACATTGAAGGCGGTTGATTCATCGTTCGATTGTCCTGCTGGCCAAACGCGGCCGCAGAAACAATCAAGCTAGCAAAAACCGTCAAACCGGTGACATATGTCGGGCGAAGCATGTGCGGATGTCCTCAATTCAGAACCTGTCGCGGCTGAGAATAGCCGGTCGCACGGTCTGTATCGACTTTTCCGACTGTAGGGATTAAGCCAATTTCGAGGATTCTTCCAACGCTGGCATCAATGCAGCGCGACGCGGCAAGCTGGGAAAACTAGCGAGCTGCATCTCAACGCGCTACCCCGCTGTGCCAAGCTGGCACGTAAGCTGTTTCATCAAAGCCGCTGGCACGAACTGACGGCCCGGCTAGCATCGGCGTTTACGAAAAGAGTTCGCTGACCACCGCGCCGCCGTCCACCGTTTTCAACGGGCGATCGTCCGGCGTGTAATACTCTTCCGTGGGATCGAGTCCCAGCACGCTGCAATACGTAGTCATCAAATCCGGGATCGTGACCGGTCGATTGGTGATTTCCACGCCATCGGCATCGGTCGAGCCAATCACTTGCCCGCCGCGTACGCCGGCGCCCGCAAGCGCCGCCAGCCAAGCCTTGCTGTAGTGATCCCGTCCGCCACCTTGTTCTTTAAAACTCGGCGTGCGACCGAATTCGCCCATCCAAACCACCAGCGTGTTTTCCAGCATGCCGCGGTCGGCCAAGTCTCGCAGGAGCGTGGCATAAGCCGGATCGACAATTCCGCACAATTTTTTATTCGAAGCAAATGCGCTTCCGCGATGCGTGTCCCAACCTTGCGTGTCTTCGGCGCTAAGCACTTCCACAAAACTCACGCCTTGCTCGATCATTCTCCGGGCCAGCAAGCAACCTTGTCCAAACGACGTTCGTCCGTACGCGTCGCGGAGCGAGTCACGCTCTCGACTGAGGTCAAACGCGCCCAGGCGAGGGCTGAGTGCAAATCGGGCGGCGCGATCGTAAATATCGTGCTTCGCTTTCACCAACGCTTCCGTACCGCTACTGGCAAATTGCTGATCGAGCTGCTGAGCCAAGGCAAACCGCCGTTTGAAGACCGCCGTAGGCACTTGCGGCGTCACATCGGCGGGCAATTCGCCCGGTTCCTGCACGCGGAGCGGGTTGTATGTCACTCCCAGCACACCTGCCGACGGGTTTCGGCTGGGATAGTCGTAACGTGCCTTGCCAATCCGGACAAATGCAGGCAGATCGAAATTTGGATCATCGCGATGTTTTGCTACCATCGATCCCCACGTGGGATGCTCGACGCTGGGAGTGAATTTATAACCGGTACGCACGTAGCGAATCGCCAGATCATGCTCTGTCGGGCCGCCGGACATCGATTGAATCAAGGCAATCTTGTCCATCACCTGGGCCGTCTTCGGCCAATATTCGGCAATCGGCACGCCCGGCACGCTGGTGGCAATGGATTTCGCCGGGCCTTGATATTTTGACATCGGCTTGGGATTGAACGTCTCGAACTGGCTGGGGCCACCATCCATCCACAGCAAGATCATCGACTTGCCGGACTTCTGTAGTTCGGCTGCCTGCGCCAACAGCCGGTCGCGCCAGCCGAACGAGATCATGCCGGCCACTCCGGCGATTCCGCCCAACTGACGCAAAAATCCGCGGCGGCTCACGCTACCGTCGGAGCGAACATCGATTTTCAAGCCCGATCGAAACATCTGGCGCCTAGGGGGAAAATGGCACGCGGCATGCCCGCGCGGTGGCGGCTGACCGAAGTTATATTACGGGCGACGACCAAAATAGCGTAGGGCCGACGTACAAACCGCGGACTAATGCTTGGTTGTAAACTCGGTGGAATTGACCAGGCTCCACAACAAATCTTCGAACGCAGCGCCGCGGTTATTCAGCCGCTTGATATGCGCCAGGACAATGCGCAGTTCGCCATCCGTCGGCTCGCGCGCCAGGACTTGTTCGTACAGGTGATCGATGGCCTTCCGATCGTTTTTCTCAGCAAGCAACACCTTGCTCAATTCGGTGCCGCTGCTCGGGTCGGCCTTAATAAACTGCTGCAAATCCTCGCGATTCATCAGCAGCAGCGCTTGGCCAATGGTGGGCGGAACTTGTTCCGTGCGCAGCGAAGGATCGTAACCAAAACGATCGCTCACGGCGGCCAAAACCGGATTGTCGCTCGACGTTTGCGTCGCCGCGCTCGTGGCGACATCGGCGGGAGCTGTCCGCGCCGCGGCACTGCCGGAAATGGAAACCAGTGAAGCGTTGACCGTCGGCTTAGGACTGCCATCCGGCGTCAGCGTGTCTCTGCCTGCGGTGGCAATCGCCGCAGCGCTCGCCGTCGCGCCGCTTGCGACCGGTCGGGCCACGGCATCACCGAGCGCCGAATTGACCGTCTTGGCCAACAGTTTGACTTCTTTGGCCGAAACGAGGCCCATGATTGGATCCTTGCCGACAACGCGTCGGCCCAGTTTTCGGATCGGCTGCGATGGAATTCCTAACGACGCCACAAGCTCTTGGTAGACCTCGTCGCTCCGCAATCGCCGCGGCGCGGATGCGGCATGAGCTTTTGAGGAACCGGCCGTGGCAACCTGCCGCTGATAGGTCTCGGTGTTGAGAATCAAACGAAACAGACCCTTCACGTCATACCCCGATGCGATGAAGTGTTGCGTCAATGCCTCGTGCACGCGGGGCAGTTCGTGATCGCCATGGTCGGACATGTTGTCGACCGACGGATAGAATCCCTTGCCGGTGAGAACCGTCCAAACGCGATTCACATAAGCCTTGGCAAACCACGGGTTGTCCGACGCGGTCATCCAATCGGCCAACGCAAAGCGTGGGTCCGTGGTAGTTTCTTCGAAATCCGCCACGGAATCGCCAGTGAACGTCACTGGCGATAGCGGCATGCGGACGAGTCCGGAATCCTTTGCGTCCGGCATCGAGTACGACGCCTCGGGCTCAAAGCAAACTTCCTTGGTGTCCGCATCCAGCCGACCGAAAAAGGCGGCCATTTGATGAAATTGGCGGCGCTTCCAATCGTCAAACGGGTGGTCGTGGCACTCGGCGCATTGAATATTGACGCCCAGAAAAATACGCGAAACTTCCGTACTTAACTTGGCCGGATTGCCTTGATGAAAACCAATGAACGTGCCAGCCGGATTTTCCTCAATGCTGCCGGTTGCCGTCACGACGTCGCGCGTGATCTCGCTCCACGGCCGGTTGCGATTCAACTGCTCCGCCATCCAAGCCTTGAAGGGGCCGTAATCCAGATTGGCTTTTGTCGGCGGCGTTACGCGATAACTGACGGTGTCGCACCAATAGTTGGCCCAATTCCCACCAAACTGCGACGCATTCAACAGCCGCTCGATCTCGCGCGAGCGCTTGTCGGGCTGATGATCGTTTTCGAACTCGTGAATCTCCGCATACGAGGGCTGCCGGCCGATCAGATCGAACGAAACGCGCCGCAGAAAATCGTCGTCGCTCACCAGCGGCGTGGTCACCGGCGTTTCGATTTCGCCATCAATGATTTCATCAAGCGCAGGGCTGGTCAGACAGCGAGATTTCTTCGCACCGTGGGCTGAATTCGCCACGAATAGCGCGCAGAGCATCACCCCCAGCACGTAACGGAAACGGAAGCGCATCATAGGTTGTCGAGTCACCGCGGCAACACTGCTCATGGTTCGATCGAGCCCCGATTCACGAGGGCACCATAGATCCCAATTGATCCGATCAAAACTTCAGCAGTCCGCACGCGCAGACGTAAGGAGGTAGGACGCATCGGTGTGTGTTTGTGTCTATTCCGCTTGTCGTGGATATCGCCAAGCGTCTGACAGCAGTTTATCAGCCGCGTTGTAAAAAGTAAATAAAAGACTAACATGCGGCCAACCGCTGCGAATCGCCGTCAAAACATCAGTCAGGCACATCGACCTTACCCCGCACCAATACCGGCGCGAGGTCAAAAACGCTGCCGCCAACGAGTCCACCCAGCTAGCTCGTTCGACACTTGCACGCCGCGCTCATGAATCGCTGGCCGCCAGGCCTCAACGTTCGCCCAGTTGCGATCCGTCCTCGATCGGCTGCCTGACTTTGGCCGAATGCCTTGAAAAGTCGCTACAACACAACCGGCGGACACTTCGCAAAAAACGTTCGAAACTCGCCCAGGCAGTTTTCGGCGACTCTCTGGAATACGTTTGCCGAACCGCCTCGGTTCGTCAACAGTGGAGCAACGCTGGCATTTCATGGTTGTCTGGCAACGGTGCGTTAGCTACGATAAGAAAGTCGGATTGGCACCCAAGCCCCCACGTTGAGTCAGTTGCGCATGGCAATCGAATTCCTGTGTCCTAACGGTCATAAACTGAGCTGCGGAGAAGAACGCGCCGGCCGGACAGCCAAATGCCCTAAGTGCGGCGTGGCCGTGCAAATTCCATCGTCGTCCACGTCGGTCGGGGGCACAACGGCCGGGGGCACAACGACCGGGGGTACAACCGCAACTGGTTCGGGCATCTTCAATCCCGCCAGCGGCAGCGACACTCGCCCGCGCGATTCTGGCGAGCTGCAAGTTGGCTCGGGCATTGGCACCAACACAATCACCTTTTATTGCCCCAACGGTCATAAGCTCAGCGGATCGATCAAGCTGCAAGGGCGCACCGGACAATGCCCACACTGCAGCGAGAAGTTTCGGATTCCATCGCTTGAAGAACTTGAGGCGGCCCAGGCGCCCGCCGCCGAGCCTGAGTCGGGCGGCGGACTGACAGGCTTGTGGGATACCGCCTCAGCTGCGGCACCGGCGGCCGACGAGCCTCACGAACCAGAACCAACCGAGGCACAGCTTGATGTGGAATTCGGCGTTCCGGCCAACGAAACGATCGCGACGGCCGACCCTGACTTCAATTATTTCGAAATGCCGGAAGAAGCGCACCCACTCTGCCGGTTGTTCGATAAGCTGTGGGAAGAAAAAACGCATGGCGGCATTGTCGAGTTGCACATTCGCGATGCCGGCACGCTGGTGCCCGATTGGTTCGAGCGGCGTTTGTCACTCGAGTCGCACGGGCTGTTTGCGGTTCAGGCGGCCGACGGGACGCTAACGCTCACGGCCGTCGCTTGGGAGTCGGTCATTCGTGTGGTCGTTCGAAATGTCGTAGCGCTGCCCGAAGGCATGTTCGAGTAAACCGACCGCGGCAACGACGACTCCATTTTCAATTCGATCGGAATCCATGGCGGAACTGGGCGTAAACATCGATCACGTGGCGACCGTGCGGCAAGCGCGGCAAACGTACGAACCGGACCCCGTCTGGGCGGCGGCGCTGGCCGAACTTGGCGGAGCCGACGGCATTACGCTGCACCTCCGTGAAGATCGCCGGCATATTCAAGATCGCGACTTGCGACTGCTCCGCGAAACCACGACCGTCAAACTGAATCTCGAACTGGCCTGCAGTTCGGACGTGGTCGACATCGCTTGCCAACTCAAACCGGATCAAGCCACCTTGGTGCCGGAACGCCGGCAGGAAGTCACCACCGAAGGCGGGCTCGACGTCGGCACGTTCCAGCAAGAAACGGCCACCGCCATCAAGCGTTTGCAGGCTGCCGGGATTGTCGTGAGCCTGTTCCTTGACGCTAATCCACGACAGATCGAACTGGCCCATCAGTTGGGCGCGGACGCCGTGGAATTGCACACCGGCCAATATGCCTTGGCGCGAACGGGCAAACCGCAACAGCAAGAACTGATCTTGCTCGCGCGCGGTGCCGAGCAAATCCGCAGCCTGGGCATGACTCTCAACGCCGGCCATGGTTTGACGTATCGCAACGTACGCCCAATCGCGCAGTTGCCCGGTATGGCGGAGTTGAATATCGGTCACAGCATCGTGGCCCGCGCCATCATGGTGGGGTTTCAGCAAGCGGTGCGCGAAATGAAAGATTTGATCCGCTGACGAGCCTTTCGGCAAATCGTATCTCGCAAATATTGCGGCCGTTGCCGAGCTCGCAAATCAAGTTTTCAAAACTGGGCGTCGAACCACGCCGAGAATCGCGACGACTTTTCGTGGGAATTACCTTGACCGGCCCGCGCGCCTTCTGCTATGAATTACGGCAGGTTTGATCCATGCTTTGCGGTGAAGGATCGGCAATGCGACGTCGCTTGCGAGGGTTTACCCTCGTCGAACTTCTGGTGGTCATCGCCATCATCTCAATTTTGTTGGCACTGCTGCTACCGGCGGTGAACAGCGTGCGCGGTTCTGCACGCCGCACGCAGTGCCTCAACAATCTACACAACCTGGCGTTGGGCGTGCTGCAATGCGAAGAGCACCAAGAAACGCTGCCGACATACTTTGGTAACTTTCCGGCGCACAGTGGAACACGTATCAACGGTAGTTGGTTCGTGCATATCATGCCGTATGTCGACGAAAGTACGGAATACCATCAGATCGAACGGTTGCCTTCGGCATTAACCTCCGAGACCACCGGCGCGACCAAAGTCCTGGTCACGCCGGCCAGTTCCGATTACGCCGCCGCGCGCTGGGATAACAACGGCGGCCACTTCGAAACGATCGTCACTGGCGACACGGGGCAAACCACCGATCACGTGGGCCATACCTATCAAACCGGCGGCGTGCAAACACAACAAGTTTGGGTCGGTCCGCCACGCATTTGGGTGCCGCAAGTTGGCACTCCGGCGGTTTACTCCACGCCAGGCGTGGTCAGCTACTACAAGATTCTCGCGCGGTCGCGCAAAGTGTTTCCGGTTTTGCAGTGCTACGCCGACCCCAGCGATTTCCGCCCAAATCAAAAAGTCATTTGGAAGGATAATTCTGAGTGGTCGTTCACAAACTACCAGGCCAATGTCCAGGCATTTGGCACGTTTACGGATGCCAAACGAACGGTGTTTAGCGCCGCCATTCCGACAACCACCACCAACATCCGCGACGGAAAATCGCAAACCATCATGCTCGCCGAAGGCATGCGCTACTGCGATTCCAGCTATCGCCTGGCGTTTTGGAGCGATTCCAACTTTCAGAACTCGCATAATTTTGGCATCGATTGGAAAGCCCGGCGCAATACCTGGATGTTCCAATCGCGCGCAGGCCGCACCACTTGCAACAATTGGCGCGTGCAGGCCAATCACGGCAACTTAATCAACGTCTCCATGTTTGACGGCAGTGTCCGCTCAATCAGCAAAGACATCTCTCGCAAGGAAATCACCGATCCCGACGTCGAAGGCACCGAGTCTGGTGTCGATCCGCAAGTCGGCACGGTCAACGGCACCTGGGACCGGTTGATGCTACCCAACGATCGCGAAGCCATTCAGGACGATTTCTAAATGGCCGATTTGCCCGTTTCGCCCACAGCATCGCGCGCTGTCGCTTGCCGCGGCCTAATGATTTTGCTCTGCGGCTTGCTCGCGTTGGCAGGCGGATGTGCGGCGGATACGGTGCAATCCGGTCAAGCCGATGTTCAGGCGCTCACCGGCAGCGACGCCGCAGCGCAATTGCTGGCCGCGCGGCGTATTGGCGATGCCCATTGGGTGCCGCCGGCAGCCGTGCAGCCGTTGGTCAAACTGCTCAGTTCGAACGATGTCAAATTGCGTCGCGCCGCGGCTGATGCCCTGGCGTGTCTCGATGCCGCGGCCGGACGTGAGATCACGCCCGCCATTTTGGCGGCTCAAAAGACCGAACGCGACAACGGCGTACGGGCGGTGCTTGAGAAATCCATCGAGCGTTTCAATGCCCCGTGAGTGGAAAACAGCGACGCTTGATTTAGGGACTCGCGGAGGTCACAATTTCCCTTGCTCGTCGAGAGGAATTGGAATGCCGAAATCGAACCACCCGTTTAGCATGAGGAGTGACAGATGATTTTGGGAGCGGAGATTGCGATAACACTATTCGGTCTCATGGCGTTGATCAACGGCAAATGGTCAATCGGCAAAGAGGGACATATCATCGGTGGACGAGCGCGTCTTTTGGGAGCACTGGCCGTGGCAACGGTGCCGGTGATCGTTATCGTGTTGTTCGGCATTGCATTGATGATCTTCGCCGCTCAAGGTGAACGAGCCGAAGTTACGCTCAAATCTCCAGCGTTTACGATTGGTGGTGAGATTGGCACACTTGTCCTTTGGTTGATTTTTTTTTGTGCTCGCCAAAATATTCGGCAAATCGAACCTCGCTCCCCAAGATCCTCCAGTGAGCTGATCCAACCGCGACCTCGCGATCGTCAACAATTGTTGGCAATGATTGTCGGACGCTGAAACAGATCAGGCATTGCATTTACCGACGATCTCACGACCCCGTCATTGGCGTTTGCTTGGTTGTAATCCCAGGGCAGGTCTCCGCCATTTCAGCATTCAGCTTGATGAAGTCGCGCCACTTGGCCGGCACGTTGTCTTCGTAAAAGATCGCTTCGGTAGGGCACTCGAACGCGCAGGCGTTGCAATCGGTGCAGCTATTCGGATCGATGTACAGCATGTTTTCGCCTTTGTGAAAACAATCGCAGGGGCAAACCACCACGCAGTCGGTGTGATTGCAGCCAAAGCAGGGCGCGGTAACGACAAATGCCATTTTTGGAAATCCTTGATGTGAAGTGATATGCTGACATTGAGTACATGCCCGGACGTTGAGTGTTTTGGCCACAACGCAAAAAAGATTTCCAAGAATTTTCCGCCGCATTTCGGAACTTGTCGTAAAACAGCTTGGCATCGATCTGTGAATCACGAATCGTGGACTTCGTCTGAACTCCTGGCCAACGTGCGAGCGGGCGACGAGCAGGCCGCGGCGGCAATTTTCGAGCGCTATGTGCAGCGATTGACGTTGTTAGCCCGCGCGCGGCTCTCACCACGCTTGGCCAGCCGTAGCGATCCGGAGGACATTGTGATGTCCGCCTGGCGAAGCTTTTTTGTCGCCGCGCGTGCTGGTCGTTTTAAATTGGAACGAAGCGGCGATCTTTGGCGGCTGCTCGTTTCGATCACCATGCACAAGCTCTACCGTCAGGTCCGCCGCGATTCAGCAGTTAAACGCGCCATCGGCCGCGAGCAATCGGTCGATTGGCACGACGATCATTGGCAGCCGATCGACGATCGCGAGCCGACGCCGGACGAAGCGGTTACGCTCGCCGATGAACTTGAGTCGATCCTGGCGCGGCTCGAACCAGTGCGACGCCGCGTTCTGGAATTACGGTTACAGGATGAACCACTGCCTGTGATCGCGCGTGAAACGGGGCGCTCCGAGCGTACGGTCCGCCGTATCTTGGCGGAACTCGACCAGCAACTTCGCGAACTGCTGCTCACGCAACGGCAGTCCGATGAGTAAGACGGAATCGTTCGAACACAGAGTCGCCGCTTTCGAAGCGGCCTGGCGAACGGGCACGCCGCCGCCGGACATTGCCGATTATCTCTCGTCGGGCGCACAGGTCACGATGGAAATTCAGCAGCTACTCATGCGCGAGTTGATCTGCATCGATCTAGAAATGCGCTGGCGTCACTCGCAAGACAAAAGTGTCACCGTCAAACCGTTGGCAATCGAACACTACTTGCAGCGGTTTCATCCCGCGGACGCGGACGAGTCGCTTTGGCAGGAGCTGATTGCCGAGGAATATCGAGCGCGGCACCGCTGGGGTGATCGCCCCACGGCAACGAGCTACTTCCAGAAGTTTCCGCAACTGCGCGAAGTCCTTGCGTCGCGGCTGTGCGACATTGATCGAGAACTACAGATCGAAAGGGGCGAACCGCGGCACGCCGAATCGCCGTCGGTAAGCGTTAGGAATGAAGATCTGGCAATCGCAATCGGCGGACGCGCTCCGCTCGATTATGCGGATTTTGTACTGGAAAAGTTAATCGGCGCCGGCCGAACCGGAAAGGTCTATCGCGCGCGGCAAATCAGCACCGGCCGAAATGTGGCGATTAAATATTTGCGCAAAGAGTTCATGCGACAGTCGGCCGTCGTACAGCGATTTATCGTCGAGGCCGCGACGATTTCGCACTTCGATCATTCGGAAATCGTCTCGCTGGTTGGCCTGGGCAAGACCGCCCGATCCTATTTTATCGCTATGGAATTGGTCGATGGTCCCGATCTGGCCAAAGTCATTCGGCGCGGATCAATTCCGATCGCAACCGCGCTGCACTGGACTCGGCAAGCGTGCGGGGCACTTGCGCATGCACACAATCGTGGAATCATTCATTGCGATTTGAAACCAGGCAATCTGTTCTTGGATGCTCACGAACGCATCCACGTTACTGATTTTGGTATTGCGCACAATCTGGCGACGGAGCCTTCCGCTTCCACCTCTTTGCAAGGCACGGCACCATTCATGGCGCCAGAACAAGTTTCGGGATATTGGGGTCCGATCGGTCCGCGGACCGATGTTTACGGATTGGGCGCGGTGCTGTTCACGTTGCTGACAGGCCAGCCACCTTGGACGGGGTCGCGAGTGGCTGACGTGCTGGCGCAAGTCGTTTCCGTCATGCCTGCCAGGGCAGTCAATCAATTGCGGCCAGACGTCTCAGAACAACTGGCGGAACTCTGCGCAAGCTGCCTGGCCAAAGCGCCTGCGGAACGGCCATCGTCCATGCAAGCATTGGACGATGCATTGGGAATCGCCGAAACATGATCTTCGCCACGAATGCGCTGCGGCCGGCAGCAGGCGGGCCGAGGGCGTCGTGTTTCCGCACCCAGCTTGCAGGCTGCTGGTCTCAACGGCTAACAGTAGAGGAAGCCGAGGCGCGTATCTCGTTGATAATCCAAGAGTATCTTGGAGCCCAGATCGCGCCGCCAAGAGCGGCTCTGCCACACGCTGCTTGAATTTGTGCTTGGCGGTTGGCATGATAGTGGCATCGTTTTGACCCCCTCTTGCCGGCGGCAGCACATGGCCACAACCTATACTTCCAAGATCGATGTCAAATGCTGGAAAGAGCACACCTGCGTCGGTTGCGGCGGATCGTTCGCCTACTTGTTCGAGCGAAAGATCAAAGGCACGGGGTCAACGGCCGCCGCTGCAACAGCGGCTGCGCGTACAGCGGCCGAAAAGGCCGTAAAATCGCAAGTCGACCAGCACCCTTGCCCAACGTGCGGGCTGTTTCAGCCTGACATGATCGGCGCGCAACGCGCGGCGCGCCATTGGTACGTGTTTTGGGCGGCAAGCGCGCTTGTTGGGCTGCAACTGTTGCTGTTGGCGTTCGGCGCGCTGACGGCCGTTGATGTGGCCTGGAGCATTTCGATTGGCCTGTTGGCGCTGACGGCCGTCAACTACGTGATTGCGGCGAAAAATCCC
The DNA here is from genome assembly GCA_038205115.1 of Pirellulales bacterium. Lineage (GTDB taxonomy): Bacteria > Planctomycetota > Planctomycetia > Pirellulales > JBBRCE01 > JBBRCE01. The sequence continues at coordinate 33,189 of JBBRCE010000022.1, forward strand.
AATCGCGATCCCGAAAACAATCGCGCAGTAGCGCTCGAAAAAGTGAATTCCAAAACGCTGCACCTGGGGCAACCCGGCAGCGGCAGCGCGCCCGACCAGCAGTGGCTGCAGCCCGTCTGGTCCGTGGGGCAGTGGATCGCAATTGGCGCGTTGGTTTTCGCCAGCTTGTTGGCCGCGTTTGGAGAACAGGCGCGGTTCGTACACGGTTGGCCCGTTAGCGACGCATTTCATCCGGGCGTGGTTGGGCCGGGCGATTCCGCCTGGCTTTGGTTGCCGACCAAGATTAGCAGCGTCAAAAGCAATTGGTACGGAGCGCCGGTGGTGATGGCCCGCCCGGCCGATAAACCGGATGCCGCGCCGTGGAATATTCCCGCCACGGCAAAACAAGACAACTGGGGCGATCATCTCAGTGTGAAGTCGTCGGAAACAGATTCGAGCAGTACGCTCTGGGTGCGGATCAAAGTGCCGGAAAAAGGCCAGGCTCAAGCCGGCCAAACCCTGCACTTGGACATCAGCATGCCCTACAGTTATCCGAAAATGCAGGGCGCCGGCGTGTTTAATGTTGAAAGCGGCGTTGCCAACCATTCCACTGACGTGGTGTTATCCGAGGCCGGCGCGGGGCAACTTTACAACAATATCTGGTGGATTGGAATCGGAGTCGGCATCTCGCTGTTCTTGCTCGGCACGTACTACCTGGCTCGCTGCGCAAACAACGATTGCAAACTGGCGATTCCCACCAAGGTGTCAACGGTTGAGTAGGACTTTCAGGCAGTCAACTGCCAAAAAAAATCGCGGGACCATGTATTGACGGCTGCGCACAGCGGGCCGTCGATCCCTATCGACCTCGGCCGGCTTGGAATATCATGGACGTCACGGCGCAATCTGCCGGTTAATGCGATTTTCCCCTATGTTCAGAAAGTCCGATTTTTCGGATCCGGTTTCATGGCACGCGTGGTGTTGGCAATGTCGGGCGGAGTGGACAGCAGCGCGGCGGCCTGGCTGCTGCGCGAAGCTGGCCACGAGGTGATTGGCCTGTTCATGCGACATGGCGAACCGATCACCGCTTGCGCCAGCGACAAGCCGGCGTCGCTACTGCCCGTGGTCAGCACGCGTTTGGACCATAAGCAGGGCTGCTGCACGGCCAGCGATGCCGAAGACGCGCGGCGCGTGGCCGATCGGCTCGAGATTCCGTTTTATGCGCTGGATTTCCAAGAGGAATTCAGCCGCATCATGGACTACTTCGTTGAAGAATACACCGCCGCGCGTACGCCTAACCCGTGCGTGATGTGCAACAACTGGCTCAAGTTCGGCAAGCTGTTCGACTACGCAGATCGCGTCGGTGCGCAATACGTGGCCACCGGCCATTATGCGCGATTACTGCCCACCGCGGATTCGGCCACGCCGTCTTTGCATCGTGGGTTGGACGATGGTAAGGATCAAGCCTACGTGCTGTTTGGCGTGCAGCGACACCTCTTATCGCGCATGCTGCTGCCGATTGGCGAATATCAAAAGCCGGAAATCCGCGAGTTGGCCCGCAAAGCTGGCCTGCGGGTGGCCGACAAACGCGACAGCCAGGAAATTTGCTTCGTCTCCAGCGGCGACCATGCCGATTTTGTTCGCCGGCGACGCGGGGCCGATATCGATACCTCCGGCGAACTTGTGTTGACCGATGGCACGGTGGTCGGTCGCCACGCAGGGCTCGAACAGTTCACCATCGGACAGCGTCGTGGCGTCGGACTGGCCTTCAGCGAACCGCGTTACGTAGTCCGCATCGAAGCCGAGACGCGCCGCGTGGTGATCGGCCTGAAAAACGACCTGTCACGGACCGAGTTGACCGCCAAGGATGTCAACTGGCTAGTCGATCCGCCGACGTCGCCTACTGTTTGTCAGGTTCAGATCAGGTACAATAGTGAAGCTGCGCCGGCTTTGGTGGAACCGCTGCCAGCCGGACGAATCCAGGTGACATTCGACGAGCCTCGGCATGGTGTGGCGCCCGGACAAGCGGCAGTGATCTTCGCTGGCTCGCGCGTGCTCGGCGGAGGTTGGATCGAATGAGCCATTGATCTTCGACTAACAGAATACTTAGTTTGCACCGGTCAGCGTTCCGTCGAACGGACATTTTTCGCTGCCGGCGGTTGGCAGGATTTTGCACCTCACAAAAAGCGTAGGACTTGAAACATGCAACACGTGTTTGGCAATCTGTTGGCACAAGCCGAGCGCGACAACGGCCTGGGCCACGCGCCGATTCTGCTGATCGCGGCAATCGTTGTTGCCTTGCTGATCGGGCTGGTGATTTTAGTGGTCTTCATCAGCTTTGGCCGCTTGTGGTTTCAGGCCTATATGTCCAGCGCACGAATTAGCATGGCAAGTTTGATTGGCATGCACCTGCGGCAGGTCAACGCCCGCACCATCGTGCAAGCCAAAGTCATGGCCATGCAGGCTGGCATTGGCCTCGACCCGCGTAGCGGCATCACCACCAAACGCTTGGAAGCGCACTACCTGGCCAACGGCAACGTGCCGGGCGTGATCAGCGCCATTATCGCCGCGCACCGCGCGGATTTGGATTTAGACTTCGATCAGGCGGCCGCCATCGATCTGGCCGGTCGCGACGTGCTGGATGCGGTGCGCACCAGCGTGAATCCCAAGGTAATCGATTGCCCTGATGGCAAAAAGTCAAACAAAACCACGCTCAGCGCCATCGCTCGAAATGGCGTCGAGTTGAAGATTCGCGCGCGGGTGACCGTTCGCACCAATTTGCAGCAGTTGATCGGCGGCGCCACCGAAGACACCATCATCGCCCGCGTGGGCGAAGGCATCATCACCGCGGTGGGCTCGGCCGAAAATCATTTCGAGGTCATGGAAAACCCGGATCGCATTTCCAAAGCCGTGCTGCATCGCGGACTGGACGCCCAAACCGCCTTCACCATCGTTTCAATCGACATCGAATACATCGAAATTGGCGAAAACATCGGTGCCCGACTACAGGCTGATCAGGCCGAAGCAGACACCCGCGTGGCCCGTGCCAAGGCCGAAGAACGGCGGGCGTTTGCCATTGCCCGTGAGCAAGAAATGAAGGCCAAAGTCTGCGAAAACCGAGCCCGCGTGCTCGATTCCGAAGCATTAGTGCCCTTGGCAATGTCCAATGCCTTCAAGGCCGGCAATCTCAGCGGGCGCAACGGCCAGTAGTCGCGCCGCGGCGGCGGTGGGCGGCGGCGGCGGGCCCGATAAATGCCGCAATCCCGTCCGGCGTTGACGAACCGCCGCGATAACCGGAAAAGTTGACGGGCGCGTTTTTTTCGTTTGAAAATGACAGCAGACTATTTTCAGGCGTCAAACGGGTGTTAAACTTAAGCGGTTGCCCCTGTCTCGTCGGAGAGCCGTCATGTCGCAAGTCAAAGCGTGCCCGAAGTGTTCCGCCCCGGTTGCCGTTCCCGATTCGGCCGATGCGCACGCGCACGTCCGCTGCCCGATCTGTCATGCCGAATATGCCTTGTATGAGGCGGCCGACCATCATCTGCCGGAATTCCATCTGGTCGGAGCGCATCAACAGCCAATCGTGTTTGGCGATTTGCCTGGCGACGCCGACTCACACAATACATTCAAATTCGACGACCAGCCCTCGGTCTTGCCGCTGACGCCCACCGAAGTCGACTGGCACGACGCCGCGCCCCTTGACTTGGATGCCAATTCCGATGCGCCGCTGTTTGCCGATCACGCCTCGCCGGATTCTCAGCATTCGGCTGATGTCTTGACGTTCGACAGTTCGGACCAACAGCATGCCGACTATCTTCAACCGGACGAACATCCGCTCACTTTGCAAGGCGATTGGGGCGTCCACTCCGCCGATGACGATTCGCCGGCCACGCACATGCCGCAATCGCACTTGGCCGAGTCCGAAGAAACGCACGATTTGCAGCCGCTGGAATTGCATGAATTCGATTTGGATTCGCCGCTGGATTTGAACGACTCCCCGCACAGCCCGCTAACGGCGCAGCCCGTTGGCGAGCATCACGTCCAGCACGATCAGCCAATTGAATTTGGCTCGCTTGAAATTGGCCAGTTCGAAGAGCCGCTCGAATTTGGTTCGCTCGATGCTGCCGGCAGTGAATCGCATGGTCTGCTGGGTCACGACGAGCACGCGCCGATTTCATTTGCCGAGCACACTGGTTTACTTTCCGGGCACACTGGCGACGCGGCGCCTCACGGCGAAGCTGCCGATCATGAATTGGCCGCCGAGTTCTCAGACGCGGAACCCGTCGAACCGCTGGAGTTTGACGCAGAACCACTCGACTTTAGCGCGCCGTCGGAACACGTGCATCACCCCAGTGCCGAGAGTGACGACGGTGATTTCAACTTCATGCCGGCCGGTGACGATCCATCGTTAAATGCGGCGGATGACGAAAGCCTGGTCGGCGCGGATGGCGCGGAGCACGCATTTGAAGAACCGTTCAGCCTGCATGGCGACGAAGACGGCGAAGGCCTGAATTTTGCCGACTCGACCTCCGAACATCTGGCCGGCGCTGACCACCAACCAGAACACCAAGCGGCCGAAATGGCGCTTGTCGGCGCAGCGGCGGGTGCGGCTACCGCAAAAGCCGGCGCGGACCAGAAAAAAGCTAAAGACAAGAAAGCAGTGGTCGCCAAACCGAAAAGTTCCTCGGTCGAAAAAGGCCAGCGCCGGCTCGGCCGCCTGATGCTCGTGGTCTCGCTGTTGTTTTTGCTTGCGGTGCCAGCCGTGTTTTTTGGCGCATTGTGGATCGGCAAGAAAGACACGTTCGGACTCAAGGGGATATTGCCGGAATTCATGGTGCCGCCCGAACTTCGCACGAAGAATTTCGCCAAGAACACCAAGCCAACGCCGGTCGTGCCGCCCGCCGCGACGAACGCTCCCCCGAGCGACCCGGCGACGAATCCGGATGCTGCCAATCCTGACGTTACCAGTCCCCAAAATGGCAATCCAGACACGGCAACCCCTGGCAAAACACCAGTCGACCCGCTCGACCCGCTCGCAATTCCGGATTTGGGCAATGCCCCGACGAATGCCGACGGAACTCCGAAAACTCCCAGCGAGGGCGTCATTGGCGCGATGCCCGACTTAGTCTCCAAGCCGGACAGAACTCCCAAATCGGTAGATAGCAAGCCGGCCGTTGATCCGCTCGATCCACTCACCACCAAGCCTGCCGTTGATCCGCTCGATCCACTCGCGCCTCCGGTCAAGCCGGACGTGACACCAAACATCGATCCGCTCTCAGATCCGCTTGCTCCACCGCCGAAGCCGGTGCCGCTCAAGCCGGACGTCAAGCCAGAGGCGGTGCCTGATCCGCTCGATCCGCTCGCACCGAAGCCGGACGTGAAGCCAACTGTCGATCCGCTGGAGGATCCTCTGGCACCAAAACCGGATGTGAAACCTGCCGTCGATCCGCTCGATCCGCTCGCACCCAAGCCGGATGTGAAACCGGCCGTCGACCCGCTGGATTCCGTGAGTATTGGCAAGCCGGAGGTGAAGCCTTCCGCCGATCCGTTAAATGTCGATCCGCTCGTGTCACCGGTTAAGCCAGAAACTACCAAGCCCGATGTTGTTAAGCCGGACGTTACGGAAGTAAAGCCTGCAATCGATCCGACGACTGTCCCAATGCCGGCGGAAAACGTTAAACCCGATTTGTTGGCGACTCCCAAGTCGCGGGTTAAAGACGCGCCACGCTACAACGCGGACGATCTGGCCAAGGCCGGTCAGGCAGCGGCCGACGCTAATGCAAAATTGCTGGCGGTCGATGCCAACAACACCGCCGAATTGAAGAAAGCGCGCGCCGGCAATTACATTTCACTGTGCCATCTGTCCGAAGTCATCACGTTTTTGGCATCGACCAGCGAAAACCGGGCGCCGTGGCAAGTCTTCGAAAAATTGGCCGCCGATTCGCAGCGTGCTGAAGAAATCGGCGCGTTGGGCGGGTTCTGGTTGAACGCTCCCGCGCGGAAGGCCGGCAATGACCACGGAATCGTTTTGGCCGGCAAAGTCAAGGCCATCAAGCCCCAGGCCGAATTGTTCGAGATTTCGTTGACCTTGTTTGGCTCCACGCCCAAGGACGTTACCGTGGTCACCGATGTTCGCCCGCAGTACGACACGAATGCCGCGATCATGGTGCTCGGTAGCTCGGTGTCTAAACCGGCCGATAACATTGCCGGTTACAAGGGCAACCAGGATGAGGTCGTTTGGTCTGGCATGGTTTACACGTTGGCCGCGCCTCGCTAGGCCCATTGCGCCGGCAGTGTTTTAAATGCGGTCTGTTCGCCACCGTCGGCGCGGCAAGTGATTGCCATCGGTTATCCGCTATCGAAAACTGCACACAGCTTGCGGTGAATTGGGTATAATGACCGTAGGTATTGCCGACGGGTCACGCCGGTTGCTGTCTTGGAGCCGAGCCTTTTCGATTTTCGTTTCTGAACAGAGGATTGCATGCAGAGTTGGATTTCTCGGCCAGGCAGCGTGTTGGGTTGGCTTCTGGCGATTTGCCTGTCGAGCACGAATGTCTTTGCGGCAACACCGGACTTTTCGCACGATGTGCGGCCGATCCTGGCCGGTCACTGCTTCAAGTGTCACGGCCCGGACGACAAAACTCGCGAAGCCGGATTGCGGCTGGACAATCCAAAATCCGCCACAGGCAAGCTCGAGTCGGGCGAGACGGCCATCGTGCCAGGCAAGCCGCTGCAGAGCGAACTGATCTCGCGTATCAACACCAAAAATGACGATACGCTAATGCCGCCGGCCGCTGCTAACAAGCCGCTGAGCGATGCTGAGAAACAGATACTCCGCGATTGGATTGCCGCTGGTGGCGAGTACCGCACCCATTGGGCGTTTGTGCCTCCGCGTCAGGCCGAGTTGCCACGCTGCTCGCAAACCGATTGGCCCAAAAACGCCATCGACCATTTTGTCCTTGCGCGGCTGGAGGCCGAAAAGCTTAAGCCGGCTCCGCCTGCCGATCGCCTGACGCTGGTGCGTCGACTGTATTTGGACCTGATCGGGCTGCCGCCGACGCCGGCCGAAGCCGACGCGTTTGTGCAAGATCGCTCGGCAGATGCCTACGAGAAACTCGTTGACCGCTTGTTGCAGTCGCCGCACTACGGCGAACGGTGGGCGCGACGCTGGTTGGATCTGGCCCGTTACGCCGATACCAACGGTTTCGAAAAAGATCGCCAGCGCTCGATCTGGCCGTATCGCGACTGGGTCATTAACGCGCTGAATGCCGACATGCCGTTCGATCAATTCAGTATCGAACAATTGGCTGGCGACATGTTGCCTGGCGCAACGGCCAATCAGCGGATTGCCACCGGTTTTCATCGCAACACCATGCTCAACGAAGAGGGCGGGATCGACCCGCAAGAGTATCGTTACTACTCGCTGATCGATCGCATCAATACCACCTCGACCGTATGGTTGGGTCTGACGGTCGGTTGCGCGAACTGCCACACCCACAAATTCGATCCGATCCCGCATGCCGATTATTTCCGCATGCTGGCGTTTTTGAACAACGCCGACGAACCCACGATGGACATTCCCAAGCCGCAGATTGCCGCGCGCCGCGCACAGATCGAAGCCAAGATTGCCGCCCTGGAGTCCGACCTTCCCAACCATTTTTCGCTGCCCACCGAGCTGAATTGGCAAACACCGCCGAAAGCCGCCTTGGTCTCAACCGGCGGCGCGGTGTCCGAGCGACTCGAAGATGGATCGTTTCGATTGAGCGGGAAAGATCCTGAAAAAGACACCTACACGGTAACCTTCACCAGCGACCTGCAGCAGGTCACGGCGCTGCGTATCGAGGCGCTGGCCGATCCCGCACTGCCCAATCATGGTCCTGGCCGCACGCCGCACGGTAACTTCGTACTCAGCGAATTGAGCGTCCAAGTCGAACCTGTTGCCAAGGACGACGCACCGCCCGCAAAAATTGGCAAAAATGGCAAGCCCGCCAAGGGCAAGCCGAAGAATTCGACGCCGGTCAAACTGGCCAGAGCCGAGGCCGACTTCGAGCAAGCCGGCTTTTCGGCCGCGCAGGCCATCGATGGCAACGCGGACACCGGCTGGGCCATTCATGGCGAAGGGCACTGGAACGTCGATCGCGCGATCACGGTTTACTTCGATTCGCCGCAAGGTTTTGCCAAAGGCGCGAAGTGGACGATCAAACTCGATCAGCAGTACGGCAATCATCACACGCTGGGCCGATTCCGCATTCAACTGGGACGTGCTCCTGCAACAGACAGCAAGCCTGCAACAGACAGCAAGCCGGCACCAGACAGCAAGCCGGCAACAGACAGCAAGCCGGCAACAGGCGACGCCCAGCAGCGTCGCGAATTCCGTGATGCGCGCTTTGAGCAGTGGCTAACCGACGAGTCGCATCGCGCCGGACATTGGCGCGCGATCACGCCGACGGCGGTTCGAGGTAACGTCCCGGCATTGAATATTGAGGCCGACGGCGTGGTGTTTGTTGGCGGCGACAAGTCCAAACATGAGACGTACGACGTGGATTTGAGTGGCGAACTGTCCGGCGTGACGGCCGTGCGGTTGGAAGTGCTGCCGGACGCTCGGTTGCCGCGTGGCGGACCGGGGCGAATCGATTACGAAGGCCCGTTTGGTGATTTCTTTCTCAGCGAATTTCAACTTTCGGTCGATGGCCAGCGGCAGAAATTCAAGTCGGCTTCTCACTCGTTCGCCAAGTCAGGCACGTCCGCCGCACAATGCATTGATGGCGATTTTCAAACCGGTTGGGCCATTGATGGCGGCCAGGGTCGCCGGCACGTGGCCGTCTTCGTGCTGGCAAAACCGCTTGGCAAAGTTTCCACCGCCAACCTGCAACTCACGTGCGAAAAATATTTTGCCGCGGGTTTAGGGAAGTTTCGGATTTCGGTCACGAGCGACCCGCAACCGGCCGCCGCCCGCGAGTTGCCTGCCGATTTAGAACCATTGGTGCTATTGCCGCGCGATCAATTAACGCAGCCGCAGCGCGCACAACTGTTGCAGCACTTTTGCTTGCAGGCGCCCGAATTCGCCAGTGCGCGTGAACAACTCAAAAAACTCCGCGATTCGCTGCCAGCCTATGAAACCTCGCTGGTCATGCAGGAGCGGCAACCGCAACATTTCCGGGCCACGCACGTTCATAATCGCGGCGAGTACCTGCAACCGACCGATCCGGTAACGCCAGAAATCCTGTCGATTTTTCCGCCACTGCCCAAGGATGGCCCGCACGACCGACTCGCGCTTGCGCGCTGGCTCGTCAGTCGCCAGAATCCACTGGTGGCTCGGGTGACCATGAACCGCCAGTGGCAGACGTTGTTCGGACGCGGCCTGGTCCGCACCACCGAAGATTTTGGTTTTCAAGGCGACCCGCCGACGCATCCGGAATTGCTCGACTGGCTGGCCGTCGAATTCATGAATCGTGGCTGGTCGCTCAAACAGATGCACAAGCTGATGGTCATGAGCGCCACCTATCAGCAGTCGTCCGTCGCATCTCCAGAATCGATCGCCGCCGATCCTCAAAATCGACTGCTCAGCCGAGCGCCACGGATTCGCCTGGAGGCCGAACTTGTCCGCGACACCATGTTGCGAATCAGTGGGCTGCTGTCCGACAAGCTCGGCGGACCCAGCGTTTTTCCGCCACAGCCGCCCAACGTCACTACCGAAGGCGCTTACGGCGCGCTGACCTGGACCGTCAGCACCGGCGAAGATCGTTATCGCCGCGGCCTGTATACATTTTGCAAACGCACCGCGCCGTATGCCATGTTCAACACCTTTGACGGCCCCAGCGGCGAAGCGTGCGTAGCACGCCGCGAAGTTTCCAATACTCCGCTGCAGGCGCTGACGCTGCTCAACGACGTGGTTTCGGTCGAGGCCGCGCAAACGCTGGGAAAACAGTTCGCGGCCGACAACCGGGGGGTCGATGTCCGGCTTACGGATTTGTTCCGGCGTTGTTTGGTGCGCGCGCCGACCGCGAACGAACTGAAATCGATCAAAACCTATTTTGCCACGCAGCAGCAGCGGATAGCCAGCAAACAATTGGATGCCGGCGCCGTGGCGGGCACAACCGAAGGCGATGCCGCCGCGCGCGCGGCCTGGACGCTGGTTGCCCGCAGCTTGCTGAATCTCGACGAAACACTGACCAAGGAGTAACGATGAACCGCGCATTTTTGCAGCAGATTCAAGACACGACGCGCCGTCATTTTTTTCAGCAGTGCGGCGTCGGCGTCGGCAAAATCGCATTGGCTTCATTGCTCACCGGGGGCGGCGCTCAGCTGCTCACTGGAGGCGATGCCGCGCTGCGCGCGGGCGAGCTATCGCCCCACGCCAAAGAAAATCCCATGGCGGCTAAACCGCCGCATTTTCCGGCCAAGGCCAAAGCGGTCATTCATTTATTCATGGCTGGCGCGCCGAGCCAACTCGATCTGTTCGATTACAAACCCAAGTTGGCCGAGTACGAGGGCAAGCCCATTCCGCCGGAGGTGATTGGTGGGCAGCGTTACGCCTTCATTCGCCCCGACGCCGCGGCGCTCGGTCCGCGTTTCAAATTCGCCAAGCACGGCAAGTGCGGCGCCGAAATCTCCGAAGTCATGCCGCATCTGGCAGGCGTGGTCGATGACATTTGCATCATCAAGTCCTGCCATACCGATCAGTTCAACCACGCGCCGGCTCAGATCTTTTTTAACACCGGCTTCTCACAGCCAGGCCGCCCGAGCATCGGTTCGTGGGTCACTTATGGCATCGGCGCTGAGACGTCTGATTTGCCGGCGTTTGTGGTGATGTCCACCGGCTCCGGCATCAGCGGTGGCGCGGCATTGTGGTCGAGCGGCTTTTTGCCCACCGTTTACACGGGCGTGCGGCTGCGTAATCAGGGCGATCCCATTTTGGACGTCAGTAGCCCCGCAGGTGTCGATGCCGTGGCGCAACGACAAACCCTCGATCTCCTCGGCGATCTCAATCGGCAGCGACTTTCGGAAGTTCGCGATCCGGAAATTGCCACGCGCATCAATTCCTACGAGATGGCCTATCGTCTGCAGACTTCGGCGCCGGAACTGATGGATTTGAAGTCCGAAGATCAAAAGACTTTGGACTTGTATGGTTGCAAGCCCAGCGAACCGTCGTTTGCACGCGCCTGTTTGCTGGCCCGTCGGATGGTCGAGCGTGGTGTGCGGTACATCAACATTTATCACGAGGGCTGGGACGCGCACACCGATGTGGTGGGCAACCACAAGAAAAACTGCGGCCACACCGACCAGGCAGCGGCCGCGCTGGTCCAAGATCTCAAACAGCGTGGCATGCTGGACGAGACGCTGGTAATTTGGGGCGGCGAGTTTGGCCGCACGCCCATGGTGGAAAGCAATGCCTCGCTCAATCGCAGTCTCGGGCGCGATCATCACCCCACAGCGTTTACGATGTGGATGGCGGGCGGCGGCATCAAGCCCGGCTTCACGCTCGGCGCCACGGACGAACTGGGCTTTAACGTGGTCGAAAATCCGGTCCACATCCACGATCTGCAAGCCACCATTCTGCACTTGCTAGGACTGGACCACGAGCGGCTCACGTATCGCTCCGCCGGCCGCGATTTCCGACTGACCGATGTGCATGGCACGCTGATCAAAGAAATTTTGGCGTAGTTCGAACGTCACACAAAAATTGCGCGATTGCGTCCTGCCACTCAAGAGGCGACGAGTGTCGTGGGCAAATTGTGAGAGTCGTTCGCCCGCTCAGATGTGATAGTTGTGCTCGTCATGCGGTGGCGGCAGGCGGCGTGCGTCGAATTTTCGGCCCAGCAAGCGAGCGACGACGGCCGCGAACAACGCGGCTATTCCGGCCGGCATCGCGACGCTGCTGGCGGTGCCGCTGGGGTTGAACACAAACAGAAAACCCAGGTAGAGCATGATCAGGCCCAAGCCGATTTTCAGCATCGTCGGCGAAACGTGTGGCACCAATTTGGCGCCCTACAACGCTCCAAACACAAACCCCAAAGCAATCAGGCCGACAACGGGCAGTCGCACGTAGCCGTTCTGGTAATAGATCATCGCCGCAAAAATGCCAATCGGCGGAATCAGGACCGCTAGGTTTGTGCCTTGGGCTTCCGACTGGCTGAATCCAAACAACAGCATCAACCCCGGCACTAACAGCACGCCGCCGCCGATGCCCAACAAGCCGCTGACGATGCCAATCGCCACGCCAAACAGGAACAGCAAAAACCAAGACATACGAGCGTTCCGGCCAATTGAGAACAAAATCGTCACCGCAGCCCACCACGCTGGCAATGGTCGCGTTCCGCCCCTGGCTTGCGGGGCAATTCGCCAGTGGGTTAAGGTTTTTTCTTCGGCTTGAGCAGGTGGTCGGCGTGGTCGAGAAAAACGTCCCAATACACTTTGTCGACCGTGTGCGGGCTGTGGCGAATGAAGAACGCCAGTTCGCGGCCCACAATTTTATCCTGCACGGGCACCGCGCCTTCGTCCATGCCTTCGTGACCGAGTAGGCGATACACGGAAATCGCCTCTTTCAGCATTTCGAATTGGCCGGGCGGGTCGGACCATTGGTCTTCGTCGCCGGTCGTCAGCAGCACTGGCCGCGGCGCGCACAGCGCAATCAGACAATTCTGATCGAATGGCAAGCGATCTTCGTGCCCAACGAATTTTTTGAAGTTGCCATCGAACCAATGCGGAAACGTCTTATTGATGCGTTCGACAGGCTCTCCTTTGGGGTTCGTGCGGCGCGAGGGCGAAGTTCCGCCGCAGCCAGCCTGGTGGGGAATGACCATGGCCACACGCGAATCAAATGCGCCGGCCAGCATGGCCGCTTTGCCGTTACGCGAATGACCAAACACGATGATCCGCTCTGGGTCGACATCGGGCGACTCCACCAGATAATCGACCGCGCGCTGCAGGCCCCACGCCCAAATGGCAATGGCGCCCCACTCGTCGTCGGCGCGGCTAGCCAGTTCGCTCGCTTGATGATCGGGTCGAAAAAAGCGATCAACGCCGTCGCTGAAATCCGGCTTATCCGGCGCAACATCTCCGTAGTAGAACGTCGCCAACGCGTAACCGCGGTCGATAACGTGCTTTACCTGCCAGCGCTCGGCTTGTGTGCCCCGTCCGGCATCCGTGGCGTGATTGTCGATGACCAACTTGGAATCTTTGCCCTTACCCGCCGGCATCCAAGCGGTCGGCAGCGCGATGCCGGAATCGTCCATCACCGTATGATTACCGCCAAAATTCAAGCCCAGCACCACCGCTGGCCGAACGTCCGCTTTGTGCTGGTTGGGAACAATCAGCAACATATGAATCTTGGGACAATCGTCCGGTCCAACGGTCAGGGCGATTTCCTTCAGCGTGGCTTGGCCACTCAAACATTTGGCGTCTTGCCGGGTGACTTCGGCCTTGATGCGCGGCGCGGGCTTGAACTGGCCATACATGTAATGCTGAAACAAATTCTTGAGTTCCGGCACGCGCTCGTTTCTCCATTGGTCCGCCTTGGTCACGGCTCGCCCATCAAACATCTTCAGCGGATCGGGCGTTTCTTTCTGCTCGGGCAGTTTATCGGGCGGCGGAAAATCAACTGCCAGCAGTTGCGCAGGCAGCGCAAGCGTCAGCAGCATCAACGAAGCAAACGCAACTTGGGTAAGCGAAGTGGCCATGATGTCCATGCTCCTGCGAGGTGAGCGAGTGGTGTTTGATTTGTTCTAGAGCTTGCGTGTTCCGCGGTCAATCATACCAACTCGTCAAACCCGGCTGCCGGCCAACATGCCGGTGGCGAACGCGGCCTGAAAGTTATAACCGCCAATCGGGCCGTCCAGGTCCAGCAGTTCGCCGGCGAAATATAAGTTTGGCGTCCGTTTGCTCTGCATCGTGTGCGAATCGACTTCGTCCAAGCACACGCCGCCCGCTGTGACTTCGGCTTTGCCGTAACCTTGCGTGCCAGCGATGGGGATGGCCAGATGTTTGAGTTGCTGCACCAACTGCTGCCGCTGCGACTTACTGAGTTCGGCTGCGCGCTGCTCGGGCGGGATCGCCGCTTGTTGCAACAGCGCTTCCGCCAGCCGGCGCGGAATTTCTTCGGGCAGCAGTCCCGCAATGTGCCGCTTGCCCAACTCGCCGGCGGTGCGGCGCAGCCGTTCGTCCACTGCGGGTTCTTTCAGGTCCGGCAAGAAGTCACATTCCAAAATCAGCGTATTGGCGCGGGGATGGCAACTGACCTCGCGGCTAACATCCAGCACCGCCGGGCCGGACAAACCGAAATGCGTCAGCAAAAACGAACCGCGCCGTTGCGCCAAACAGTTTGGCTTTGTCACCGACGCGATCGGTGGTTCGATGACGCGGATATTCACATCTGGCAGCGTCACGCCTTTGAGTTGCCGAATCCAATCGGCGCTGGTCGTAATCGGCACCAGCGCCGGGCGCAGCGGCACAATCGTATGCCCCAGCGCGCGGGCCCAAGCGTAACCGTCGCCACAGGTGCCGCAGCCCGGATACGATTGTCCGCCGGTGGTGACAATCAGTCGCTGAGCGGTCACGGTCCGTTTGGGCGTTACGACGGCGAATCCGTCACCATGCCGATCGATGTTCAAAGCCGGCTCTTCGACGGCCAGCACCGCGCCGCTGCGCTCGAAGCGTTTCATCAGCGCTGCCAGCACATCTGTGGCGCGGTCGCTGGTCGGAAAGATTTTTCCGCCGGGCTCAACTTTTGTTGGCACGCCCTCGGCTTCGATCATCGCCACAACATCGGCGGGCCCCAGCAGCGCCAAGGCAGAGTGCAAGAATGCGCCCTGACTACCATACGCACGAATGATCCCGCGACGGTCGGTGTGTTGCGTGAGGTTGCAACGCGTGCCGCCGGACATCAAGATCTTGACGCCCGGCCGGCGGTTTTTTTCGAGCAGCATCGTATGCAGGCCGCGCTCGGCCGCCGTGAATGCCGCCACCAGTCCAGCGGCGCCAGCGCCGATCACCAGCACATCGTAATCCCAAGGGCGATCGATCATCCGCGACATTGTAACATCGCGGTGCGCGCAACGTGGAACGAGGCACAAGGATTTCCGGCCAAGCCGCGCTACGACTCAACTCCTACAGTGTGGCCGGCAGAATCACGTCTTTCATCCAGAAACGCTTGAGCTTTTTGACGACTTGCAAAAACTGCTCGCGGTCAACTGGCTTGGTCATGTAGGCGTCAACGTGTAGCAACTTGCAGCGCAATGCGTCCGCGTCGTCTTTAGAACTGGTCAGCACAACCACCGGAATACTTTGCAGATCGAAGTCGGCTTTGACTTCAGCCAGCACTTCATGGCCATCTTTGCCAGGCAAGTTCAAATCCAACAGAATCAGATCGGGCCGCGGCGCCTTGGCGTACACGCCTGACTGATTAAGAAAATCCATCGCCTCGATGCCATCGCGCATGAGCGTCAATCGATGCTTAACGCCGCCATTCTTCAACGCGCCCATCGTCAGGCAAGCGTCGGTCAGGCCATCTTCAACCAACAGGATTTCCATCGGTCGACCAACCATCTCGCGCGTCATAAAATCGATCCTCAGTGGTCTGCGCATCGTCTTGGAGGCACAAATTCATTATACTCCCAAGCCACCGAATTGACACGTTTTGTCCGAGTGGATTTCCTCTCAACCACCAAGCAATGAACCAAGAATTATCCTTCGGGCAGCGTTTAACCGCGGCAATCCGCAGAGTCGGCAACCCAGTGCTCGTGGGTCTCGACCCGCGCTTTGAGCAGTTACCACGGGCGATTGCCAATGCTGCTCTGCAAGCCGAAAGCGATCCGTGCGCCGCGCGCGCAACCGCTTACGCGAACTTCTGCCGTGGCGTGATCGATGTCGTGGCGCCGCTGGTTGCGGCCGTCAAGCCGCAAGTGGCCTTTTTTGAGCAACTCGGTCCGCATGGCATGGCGGCTCTGCAGACGGTGTGCGAGTACGCTCGCCAAAAAGGCCTGCTGGTCATCATCGACGGCAAACGCAATGACATCGATTCGACGGCGACCGCCTACGCCAGCGGATGGTTGCGTGGTTCGCAAGCTAGCAAAAATCACGTCAGCGGCCAACATGAGGGAATCTGGGGCGGCGACGCACTGACCGTCAGCCCGTATCTTGGCAGCGACAGCCTGACGCCGTTTGTCAACACGGCGCACGCCACCGGCAGTGGTATTTTCATACTGGTGAAAACATCCAACCCGGGCGGGGGACAGTTTCAGGATTTGGTTTGCGAGGGTCGACCGCTGTATCGTCACGTGGCGGATTACGTCGAACAATTGGCGGCCGCCGACGCCGGTAACGCGCGGTACGGTTCGATGGGCGCGGTGGTCGGCGCCACATACCCAGAACAATTGGTCGAACTGCGGGCAGCCATGCCACATGCTTGGCTGCTGGTACCTGGTTTTGGCAGCCAAGGCGGAACAGCCGCAGCCGTGATGGCCGCGTTCGATTCCGAAGGCCTGGGCGGCATCATCAATAACTCGCGCGGAATCATCTTCGCTCACGCGCGACGCGAGTATACGCAATTTGGCGAAGCGCGTTGGCAAGACGCCGTCGAAGCGGCGGCCCAAGACATGATCCAGCAACTGCGTCAGGCCGGTTATCCCGCGCCCAATTAGCGAACGATCGCGATCAGCGTGACGGCGCGCTTCGCAATGAGTTCGGCCGTGGTTCGCAGCATTTTTCGAGAAACCATCACGTGAACGCGCTTGTCACCGGCGCCGGCGGATTTTTAGGTCAATATCTCGTCGAGCAATTGCTCGACGCGGGGTGGCAGGTTCGTGCGCTGGCGCGCGGAAATTACCCGGCGCTGCAACGGCCGGGCGTCGAACGGGTTTGCGTCGACCTTCGTCATCGCGAATCAACCATTGCCGCCTGTCGCAATCAGGATGTGGTTTTTCACGCAGCCGGTGTGGCAGGCATTTGGGGACCGTGGCAGCATTACTACGAAATTAACACGCTCGGCACGCAGCACATTATCGACGGTTGTCGTCAAGCCGGCGTACCACGTTTAATTTACACCAGTAGTCCCAGCGTCACCTTTGATGGTCGCGACCAGTGCCATGTCGACGAAACCGCGCCGTATCCCAAGCACTGGTTGTGCGCCTATCCCCAGACCAAGGCGCTCGCCGAACAGGCCGTACTGGCAGCCAACGACGCCCAACTGGCAACTTGCTCGCTGCGGCCGCATTTGATCTGGGGGCCGCGCGATGGCCATTTGATTCCGCGACTGCTCGATCGGGCACGCCGCGGACAACTTCGCCGCGTGGGCGATGGTCAAAACCTGATCGACATCACTTACGTGGAGAACGCCGCCACCGCGCATTTGCAAGCCGCCGCCGCGCTCACGCCCGGCGGACCAACCTCCGGGCGCGCGTATTTCATCAGTCAGGGCCAACCGGTCAATTGCTGGCAGTGGATCGACGAAATTCTGGCGATGGTCAACCTGCCGCCGGTTCGCAGCAGCATTTCTACCGCCGCCGCTTGGCAAATTGGTCGGCTGCTGGAATGGAAGCATCGTTTGCTCCGCCTGCCGGACGAACCACGAATGACGCGATTTTTGGCCGCGCAGCTCGGCCGCTCGCATTATTTCCAAATCGACCGCGCTCGGCAGGATTTTGGTTATGCTCCAGCGATTTCCACTTCCGACGGCATGCGGCGTCTATCCGCATGGTTGGCCAACTCGTCAGATGTTTAGCGCTTTTGAGCCTTCGTTTAAGGCCTCGGCTGCGAACGTCCGCGTGCCAATCGAATGAATTGAAAGCGATTCTGGGCGTCTCTCATCGATTCCGGGCGTTCGACGACCAAGTTCAATTGAACTACCGCCTTGCCGTTCGTTTGCCTTGAACTCGGCGCGAAAAAACCGACAATGGATGGCGGTTGTGGCAACTTGCCACCGGGGTGTTGGTGTCAGCTCCAAGCGATTCGCGGCGGGCGCAAAATGACAGTGAACGTTTTTCGGCCGTTCCTTTAGTACGGCAATCGGAACTCTACGTACGGAATGGTTGGTCTATGAACGTTTTGATCATTGGTGCCGGCGGTCGCGAGCACGCATTGGCTTGGAAGATCGCTCAGAGCCCACGCGTGCGGCAAGTGTTTGTTGCGCCGGGTAACGCGGGCACATTGCAATGCGCGCAAAACGTGGATATCGCCACTTCGGATTTCGCGCGGTTGATCAAGTTCGTACGGCAGAATGATGTGAAGCTAACCATCGTCGGACCGGAAGCGCCGCTCACCGCCGGCATTGTCGATGCGTTTCGCAAAGAGAATCTGAAAATCTTTGGCCCCAACAAAGCCGCGGCCCAGCTTGAAGGCAGCAAGGTGTTCTGCAAAAATCTGCTGCGGCAAGCCGACGTGCCAACCGCCGATTACCAGGTTTTTCGCGATCTCAACCGCGCGATCCATTACCTCTCCGAACGCGAAGATGTGCCGGTTGTCGTCAAAGCAGACGGCTTGGCTTCTGGCAAAGGCGTGTTCGTCTGCAAGAATCGCGAAGAAGCGCTGGACGCGGTGAATCGCATTGCTCGGCACAAAGAGTTTGGCGCCGCCGGCAATCAAATGGTCATTGAAGAACGGCTAGAAGGTATCGAAGCCAGCGTGTTGGCAATCACCGATGGCCGCACGATTGTGACCCTACCGCCCGCGCAAGATCACAAAGCGGCCTTCGACGGCGACAAGGGGCCTAACACTGGCGGAATGGGCGCGTATTGCCCAACGCCGCTGGTCAGCGACGCGCAGTCGCGCGTGATCGAAAGCCAGATTCTGGTGCCCACCGTACACGCCATGAAGCGCTCGCGGCAGCCCTTTCGCGGCGTGTTGTACGCGGGCTTGATGTTGACCAATCAAGGGCCCAAAGTGCTGGAGTACAACGTGCGGTTTGGCGATCCGGAATGTCAGCCGCTGCTGATGCGATTGAAGACCGATCTCGTGGACGTCATCGAAGCCACGTTGGAAGAGCGACTCGATGAAATCGCGCCGCTCGAGTGGGATCCGCGACCCGCCGTCTGCGTGGTGATGGTCAGCGCGGGTTATCCGGGCCAGTACACCGTCGGTCAGCCGATTCGCGGCTTGGACGACGCCGATCGGTTGCCGGACGTCAAAGTTTTTCATGCTGGCACTGCCATAAGCGACGGCCGAGTGGTCACCAACGGCGGGCGGGTGTTGGGCGTGACCGCCATGGGAGCGACGATTGCGGCAGCCAAGCTGCAAGCATACACCGCCGTAAAATGCATTCGCTGGGAAGGCGCCTGGTGCCGTAAAGACATCAGTGATAAAGCGCTGCGGGCTAAGTAAACGCCGTGACTTTAGAACTTCGGCCCGCGGAGCCGTTCGTGAAATTCGCAGCCCACCAGGTATTGGGGTCGACCGCCTTCTTCCACCAACCGGCAATGGCTGACGATGGCATGCACGTAAATCGCCTTGGCCGGCGGGCCGAGCATGATCACGAATTCGGTTTCGGCCGGTCGTTCTGGCATGAAGAACGAAATTCCGCCCGTCGATAAATCCTGGCCCATCACATTGTAAAACGCTCGCAAATTCGGAAAGCCAGTCGCCTGATAGGGTGCAATCATCTGCGGGCAGCGAAGCCGACGACGTTCGTCGTGCCGTCGCCCCTGGGACAGTTGGCTGGATTGAATACCGTGCGGATCAATGCGGCCATTGCGAATGGCGTCCGACATCACGCGTTTGATCTGTTCGAGATCGCCAGCTTCAATCGTCGTTTGCAATTCGCGAACCACATCCAAACAGGCGTTCGTGGTTTGCTGCGCGCGTTCGACAGCCTGGTTGGCTTCGTGCCGCTCCGTGACGTCCACGCCGGAGACAAAATATTCGATTACGCCGCTGGGTAATTCTACCGCGTGAAACGACCACGACATCCGCCGTATGTTGCCATGCTTGCTGTGCAGCGCACACTCAAGTTGAACCTTTGGCCCGCCCGGCTTGAGTTGCAGAATCTCGTTGACCAGCGCCGTTGCGTCGTCGTACGCGGTGTACACGCTGACAAACGTGCGGTCGCAAATTTCTGCCAAAGC
Organism: Pirellulales bacterium; assembly: GCA_038205115.1. Lineage (GTDB taxonomy): Bacteria > Planctomycetota > Planctomycetia > Pirellulales > JBBRCE01 > JBBRCE01. Next base: position 53,213 of record JBBRCE010000022.1, read on the forward strand.
GTACTGCCCCAGCGACTCCAGGGCAGAATTCAACTCGACAACCTGCAAACTTTGATTAAGCCTTGCAAAAGACGACTCGCCGGACTGGCGCTCCGCCCGAATGATCGTCGTAGCCACGTCAAGTTGTTGTTCAAGCCACTGGCGTTCGAAGCTGGCGGCGAGCAAGCTGGCGGCGGTTTCGAGCAGCCGCACGTCGGCGGCGCCAAAATGTCGCGGAGCGTTGTGATAGACGCCCAGCGTACCAAACTGTTCGCCATCCTGGCTGAGTGGGACCACCAATGCGCTGACCACGCCCCGGCTGTCCAGGCAAGGGTCGCGTTGCGCGGCGCTGCGGCAATCGGCCAGCGCCAGAGGTTTGGATGTGTTCAGCACGCACTGCGTCAGCGTACCGCCTTTTTCGCCCGCAAGCGAAATATCCTTCCACGCGCTCCATTCGCCGCCTAACCCACGCTGAGCAATTTTCAACATCAGTTCATTGGTCTGCGGCGACCGCGTGGCGACGCCGCAAAATCCGCAAGCCAGCAGCTCCGCCAAGTGCTCGGGTAGCCGCTGGAGCAATTCGGAAAAGGCGCCTTGCTGAATCGCAAAGGGCAACAGGGTCAAAAGTCGCGGATCGGGTTTTTCCGCCGCGCCGGCAGTCGATTCGCCCGCCCCGCGCTGTCCATGGGCGACTGCTTTCGAAACGGAAATTGCGGCCACCGTCATCATGACGTTCAATCGATCGGGTTCAAAGTCCTGCAGTGATTTCAATTCCGGTTCGCAGTGCCCGACATGCCAATGGCGACGGCCGAGAAACGGGACAACCAAACATAGCACAGCAGCTTGTCGAAGCGGCTGGCAATGCGTCCGCGGCCCAGTTTGGCGATACCATTTGGCTGCGGCAATGAACTCCATGCCGATTGTATCGCCTTTACGCTGGATGGAGAGTCCATTCAAGATCGCCTGGCGGCAGCGGCAGGCCGCGAGTCGTCCGCACGCGTCGCTAGATTTTGCCAGCTTCGTAGCGGCCGAATACCATTCGCCCGGCGTTGGTTTGCAGGACGCTGGTCACGGCCACGCGCACTTGCCGATTGATCTGCTCGCGCGCGGCTTCGACGACAATCATTGTGCCGTCGTCCAAATAACCGACGCCTTGCCCAGCCTCTTCGCCCGGCTTGACGATTCGCACTTCAATGGTCTCGCCCGGAATGAACACCGGCTTGAGCGCGTTGGCCAATTCGTTGAGATTCAGCACGCCCACCTGATGCAACTGCGCGACCTTATTGAGGTTAAAATCGCTGGTCACAATTCGTCCGCCCAGATGCTTGGCCAGCAGCACCAATTTCTGATCGACGGTCTGCCCGTTGAACTCCGGCAGTTCGCGGTCGAAGATTGTGAGTTCGATCTGCGGCGTCTCTTTGAGCTTATTGAGCACGTCCAATCCGCGGCGTCCCCGCGTGCGTTTAAGCCGGTCGCTGCTGTCGGCAATCGCTTGCAATTCGCCAATCACAAACCGCGGCATGATCAACTGATTTTCGATCAGTCCGGTAGCCAGCACGTCGGCAATTCGGCCATCGATTACGGCGCTGGTATCCAGTACGTAGGGCTTGCGACCTTTGATTTCCTTGGCGAATTCCACATAGGGAATGATAAATCGAAAGTCATTTTTGGTTTGAATCAACAGGCTGATGCAGATGTAGCAAAGCACCATGCCCATGCCCACCTGACAGTAATCGACCCACAAATTAACGGTAGGATTTTTCTCCGACGGCAGCAGTGGCACGATCGCCAGCCGCAGCAAATACGTCAAGAACAGCCCGACGATCAAGCCAAAATAAACGGCCGAGATGGTGTCGAGTTGTTTACGTTTGAGCCCCACATCGGCGGCGATGACGGCCAGCGCCAGTCCGACAATTACGCAAATGGCAATGATCGGCGCCGACGTCGGCGATTGCGGCAGCAGCGCGGAATTGATCAGCGTCACAGCCAAACCGGCGGCAATGGCCACGAACACGCAGCGCAAAACGACGATGGCCATATTGGAAACTTAACGAAGGAAAGAAAAAACGCCGCAGGCCAAGGGAACGGCCGCAGCCGGCAAGATAAGACCGGCTAATTCTAATCTTAATCCGCGATAGCGGCTACTGCCAGCAAGGCCGAAGCCGTGAAACTGGTCGGGGCATTCATCAGCCGTTCGAACCATGCGATTGGGCATAGGCAATCGAATGTGCCTATAGGCCGGTGGCGAAGTTTCGGAAAGCGAGTTCATCGTTAGGACTATGGAATTCGCCTTTCAGTAGTAGCCTTGCAATTCTTTGCGATCGCGCCAAAACACCTGAGCTTCCGGCACGCCGGCTTGCATGACCAATTTCCGGCAAATAATCAGTGAAGCCGTCCAAATGTTTTCCACCCGTGACGGCGGCACGCAAACCGGCATCTTTGACTCCGGACTTTAAACCTTGCGCTTTCGATTGACGATTTCGGGTTCGCCAGAAGAGCTTGATCGCCTCGCCGACTTGCTTTTCGATTTCGTCAAGCTTGTTCACGCAACACAATCTCCGTAACGGTCTCCGAGGTGCGCGCCTCGTCAATTCGGCGCATGGCTCCCTTGGCATAAACAGGGTCAACTTCAAAACCGATCGAATTCCGACCGCAAAGCAAGGCCGCTGCGGTGGTCGTGCCAGTGCCTAAAAAGGGATCTAAAACAGTATCTCCTACAAAACTAAACATCCGGACCAGCCGCATTGCGACTTCAAGCGGAAAGGGGGCCGGATGTTGGCGGGTGGAAGCGCCCGTTAAACCGGTCCAAATTTGCTGAAACCATTGCTTGTGATTCGCGTCACCAATTACGCTCAACACCCGCGTGGCAATGGATGGGCTGCGGTAACCACCCGATTTTCGTTGCATCAGAATGAATTCGATATCATTTTTGATGACGGCGTTCGGTTCGTATGGCTTACCCAAAAATGAGCCGCTGCCCGACGCCTCAAAGTCGACATTCGAGATTTTGTGCCAGATGATTGGCGCCAAATTGTCGTAACCGATCCGTCGGCAATGTTCCTGAATCGACGCGTGCAGCGGCACCACGGTGTGCCGGCCATCGTTCTTACGACGCGATAAGCAGACGTCGCCGACGACGCAAATCAAACGCCCTCCAGGCACAAGCGCGCGGTAGCAACGCTCCCAAACAAGGTCGATTTGCTCGAGAAAGCCTTCGTATCTTCGAAATGCCCAAGCTGCGCCGGACTGTCGCGATAATTCTTCAAGGTCCAATACGGTGGCGATGTCAAAACCAGGTGCAGCGACTCGTCGTCGAGTTGCATTTGTCGCGCATCAACAACCACAATTTCGTGCTGGGTGGGAACGCGACGAACGGCGTTCTCGATTTCTGCAATCAAGCCGGCATTCTTGGCAATCGCAGGCAACGCCCTCTGCGCATTCTCCAACAACGGCAGTCCGTCGGGCAAGTAGCCTTCGTGCTGATCAGAAAGTTGTCGCAACATGGTCCATCCGCTTGGCTCGTTCGCCGGATTCTAGCCTGTTGCAAACAATGTCGAAAGCCAACCGCCCCGATTTGCGCGTCCGCAAATTCGCATACATTCAATCATCACGAATTCGCACATCGCCAGCGAGGTCGAAGCGCAGAAGCCCAGCGATTTCCCGCACGACGCACTCGTCGGGCGGGATTCGCTGGAAAATCGAGAAGATTGGTTGGGCACTCAATCTGTTCGAAGACGAAGCCGTTCGAAAATTTCCGTCGCCAGAATTTTAATCGAACTGCACCCGACTCTGTTCCACGGAATCAATCAATTCCGTCGCCCGACGAACCAGGTCAATGCCCGAGTCCATCGGAGGATAAGCGGCGCTGGCGGGATCGCATGCCTCGAACGATCCGTTGCAGTGTTGACACACGACCCAGCGGCCCAAATAAACGACGCGCACCTGCAGACTCCGTCCGCAGGTAGGGCATTCTTGCACAAAAAACAGCGCTGACATTGGTATCTCCTGCTACCTGTTCACGTCTCAAAAGCTGTGAACCGCCTCTCATCGTAGGCGCTTTGGATTCGATTAGCAACGATTTCAATAAAATTTTTTTGAAGCCAAAATTCTTCATTCTCTGGCCGGCCCTGGGCGGCTAACCATCGCCTGCTGCAAAGGCAGTGCTAGCAATAGGTTACCGAAATCTGCTAGCGGCCTTATTTCAGGCATACTTCGTGCAATCGGTACGGATAACTCGCGTTCTTTCGACTGCCAATGGCGGTGAGCTAAGCTTGCGCGTGCTGCCCGGTTCCGATTGCTAGCTGAACCAGTGAGACAGGCGGTGCCGGCGAAGGTTCGGCCACCATTGCTACTGCCATCTGCACTGCGAACCCTTGGCCTGTCGCCACAGGCAAAAGCGGAGTGGCGATTACAAAAACTTGACACGTCGATCAGGATTGTCTTCCAATGCGCCGATTATGCTGGTCCAAAAACGTCAAAACGCTGATGGCTGCGGTACTATTTTGGGCGTCGACCACATTGGCTGCCGAATCAGGTTTTAAGGCACTGCCAGACTGGAGCCGCGTGGAGAAGTTGTTTCTCACCACGTCCGGCGCGCAACCGGTAGCCATTTTGTCGCAAGGCGACGTACTGCCGTTTTTTGAGCAATTGAAAAAAATGGGTTGGAATGTCAGGGATCGCGCGGCCATTATCGATGCGATGTTGCCAGACGGCGACCCGCTGGTCAGCGAACTGCGCTCCACGCAGGGCAAGGCGTTATCTGCGCAAATCCAAAGCTTGCCCGGCGTCTACGACAAACTCGATCGACTAGCCCGTTTGCCCAACGGCACGCAAACGCTTCACGATTTGACTCGCGCCAAAGATGCATTCAAGTTGCTGGAGTTCTTGACCAGCGCCAAAGGCGCAGCCCAATTGAGCACGATGCTGCCAAAAAACGCCAAAGATGACTTCAATTTGCCCACCGGCCACCTCTACACGCCCGAACAGTTTTTAACGCGCGTCAAAAAGAGTCATGAAGAAGCGGCCGGCAAGCTCTCGCAATTCAAGCCAAACGCCAAGAAGCGCTAAAGTGCCGTGATGTTCGCCCCGAGTCGGCCCAGCCGAGCGAAACTCACCGCGTTCAGACAACCTGCGGAGACGATGCGTTCCTCTAGAAGAAGATTCGAACTCGGGATATGGCAAAGTCAGAACTGATCGACGCGTCGACCGCCCTACCCTCCGGCGCGATGCCAACGTTTTCCGATATCCAAACGCGGCAGCAGTCGGCGTTGGCCGCCATGGGCCGCATGGCCGCCACGCATTCCGACGGCATGCGATTGATTCGCGACGGCGCGGCTCTCGTGGCAGAAAGCATGGACGCCGACTTCTACCTGGTTTCGCAAATCGATACCGAAGAAAACTCGCTCGTCCATCAGTTGGGCGTCAATACCCGCACGCGACATCCCGACGAGCATCCGCAGGAATATCGGACCTCGCGGTTGCGATCTTCGTCGCTGGCCGGCTATTCCATGGAAGTCCGCCAACCGCTGGTCATTGACGATTTGCCAGCCGACGCGCGCACTGACGATCTGTTTCTGCGTTCCAAGGGCATCCGCAGCGCACTGGTCCAGCCGCTGGAATATCAAAAGCAACCCGTGGGCGCCATTGCGGTACTCAATCGCAAACCGCTGCAATTTTCCGCGCATGATGTGCTGTTTATCGAAATGATCGCCAACCAGGTGATCTTGTCGATCGGTCGCGAGCGATCCGAACGCGCGCTGGCCGCCGAGCAGCGGTTTACGGCCACGTTGATGGAAGCGGTCGAAGCCCTGGTGCTGGTGCTCGACGATTCCGGACGGATCGTTCGCATCAACGGCGCGTGCCAACCCATTACCGGCTTCACGCAGCGCGACGCCGTGGCGCGATCGTTTTGCAGCACGCTGCTCGTGCCCGAAGAAGCTTCGACCGTTCGTGCATATCTCAACAGTTTACAGGCCGAGGCCGATTCCGTTGACTTCGAAAGTTTCATTCTGACCCGCGGCGGTGTGCGCCGACGCATTGCCTGGTCGTTTGCGCGTTACTGCGAAGACGACGATTTCAAATTGATTGGTACCGGCATTGATGTCACTGACTTGCGACAATCGCAAATCGAACTGCAGCAAATGCAGCACGTCGCCAGCGAGTCGACGCGGCAACTCAACGATCTGCTCGCAAAAATCAATCGCGGTCAAATACCCAAAACCGGCCATTTGCAAGCCAGCCATTTCGAGCAGCCGTTTCAAGCTTTGCCGGATGGTCCTCATGGCGAACGACGGCTACAGCCGCGGCGATCCTACCCGTACGTGCAGTTAATGGCGCCACTGCCAGACAACCAATTGTTGCCAGATCGGTCGGACTTACGGGAAATTCGTTGTCGGGAAATTACCGGTGGCGGCTTTTCGTACCTGTCGGCCGAAATGCCGGATTACGAATCGATTGTGGTTGCCTTCGGCATTGCTCCCGCGCTGACTTACGTGACCGCCCGCATTGTGCATGCCACGCCCATCGATCACGATGGCCAGACCGCGTTTGCCGTGGGCTGCGTTTACACCGGACGCGCGAAGTACTGATCCGCGCCGCGAACTTTGAGCACTCGGTTTTCGACAACGGGTTGCCTGCTGAACGCCGGACGTTAATTTTTGCCGGCGGTTTTCATCGCGCGGCTGTTCAGCGGCACGACGGTTATTTAGAATCGGATGCAAGCAGACTGTCTATTTGCTGCGTCGAATCTCTTGCCCTCCGGAGTTGCGATGAATCGTTTGTCGAGCTTATGCCTGGCGTTTCTGCTGGGTACCCTGGTCAGTCTCAACTCTTCGATCTTGGCGGCCGAAAAAATCGAACGGCCGAATATCCTTTGGCTGGTGAGCGAAGACAATAATCCCTACCTGGGCTGCTACGGCGATCCCATGGCTTACACGCCTACGCTCGATCAGTTGGCAAAAGACGGCGTGCTGTATGAACGCTGCTTTGCGCAACCCGTCTGTGCTCCGGCGCGTTTTGCGCTCATCACTGGCATGTTTGCCGTCACGGCCGGACCGGCTGAACACATGCGCGCCAAAGGCAAAATTCCGGCTTGGCTCAAGGGCTTTCCGGCGCTGTTACGCGAGGCCGGCTACTACACCTGCAACAACGCCAAGACCGATTACAACTCGCCCATCAGTATTGAAGAAGCTTGGAACCAATGCGATCGGCAAGCCCATTGGCGCAAACGCGGCGCGGCCAACAAGCCGTTTTTTAGCGTCTTCAATCACGAAGTCACGCACGAAAGTTGTATGTTCCCCGTAAAAGAACTGCCCTTGAAGCGGGCCGCCATCGATCCGGCCACCGTCCGCGTTCCGCCGTATATGCCCGATACACCGGAAGTTCGAGCCGATATTGCGCGCTACTACGATTACATGACACTGCTGGACACGCAACTTGCCGCCAAGCTCAAAGACCTGCGTGACGAGGGCCAGGCCGATAATACCATTGTTTTCTATTACGGAGACAACGGTGGCGTGCTGCCGCGCAGCAAACGCTGCCTGCAACAGAGCGGAACACATGTTCCCCTGATCGTCTACTTTCCGCCAAAGTGGCAACATCTGGCGCCTGCCGCGCCAGGCTCGCGGATCAAAGATCCCGTTTGCTTTACCGATTTTGCGCCGACCGTGCTTTCACTCGCCGGTGTAAAAATTCCCGACTACATGCAAGGCCATGCTTTTGCCGGAAAAGCCAAGGCCGCGCCCAATGAAGTCGTGTTCTGCTCTCGCGACCGCATGGACGAGCGCTACGATATGATACGCTCTGCCATGGACCAGCGCTGGCTATACATCCACAATTTTCGGCCCGACCTGCCCTACCAGCAGCGATTGGACTATCAATTTCAAGCGCGCGGTTATCAATCGTGGGCGCGCATGGCAGCCGAAGGCAAACTCACCCCGGCCACCGCTCAGTTCTGGGGCGTCAAGCCGACCGAAGAACTCTACGACATGCAGACGGATCCGGACAACGTCAAGAATCTGGCCTCCGATCCCAAGCACGCAGAAACACTCGTGCGACTGAGGGCAGCGATGAAAAAACAAGCCATAGCCGTCGTCGACAACGGCTTTGTGCCAGAAGGCTCGGCAATTGAAGGCTACGACGCCTCGCGCAAGCCCAACGCATTTCCGGTCGAGCGCGTGTACGATCTCGCTAGCCTGGCCTCGCAGCGAAATCCGGCCAATTTGCCGACGCTGATCAAATCGCTGAGCGATGAAAACGAAGCCATCCGCTGGTGGGCCGCCCAAGGCTGCACCATGCTCGGTGAAAAAGCGGGCGACGCGACGGACGAACTCAAGAAGCGAATGGAAGATTCATCGGGAGCGGTGCAAATCGCGGCGGCCGAGGCACTGGCCGCTCAGGGCAAGGCTGACTTGGCCTTGCCCCTGCTCGATGATTGGCTCACTAAAGAAGATCAGCCATTTTTTGGGCTACAGGCAGCGAACGTCTTGGATCGCATGGGCGAACGAGCAAAACCGGCTCTCCCGAACATCAAAAAATTGCTTAAGTCAACCGCCAAGGTTCCGGGAGCAAACAGTCCTCGCGCCTATTCACAGCGAATTCTGGAGCGCGTAACTGATGTTCTGGAGGGTCACCAACCGGCAATGGTGTATCCGGTGTTCGAATCGAATCGCTAGCGGGAACATGCCATTCGCTTCATACTAACGAGTGTACGCGAGCTCAACTAGCGTGCGCGGCGAGCAACCAGCGGGAGCTGTCCGCCAGCCTTAAAACGCGGGCCAGTCGGCAACTTGGGGGCGACCGTCTGCGCGATGGCAGTAGCCGAAACCGCATTACCACGCGGTGAGATTGCCGCAGCAACCAACTCCATTTCGCGAGTGGTCGCGATAGGCGTAACAACTGTCTCTTCTTGCAGTGCCAGTTCAGCCCGTAAGATACGAACATCACTCGGGGCACTGAAGGCCAGCGTTACACGATCGCCAGCGACACGGTTGATGACGACACGAATGTTGCCGTCGATCACGATCTCTTCACCCACTTTGCGGCTGAGTACTAACATCTTTTCATCCTCCATGATTAGAGATTGTCTTGAGCAGTCATTCTGACGTTGCTCTTTGATGCATGACTTGGGAGCACTTGATGCGCCGGAACTTGAGCGATTTTTCTAAAAATGGTGACAATCGTCGCAACCCTCGATCCGGTAATGCAATAAATTCAGTCGAGCAATTTCAAAGGTCTGCAACGCAAAAATGCTAGCGGCGATTTAGTGTCCCAAGATGAGTGCCGAATCTAATATTGAGACCTCAATTTGATACACCTCTAGCTCGCAATCGCTAGCAAAATCAGATTGCCGACGCTTGCTTTGCCGCCGCATGAAACGCAATCTGTAGGCAGCTACCAACGGCGCGATGCGAAGAGCATCGCGAGAGATGTCTATCGGGGATAATGCGGAAAGAACTACCGCCACGCGTGCTGCGACGGGTCCACAAGCTCAGTTCACTTCGAGTAAGAGCGTCTCTGACAAAGCGTTTGGCTCGAGGAAACCGGCCTATTCGAAGACGATTAGAATGTCGCGGATAGATCGCGACACTCGCAGCAAAATTCAAGATGTTGGCTTTCGCGAAATACGTCTCAACGAGCAAAGCTGGATTTCATTCACGAGCACTAACCAGGGCGATCAATCCATAGCGCACACTATCCCCGCTTTCCGTTAGTTAGCAAACTGACGCCTCAAGTTGGCAAGACGTTAGTAATCCTAAGTTTGCTAGCGAAAGTTTGCGCGTTCCGCGATGGTCGATTTCGGAGCAGTTCGGCAACTTGAATGGTCGGTTGCAAATCAACCAGTGTGGTCGTTGTCCGACCATAGCTCGACCGCCAACGGCGCGTTAAACGACCATGTCTGATTGCGCGATTTCTGCAACTCGGATAGTATTGTCCTTCAAATCGTTAACAGCTTCGGCTTGCAACGTGTCGGAGTGAAAGCTAGCAACGATTTGGCGAGCGTCGTCGATCAACGACGAACGCAGCTAGCGCTTATGTGCAAGCAAGATTGATGCCAGCATTTCCGAGCGGCTAGAATGGCAGCGACTCTAGCGAACTGCGGCATGACGTTCGCCGGCGGTGGAAGACGCCGCACTTCACAAACATCACGAAACCCGAGCCGCCGCTGGTACTATCCGAGGAAGCCCATTCCGTATGCTGCCCGCCGCACCGACCCACATCAAACCTCGCTGCCGTTGGTATCAGTACCGCTTGCGGACGATGCTAATTACACTGACCTTGATCTGCGGGATTCTAGCGGCCGTCGCCAATTTCATCGTCCGTCCCGCGCAGCGGCAAAGAATGGCGGTCGAACGAATCCGTCAAAGCCACGGGATTGCCTGCTACCCTGAACATCCGGTTCAGCGCGGGTGGCTTGTGCAACAGTTGCAAAAATGGCTCGGGCGCGATTATTTCGAATCGGTCTACATGGTTCGCTGTTACGACGGAAGTCAAGTCGACGACGACACGCTGGCCGCCGTCGGAGAGTTAATGTCAGTGGAGTGGGTCCATTTAAAATCGAATCGGATTACCGATCGCGGTATTGCCAACTTGAGTAAGCTCTCGCAATTGCAAGGCTTGTCACTCCGCCAGACCCAAGTCACTGACGTCGGACTTTCCCAGTTACGAAAATGCACTCGATTGGAGACGCTGAACGTCACCGGTTCAGCGATGACCGACGATGGCCTGGCGTACATCAGCGAGTTGAGAGAACTTGAAGACTTAAGCATTTCTGGTCAGGGAATTACCGATCGTGGAATGTTACATTTGAAAAAGCTGGCCAAACTGAAAACTCTGCGGATCGACGATACGCAGATCACGGGATGCGGTCTAATATGCCTACGCGGCCTGCCGAACCTCGAAGAATTGACTCTTACCAACAATCAAATCGACGACGAGGGATTGACGAGTCTGGCCGATTTGCCGAAGCTTGGCAGCTTAACGCTGGGCAGCAAACGGATTACCGATCTCGGCATGGTAAAAATCAGTTCGCTGAAGAAACTGCAATCTCTGAACTTAGACTCGACCTCGATCACCGATCGAGGGTTGGCTGAGTTGCAAATTCTGGGTGAACTGGAAACGCTCAGTATCGAAGACACTGCAATCACTGATACTGGCCTGTTAAGCCTGGTTCAATTTCCACGACTGAAATCGGTTTGGGCGTTCGGTACGCGAATCACCGACGCAGGCGTAGCCGAATTCGAAAAACGTTGCCCGGCGGTTAGCATTGGGCGATCGCTGGTTGTAAGTTAGGGTTTGCGGCTTGAGCCGACTTGTTCATTCGCGTCGTCTCGACGTTCCCTCACCCTCGTACCCGCACTTCACCGGCGCGGTGACAAGATTCGTTGCCGCACCGCTATCAGCCGTCGGCTAGTACGCCGCGCCGGCCGAGCGCGGTTGATCAGGCCGAAGCGCCACGAGAAACTCCTTGGCTTTCTCGCTCATCATCCGCAGTTCGCTGCCCACGGCCAAGAACTGCATGCCTTGGGCGGCACGGCGCAAGGCGGCGGCCGGTTCCATAACGTGCATGCCGGTGGGCGTGCCGGTTTTGCGGCCAGCGTCGATGATCTGTTGCAACGCTGTTTCGAACTGCGCGTCGGTGGCTTCGCTGCCGTCGGCCGCCCGCATGTTCGCTCGCAGATCGACCGGGCCAACGAAGATGGCATCCACGCCCGGCAGGCTGTAAATCGCCTCGGCATTGGCAATGCCTTGCGGGCTTTCGGTCTGCAGTACCACCAGAATCTCGTCGTTGGCGCGGGCGTAATATTCCGGGCCGCTGGCGTCGAAGTTGAGCGCGTGCATGCCACCGCCTAAACTGCGGTTGCCCTGCGGCGGATACTTGGCCGCGGCGATGATCGCCCGGGCTTGCTCAACCGTGTTGACCATGGGCGCAACGATACCCCAGGCGCCGGCGTCGAGCGCACGTTTAATCAAAAAGTGGTTGCCCTCGGGCACACGGGCCAGTGGCACGCCGCTGGCGTCGGCGATGGCGCCAAAAATGGCCGCGGCTTGCGACCAATCGATCGGTTGATGCTCCATATCGAGCGTCAGCCAATCAAAGCCCATGCGCGCCATCAAGCGCGACGCATACAGATCGCCCAGCGACAGCCAACTGCCAAACGTCGGTTGGCCTTGGCGAAGTTTGTGTTTGACGGGATTGGTTCGCATTGAGATTTGATTCCGCGCGAGGATCGAACGACAAAGTATCTCGGGGCGCGGATGTAGGTAATCATTTGGCCGCGGCGTCAACGTCGCAATTGATAACCAACGCCGCAAAACGTGTTGGTTACTTGGTGACGCGGACGTCCACGTTATCGAACGAAACTTCACCCGTGGCGCCGAGCAAGCCGATGTGAATGATGCACTCGCGCGCCGAGATCGGCACGCGGATCTTTTCGACTTCTTTCTTCCATTCGAACGAGCCATGCCAGGGGCCGACGATTTCGTGCGGGCCAACTTGCTGACGGTTGTCGTCGTAGAACGTGACAGAAAGCATCGGCAATTCTTTATTGCTTTGGCCGGGCAGCACGTTGGTGGCCTTGACGTAGGTGGAAAATTCCAACTCGTGAACTTTGCGACCATCCACCGCCAACCCTTGCAGCATGCGGCTGGCGCGACCGGGATCGCTGTTGGTGAATGTCACATATTGATTTCCGTTGGGTGAGCTTTTATCTTCCACCACTTTCATCTGTCGCTGGTAATACCAGCCGACCGGTTCGCCCGACTTACCGGCCATCTCTTCGAAGCTGCCGTTATAAACCTTGGGATGCGCGGGGTCTGGCTTGACCACGCGCCCGCCTTCGGCCTCACCGGTCATCGGCACGAACAGCGTGGGCCGCAAGGCTTCTGAAACCAGTTTGCCCTTTTCTTTTTTAAACAGGTAAATGATCTGCTGGTAGCGTTCGCCCACCGGCACAATCATGCGGCCGCCTTCTTTAAGTTGCTCGACCAGCTTAGGCGGAACTTTTTCCGGCGAGCAGGTGACGATGATTTTGTCGAACGGCGCGAATTCCGGCCAGCCTTGGTAGCCGTCGCCAATTTTCAAAGCGATGTTGGTGTATTTGAGTCGCTTGAGCGTGGCGTCGGCCTTTTTGCCCAGCGCTTCGACAATTTCGATGCTGTAAACCTGCTTGACCAACGGGCTAAGGATGGCCGCCTGAAAGCCCGAACCGGTGCCAATCTCCAGCACTTTATCGTCTGGCTGCGGATCGAGTTGTTCGGTCATGAAAGCCACCACGAATGGCGCCGAGATGGTTTGCTTTTCGCCGATGGGCAGCGACATATCGTAATAAGATTGGCCGCGCAAGCTCGATTGCACGAATTCATGTCGCATAGTCTTGCGAAAGGCGGCAATTACGCGCTCGTTTTTGACGCCGCCGCCAATAATCTCGTCATCCACCATGCGATTGCGCATTTGCTCGTAGTTCAAAACCGGTTCGGCAGCCACGGCTGGTCCGGCAACGATCAAACCGGTCAAAAGAGCCAAAATTGCAAACCAAAAGCAACGTGTCATGGCGTGGCGTATCCCAGGCAAGAAGTGCGGGCCAAAGTGAAAGCGTGTGACTGCTATTATGCCCCGGTTCTGGCTGGCTGGAAACAAGTATTCCGCAACAACTCCAGAGACAGTCGACGCTTGCAGTCGTTCAACAACGCGCGGCAACGTCGTCCACGCTGGCACTCACGCTTCGCAACGCACGTCAAGATCGTTAAAACCGGCAAGGTCGGTAGGTTACGCCCGAAGATTATCGGGCAGGGACCGAGATTTGCTAATGAATTTCGCGCTCGATGTTTGCCTTCGGGCAACCAAAGTAATAGAGTTGAGGTTGGAGAGATTCAGCCGACTGACGTGCATCTTTGATAGAAGGAACCTTTGCCATGAATCGTTTGTTTACCTTATCGACTGCGTTCTTAATGACGCTCGGCGGAACAATGGCCAACGCTTGCGACTGCAACCGTCCAACAGTTGCCGCGTACGCTCCCGTTGCCGCTTACGCGCCGGCTTATTCTGCTCCGGCTCAAGCTTATGCGGCGCCGGCCACCACGGCTTACTTCGCGCCATCGACTTACAGCCAATCACCGCTTGCCGGGCAACTGACGCAAACCACCGCCAATTATGCACCGACAGCTTACACGTCCGCTCCGGCTTACACGGCCGCTCCGGCGTACTCGGCGCCGGTTACCACGTATTACGCTCAATCCGCGGTGCCAGTCAGCAGTTACTACGAGCCGACCGTCACGCCGGTCAGTTCGTTTTACGCGCCGGTCTCCACTCCGGTCACGGCGTATTACGCACCAACCGTATCGACGCCAGTCACCAGCTATTACGCGCCAGCTCCGGTGACCAGCTACTACGCTCCCACGCCTGTGACCAGCTATTACGCGGCGACTCCGGTAACGAGTTATTACGCACCGACGGTCGTTGCCGCGCCTGTCGTGGTTGGTCGCCCCGCGTACGTCCGCCAAAAAGTCGTTGTGCCTGGCGAACCGGTCCGCAACCTGTTCCGGTAATCGCGCCGTTAGCCGATAGCCGCCAGCGCCTCGTCGAATTGCGACAGGCGAAACTGGCGGGCGACCTGCGGAAACGCTGAATCCGAAATGACAACATCCGCGACGCGAGCGAGAGCTGGCGTCGCGGTGTTTTCTTGCGCCTCGACCAGGATTCGGCACTCTGCCTGTCGCGAAAAATTGTCGTCACCGCCCGAAAATAAGATTTCGATCTCGGGCTGCGACGAACTCGTAACATTTACGCTTAACCGCTGGATTAGTGGATCGACAGCCGCGGTGCGCCCGATGATACGCACAGCCAAGTCATCAATGCCGCGCTTCACCACGCCATTGCGGCAGCGTGTGAGTCGGCCGCGCCGCAAGAAGTAAGGGACGTTCGGCCCTTCACGCCAACTGCGCGGCGCGCTTGGATCGCGCGGATGCCAAAGATGAAAGCTATTGGTCCAGCGCAGAATACTTTCCAACCGCACGCCCGATTTCTTCAATCGCTGGCCTAAGTCGTCGTCTTCGCAGCCCCAGCCACGATAGTTTTCGTCAAAACCGTTCACGCGCAAAAAATCGCTACGCCAGATGCCGACGTTGTTGCTGACCAGTTTCGGCTTTTTGGGGTGGCGCAAAAACGTGTACAGCCGCGCATGGCGATCGGCCCGCGTGAGCCGCCGCCGTTCTTTGCCGCTGTTCCAAACCACAAATTCTTGCGGCTCGATTGGCGCTTCGCTCACCTGCTGCGTCACATCTTGCTCCAAGCGGCAGCAATCGCCCAGCATCGCGACGCCCGGTTTTCGCTGGGCCAAATGCGCGGCCACGTGATCCGGCGGCAAAACGCAATCGCCATCCAGCAGCAATAGGTATTCGCCGCTGGTGGCAGTCACGCCTTCGTTGCGGCAACGCGCGGGGTGAAACTCGCCATGCGGATGCGTGGTGAAATGCACCGGAAAATTCACTTCGCGCCGAAACGCCTCGACAATCTGCGGCGTCTCGTCGGTCGAACCATCGTCGGTCACCACCAATTCCATCCGCTCGCGCACACCTTGCTGCATGGCAATCGAACGCAGCGCCCGTCGCAAGTGCCAGGGCTTTTGATAGGTGGTCAGCAGCAGCGTAATGTCGGGCAATGGCATGACGTCGAATTTTGAATCTGCAGATATAAAACGAGTTCAAACGATTTCAGGCGGCGCTGCGTGAAACTCTCGGCGGCGATGCGGACGTTGCCGATATCGCGGCGGACGATTCGCACGAGAGTTGGTCGCCAGCCGCCTGAGCTTCCGGATTCGGTTGCGGCCGTGCGCGCGTCAACGCCCACAACTTGGCTTGTTTGACAAAGCCCATGAAGGCCGTCAGCCAGCAGATTTGCAAGCCGGGCAGTCCATCCAAAAAACCCAGCCGCAGCACGTAGAGTTGCAAAAAACGCAGCGGCGGCCGGCCGATCATGCTGCCCAGTGTCGCCCGCCGACCGCGGTCGCGCATGTCCAAGGCAGATAGCGTGGTGTAATGGTCGAACTTGCGAAAGTACTGCTCGTAGGTCCAGACGGTGTAATGCACCAGTTCTTGCCGCAGCCTGCCTGCCCGCGCCGCCGGCACGGCAATTTCTTCATGCACGCGGCGATTGGTGTACCGACAAACGTCGCGGCGAATCAGCCGAAACACCGCGTCGCTGTTCCAGCCGCAATGGCGAATTCGGTAACCCATGAAATGATTTTGCCGGCCGATCCACCAACCATCGACATGGCTCGTATCGCCCGCCAGCGTGGCGCGAATTTCCACTGCCAGCTCAGGCGAGATTCGTTCGTCGGCATCCAAGATCAACACCCAGACGTGCTGCGCTTGCGGAATGGCCCAATTTTTGAAATCGCTGAAGTCCGTAAACGGCCGCTCGATCACGCGGCATCCACCCATCGCCGCCACAATCGCCAGCGTATCATCGGTCGAGCCCGAATCGGCAATCAGCACTTCGTCGGCAATCAACCGGGCCGATTCGATGCACCGGCGGATGTTCAGGCGCTCGTTCTTGCAAGGGATCAACACCGTCAGCTTGGCAGACATCGCTGGCATCACCTCGTAAGCTTAATCCGAAATATCGACCCGCCGACTAGCGGTTCTCAGGCGAGGAGAATAACGCATATGCTCGCTGCCAAGCAAGATCAGCCGATGCTAGCAGTTTGCCGAGCGCTCACTGCGGACGCGATTGTAGCGATTAGCAAAACTTCCGCCCGCGCGCTAGTCTTGGCCGGAAATCTCTCGCACGCGGCGACCGTCAGCACGCGAAAAACTGTTTCCACCGTCATACAAAGATTCACCCCTACGACCGTAGCTTACCGAAATTGAACGTGTGGGACGAAACCGACGTAAGTGGCGATCGCAAACCGCTCGCTGCTCGCCTTCCGTGTCTGCCCACAACCGCGCCATTCGCTCCGCGTCAATGGCCGACCTGCCTGCTCAACCTACATGATGTTTGCCGCACTGCCTGGTTGATGGGTTGGCTGCACTGCACTGTTCACAGCCGTCCATCCACCACCCTACCTTGAGGCGGACCGCCGCCTGTTCGCGTCTCACGTTTCGTCGCCCTCGACCGGCGCGCGCTTCGTGAGCGCATCTCACGCTTTGCCAAAGGAGCCTAATCGATGTCTCGAAAACAAACCGTGTTTGCGCTGTGGGCGTCAGCCCTGGTGATGATCCTGCTGGCGCTCGCCGATATGGCGCACGCCGCCGATTACTGCGGCCCGGGCTCGAATCCGGACTTGTTCTACAACTACTACGTTGGCGCGGTTCCCTGCGGCAACAGCGGCGCGGTTGGCGCGGCGTTATATCCGGCGCCGTACCCAGTGCCGCAGCGTGTGGGTTGGACCTACATCACCTACCAACCGCTGCTGCCGCAAGAGTTCTTGTATCAGCACAACCGCACCTACTATCGCTACAACGGCCCGCACAATGGCCTGACCGAAACCATTGTTAAATGGCACTAAACTGTCGCTCCGTATCAACACAGTCCGCGGCCGGCTTGGCGCACCCGCTCCTTGTGTCAAGCCGGCCGCTTAAATCGAAGGAACATCGCATGAAACGATTTTTGCTGACGGTGGCGGCCGCTCTGGCTATGTCGGTCGCCGGCAGCGCGGCGCAGGCTGCGTTTCCGGTTGACGACGCGCCCACCGTGATCCGCAGCTACCGCATGCCGTGGCACAACGCCTATTACGATCCCGCGGTAGGCGTGCCGATGGCGCTGGTGGTTCCGCCCACCGCCGAATTCCAATCCAACTACGGTTGGGGCGTTGGCGGCACGCGCACCTCGCGCATCTACCACCAGTTCGGTCGCAGCTATCCGGGCGACGGCGGCAGCTACGGCGGCTTTACGCCCACGCCCAACATCCCCAGCGACACCCAACAGTTTGGAGTGTATTACGTCCGCGGCCCCTGGGGAACGTATCGCTAGTTTGCAATGGCAACGCAGCAGTTGTGTCGCCAAACTCAACGCTTGCATTGAACTCGCCGCAGCGCGGATGTTTGTCGCATGACATCCCGACTGCGGCGATTCTTTTTTGACGCTGCCCATTCGTCGACGCGCCGACGCCAAAACCGCGGCCATCTCCGACGCCCCGCTCAATCGTGCGGCTTGCGCATTGGCCATTCGCGTTCGGGGCCGCCTTCGCCCGGAAAGGCCAGCTTGGTGGCCAGTTTCTTGAACCAGGCGTCCAAGTCTGCGTTCAGATGGGCGGCCGATGCCGGATCCGAAGTCGCCGAGTCGTGCGCTTCCTTGGGATCGGACTTGAGATCGTAAAGCTGATCCGGTTTGTCGCCATCGCGAATCAGTTTTTTATCGCCCTCGCGAACGCTGGCCAGCAACTTCTCGTTTCGTCTCCAAAACAGCCGATCGTGCGGCGCCGCCGAATTCTTGCCAGTGAGAAACGGCAGCAAATTCACGCCATCGAATTCGCGATCCTGCGGAAGCTCCACCTTGGCACAAGCCATCGCCGTGGCAAACACATCCAGCGAACTGACGGCCTGATCGTAATCTTTGCCGGCCGGAATCGTTCCGGGCCAACTCACCACAAACGGCACGCGTACACCGCCTTCGAACACGTCGCCCTTGTTACCTCGCAACGGCGAGTTGTCGGCACCGTTCATGATCTGGCCGCCATTGTCGCTAAAGAAAAACACCAACGTCCGCGCATCCTGCTTGCTCGCCCGCAAGGCGTCGAGCGTTTCGCCAATGGCGCCATCCATCAGGCTGACCTGCGCGGCATATTTGCGCCGCAGCGGATTTTCGATCGCCTGAAAACGTTCCAAGCGTTCGGCGGTCGGCTCGTTCGGCGAATGCGGCGCGTTGAACGCCAAATACAAAAACCAGGGCTCGGATTTATGCCGGTTGACGAAGGCCGACGCGTCATGCCCAAATGCCACCGTCAAGTGGTCCGTGACCTCCACCGGTTGGCCGTTGCGCTCGATGGGCACGTTATATTCCATCTTGGGTTTGACGGCCCAATTCTGAAAATGATGCCCGCCACCGATGAAGCCAAACGTCTCTTTGAAGCCGCGATTTTCCGGCCGAAATTCTTTCGCCGCGCCCAAATGCCACTTGCCGATCCAGCCGGTGGCATACCCGGCCTTGCTCAAAAACTCCGGCAGCAACGTTTCGCTGGTCGGTAAGCCTTCGCGATGATCATTGGGATTGAAATGCGGATTATGCTCATGCCCAAACCGCGATTGGTATCGGCCCGTCAGCAATCCGGCTCGCGTGGGGCTGCAGTAGGGATGCGAAACATAACCGTTGGTGCAGCGTAAACCTTCATGGGCCAAACGGTCGAGATGCGGCGTGGGAATGTCCTTGCAGCCCTGAAAGCCCGTATCGGCGTAGCCATGATCGTCGGACACAATCACCAGCACGTTGGGCCGCGCGCTTGTATCGTCCCCGCCGGAACTACGTACTGCCAGTGTCATGCACCCTACGACCAGAACCGTAACAACAATTTTCATCGGTCACCATTCCTCTGCAAAACGGGCTGTCCGTTCCGCGTTATCGTGAATCGCATCCGCCAATGGAGCACCGCGTCACCATTGATAAGGCAGGCAGAAAGCATTGTCAATTAAAATCCAGCAGTCAATTGCCGCTCTCATCCGCAGATGAACGCAGCTGGCAACTCCTGACGTCGCGCGGTTTTTCGCCATTGACTTTTCGTGGCAATACAGTATACTAATGTACATATATCTCGCGGGCGGAAACTCCGCCCAACGCGGGACAACGGATTTGAGGCCAACCCAGGGCTCTGACAACTCAGCGTGCAAAGGCAGGCACAACACCCGAGCGGAAAAATCGAGTTTGTAGCATTCAGGCGAAACGCTTGAGTGGTTGAGCAATCAACGCCACGAACGAAAGTTTTCCGTCGGCAATTCGCCGGCACTTGCATGAGACTGGTGGCAAGGGATGTCGCGTGGATGGTTTGCTAGACAAAAGTAGGTTCGCCGGTGCGCTGGCCAATCGAAATCGAACCGACACGCGGCCGCAGTAATTAGCTAAATCCCCGTTGCAGCTCTTTGACAACCTAACCGGCGGTTGCCTGCGCCTATGCAAGCCTGGCGACCGCTCACACGCTCCGATTTGCAAACGTGCGATTCGGCGCGCAGCGTTTGCGCTTGCGCGCCGCTGGCAGGGAGTTCGCACCTTGCCCAATTCGTAGCCGACGCAGCCTGCGTCGGTGGATTCACCGGATCGCGCTGAATAGCGCGGTTAACTGTGGGCGGTGCACGGCAAGCCAGCGGCGATTGAGCCTCAACTCAGCCGACGCTGGCAGCGTCGCCAACGACTGAGTCTCACGGCACGCGCGGCGAAAAAGCAGCATCGCAAATCGGAGTGACGAGCCTGCGGTCCGCGCCGCGGTGGTCAGAAAATCGCAGCCATCGGACGTTCTGTCC
>JBBRCE010000023.1:0-72388 GCA_038205115.1 Pirellulales bacterium
GGGTTGCTTGCCCTGGTCGCCCGGTTGATTGCCCGGTTCGCCGGGTTGATTGCCCTGCTCGCCGGGTTGCTTACCGTGCTCACCGGGTTGCTTGCCCTGCTCACCGGGTTGCTTGCCCTGCTCGCCGGGTTGTTTGCCCTGCTCGCCGGGTTGTTTGCCCTGCTCGCCGGGTTGCTTGCCTTGTTCGCCGGGTTGCTTGCCTTGTTCGCCGGGTTGCTTGCCCTGTTCGCCGGGTTGCTTGCCCTGTTCGCCGGGTTGCTTGCCCTGTTCGCCGGGTTGCTTTCCTTGCTCGCCGGGTTGCTTTCCTTGCTCGCCGGGTTGCTTACCTTGTTCGCCGGGTTGCTTTCCTTGCTCGCCGGGTTGCTTGCCTTGCTCGCCGGGTTGCTTACCTTGTTCGCCCGGTTGCTTGCCCTGCTCGCCGGGTTGTTTGCCTTGTTCGCCGGGTTGTTTGCCTTGCTCGCCGGGTTGTTTGCCTTGCTCGCCCGGTTGCTTGCCCTGTTCGCCGGGTTGTTTGCCTTGCTCGCCCGGTTGCTTGTCTTGCTCACGATTGTTCTGCGCAATCAACTTTTGCATGGCTTCCGCATCGCTGGCTTTTTCGCCTGGCGGACGCTGTGCAGATTGTTCGCCGCCTGGGCCGTTTTCTGGGGTGCCACCGGGCTGACCGTCCTGCGGCGGCTGCTCGTTCTGCGGATCGTTATTCTGGGGATCATTGTTCTGCTGATGATCGGCCGCGCCGTTGGGCCGTTTGTCGTTGCCACGATCCGGCGAGCGGTTCTCCTCGGGCCGACCGCGACCGGCGTTGGGTTGTGCATCGCCATTTTTGGCCGACTTCGCGTCAGGTTTTCGCCCGCCTGCGTCGTTTTGCTTTTCGCCGCCGTCTTGCGGTTGCTGCTGGTTGTTCTGCGGTTCAACCGCGGCGGTCAACGTCAGCTTACGAAGTTCCGTGGCCGTGCGGTTGGCCTTGGGCTGGCGATTGTCGGCGGCAATGGCGCGGTAATAAACCACGTCGCCCACTTTGAGAGCGAAGTCTTTGAGGTTCAACGTCTCTTGACCAGCAAACGCCTTTTTGCCCAAGTCGGCGGGCTCGCCGGGCTTGGAGTTGTTGGCGCGACTAAACGCCACACGCTGGCCAGCCAGTGCGTTGGGATTGAGCCCGTACTGTAAAATCACTTCCGATAATCCGAAGTCTGGATCGCTGGCTTCCATGCCAAACGTCAACGGCATGTTCACGGGGTGCGTAATGCCATCTCTTTCCGGCAGCGTGAATTTGATATCCGGCGGCAGGTCGCGCGTGACGGTGATGGCGTGCTCGGTGGCCTGCGGATTTTGCTTGCCGTCCAGATTGTTAAAGCGGACGGAATACGAATTCTGCAGCGGCGTAGGCGGTTCGATCAGATTGCCGTTGGCATCGCGATCCAGCGCCAGCGTGAAGGTGTAGGAAGCGGTTTGCCCTTGCATGTCGAACTTCATGGCCGACGGCGAGCGGGTGCTGCCGTTGAAATAAATCCAGGCGGCCTTGATGGGCTGATTGGCTGTGGCATGCAGCGTAACTTGAGTGCCTTCGAGCGCCTTGACGTCGGGATGGCCGGTCTCATTGCGCGTGGCGATGCCGGTATACGCAGGATATTGATAGTCGACGCGCTCGACATCAATCGTCGGCGCGGTCACCACATGCAAATGAAAGTCGTGACTGACGGCGTCGCCAGCTTCGATGCGATAATCCAAATCTTGCTGGAGGCCGCCATCGCCGACCGGCACTTTACATTGCCAACGATAAGAATCGGCCGGGCGATACATGGCCACCACGCGATCCACGGCCTGACGATCCGCCGTGGTGTAAACCACGTTGGGCGTTTCTTCTTCGCGGAGACCGCTGAGTTCGCAACTGATGGTCGCCCGCTCGCCGCGAAAAATACTGGCGCTGCCGGGTTGAATGTCGTCGATGCCCACGCGTGTGGGCTTTTGCAGATCGGACCAAGGCGAAAGAATTCGCCGCACGGATTGCAAAGGCGGCTTGGGCGAAAACAGCATGTACGCGCCGCACACCACGACCACGCCCATCAGGATGTACGACAACCGCAGCAGGTGCGATCGATCGATGACGTGTTCGACAGGCACTTCTTGCAATCGCGTGGCGGTTTGCTCTTCAATGGCTTCATAAACCGATTCGCTCACGCCGCGACGATCGCCGCGAATCATCATGAAGTTGATCAGACTATTCTTGAGCGTTGGCGTGCCGCGCTCGATGGTATAGGCGGCGTACACCGGATTGATTCGCCGCAGCAACAGCGGCAGAATTTTCCAGCCCGTGTAGAACACGCTGCCGGCAATTAGCCCGCTTAAGGCCAACAAGCGACCCCAGAAAGCCAAGCCGCCGGCAAACAGCCAATGATCTGCCAGCACCACCAGCATCAAATAGCCGACCGCGCCGACGAGCAGTGTCAGCAGTCCCGCGCTTAGATCGTTGGTTCGCACGTGTCCGCGCGTTTTGCGTAACTGATCTTCGATGAACTGCTGGTACTCGACGACCTGATGTCCGGAAAGTTCATGCTCGGGCGAGACGGTAGCCATGCCTGTTCCTGCTCTGCAAAGTTCCGACGTGCCGCGTCGCAGTTATGCGGGCCGCGGGTGGTCGCTGCCTCAAGTTTACTGCCAATCTGTCCCAGGCGGGGCAATTTAGCGGTCACCGCTGTTGAGACGAGCGATATTCTTCAATTGTTGCCGGTTGCCTGCGGAGTGTCCAGCAAAATCGACGCAATCCAACCCTGAGCCGGCGATCCGACAATCAATTTGTTGCGTCGTGCAAGCAGCAATTCCGGCACACAGCGGGTCAGTCAGGAAATTTGGACAATTTAAGGAGACTTTTCCGCTCAGCGATGGAACTTAGTGCGATGCTTAATTATGCTAGCGAAGGCGCAGAGGCAAAGTGCGTCGTAAGCCGCGCGTCATTCGGCCGTTTTTTGGGAAATAGAATTCTTGAGATGGTGGTTTGACAAGTGGAATACGGAGCGTTAACCTTTGTGCAATCGACCCAAACTACGCATTCTTGTTAACCCGAACATTGTCGCCCGTTAGCAAGTCGTTTGGCTGTCGTGGCTTGAGCCCAAGCAAGTCAGTGGAAACGGCGACCGTTTAGCTGCTTCATCATTGCTCGATCAATTGCATTTAGTTAACCCCTTTTGAATGGCATCGTGTTTTCGTCCAGTTTTAGGAGAAGGTTTATGTTTCGAAAGTTCGTGATGATGGTGGCCCCGGTGGCCATGCTGGCGCTTGCCACCCCTGCATGGGCTGGCTGGTGCCACGGCGGTTGCCACTCGAGCTGTTGCAGTTCGGGTTGCGTATCGTGCGGTGGTGATTGTGGCGCATCGGCCGGTTGTGCAACTGGCGCGTGCGGAGTTACTGGCGGTGCATCCGCCGCCTGCGCGACCGGCGATTGCGGCGCTGCGGTTTCGGCTGCCGGTCCCTGCTATCAGACCGTGGAAAAGACGGTGATGGTTCCGCAGATGTCGACCGAGACCCGTACGGTCAATTCGACTGCGTACCGGACGGAACAGAAGACTCGTACCTACACGGTCACGAAGTCTGTTCCGGAAACGAAGTCGGTTGAATACACGTACACAGTGAACGTTCCGCAGACGATGACCAAAATGGTTGACGTCACTGCGTACCGCACCGAGCCGCGCACCCGCACTTATTCGGTGACTCACATGGTTCCGGAAACGACCACTCAAGAGTACTCGTATACCGTCATGGTTCCGGAAACCCGTACCAAGACGATCAACGTGACCGAGTGCCGTACTGAACCGCGGACCCGCACTTACTCGGTGACCCACATGGTTCCGGAAACGACCGCTCAAGAGTACTCGTATACCGTCATGGTTCCGGAAACCCGTACCAAGACGATCAACGTGACCGAGTGCCGCACCGAACCGCGGACCCGCACCTATACGGTGACTCACATGGTTCCGGAAACGACCACTCAAGAGTACTCTTATACCGTGATGGTTCCGGAGACTCACACCAAGACCGTGAACTACACGGTTTGCAAGCCGGTCACCAGTGAGAAGACGGTTGATTACACGGTTCAAGTGCCCTACACGGAAACCCGTCAGGGATCCAAGCAAGTCACCACGATGACGCAAGAAACGCGTTACAAGACGGTTTGCACCGATCAAGGCCACTGGGAAACCCAATGCTATGCATGCGGCGGATCGAGCGCTCCGGCTTGCGGTGGCTCGGCTTGCGGTGGCTCGGCTTGCGGCGGCTCGGCTTGCGGCGGTTGCGCATCGGCTCCGGCTTGCGGCGGTTGCGCATCGGCTCCGGCTTGTGGCTCATGTGGCGGTGCAGCAGCCTGCGGCGGTTGCGCCCCGGCTCCGGCCCCGACTTACTACAGCAAGAAAGTCTGGGTTGCGAATCCGGTTCAGTCCCAAGTTCCTTATATGGTTTGCGTACCTCATACGGATTCCGTTCCGTACGATTACACCGTAAACCTCTGCCGTACCGAAACTCGTCAGAAGACGGTTCCGGTAACCACCTATGTCAATGAGCAGATGAGCAAGGAGGTGCCTTACACGGTCTGCGTCGCGCAGTCCAAGACCGGCACTCGCCAAGTCACCACCTGCAAGGCCGTTTCGGAAGAGAAGTCCGAGACCTACAACGTCACGGTTCCTTACACGGTTCAGAAGGAAGTGCCTTACACGGTTTGCGTCGCGCAGACCAAGACCGGCACACGCCAAGTGACCACCTGTAAGGCTGTTTCGGAAGAGAAGTCCGAGACCTACAACGTCACGGTTCCTTACACGGTTCAGAAGGAAGTGCCTTACACGGTTTGCGTCGCGCAAACCAAGACCGGCACACGCCAAGTCACCACCTGCAAGGCTGTTTCGGAAGAGAAGACCGAGACCTACAACGTCACGGTGCCTTACACCACGCAGAAGGAAGTGTCGTACACGACTTGCGTCGCGCAGACCAAGACCGGCACCCGCCAGGTAACGGAATACCATAATGTTTCCGAAGAGAAGTCGGAAACTTACAATGTTTGTGTCCCCTACACGGTGACCAAGGAAGTTCAAGTTCAAGTTTGCCACATGGTTCCGACGACCGTAACTTGCCAAGTTCCGGTGTCGAACGGTTGCAACGCTTGTGCTCCGGCTGCCTCGGCTTGCCCGACCTGCAAGTAAATCGTTTCAGGGCTTCGGCCCTGAAAACGTGCGAAGTTCGAACAGCCGGCCCGCGAAGTCAAATTCGCGGGCCGGCTTCTTTTTTTGTCGGCCGCTTTACGCCGGCCAGGGCTGCTGGCAAATCGCTCAGGCCCCCGCGCGATTTGCAATTTCGCAGTCCGACTTCCAAAGTTTATACTGACGCGATTGTTTGCTGGCCTGCGCACTCCGCCAGCCACACCGTCCGTATCGAATGTTGAGATCGAAATCGACCATGCTCAAAGTTCATCTGCCCGACGGCAGCGTCCGAGAATTCACCCGCCGCGTGCGCGCCATTGATGTCGCGCAGGACATTGGCGCTGGCTTGGCGCGAGCGACGATTGCCGCCGAAGTCGACGGTGCCATCGTCGGCGTCAACACACAACTGCCGGACGAGGGCGACGTCAAATTACGGCTGATCACCAAAAAGGATCCGCAGGCCCTGGGCGTAATGCGGCACTCGTGCGCGCACATCATGGCCCGCGCCGTGATGCGACTCTACGACAACGTGCAACTGGCCTTCGGCCCCACCACCGACAACGGCTTTTATTACGACATCATGTCGCGCCGGCCGATCACCGAGGCCGACTTTCCGGCCATCGAAGCGGAAATGGCAAAAATCGTCAAAGCCAACGAGCCGTTCGAGCGAATCGAAGAACCACGCGACCAGGCACTGGCTGTTTGCGAAGGACTCGGCCAACAGTTCAAGATCGAACATATTCAGCAGGGCTTGGCCGAACATCCCTCGCTCTCATTTTATCGCCAAGGCGAATTCGTGGATCTGTGCCGCGGCCCGCACGTGCCGGCCGCCGGCGCGATCGGCGCTTTCAAACTGCTCTCGGTGGCCGGTGCCTACTGGAAGGGCGACCAATCGCGCGAGCAGTTGCAACGCCTGTACGGTACCGCGTTTTTCAGCAAGGACGATCTCGAGCAACACTTGCAAACCGTCGAAGAAGCCAAGCGCCGCGACCATCGGCTGCTCGGCAAACAACTGGAACTCTTCCACATCGACAATCTCGTGGGCCAAGGTCTGATTCTCTGGCTGCCGAAAGGCGCGGTCATACGCGGCATTCTGGAAAACTTCGTCAAAGACGAATTGGTGCGCCGCGGTTACACGCCCGTCTACACGCCCAACATCGGTCGGCTGGAACTGTATCAAATTTCCGGTCACTATCCGTATTATGCGGACAGCCAATTTCCGCCGATGTGCTCGCATCCAATGGCGGCTTCGATTCAGCAACTGTTGGAACAGCGCAACCAAGGCCCCATCGCCGACGCGTACCTGGTGCAACTGTACGACACCTTCACCGCACCGGAAGTGCCGGAAGAAAATCGGCCGCAAATTGCCGGTTACCATGCACTCTCGGCCGATGGCAAACTCGATGCCCTGCGGCATTGGCTGGCCGAGCAAGAACGCTACTTGCTCAAGCCGATGAACTGCCCGCATCACATCATGATCTACAAATCCAAGCCGCGTAGCTACCGCGATTTGCCGGTGCGACTGGCCGAGTTCGGTACCGTGTACCGCGCCGAGAAGTCAGGGCAACTCTCCGGCATGACGCGTGTCCGCGGCTTCACTCAGGACGACGCCCACATTTTCTGCACGCCCGACCAGGTGGCTGGCGAATTTCGCAATTGCTTGAACTTTGTCCAAACCGTACTGCAGGCGATGGGCTTCGAAGATTATCGCGTGCGGTTGGGCTTCCGCGACCCTAAAAGTGACAAATACGTTGGCAGCCCGGAAAACTGGGAGAAAGCCCAAGCTGCCATTCGCCAGGTGACGGCCGAATTGAACTTGCCGCCGGAGCGGCTGACTGTGGAGGAAGGCGAAGCGGCGTTTTACGGCCCCAAGGCGGACTTCGTTGTGGCCGATTGCCTAGGTCGCGAGTGGCAACTGGGCACGGTGCAGTTGGATTACAATCTGCCCAGCGCGGAACGCTTCAATCTGGAATACATTGGCGCGGACAATCATCCGCATCAACCGGTGATGATCCATCGCGCGCCGCTGGGTTCGCTGGAGCGCTTCATCGGCGTGCTGATCGAGCACTTTGCCGGCGCGTTTCCGCTTTGGCTGGCACCGGAACAAGTTCGAATTCTTGTGGTCAGCCAGAAGTTCGAAGAATATGGTCGCCAGGTCGAATCCCAGTTGCGCGAAGCGGGTTTGCGGGTGGCCGGCGATTATCGTTCGGAAAAGATCGGCTCCAAAATTCGCGACGCGCAGCTCGAATTGATTCCCTACATGTTTGTGATCGGCGGTCGCGAAATGGAAAGTCAAACCGTTGCCGTTCGCGACCGAATCGATGGCGATCTCGGCTCGCTGACCATCGCCGCGGCTATCGAAAAGCTGCAAGCCGAAGTCAAGACGAAGCTCGTGCGGCAGGTGGTCAAATCGGCCGTCAAACTGGCTGCCGACGGTGGCGAAGACAACGAGTATTAGTCTGCCCTCGACCTGCGCGAACATCGCCCCACCACGTCAACCACACTGAGAAAACCATGCCACCCACCGATCAACCGCAGACACTCCGTTGGCAGGGCGACGAGAATGGCTACTTGGAATTGATCGACCAGACGCTGCTGCCGTGCGAATTGCGAGTGATTGCTTGCCGCGATGTGCCCACCGTGGTCGAGGCGATCAAGAGTTTGCGGGTCCGCGGCGCGCCGGCAATTGGCATCGCGGCCGCTTACGGCGTGGTGATCGGTTTGCAGCCGCATGTCAACGCACCGACCGATGAGTATTTTACGCAGCTCAAGCAAATCGTCGCCGCGTTGGCCGCCAGCCGTCCGACGGCGGTCAATTTGTTTTGGGCGCTGGATCGTATGGATCGCCTGGCGCAATCGCTGCGTGGCCAGCAGCCCGCGGACGTCATCACCGCCGCGCTGCTGGACGAAGCCCGCGCTATCCATGAGGCTGACCGGCAAATTTGTCGCGCCATCGGCAACTACGGCGCAGAGTTGCTGGGCGATGGCCAAGGCGTGCTGACGCATTGCAACGCCGGCGGGTTGGCCACAGCCGACTACGGCACCGCGCTGGCGGTCTTCTTTTCCGCGCATGCGGCCGGCAAAAAGATTCGTGTCTACGCGGACGAGACCCGCCCGCTGTTGCAAGGCGCGCGGCTCACCGCCTGGGAATTGCAGCAACGGGGAATCGACGTCACGCTGATTTGCGATTCGATGGCTGCCCAGGTCATGCGTGAAGGGCGCGTGCAGGCAGCCATTGTCGGTGCCGACCGGATTGCCGCCAACGGCGACGCGGCCAACAAGATCGGCACCTATGGCGTGGCCGTGCTCTGCGCCCACCACGAAATACCATTCTACGTCGCCGCGCCAACCAGTACTTTCGATCTGTCGCTGCCCACCGGCGACGGCATTCCGATCGAACAACGTGCGGCCAGCGAAATCACTCACGGCTTCGGGCGACAAACCGCGCCGGATGGAATTCAGGTCTATAATCCCGCGTTCGACGTCACGCCTGCCGCGCTCATCGCCGGCATCATCACCGAACGGGGCATCATCCGCCCGGTCAACGCAACCACCGTGGCGGCCATGGTCCGTTAAGTTGCGGGTGCCGCATCGCTGCGGACTGTGTCGGCGAGGCGATGAGTTGCGCCGCCGGTTTTTCGGCTCTCGGTTGCCAGGAGTTCGCTCGATATGGAAAACAGTCAACAGGTTGCTCCGCCTGCGCGCCATCCCTGGCGCTGGTTCAAGCGAATTGTGAGATTTGCTCTGGTCGCAATGCTCTTGGCGGCAATCTACGTTTGGTGGACCATGATTCGCATGCCTGGCGCGAGCTACCAGGGCGAGTTGCCGGCCGCCGATGCGGGGCTGCAAACGCTGACGGACGAATTGCGCCGCGACGTGCAGCAGCTTTCCGTGGAGATTGGCGAACGGAATCTTCGACACCGTCCGTGGCAACTGGCCGGTGCAGCCAAGTATATCGAGCATCAATTCTCTGTCGCAGGGCTCGAATCTCTTCGTCAAACATACGAAGTCGACGGCCAAGAATGTTCGAATCTGATTGCCGAACTGCCGGGGCAGTCGCGGTCCGCCGAGATCGTGGTGATCGGCGCGCATTACGACACGTTCGCCGGCACGCCCGGCGCCAACGATAACACCACCGGCGTGGCGGGCATGCTGGCCGTGGCCCGTTTCATGGCCAGGCATCACCCGGAGCGCACGCTGCGGTTCGTGGCGTTCGTGAACGAAGAGCCGCCCTACTTCCAAACCGATGACATGGGCTCGCGCGTTTACGCCCGCGAGTGTCGGCAGAAGAACGAGCAGATCGTGGCGATGCTTAGTCTGGAAATGCTAGGCTACTACAGCGACGAGCCTGGAAGCCAGACCTACCCGCCGCCGCTAGGTTTAATTTATTCATCGCGGGCGAATTTCATCGGCTTGATCGGCAATACTGCCTCGCGCGACTTGGCCTGGCAGATTGTCGGCTCGTTCCGACGGCACGAATCGTTTCCGTCCGAAGGCGCGGCGGTGCCAGCCGCGATTCCCGGCGTCGGCTTTTCCGATCAGTGGTCGTTTTGGCAAGAGCGGTATCCGGCCATCATGGTCACCGACACCGCTTTTTTCCGCTACGCGCACTACCACCGCCCGGACGACACCATCGACAAACTGAATTTCGACCGCATGGCACGCGTCGTCCGGGGCTTGCAGCAAGTGGTGCTGGATCTGGCCAACGGGGGTGCTTAAACGCCGTGGTGGATGGTCTTGGCAAACTTGCCACCCTGCCACAACACCACAGCGATGTCGGACTGCGGACTTTGCGGAAAATTGCGCGAGAGCCATCGACAGAACGGTTGGCGGGTCTCGATCTTGAGCCGAGCTATCGTGGTTTTTGACGACCTATACCGTTTTGTCCCGCGGCATCTTCGGCGACTGCAGGGCTGTCGCCAGCCACCGTTTCCGTGGCCGACATCTGCATCGTTTTTTGGCAGCATTGCGGTGGCTTGGCATCGCGGTCCGCATGTTCGACGCGGCCACACGCTTCGCAATGATAAATAACGCCTTGGTGAGTCGCCATAATCGCAAATTCTCCGTTTGTTAGACATCGCGATAAAGATCGGCGCACGTCCATCGTGCGCAACGCACGTCTCTTCATTGTAGCAGCAAGCGCGCATCGATGCCTTAACACGCAACTGCGGTTACCACGGTCGGCGCAAAGAAGATTTTGGAATGGCTGTCCGCTGGCGGCAACCTTTCCGGATGTATTTGCAGAGGGGTTGCCGTTACGAATCGGCTGACCGCAACCTGCTCCCCGCAACCGCAGCGATCAACCCTAGACTCCACCCACCTTGCCTGACAGCAAACAACAGGACCTTCCACCATGAACGCTCGACATAATTCTTTAACGTCTCTGCTAGCGTTCTTGATGATTGCAACTGCTGGCTCAGTCAGCCGCGCGACTGAAGCGACCATCGAAAACTACGGCAATACGCCAATCTACGTGGCGATTGCCTACCGACATAGTTATGAAAATCACGTTGCCAAAGGCTGGTTCAAAATTGAACCCACGCAGAGCCGCACTTTTTCCGCGCCGGACGACCGCGAAATGGCGATGCTGGTCCACCGCGACGGCAAACCGGTGACGTTTGTCAAACATCAGGAATTCTTGCGGTGGCCAACCGCCGTCGGACAACGATTTGTCGTTGATCGGCCGGGCGACGATGGCCAGGTTCGCTTCCTGCGATGGGGTGAGAACTTGGAACACACCGCCAGCGTCCAAAAAGGGCACTACCCGAACGGTTGGGCGCTCGCCGATTTCTTCATCCTCGGGGCTGGCAAGCAGCGCCTGGAAGTCAAGCCGCAGGCGACAGCGTCCCTCGTGGCTGGTCCGCAACGCCTGGACGTTAAGCCAAAGGTGGTCAGCCTGGCGAGTGTCAAACCGCAGCGATTGGAAGCCAAGTCGAAGTTAGCCAGTGTAGCCGCAGCCAAACCACAACAAGAGGAACCGAAGCTGCAGTCGGAAGGTGGAATCGCGATCATCCCACTGCCAGAATGAGTGCTGCGGTTGCCCATCAGGCGGAAAGTCAAACTTCCCTGCTTCCAGGCTGCGAACAGAACGCAGGCCACGCAAACATCAGGGCATTGGTGACGGATTGGATACGGCCCGCGGAGTGCTCGCTAGTCGTTTTGCGAGCGCCGCGGCCGCCTCGGACTTCAATACCTTCAGCGCGTCGGCGTTCTTTTTTGCACCATCGGCATCCTGGTGCGTGACTTCGGGCGGAAATTCGCCGAGGTCGGTGCGAAAACAAGGCAGCGGCTGCCAAGGCAAGCCGTTGACCTTGAGGTTGCCCATGGGCGCACGCGCCCAAGCGTAACGCACCGCGGTGGGTTCCGTGACCAGCGGACTGGACACCACAATCTGCTTATTCCGTTGAGTCTTGTCAGTGACCGGTTTGGCGATCGCATCGGCCATGTAGAAGATGCCGGACTTGTCGGCGATGGAGAAGCCCTCAAGTTCCGAGCCCTGGTCGTCGGGCAGCACGGGCTGATCGAAGGTCAGCAGCATTTTGCCGTCTTGCGGGGTGGCGGAGAGCAGTGCGGCCGTGTCCCAGGGAATGCCTTGGACGCTGTAGACGGTTTTCAGGGCCCAGCGCGCGGCGCGTAGCCCAAGTTCCTTTTTCTTTTTGGTGTGCAACTGCGGAATCTTTTCATCGTAGGCCGGAATCAACGCGGTGTGCTGCGCGTCTCCGGCATCGGCCAGGCCAAGACGTTGCGCCTCGCGAATGTACGAAGCCGTGGAGAGGCCCTGCTCTTCGAAATTCAGCCGCGTTTGGGCCTCGCCGCCGGCGCAAAGTTCAATCACGGCGACGGGCAAGTGCGGATCGTTGAAATCCTCGCGCCAGCCTTGCACCATCAGCTTCATCAGGGTGCGGTAGAAAGCTGGATTGCAACTGGTGTTCATCATGGCGTTGTTGAAGCCTTGATGAAACGCGACGCCTTTGATGTTCAGCCCTTTGAGGACGCCGAACATGCCGTTGTAGCAGGAGGCCGCGTCGCTGGGGCTACGTCCGGGGACCGACCAGGTGCGGATGCTGCCGTCGGGCTTGGCCGGACGGCGCCGCTTGTTTTCGACGCCCTTGGCTTTATCGGCGGCGATGGCCTGCTGATATTTCTCTTCGGCCGTTTTCCATTTGTCCATTTCGGCGGCCAGAAACGCGGCCTGGTCGAACTCGCTGCGACGCTGGTCAACCCACTTCAGGTAATCGGCCGCCACGGGATCGTCGGCGAACTTGCGACGCGGTACGAGGCTTTCCATTGAAGCGCCACCGCGACCGTCATCGATGATGCCGATCGGAATCTGCAGGCTGCGTTGCAGGCACGATCCGAAGACGTAACCGATGGCGCCCATCTCGAGCGCGGTCTCCGGAGTGGCGACTTTCCAGTTTTTGTCGGTGTCTTTGTTGTTGATGAATTCATCTTTGAGGTCTGTCTCAACATGTTCGGACTCCGCGCCGGAGTTGATCCGCACGTGGCGCAGCAGTGGCAGATGGGCCATCGAAGCTTCGAAATCGCCGTCGTAAATGCCTTTCAAACTGAAGGCCATGTTACTTTGGCCGTTCATCACCCAGAGGTCGCCGACGAGGATATTCTCCAGGCGCAGCGTCTCGGCCCCGGCTTTGACGGTGATCGCCTGCGGAGTGGCATTGGCGGGCTGGGCCGCGAAGCTGACTTCCCAGCGGCCTTGCTCGCCGGCCGCCTTGCTCTGGGCCGAAAGCGTGCCGAGCGAGACGTCCACATCCGCGCCGGCCGGCGCCCAGCCCCAGATGACTATGGGCTTGTCGCGCTGTAGCACCATGTTGCTACGAAAAATCCCGTGCACCTTAAGGTTGCCGGCGTTCGCGGCTGCTGGAAACAACGCGATGGTCAGCAGAATGGATAACGACCAAAGCAGTGGCTGGCGACGCGGCATGTTTGAGTTCCTATTTTGCTTGTTGGAAATTTTGGTTGCGATGTATTCCGTGCGGGATTGAGGGCAAACGATTCGGCTGGGCAAACGGTTTGGCTGGATGATCGCCCGGCGAGGGATGCGGGCGGTCATCGCTGCTCGCAAAGTTCCGGTTGAACTCGGTGCTGTTGGAGCGAGGTCAGGGCAGGCGTATTTCAACAACGTCAACGCACCGTTCGCCGGGGAGGCGAACGGTGCTAAGCAGATATTATACTCGAACCGAATATGCATAACAGACGCGCGAATGCGTGGGAGGCAAGGCACGCACGAAATAAGCGTGCGGGCAGAAGCGTGGCGCGAATCTGCCAAAACGGAAGCAGAACGGTGAATCCCGCAAGGCGCAACGCTAGAATGATTGCGATTGCGAGCTGGAATCGGTTCGCGGCTCAACGCGGCCCGGATTGACTTTGGAAACAGGATCGAGACCATGAGAGTTTTGGTGTGCGGCGCACTGCTGCTGTACTGCGGCACTTGCTGGAGCGCGGATTCCGCGGCCAGCGCGAAGCCCAACATCGTGTTCGTGCTGTTCGATGATATGGGCTACGGCCAGCCGACTTGCTTTCGGGCGGGTTCGGAATTCAAGACGCCGAATCTCGACCGTCTGGCGCGCGAGTCGATGAAATTCAACGATGCGCACACGGCCTCTTCGGTTTGCACGCCCACACGGTATGGGCTGCTAACGGGCCGTTATCCCTCGCGGATCGGTCAATACGGTGTGTTGACGACATTCTCGCCGCCGATCATCGAGCGCGAGCGGGTGACGGTGGCATCCATGCTCAAGCAAGCCGGTTATCACACGGCCTGCATCGGCAAGTGGCATCTGGGCATGAAGTGGGACGCGCGGCAGGCCGGTGATAAAGAAAAAGCCGCGCCGCTCGGCGCCAAGGCCAGCGAAGGGCCGATTGCGCGCGGCTTCGATCTGTTTGCCGGTTACACGCATGCCAGAAACATCGGCATGATCATGGAACAAGATCAAGTGGCCATGCAGTTGGCCGAAGACGCCGTGCAGCCGGCGCTGGGCAAGAAGGCCGTGGCGTACATCGACGAGCGAGCAAAGAGCGGCGGGCCGTTCTTCCTGTATCTGCCGCTCAGCACGCCGCACACGCCGATTGCGCCGGCCGCCGAGTTCGTCGGCAAGAGCGGCGCGGAAAAGTATGGCGACTGGCTGTACGAAGGCGACTGGGTGCTTGGCCAGATTCTCGATGCACTGGAGCGCAACCACCTGGCCGACAACACGCTGGTGATTGCCACCAGCGACAACGGCGCGGCGGGCCGCGTGTACGCGCCGCTGCGAGGTGCTAAGACCAGCATTTACGAAGGCGGGCACCGCGTGCCATTTCTCGCTCGTTGGCCTGGCAAGATCAAAGCCGGCTCGACATGCGACGACACGATTTGCCTGAACGACTTGTTGGCCACCAGCGCGGAAATCATCGGCGCCAAACTTCCCGACAACGCGGCCGAAGACAGCGTGAGCATTCTGGCCGACCTGCTCGGCACGGCGAAGGCTCCGGCGCGCGAAGCCACCGTGCATCAGTCGGCCAGCGGCGATCTTGCCATCCGCCAGGGGCCTTGGAAGTTGATCTTCAATAAGGCGGGCAGTCGAGAACTCTACAATCTGCAAATCGACTTGAGCGAAACCAAAGACGTGGCGGCCGCGAACCCCGACGTTGTGGAGAAACTCGTGGCGCTGATGCAACGTTACATCGACAACGGCCGCAGCACGCCGGGCGCGGCGCAAAAGAACGCCGTGGAGATGACGCTGGGAAAACGCGGCAAAGGCAAAAAGGCCAGCCAGAACAGCATCACGCCGGAAAAGGCCGCCGAGCAACGTAACGCGGAAGATCCGTCGTTCGATTAGCGCCGCTTGCCAATCGCTTTGGCGGTAATCGCTTCGGAAGCCAGACCGCTGGGCGACGTTGGGCAACCGCAGCGTTTACGCAATCGTCGGGCACGCATGTTTGGCGCGGACGCAGAAATTTGACGCGCGGAACTCGTTTGCCTAGCATAGCCAATTGAAGTGTGTCTCCGGATATTGATTGGGGGTGCAGCATGAACTCAGCCAGGTTATTGAATGTCGGCGCAATGGTCGCTTGCGCATGTTGCGGACTGCTGGCTACGAACTTGGCGTTTGCCGGCGACGGGGAGGCGACGGAATTCGTCGGCGGTAAAGGTGGTGGCAAGCTTTTGGAGGTTCCCAGCCCGCATCAAACGCTGACCGGATTTGATGTCACGTATGGCGAAATGGGCGCGTCGCGGGTGATTCGCTCGGTGCAAGCGATTTACGATCAGCAGGGGACGCAGGTCCGCGGAAAGACCTACGGCAGCGCGAATCCGGAACATGTGCGAGTCGAAGCGAAGCCCGGTTATGCGATTGGTGCGATCATTGCTCGCGGCGGCTACCGCGTGGATGGGTTTCGCGCGGTCTTCATGCGCATCAAAGGCGATCAATTGGATCCCAGCGAATCGTACGAAAGCCGTTGGCTGGGCGGTCGCGGTGGCTCGGCCGATGTCAAACTCGGCGGCGATCGCCGGCGGGTGATTGGCATTGCGGGTCGCTACGGCGACGATATCGATGCGCTGGGGCTGATGCTGAACGATTAGTTCAGCGAGCGCAAATGGCTGGCTGTGGCCCCGCTCCGCCATTCACGCATTTTTCAGACGGCGGTTCACTTCTTGCCATCGCTCGGCGCGATCGGTCGCTGCATGTCGGCGGCGTAATCTTTGGGCGTGATCTGATACTTCAGCAGCGCGATGCCAGCCAGCGTGCGGTTGTAACCCAACAGACCATTTCGGGCACAGACTGCGCGTTTCCAATATTCGATGGCGCTCAAGTTACGGCCGTGCAGATCGAGGTAAGAAGCGAGATAAAAATTGAAATTCATTTGCGAGCTTGGATTTGCGTCCTGCGCCAATCGTTCGGCCGACTTCAGGTCGAAATCGGCTTTACCACCGCGGGCGAGGTCGGCAATCCACAGCTTGGCCAGACCGAGACATTCCGTGCGTGACCCTTCCTTATCGTCAGGTTTGAATTTGGAAAACTGTTGCACGACATGCTGCAGCGCTCGATCGCGGCGATCCGTTTCGCCCAGTTGGTCGGCAATCAACGCCGTGCGTAAACCGGCGGCTGGAGAATGATTTTGATCTAAAGCCTGTTCGCATAATTCGAGCGCTTTGAGCGGCTCGCCGGTTAGTAGATGGAAGAAGGCGTCATCGTCGAGCGATTTTGGTCTGTAACTGGGTTTGGCCCTGGCCGCAACCACCAGATCTTTGGCCGCAGCGACATCGCCATGCCCGGTCCGCTTACAAAAACAGAACCAATGGAATTCTTCGCCCGAGTAGCGTTCCGAAGTGGCGCGATACATCGCCTCGGCGCGGTCCCAGTCTTGCAGCGCCTCGTAGACAATTCCGGCATCGTTCATGGCCCACTGAGCGACGGATACTGCGGCCGCTTCGGCAAACGGCTGGGCTTTCTTCCATTCGTGCAGAGACATGTAATAATCGGCAATTTTGGCGCGAATCTGCGCGTGCTCCAAACCGTAGTCCGGATGCTGCAAAAACTCTTCGAGCGTCGACTGCCATTTGTCCTGTTGACCTTGCTGCAGATAACTGTCGGCCAACGCCTCGAAGGCCTGCATGGCTGGTTCGGCGGCAATCGAGGCGCGGAATTGCTTTTCGGCTTCGTCACAGCGCTTCAAAGCCGACAACCGCTTGCCCAGCGCCATCGCTAACACCGGCTGATTGGCTGAATTTTTCTGCCACGATTCGATCCGGGTATCCGCCCACTTGGGATCGTATTGAATGATGGCTTGTTTGGCGGCCGGCGAGTGCGAACTGATTGCGTACAGCCCATGTGCAAAACTCGACTTGAACTGCGGCTTGTAAATTTGCAAGGCAAAATCTAGGTCCTTGGCATCATCGTCCAATGCAAACGGGGCGTAATTAAACAACTGGCTGCGAAAGCCTGGATCGACTTCGCCGATCACATCGAAAATTGGCTGGTAGCTGAGATCGATCGAAAACCAGTTGGTTGCCGGCTTCAAGCGCTGAAGTGCTGCATCGCAAACCTTCTTGTTGCTGGCAAACGATTCGACGAAAGCACGCAGCCGATGTTTTTCGACCAGCGCGACCGTGGCCGCCAGCGTGTCGTCGGAGGAAACGCCCAGTTGTTGCCGCTCGAAACGCAACCGTCGCCAAAGCTGCGAGAACGACGTCTCCTGAATTAACTCCGAAAGCACGGTCCACGACAATTCGGAACGATCCGGCTGGAACTGGTCAGCTCCGCTGGCGGAGTTCGCTTTTGGCAACGGCTCGGCCAGTCCGGCAGTTCGCAACTGCGCCACCAACGCTGCCCGCTGCTCGTACTCTTTTGGGTTATCGTCTTCGTCCTGGACGGTGGCAACCTTTCCGGCCTTGAGACTGCGTTTGATGGCCGTTGGCAACTCAGGAATTTTGGCAACCTGTCCGTAAATTCGATCCGCCAAGGTCTGCGGCCCGAGTTGCGTGGTGTGTTGCGCCAGGCCGGGTCCGGAAAAATCGCTCAACCCATCGTGAAGTCGATACCACTCCGGCAGCAGCGGGAGAACTTCCAATCCAATGCGCGCGGCCTGGCTCGGACTGCCCGATTGTTCGGCCGACAGATAGCGGAGCAACGCGGGAAGTTGCTGGCTGTTGGTATTGGCGGCAGCCAGTTCGTTTTGCTCGAAGCGACAGAAATTCCGAATCCAAGCAGCCCAGACAGGCGGCCCCGCGCCGTTTTTGTTTTCTTCGGCCAGCGCTCGGTTGGCGTGATCCAAATCCTCCAACGCTGCGTTGTGCAAGCCGGCCAACGCCTCGCCATACGCCCGGTGGTAGAACGCCCACGAAGAATCTTGTTTGGCGGTGGCGACCAATCGCTGGGCATACAGCAGCGATCGGGCTTTGAAAACTTTATGCATCGGATGAAAGTTGGATTCCGAGAGCACGCCTAAGTTGGCGTAACCGCGGACCAGCCCAGCCAGCAACAGTCGCGAATCGCGTTCCGCCGCCAGCGCCGCATGCAGTTGCCGCACAGCCGACACTTGCGAAGTGAATGTCATTTCGTCAAGCAAATCGGCAATCTCCACCGGCAATCGTTCCGTCTTGACGGTGGAGACCTTAGCCGGCGCCTCGGTGAGTCCATTCTTTTTCAACACCGCGACGAAATCCGTTCGCGAGAGCGCTTCCATCTCCGTGCAAAAGCCGCGATAGTCAAACTGCTTGCCGGGGCTGGGCAAATCTTTGCGCCACAACAAGACCTGTTGCGCGCCAATGCCATACAGGATTTCAATTTGATTGGTGTCGCCAGGCACGCCGGCGATCTCGAATAATTCACTGCCGCCCAGAGTTTTATCGTCGGCCTTTGGCATCTCGTCGCCCAGCGAGGCGTCGCGCGTCGTCAGGCCCAACTCTTCGCGAGCGGTAATCAAAAACGCCTGCCGCGCAAGTTCCTTACTGAGCATGCCGCGATGGTGATTGCCCTGGGTGCGGAGTTCCCAGCCGTAAGTATTGCGAAGATAAACCACCTTGCCGGGTGGCTGCTGGCCACAGGCGTCCGCGGAAAGCCAGATTGTCATCAAGCCTACAGCCGCGCCCACGATACGATACATCGTGATGTCTCCCGGAAGGTCGGACGGTCAATGGTTCGAACACCGCAATTGTGGCAATCCGCGTTTCTCGCGTCAACAAATTTGCCAGACGCGTCGCCAACGAACAGCCCAAATGCGATTGCAGAATGCGCCTCGATTGAAAAGACGTTTCGGAGAGACATTTCCGCAAGGCCCCTTGATTCTTTCTGCTTGCTTGAAATACTGCCTGCTGACGCGATGGAGTTGCCGTGGTGTCGAAGGACACATGACTACCCTTTCGTAAAAACGCACTCACATTGCCACGCATAGCTGGCTGCGAGCTCCGGAAAATACGAAACGGTAGGCACAGGCATTTCCGCGGCGATAAGTGATCTTGTGAATGAGAAAAAAAGCATGAACCTCGCGATCCCCAAGTTGTCTTTGGTTGTTCTGATTGGCCCCAGCGGCGCAGGCAAGAGCACGTTCGCACGGCAGCACTTTCTGCCGAGCGAAGTGCTGTCGTCCGACTATTGCCGGGGGTTGGTGAGCGACGATGAGAATAGTCAGGCGGCAACCACCGATGCGTTTGAGGTTTTGAACTTTATCGCCACCAAGCGGCTGGCGCGTGGTCATCTGACCGTGATCGATGCCACCAACGTGCAACCAGAAGCCCGCGCGCCGCTGGTGGCTTTGGCGCGCAAATACCACTGCTTGCCGGTGGCGGTTGTGTTCGATCTGCCGGAGAATCTCTGTCACGAACGAAATCGTACGCGGCCGGATCGCGCGTTTGGTCCCCACGTCATCCGGCAGCAGAAGTCACAATTACGGCGGTCGATCAAGACGCTCAAGCGCGAAGGCTTTCGACATCTGTTCCTGCTGGAAAGTCTGGCCGACGTGGAGGCCGCACGGATTGAACGCGTGCCGCTGTGGAACGACCGCACCCAAGAGCACGGTCCGTTTGACATCATTGGCGATCTGCACGGTTGCGCCGACGAACTGGAAGAATTGCTGTCGCTGCTCGGTTACCAGCCGACTGCCGGCGGCGCGGAGAGTCGCGCAGGCAGCGGCGATATTGCCTACGCGCATCCGGACGGTCGCAAAGCCGTTTTCGTTGGCGATCTGGTGGACCGCGGTCCACGCGTGCTCGACTGCCTGCGAATCGTCAGCAGCATGGTGCGGCAGGGCACGGGAATTTGCGTGCCGGGCAACCACGATATGAAACTGCTCAAGAAGCTGCGTGGCAAAGACGTGCAGATCACGCACGGCCTGGCGCAAACGATGGCCGAGATCGACACTTTGCCGGATGCAGAGCGGGAGTCGCACTGCGCGGCGCTGGCCGAGTTTCTCGACGGCCTGGTTAGCCACTACCTGCTGGACGATGGCAAGTTAGTGGTTGCTCATGCCGGCATGAAAGAATCGATGCAAGGGCGCGGTTCAGGCAGGGTTCGCGACTTCGCGCTGTACGGCGAGACGACCGGCGAGACCGACGAGTTCGGCCTGCCGGTGCGCTACAACTGGGCGGCCGAATATCGCGGCGCGGCGATGGTCGTTTACGGTCACACGCCAGTGCCGCATCCCGAGTGGCTGAACAACACCGTCAACATCGACACCGGCTGTGTGTTCGGCGGCAAACTCACGGCCCTACGATATCCCGAGAAAGAGTTCGTCTCCGTATCGGCAAGGTAAACGTATTGCGAACCGTCGCGGCCGTTTCTTGCCGGCGATCAGCCCACGTCTGCGCTCACGGCGCAGCAGTTATCCGATGACGTGCTGGATGCCGAGGATGTGATTGGCAAGCGAATTGTCGCCACCAGGCTGCATCACAACGTAACCATCCGCGAAGAAAATTCCGCTGCGGCGCTCGAGGTAATGAGCCGATTTGCGGCCGATCCCAAGTGGCTGATCTACTTGCCGCCCACGATGTCTCCCTGCGAAACGAGCAAAGAGCCCGGCTTGCTGGAACATCCGGCCGAAGCGTTTTCGTATTTCCGCAAGCAAGGCGTGTCGCAACTTGTCTGCGAAGAAAAACATATGGGCTCGCGCGCGGTGGCGGTTGTTTGCCGCGATCAAGCGGCCGCTGCGGATCGATTTGGTATCGCCGACGAAGCGGGCATCGTCTACACCCGCACCGGCCGCCGTTTTTTCAACGACGTTGACGTCGAGCCGCAACTGCTCGAACGTCTGCGGATGGCGCTGACCGCGGCTGGCTTCTGGGACGAATTTCAAACCACGTGGGCTTGCCTGGATTGCGAATTGATGCCCTGGTCGGCCAAAGCGCAAGAACTATTGCGCTCACAGTACGCGGCGGTCGGCGCTGCCGGAAACGCGTCGCTGCCGCAGGTGGTGTCGATGCTCGATCAGGCGAAGCAGCGACTCCGTGGCGAGGGTCTGGAACGGGCGACGGCGGCTCAGTTGCAGTTCGTTCGACGGGAACAAGCGGTCGCCAAGTTCGTCACGGCCTACCGCCAATACTGCTGGACGGTTGCCTCGATCGACGATTTGAAGCTCGCTCCGTTTCATCTGCTGGCGACCGAGGGCGGGCTGCACACGCATCAGAACCATCTGTGGCACATGCGGACATTGGCCAACTTTTGCGCGCAACAACCACAATTGCTATTGGCAACCAACGTCCAGGTTGTGGACCTCGCGAATCCCGATTCCGAACACCAAGGCATTGCCTGGTGGCAACAGCTTACCGGCCGTGGCGGCGAAGGCATGGTGGTCAAGCCGCTGGATTTTGTCGTCCGCGGCAAGCAGGGTTTGGTGCAACCGGCGGTGAAATGTCGAGGGCCAGAATACTTGCGGATCATTTATGGTCCGGATTACGACAGCCACGAGAATCTCACGCGGCTCCGTCATCGCGGCCTTGGCGCCAAGCGCTCGTTGGCGCTGCGCGAGTTCGCACTGGGCATCGAGGCGCTCGAACGATTCGTTTGCCGGCAGCCGTTGCGGCGCGTTCACGAATGCGTGTTTGGCGTGCTGGCCTTGGAGAGCGAGCCGATTGATCCGCGGTTATGACGCCTGCCTGCGGGCAAAGTTGACGCACGAAGCTTCGCTGACTGATTCACAAGCGAACGCAATGAGGCCGGCAGATGCGTCGCGCCGCGCGGCGTTACGAGCAGGTTGCGGCGCGCTGCTGCACGGTTTCGTAGGTGCGGCTCTCGGCGTCGCCGCTGGGGCCTTGCAGCGCAAGCTGGTAGAGTTCGTGGCCGTAGGTCGTCGGATATTCGCCAGTGATGCAGGCCTGGCAAAGCCGATCGGCATCAAATCCCATCGCGCGCGCGATCGACTGCACGGGCAAGTAGCGGAGCGAATCGGCCCCTAGATTTTTGGCCATCGCGGCTTGCATCTCGTCGGTCAGTTCGCCGCCCTGCATGAATTCCGGCGCAAAAAGCTGCTCGATGGTCGACATATCGATGCCGTAAAAGCAAGGCGCAATGATCGGCGGGCAGGCCACGCGGACGTGAATTTCCTTTGCCCGGCCGAGGTCGCGAATGCGATTGATCAGCACGCGCATGGTTGTGGAGCGGACGATGGAATCTTCAACCAGAAACACGCGTTTGCCTTCCAGCACTTCGCGCAGGGGCGTGTACTTGGTGGACGCCTTTTGCATGCGGTTGCTGCCGCCCT
The DNA here is from genome assembly GCA_038205115.1 of Pirellulales bacterium. Classification (GTDB taxonomy): domain Bacteria; phylum Planctomycetota; class Planctomycetia; order Pirellulales; family JBBRCE01; genus JBBRCE01. Next base: position 22,368 of record JBBRCE010000023.1, read on the forward strand.
CAATGAACGTGCGGCCGGAATATCGGTTGCGGATCAGCCCTTCGACCGATGGAATCTTTAGCCGGAAGGCCATTGCGTCGGCCGCCGCCTTGCTGGTGTCTGGCACCGGCACCACGACGCTGTCGGCATCGATGGGCGAGGTTTCCAGCCGCGCGAGTTCTTCGCCCAGCGTCTTGCGAGACAGATAAACGCTGCGGCCATCCATGGTGCTGGCCACGTTGGCAAAATAAATCCACTCGAAGAAACAATGCGCCGAGCGGGGCGAACGGGCGTAAGTGTGGATTTCGAACTTGCCATCCACAATGGTAATGATCTGTCCCGGCAGCACGTTTTTGATACTCTCTGGCGAGAAGCCGAGATTCAATAGTGCCACGCTCTCGCTGGCCGCGGCGAACAGCGAATCTTCCATGGCGTAGCACAAGGGCCGAATGCCCAGCGGGTCGCGGGCCACAAACATGTGCCCTAGCGCGTTGAGAAACACCAGGTTGTAGGCGCCGTCGAACCGTTTGCTGATGTTTTGCATGACTTCGACCAGCGACGGCGTGGCATCGCCGGACAGCTCGCGACTGATCGAGTGCATGATGATTTCGGTGTCGTTATCGCGGGCCAGATGGTATTCGTTGTTGGCCAGCAGTTCGGATTTCAGATCGACGAAGTTGGCTAGTTGCCCATTGAAACCGAAGCTGAACCATTTGTGTTTTTGTAAATGATGCCGCTCGAACGGCTGCGCGTAACTGCGGTCGTCGGCGCCGCAGGTGGCGTAGCGGACATGTCCGATGGCGGCCGAGCCGGCGTATTCGGTCATCAAGCTTTCGAACTTGCCACTGTGATTCATCCGAAAAACTTCACTGACGCTGCCCACGTCTTTGAAGGTGTCGATGAGCTGATTGCGTGCCGCGTTGAAAGTTGTGAAGCCAGCCGATAACTGCCCGCGATTTTGAATATCGAGCAGCATCCGCGGCATCAACCGTGACGCCTGACTTGGTCCTTGCACCGGGCAAAGCGGACTGACTTCGCCGCCGGGCAGATGATAAATGGCCGCCAATCCGCACTCGTGGTAGAGTTCGCTCATGCTTGAATCACCGGCTCAGAGGCCGACAGACGGGAAGAATGGGTTCGAGAAGTCACGGCGGCATCACATCCCAGCGAACGGCACGCCCATTAACAGGGACGGCGAGCATCGCGAAGTCTCATTCTAAAGTGCCAGTGGCATTTACTCAACCAACCGACAGACGGAATCACGGTTGACCCGCAGCGCGCAAACGCTCCGTGGGCCAAATAACTTAGAGTTTCATGTCGCTCTGGCCATCAAAACTCTTCTGCAAGCCGACGGCAGACACCTGGCTGCGGACGCGCGGCGGCAGACACGTTCGAACGCTGAAAACACTGAACGCCAAGTCTGCCAGCGTACCTATTCGCATTACAATCGATCCAGCCTTGGCGCGGTGACTGGATTTGCCGGAATCGCAGTTACGCGCGGTGTCTCTTGCCACAACTCGAAGCGTCGCCAATGTGCGGAATTCTGGACGTACAAAAGCGCCAAACGGTGTTGCCGGCACGCATGCATTTTTCGCCAGATTGGCCGGCCTTGCCGTGGTTTGGCGCTTCCGCTACACTTCGCAACCCATTTTCCCCGCGAAATCGACACTTGCGATGGCCGTTGTGCGACTGCAAACCCGCGAGAAATGGTGGTTTAGGCAATAATTTGCTTGAAATGGCAGACCGACCTTTTAGAATGGAATGAAGGTCGTTGATGGCTGTCTTTCGGGCGTTAACCCATTTGAGGTGTACGATGAAAGCGGCAGTCATTGGTCTAACAGTTGGTGCAAGTCTTTTGGTGGCCGGAGCTTGGGCGGTTGGCGCCCCGGGGTTTTCGCAGGGGCAAGCAGTCACAGTGCCTGCGCACGGCGGCGAATTGATTTCGCTGGCGACCCCGGTTGGCGATAATCGCCAGCAACTGACGGTTATCGATCCCAAGATGCGCGTGGTCAGCGTTTATCACATCGAGTTGGCCACCGGCGAAATCACGTTGAAGAGCGTGCGAAACATCAGTTGGGACTTGCAGATGTCGGAATTTAACGGCGTGAATCCCCTGCCGCGGGATATTCGAACGCTAGTGGAAACCAGGTAGTCACAACAACTTCCCGCCGGTTTGCGGCCCGAAACGGTCGGCGCGGAGCATCGGCCAGGTGCAAAACCCTGGTGGAGATTCTCATGGCTCGTAAACTCGTCGATCAAGAAGAAGCCGCCGGCATGTTGGGCATTTCGGTCGATGACCTCAAATCCATGCGCGACCAAGGCAAGGTCTACGCCTATCGCGACGGTGGCGGCTGGAAGTTCAAAGCCGAAGACATTCAGCGACTGTTAGAAGAACGCAGTTCCGGCGGCGGCGACGAATGGGATGTCGGCAACGACTCCGTGCTGGTCAGCGAGCAAGAGTTAGGTAAGTCGCCCGAAGCCACCAGCAGCACCATCATCGGCAAGTCCAACGCGCCTTCGCTGGACAGCGATATTCACCTGGCCCCCATCGACGACGGCCCAACCAGCGGCAGCGACGTCAAACTCGTGGCCGATCCCGAAGGCGGCAGCGATGTGAAATTGGTCAGCGACTCGCAAATTGGTTTCTCGAGCCTGATGGGCGACTCCGTCATCTCCGGTCTTTCGGACGTCCCGCAACGATCCGACGAGCCCAATCTGGCCGAAAGTAGCGATCTCAAGTTGGGCGGCAGCAGCATTCACGCCGGCGGAGCAAGTCGCGATCCAAAATCGAGCGGGCTCAGTGATCTGATGTCGGGCGATGACCACGAATTTTCGTTGGAGCCGTCATCAATTCACGGCAACGCCAAAGGCGGCAGTTCACTTGAGCTGAGCAGCCACGACGACGACGAAGAACTCGTGCTCGGCTCGGGCAGCGACATTACCCGCGGCGCGGGCGACAGCGGCATTTCGCTGGCTCATCCCACCGACTCCGGCATCATGCTCGATAAGCCTATGGACCTGGGCGGATCGAAAATCGATTCCTTCGAGTTGGGCGAAGACGATGTGATCTCGCTCGATCCGGACGTTGACGTCGAGCAAGCCACGCAATTGAAAAGCGACGACGACTTTGTGCTGGAGACAGCGTCCGACAGCACCGACGATTTCGACGATAGCGGCTCGCAAGTCATCGCCCTCGATACCGAAGACGATATCGCCAGCGGCTCGGGCGGCATGTTCGGCAGTAGTTCGCCGGGCATGGCCAAAATGCTGGAAGAAGATCTCGATGGCGACGCGCCCGCAGCAGGCGCCGCTGCCAAGGTCGCCGGATTGCCGGGCGGTCCGATGGTGGCCGCTTATCCCACGGTTCCGGAAGCCCCGTTCTCAATTTTCAATGTGCTGGGACTGTTGGCCTGTGTCATTTTTTTGACGATAACCGGCATGATGATGTACGAATTGGTCCGCAACATGTGGAGTTGGAACCAACCGACCGAAGTCTCGGCCAGCATGATCAAGTCGATGGATTCGATGTTCAATTTGCTGGATAAAAAATAAACGCTGATCGAAACGATTGGCGATTCGAAAGGAGTCGAATCATGTTGCTCAACCAGGGCGCCGCCGGTTTGTCCGGCGACCGCAAAACTCACTGTGCCGCCCCGACGACGGGCAGCCTGTTCTGCATTTGCGTACTGTGTTGCGGACTCGCTGGCTGCGGTTTCGTTCCGACCACGCAACTGACCGCGGCGCAGACGCAAAACAAGACGCTGACCGAACAGTTAACCGCCCAGCAAGGCGAGCTTGAGAATCTCAAGTTCCACACGCGCTCGGTCGAAAATCAGTTGGTCCGTGCCGAGGCCGATCTGGCCCGTGTGGAGCAGGTGGCCGGAACCAGCAGCAAGCAGCTCACCGTGGCGGCCCGCGATCGCTCGCCCGCCGCTCAATATGCGTCGATGTCCTCGCGCACGCCGGTTACGCTGTCGACAGGCATGAGCAGCCAATTGGCGCAGTTATCGCGACGCTTTCCGAGTTTGCAATTCGACGGCAAGCTGGGCGTGGCGCGTTTCGACGCGGATTTGATTTTCGACAGCGGCGACGATCATCTCAAGCCGGACGCCGAGGCGGCGCTGACGGAGTTCGCCCGCATCTTGCAAGCGGACGATGGCAAGAAGTTTCGGGTGTTGGTGGCCGGTCACACCGATAATCAAAAGCTGGCTACACGCGAAGTTCGCGATCAGTTTCACGACAACTGGCAATTGAGCACCTCCCGCGCGCACAGCGTGGCTGACTTTTTGCGTCGCGCAGGCGTGAGCGAAGATCGGATGGGCGTCGCGGGCTTTGGCGGGCATCAACCGATCGCCAGTAACGAAACGCCCGAAAGTCGGCGACGCAATCGACGCGTGGAAATCTTTGTGGTCTCGCCGGACACGCCGGTGGTGGGCTGGACGGAGTCAACGCCCGAATTGTACGAAACGGCGCGGCGACCGTAGCGCCAAACGAACGACGAAATGTGCGGGCCTAGGGTCCGGTTGCAAGAGATGTTGACCTAACGGCCAACACTCACTGCGACGTTTTGTCGGAGTTGCAAAAGTAAGGCAATTGTTGCATTCTGATGGCTGTGTCAGGCCAGGGGATGCCATGATCTCCGACTCTTGCGATCGAGTAATTCCTACGATGATGGCGCGAGGCATTTTGGCGCAGGGGCGTCGGCTGATTGGCGAAGTTGCGCTTGGTCGCCATGCGCCGGTCGCGAGTATCGGCATGTCGCTCGTGCTGGTCATTCTGCTGGGCGTGTTTGGCTGCCGACTCGAATTGAATCAAGCCGATAACAGCGTCATTCAATCGACCGTCGGCAATTATCGCTCGCATGCGGAGCGAACCGCGGGCCAAGTCGAGAGTCAACTACTTGAGATCCGCGGCGACGACGATCTGGACGTCATTCGTCATGCGCGCTGGTTGCGTTACCACTGGGAACGCGCGATTCTCTCGCAACATGAGCGCGTTTACGCGGCCGTGGTGACCAGTGGCGGTGCAATTATCGTCCACAGCGACGCCCATCAGGAAGGCCAGCACCTGTCGGCGGGCTGGGCAATCCGAGACTATCCATTGGCAGGTCCGGGCGCCGTCGAAACGGCCGATCCGGCGCTGACCGGCGGGGAATTGTGCCTGGATATTTCCGCGCCTATCAATGGCGATCAGGGTTTGCTGGGCCGCTACCATTCTGGCGTGAGCATGACGTGGTTGAACGTGCAATTGGCCGCAGCCCGGCATACGGTCGTCGTGCGGTGGATTTGGATGACGATTGGCATTGCCGCCATTTTGCTGCTGGCCGCGGCTTCGTTGGTGGTGATCATGCGTCGTTCGATGTCGCTGCAGCGCGACTTGAACAGCGCCGAGTTGCGGCGCGTGACCGACATCAATCGGCTGATTACCGGTTTGGCGCACGAGATTCGCAATCCGCTGAACGCGGTGCAAATCAATCTCTGCACGGCCGACCGGATTTCTTCGGCAACCGATCAAGCCATTGCCGCTAAGTTGCAGGAAATTTTGCGGCAGAGCACCGGCGAAGTGGCGCGCATCGAGGAACTGATTGGCGAACTGCTGGGTTACGTCCGAACTGAACCGCAAGCCGACGAAGTGATCGATCTCTGCCGCGAAGTGACCGAAGCGGTGAAGTACTTTACGCCCGCTGCCGCTGAAGAGGGCGTCGAATTGCTGAGCGACGTGCCGATTCAACCGCGATACGCTCGGATTAGCCGCCGGCGTTTACGGCAAATGTTATCGAACTTGTTGACCAACGCCTGCGAGGCTCTGGCGGATGGCGGGCGGATCATCGTCAAGCTCGAGTTCGCCGCAGGCCAAGTGGCGATCAGCGTTGCCGATAATGGTCCGGGCGTGCCGGCAACTGCGCAAGAGCAAGTTTTCAATGCCTTCTATTCGACAAAGAAGACCGGTGTCGGTTTAGGCTTAACGCTCGTCCGCAACTATGCTGAAGAATGCGGCGGCACGATCTCCTGCCACACTTGCGCCGAAGGCGGGGCAGAGTTTCGCATCCTGTTACCACTTCTGGTGAGCGAACGCGCGGAAGAGGCTTTGGCATGACCCGGCAGTCAACCATCTTGGTGGTCGAGGATCAGGCCGCCGAGCGTCGCGCTATGGCGAGCCTGCTGGAAACCGAAAACTACGCGGTGCTCACCGCACGCGGTCGCCGCGATGCCGAGCAACTGCTGGGCGATCACGTCGACCTGGTGATTTGCGACCTGCGATTAGGCCAGGCGAGCGGCGTCGAGGTGCTGCGCGCCTGGCGAGAGAAATGGCCCGACGCTCCGTTTGTGATGGTCACTGCCTTCGGCGATGTCGATTCGGCCGTCAGCGCCATGAAATTGGGCGCCGACGACTTTCTCACCAAGCCCATTCATCCGGAGACTCTACTAGAGACAATCCGCACGCTGCTGGCGACCCGCGCCGCAACTGCTACGGCGTCGGCCGACGCGGCTTCGACAGCCACGGCGTTGCCCGCCAACGGCAAACGCCTCAAACGGTTTGGCCGCATGTTAGCCGCGGCCGAATCGATGCACGAGTTGTTTCGAATGGCCGAGCGCGCCGCGGCCAGCGCCGCGACCGTGTTAATCCTCGGCGAATCCGGTGTGGGCAAAGAACTCCTGGCCGACGCCATTCACTAGGCGAGCAACCGTCGCGATCGCCCGTTTGTCGCGGTCAATATGGCGGCGTTGCCAGAGACGTTGGTCGAAAGTGAACTCTTTGGTCACGTCCGCGGCGCGTTCACCGGCGCCGAACATGAGCGCGTCGGTCGGTTCATCGCCGCTGCTAACGGCACGTTGTTCATCGACGAAATTGGCGACCTGGCATTGCCGGCGCAAGCCAAGTTGCTGCGCGTGTTGGAAACGCGCGTGCTCGCCGCGCTGGGCAGCAACGTCGACCAGAAGATGGAAGCCCGGGTGATTGCCGCCACGAGCCGCGAGTTGGTCAAATTCGTGGCCGATAAACGTTTTCGCGAGGATTTGTACTACCGGCTCAACGTTGTCACGTTGCTGATCCCGCCGTTGCGGTCGCGGCCGGCCGACATTCGCCCGCTGGCGGAATACGCACTGCAAGAGTTGGCGGGCCGGATTGGCAAGTCGATGCATTTGTCGGAGGAGTTGATTGCGGCATTGGAGAAGTTGACGTGGCCGGGCAATGTCCGTCAATTGCGTAACGCAATCGAAAGCATGGTCGTGCTTTCCGACCACGACGAACTGCGGGCCGATGATCTGCCGCTAGAACTGTTGGCGGAACTCGCCGGGCATCGCAGCGCATCGGAAAGTTCCTACGATCTGGGATTGATCGAGCGGCAGACGATTCTCGATGCTCTGGAGCGTCACGGCGGTAACCGGACGCGCGCCGCTATGGAACTGGGCATTTCCACCCGCACCTTGCAGCGGAAGTTGAAGATCTGGAATGTCAACGAAGAGTCGCGCTGCGACTGAACCGCGACAGCTTGTCGTAGCGGCGCTGCTGGCATCGGACAGGTTGTCGCGGAGTCGTATTAAGCTGCCCACGATTTCATGAATAGTAATCGTTCCGAACGGGCTTGCAGATCAGGACTTGGGCAGCGACTTGGCTTCTTCGGAAGTCCATTGGCATGCCAGATGCCTTACCGTTCATCCGATGAGTGAACAACCGGGGAACACACTCGTCAACTTGCAGTCTCCGGCGCGAGCCGGCTAAGCGGATACGTCGTCGCCACACGCACACATGTGAGTGTGACATCCGCTTGGCCGTGCTCGCGCTCTTGAGACTTTCTTACTGTACGCGCGGTATTGATTTGGCTTACGACCACTCCGAACGGAATCCTTGGAGGTTCTTGCTGTGTATAATCGCCAACGCCCACGTCTGATGTTGGTTTCGACACATGGTTATGTCACGGCGAGGCCGCGTCCCTCGTTCGACGGCGCCGATCGTCAGGTCACTTATATTCTCGATCTCGCCCGGCAATTGGGTGCAATGGGGTATGTCGTTGATGTGCTGACGCGCCAGTTCGACGGACAGCCGACACTGGAACCGTTAGCTTTGAATGTGACAATCGTGCGATTCCCCTGCGGTGGTCCGCGGTTGATTGGTAAGGACGTGCTCTGGCGTCATCTGGGTGCTTGGTCCGATCAAGTGGTGAAGTACGCCAACCGCCGGCAGTTGCGATATTTGCTGGTGAGCTCGCATTACTGGGACGCAGGTTACGCGTGCTCGTTGCTGGCTGCGCGTCTGAAACTGCCGCATGTTTTTACGCCGCATGCGCTAGGCGCTGCGCGACAGAATCCCTTTTTTGCCGGCTCGATTTCCGGACGCTTGACCGACGGGTCCGTCGACGTGCAGGTGGATCACGAACAGGAAGTTTGCGCTCAGGCCCAGATGGTCGTCGCCACCAGTGACGATCAGGCGCAGGATTTGATCGGGCCGAACTATCGCGTGCCGCCAGCAAAGATTCGCACGGTCGGGCCGGGCTACGATGACCCGCGATTTTACGAGACCGATTACGCGCAGAGATATCAGGCCTGCTTAGTTCAGGCCATCATGGCGTTTCGCGCGTTGCGAGCCGTTTTAAGAACGCCACAGGACCATCATCAGAATTGCGAAATGCTTCCATGGACGAATTTCTGTTGATCACGGATCTCGACAATACGCTGCTGGGCGACGACGCCGCTGTGGAACGTTTCCAGAATTGGTGGATGCAGAACTCGCGGCGCGGACGAATCGTGTATGTCTCGGATCGGTTCTTCGGATCGATCGCCGAATCGATCGAGCGTTTTCGCCTGCCGGCGCCAATTGCCGTAATCGGTGGCCACGGCACGGAAATCCATCACTATCAATCCGGCGCGTGGCTAGGCGCCTGGCGCGACGACTTAGGCACCAAGTGGAAGCCGCAGGAAATTCGTGAATCGTTAAGCTACATCACCGGGCTGCAATTGCGGCCAAACAATTACCAATCGCAATATAAATTGAGCTTTCACATGAGCGAAGGCGTCGAATTGAAACACGTGCGTCAAGTGGCGGAAGCCATTGGCGGTGCAATCGAATTGGTACACGACTCCAACGGTTGCTTGGACGTGCTGCCGGCTGGCGTCAACAAAGGATCGGCGGCGGCATTCGTGGCCTGGACCTGGCAGTACAAACGGCAGCAAGTCATTGTCTGCGGCGATTCGGCCGATGACCTGGCCATGCTGCGACGATTCCGCGCAGTGATTGTGGGCAACGGCTCGGACGAGGTCAAAAGCCTGGTTGGACCCGATATTTACCGGGCAACCGCTGCGTTTGCCGACGGCGTGGTCGAGGGACTGGAGCACTGGCTGGATCTGCCCTCGCTCAATTCCTTTGCACCCAATCGCGCGCCGCTGGCCAATGGTTCGTCCCACAATCTCTGCTCCAGAAATTGATTGAGTCATGCCCTGAAAGTAAATGGGCAGTCAACGCATAAAATTTGATCGCGAGCGAGCTGCGAATTCCGCACCGGGATGGGTAGCACTCCGTTTCTCCAATGCGCGTTCGATCGGTTGATGTGTTACTCCAGGCGGCGAGTTCCCTGGCGAAGGATCAAAAGACTGTCGTCAACGAAGATCACGAGCCGGTGGTGGCCATCGACTACGCCGCGCCGGCTGGAGCGACGACGGCGGCCATGGTGACCGGAGGCGGCATGTGCGCGGAATCGCTGGTCGCGTCGTTTCTGATCCAGCGAATGTCGATCACGCGAATGGGACAGTACGTGCTGTGCTGGGGCGCGCGAATCACATCCATTGATCGCGATTCGCCCTTGAAAAACCTGGGAGTCCGGTCGGGCGACGTGATCACTCGTCTGGATGGCATTCGCATCGACAACGGCATGTTCCGCAACAGTCGCGGCGAGATCGTTGCGCCCGAACTCGATCGTCACTTCGGCGGAACCGAAGTGCGGTTCATCGTGTCTGGCACCAGTAAAGTTCTGATTGGCCAGATTCTCATCGCCGATGCCAACAGCGGCGGCGTGGTGGCGCCTTAACCTACTGTCGTTCAGCAAGGTTTTCTAGCGCCTCGTTGTCGAGCTCTGCCCGTAGAGCTCGGCAACGGGCGTTTTTTTTCGTGCCCACATCCGCCTGACAGCGACAATCGTCCGGACGTCTCTTTACCGTGGCCCGCGGCAGGAGTATTCTTCAATTGAGCCGCACGCCGATGGCGCAGCGAAGTTCATCTCCGCAGGGCGTCGTTGGTTAGGCCACTCGAAAACACTTTCGCTTACTGAGGTCGACGATGACGCTCCGTTGCCTGCTCCCCTCCGCCGGATTCGCGTGGCTACTGCTGTTGTTGGCGATTGGCGCGCAGCCGGCCGCGCGCGGCGCGCCGCCGGATAAGACTGAGGAGGAAGTCATTCCGCCGGCTACGGAAAGCTACAAGGGTCGCAAGATTGCCACCACCATGCACTTCTCGGGCGCGAGTTGGTTGACGCGCGATTCGCGCCAGCGCGAAGAAGATTGCGAGACGATGCTCAAGCAGTTGGCCATCAAGCCAGGGCAAGTCATCTGCGATATGGGCTGCGGCAACGGTTTTTATACCGTCCGCCTGGCCGCACTGACCGGCGAAAAAGGCAAAGTGCTGGGCGTGGACATTCAGCAAGAAATGCTGCACATGACCGCCGAGCGCGGCAAACAGGCCAAGCTGGCCAATATCGAAACGCTGTTGGGCAGCGCCGTGAATCCGCATTTGCCAGAGAAAGGCGTTGATCTGATCTTGTGCGTCGACGTCTATCACGAGTTTTCGCACCCCGAGCAGATGCTGGCCGCCATGCGCAAAAGTTTGCGGGCCGGCGGACGAGTAGCGCTGGTCGAATTCCGGCTGGAAGACGTCGATGTGCCGATCAAGCTGGAACATAAAATGAGCAAGGCGCAAATCATGAAGGAATGGCCGGCTAACGGTTTCAAACTGGTCGAGCAATTCGATAAGTTGCCTTGGCAGCATTTGATGTTCTTTGCCCGCGACGACGATGCCACGCAAAAGGAGATTCCGCTGGACGGCGGCGCGCGGGCCAAATCGGCCGATCCGCAAAAATAGTTCGCGCCGGGATGCCGGCGGTCCGAATCACGAATTACACTGGCGGCATGGCAAACATTCTGATCACCTCCGGCCCCACGCGGCAATATCTGGACCCCGTGCGGTATTTGACCAACGCTTCGAGCGGGCGGATGGGCCAAGCGTTGGCCCAAGCGGCCATCGACCGCGGCCATCGGGTGACCATCGTCAGCGGGCCGGTCGAAATTCAATATCCTGCCTCGGCGCGGGTCATTCCGGTGATCTCCACCGAAGAGATGTTGGCCGCCAGCCAAGCGGAATTTGCCCACTGCGACGGCCTGATTGGCGTGGCGGCGCCGTGCGATTATCGGCCGCAGCGGGTGCTGGCCAGCAAGATCGCCAAAACGGGGCAACCGCTAGAATTGCATCTGATTGAAACGCCCGACGTGGTGGCCACGCTGGGCGCCAGTAAAACGCATCAATGGCTGGTGGGCTTTGCGCTGGAGACCGAAGACCCGCGACTCCGCGCGCTGGCCAAGCTCGAAAAAAAATGCTGCGACCTGATGGTCCTCAATGGCGTGCAGGCCATGAACGCGCTGACCAACGAGATCGAAATCATTAACGCCCACGGCGAAATCATCTTGCGACTGCAAGGCAGCAAGGCCGATGTGGCGGCCGGCATCTTCGACGCTATCCAGCAGCAGTTGATTCGCGGCGCGTGATTCGCGGCCATCGGCCGTTGTTGGTCGCACCGCCGGCCGCCATCGTGTGCCGGCCGCAGGCAAAGCGGATGATCGAAGTGCAATTTGCGAAATACCTGCTCTGTGATTTACGGCGGCGGCGCTTCCGGCGAACCGGTAATGGTCGACGTCGTCCACGGTTTGCGACCGGCTTGCGGCGGGTTGGATTTCGAAACCGCGTCCGCGGGCTTCACTTCGTCCGCTGCATTGCCGCGCCGAGCAACCATCGCAACGCCGCCAATCAGCAGCGCCACCACTGCCAAGCCAAGAACCGCGCGCGGCGCGAGAAATTTCATGAACGGACAAATCAGCAGGAAGCGAATCAGACGCTTGCTTTAATGATTAGGCTCCGATTGTAGCGGAAACGAAATGTGGATTAAAATAGCCGAGTTGAAAACAACTCTGGGCATCGGTGGCGCACTTGGCAAGTCGTAGCTTGAAGTCTCTGCTCCGGCGGCCGCAGTTTTCGCTGCGCTTGCTGCTGATGGGCATGACCATCATTTGCTGCATGCTCGGTTACGGCAGGTTCGTGGTGCAGCAAAGACTGGGGGCGATTGCAGAAATCAGACGCGGCGGCGGACGAGTCATTTTCGACAACGAGCGACTAGGCCGTTACGCGTGGACGCCGGTTTGGCTGCAGCAGAAGAGTGGAAGCGAATTCTTCCTGCCAGTGAAATCGTTGACGGTAAAATCGCGCGACGCGATCAGGGTCTTGGATCAATTTCCCGAAGCGTACTACCTCTGGTTGGAAATCGAGGATTTACGCGACGATGAGTTGGCCGCTCTGCAGAGCAAGCTCGTACCGTTTGTTGATTTGAACATTTCGAGCAACGCCCTGACCGACACCTCGTTCGACGTGTTGCGCCAGTTCAAGAATCTTCGAACCATTGAAACACCAAACGTGAACATGTCGAATGAAACATTGGAGCGACTGCGCGACGAAAATAGCGAGCTACAGTTTAATTTTCTGAAGTTAGTTTATACCAACTCCAACACCTACGCAGGTACCGAACAACAATTTCTGCTTCTGGGAGGTTTGTTTCGAGAACGGCAGGCCGAGTATTGGATCGTTGTCGGACGCATCACCAAATCCGCAATCAATTCTGCTCGCCGCGGCTCGGTTCTGGAATTTACGCCGCTAGAAACGCTCGCCGGCAGTTGTTCGGCTGCGGGAACGGGCAATTGCCACTTTCCGGTCGAGGAAGATGTCTACGCCGCGCCCCGCGATGATCTCAGTTTGCCCAGTGCGGGAGCGCTGGCAATTATCGTAATCCGGAATCCCAACGGCGCAGAACCCGTGGTCAGCACGCTTGGAATTGCCAACCCCCTACTGAACTTCGGCGTGACGCGATTGCGGAGTCTGGCTGATCCGAAGCTGGCCGCTGTTAAAGAGTTGCTTAGGCAGCGAACGGCAAGCGAATCCGCTGGCCAATCTGCCCCGTGAGATCCGGCCGAGCAATGACGTGCCGAACCGCAAAGCCGGCAATCAGACGCAACCTGGCGACGTTGGCTCGACGGCCGCGTTTGCTATATTGCCCAATTCGAATTCCTTGCAACAGGTTGAACCATCATGCGACTAATCTCCTACCAATCGGCCACCGGGCCGCGAATTGCCGCCGGGCGTGGCGGTTCGTACTACGATTTGCAGCGCGCGGATGCGGGCTTGCCGACATCGATGAAGGCGCTCTTGGCGCTTGGCGCTTCAGGTCTGGCGCGCGTGGCGGCCGCGCTGCAGCGCGCCACCGAGCCGCTGCCGGCCAGCGGTTGGACATTGCTGGCACCGGTGCCCGATCCCGAAAAGGTGATTTGCATTGGGCTGAACTACGCGGACCATGCCAAAGAAACTGGCAAAGAAAAGCCGGCCGAGCCGGTAATGTTTAATAAGTTTCCGACCGCGGTTTCCGCCGCCGGCCAGCCGATCGTGCTGCCGCGCGTCAGCCAAGAAGTCGATTTCGAAGCCGAACTGGTGGCGGTGATCGGTCGCGAAGGCCGGCACATCGCCCGCGAACAGGCGCTGGAGTATGTGGCCGGATACTGCTGTGGGCATGACGTTTCTGCCCGCGATTGGCAAATTCGCAAACCGGGCGGCCAGTGGCTGCTGGGCAAATCGTTCGATGGCTTTGCACCGTTCGGCCCGGAGTTGGTCACCGCCGACGAAGCGGGCGATGTGAGCAATTTGCGAATTCAATTTCGGCTGAATGGCCAAACGATGCAAGACTCGAGCACCGCGCAATTGATTTTTCCGGTGGCCGAACTGGTGGCCTACGTCTCGCAAGTCTGCACGCTCAAGCCGGGCGACGTAATCTTCACCGGCACGCCATCGGGCGTGGGCGCCGCGCGCAAGCCGCCGGTGTTCATGAAAGCTGGCGATACGGCCGAAGTGGAAATTGCCGGGCTGGGCGTGCTGCGCAACCCGGTCGCTGCCGAGTAGCGGCCGCGGTTAGTTGCCAAACATCTCCGTGAAGTACGCGCCGCTGCGGCCGATGCCAATCCGCGCGTGTTCGGCCAGCATGTTTTTGTGATGGCCGGGGCTGTGGAACCAGCCATCGCTGGCTTTCTGTCCGCTGCTGATGCCGGCAAAGATGTTTTCCGCGCTGGCCGAAGTGCCCATCCGCTTGGCGCGGTCCCAGGGCGTTTTCTTGCCTTCGACGGGCGACTCGTGGGCGAAAAACTTGAGCGTTTCCATGTCGTGCGAATGATCGCGACCGGCATCGCAAAGTTTAAGATCGATGGCGCAAGGATTGAGTCCCAACAGAATGCGGGTCAGGTTGCAGGCGAGCATGCCTTTGGCTTCTTCAGCATCCATTTTGACGGCGATTTTCTCGTTGGCGGCTAGCACCGCTCGGGCTGATTGATCGATGGGCATGGCCAACCGCGCGGCCAGTTCTTCTTCGCCTTGCAGGTAATTGTCGAAGCTGGGCGGATCTTTGGGCCGTTGATCTTCAGGCAATTGATCGTTGGCAAACGCCATGCAGCGCTGCCAGATTTTGGCCGCTTCAGCCAGTTTAACGCGTTCTTTTTGCAGATCGGCCCCGGCGTCTAGCACGGCTTGACGATCAACAACCAGAATTTCGGAGAGCCGCTTGATGGCCGGGTCGCCTGTCTTGACGATCTCTTCTTTACTCAAGTCGCTCTTTTCTTTGAGCGCCAGTACCGCCGCGCGGAGCTTGAGAATTTCTTGCACTTGCGTGTTGGCCTTGGTCTTGCCGCCCGCCAGCGCCTGCGCCTGTTTGAAGAAGCGCTCGCGATAATGCTCCAGTTGCGGGCGGACTTGCTTTTCGATTTGGGCCGAAAAACTCTGCACCGCAATCGGGCCGATTTCAAACAACTGATCGACGATCTTGTCTTTGTCTTCGGCCGTGGCTTTGGGAATGCGATATTCACGCAGCAGTTTTTGCATTTGCTGGGCTTGCTCGGCCGTGAGCTTGGGTGCCGCAGCGGTGGGCGCGGCCGCCATGGCTGACGAAATCGTGGCGAACAGCACAATTGCTAATAAAAGCGTTGGGCGACCAGAGAAAAATCGCGTGCTTCCGGAATGCTGTGTCATCGTCTGGGCAAGGCAAATGTGATGTTGATGTAAGGATTGCGGGCGGCGCCCAACGGCCTTGTCAGTTTAGCATAACCGCGCGGCGGGGCGCGTTCCAAGACGTCCATCCGGGCGTGCGCAAGGACCGATGAGCCCAACGGCCAGGCGATTTGCAATTCCCTTGCACGCTCGGTCGTTTCATAATCACATTGCCGACGCTTCACAGATCCTGCACTGGCAATTGCATGCAACCGCCCGACGACAAACCGAACCGGCTTGCGGCCGACAACTCTACGGGCGGTTCGCCGTTGCGGCAAATCGTGCTGGCGCGGGTTCGCGAATTCTACCGTGAGCCCGAGGCCCTCTTTTGGTCGTACGGTTTTCCGATCTTGATGACCGTGGCGCTGGGCATCGCGTTTCAGAATAAGCCCATCGAAAAAATCCACGTGGATATCGTGGATGGCCCGACGGCCGCCAGCACCGCCGACGATCTGTCCGCCAACGCGGTGCGCGCGGGACAATTCAGCGCGCGGGTTTTTGAAAAATCGATCTGCGAAATGCGTCTACGCACCGGAAAAACCGATCTGGTTGTGATTCCCGCCGCGTCCGCGCCGCAAGCTTTCGACGGCGGTTCCACGGAGATCACACCAGCCATCGGATTCCAGTACGATCGTACGCGTCCCGAGAGCGTGCTGGCCCGCAATGCCGTAGACGACGCTCTGCAGCGCGCCGGCGGGCGGCGCGATCCCGTGGCCACGCGCGATCAGGCGATGTCCGAACCGGGCGGGCGCTACATCGATTTTCTGATTCCCGGCCTGCTCGGAATGAGCTTGATGAGCGGTGGCTTGTGGGGCGTAGGATTTGTGACCGTGGATATGCGAATTCGCAAGCTGCTTAAACGCTTTTTGGCCACGCCCATGAAAAAACGCGACTTCCTGGCCGGCATAATGGCCAGCCGGTTGCTGTTCATGGTGCCGGAACTGCTGATCATCTTGCTGTTTAGTTGGCTGGCGTTCAATGTCACCATTCATGGCAATCCGCTGCTGGTGATGCTGCTAATCTTGCTGGGCGGAGTGATGTTCGCCGGCATTGGTTTGCTGGTGGCGAGCCGCGCCAAAACCATCGAAGCCGTTTCCGGGTTGATGAATTTGGTGATGCTGCCGATGTGGATTTTGTCGGGAATTTTCTTCAGTTCGGCGCGATTTCCCGAGGCCATTCAACCTGTTTTGAAATTGTTGCCGCTGACCCCCTTGATCGATGGCCTGCGGGCAGTGATGCTCGATGGCAGCAACATCGTGGTCATCTGGCCGCAACTGGCCATCATGGCCGTCTGGGCGATCGTTTCCTTCTCTTTGGCGCTGCGCTGGTTTCGTTGGAGCTGATTATGGTCGGCGGTGAATTGCAAGATCGGGAAGCGTCCGAGCACGACGATCTGGAGTCGTACCGCACGCTCACGCCATGGGCGATCGTTTCGCTGATTTTTGGGCTACTATCCGGGCTGGCGTCGCTCACGCCCATCCTCTGGATTCTGCCGTTAGCGGCCGTCATTAGCGGCGCCTTGGCCTTGCGTTCGATTCGAGTTCATGCCCCGCGGTTGTTAGGCCGCAACTTGGCGTTGGGTGGGCTGGCGCTGGGTTTGATCTTTGGCGTCAGCGGTCCGGCGCGGATCCTTTCGCGAAATTACTGGCTGGAATCGCGGGCCATACAGGCCGCTGACGAATGGCTGGCGTTTATTTCCCACGGTGAGCCTGAAAAAGCTTACATGGTGACGCAGGCGTACAGTCAGCGACAACCGCTGGATGCCAGCCTGGCTCACTACCTGCATGTCGACGCGGAAACGCAGCGGCAATACGACGAATATCTGTCGCGGCCGGACATCAAAACCTTGATGGACGCCCGCGATTCGATCCGCGTGACATCGCGCCATGCCATCACCCAAGACTCGGAAGGTCGGGCGGATGTGGTATTGTGCCAGTACGAGGTGCAATTTCAGCGCGAGCAAAAGACCATGCAGATCACGCTGTTTGTCAGCGTCGAGCGGACGCTAGACCTGACCGGCGCGCCGGCATTTCGAATTCGCAACGGCGATTACGTTGCTGCGCATCCGGTGCCGGCTCGGTCGCCTTAACGTGCATTCATTCGGCCAGTCCGCGCGGATCTGGCCATTTCACTCGCGCAACGTGCGCCACCGGCCCGTAGGTAGCGACTGCGGAAAATTGGCGGTCCGTTTGAGATTTCGGGCCGAATCGCTCATAATCGTGCGTAGCGGACGCGAAATCAATGTTTGCCCGGGGCTGGCTAGCGGGCGGGTTCGCAAGAACATGCCCGACGATCGGCCAGGGTCATTTCGCGCCTGTTGTCTTTTCGGTCATTTGCATCCAGGGTGATGGTTGGTTTAGCGGTCTGGTACTTCTCCCCGAGGCGAGCGCAATGACGAGCGAATTCGATCCGTATCACAAATGGCTGGGGATTCCGCGCGACGAACAGCCGGCCAATCATTATCGCTTGCTCGGCGTTTCCATCTTTGAATCGGATGCGGAAGTGATTGCCAACGCGGTGGATCGACGTGTGGCGCACCTCAAGCAATTTGTCGCCGGACCTTACGAGACGCTGGCCCGCAAGATTCTGAGCGAAATTTCCACCGCCAAACTCAGCTTGCTGCAACCGGCGGCCAAGGCCAGTTACGACCAACTGCTGCAATCGCGTTTGCCGCCGCCGGCGCAACCGAGCAGCCAGCTTCCGCCTGCCGCGCCGCTGATGGCGCCCCCGCAATTTGCGGCCGCGCCGCGCGCCGCGCCGTCGCAGGCCGCTGTGCCGAGCAGTCCGGTAACTTCGTCCCAAGCGCACGCAATTGACGCGAATGCACCGCTGGCTCAACTGGAGGAAGCCGACCCGTTTGATTTCACCGGCGGCGGCGATCGGATCGGCGCGGCCAACGCGGCCTCGACCAGCGGCATTCAACGCGGTGCGAATCGCGGTGGCGGGAAAAAAACGACCGCTAAGCCGCCAAAAGACGGCATGAATGTCGCCACGTTGTACATGGTGGTGGTCTGCACAGTGGCCGCCACGCTGCTGGGCGTGTACTTCTTTCTGAAAGATCGCATCGGCAACCGGTTGCAAGAAACCGATGTCCGCGAGGCGCACGTCGACCCCAAGGAGCCGGCTAAGAAAGTCGATGAACCGGTCAAATCTCCGATCGTTAGTAAGCCGCTGCAAAGAAAAGACTTGTTGCCTGAAAAGCAGCCGGAAGCGCTGCCCGCAGCGAACATCGATCCCTCGGTGAATTTGTTGGCGACAGTCGATCTGATGAAAAGCACGCCCGGAAACGAATCGTGGGGGCGCGCTGGCGAGCAATTGACGTCGGCCGCCCGCAATGCCAGTCGCGTGGATTTGCCTTACAGAGCGGCGCCGCAAGAGTACGACTTGACCATTCGCGGCGCGCGGCGGCAAAACCTGGGCGAAGTGGCAATCAACCTGCCCACCGCCGCAAAAACCGTGACCGTTGCGCTCGATATCACCTCCGGCACGCGCAGTTGGTTTGGGCACGTCGGCACGCTGCCCAAAGACGGACACTCCAATGTGTCCGACTTGATGCTGCCTACCAATCAGCCGTTTGTGATCGTGGCCAAGGTTCGCAAAGATGCCATTGGACTGATCATCAACGGTCGGCTGCGAATGTACTACGTCGGCGATCTGAATCGGCTCGATACGCTTGGCTCATGGCGTACGCCGGGCAAGAGCTTTGCGCTCGGCACGCTCGGCTGCTCGATTCAGATTGATGCAATGAAATTGTTGCCGGCCAGTGGTCCAATCGCGGAGCTTGCCGCGCTGCCGAACGCAGCCTCGCCGGATCAAAATCCCGACGCATCGCCGCCGCTGGTTGAGAACATACCGCCGGTGAAAAATCCCATCGACGTAGCCACGAACAACCCGCCAAAAATGCCGGACCCGATCAAGCCCGCCGCGCCTGACAAGAAGCCGGTGCCTAGCAAGCAGGCGCAGGAAGAAGCGCAAGGCATGATTCGCGAATTATTCAAAGACGAATTTGCCAAAGCGAGAAAGCCCGAAGAGCGATTTGCCTTGGCGAAAAAGATTTTCGAAAAAGGCCTGGAAACGCGCGACGATCCCACGAGCCGCTTCACGGCGCTGTGGATGGCGGCCGATATGGCAGCCCACATTGGCGATTGGATTGCCGTGATGGAAACAATCGGCAAGTTGGATGAAGAATTCGCAATTAACGCTTGGGACAGCAACGCCACGTTCCTGGAAATTCGCACCGAGCCATTCAACAGCCAGAATGCCGTCAACGCCATCGACCCGCTGCTCCGCGGCGTCGATAGCGCGGTGACTGCCAGCGATTATCGCATGGCCAGCCGGATCATGGTGCTGGCCACCAAGGCAGCGCGCAAAGCGGCCGACAAAGAAATCACGCAAAAAGTGCAGACCCGCGCCAAGGAAATCGATTCGCTGGCCAAACAGTTCGATGCGATCAAAGCCGATATCGAAACGCTCAAGGCCGACCCCGCCAACGCCGCCGCCATCACCAATGTCGGTCGGTGGTATTGCTTTGCCCAGGGCGATTGGGATCGAGGTCTGCCGCTGCTGTCCCGCAGTAACGATGCGGCGCTCAAGAAGCTGGCGACTGCCGATCTGGCGCATCCGGCGGAAACCGAGATTCAAGTTCAAAATGCCGATGCCTGGTGGGATCGCGCCGACGCCGAGACCGATACGCTCGCCAAAAATCGCATTCAGCAGCACGCGGCCGAACTCTATCGGATCTGCGTGAATGGTCTGAGTGGCTTATCGAAAGCCAAGGCGGAAAAGCGAATCGCCGAGGTCGACAAATCGTCCGAAGGCCGCACCGGCTACGTGATGATCACTCGGCTGACCGCCGTCTCAGCCACGGCCCGTAATAACATGTTGGGCCTAAACAAGATTCCTCCCGGCGCAGAAGCGAAAACGCCGCCGGGCTTCAACGGTGATCGCACCTGTTCCGACTTCATCTACGCGCACGCGCGTTCCGAACTGGTTTACGATATTCCCGACGGCTGCAAGGAATTCCGCGCCACCGGTTACGCGCCGATTAGCAAGAACGTCAAGTTCGTCGTCGAAGTCGACAACCGGCGATTGCTGGAAACCGCGCCTTCCGGCACGGTGACCATCAAAGTCGATTTTCCGCTCAAGGCCAAGCGCATCAAGCTCACCTGCGAATCGACGGGCGACTCCAAAGGCGCGGACAGTTTTTGGTGCTATCCGCGACTGTATCGCTAAACAGGCAATTGCTTACCTTTGGATCATTTGCCGCCGCTCAGTACGACGCGCTAGCAACCGGCGCCGAGGTTGTGGGCGCCGCGTCGATGGCCAGCGAGATTGCCTCGATCGCCCGGGCGACGTCGGCATCGTCCACGTCCAAGTGCGTTACGGCGCGAATCTGCGTCGGCGAGATGGCCAGCATCAGCACGCCTTGGCCAGTCAGCCGCGCGGCGAATTCGGCCGCGCTGGCGAGTTCCGGGGCAACGTGGAAAATCACGATGTTCGTATCGATTTCGGTTGGCGTGAGTGTCAGGCCGTCGATCTGCTCAATTGCTGCGGCCAGTTGCCGCGCATGCCGGTGATCTTCGGCCAGCCGGTCGATGTGGTGATCCAGCGCGTACAGCGCGGCGGCGGCAATTACGCCCGCTTGTCGCATGGCGCCGCCAAACAGCTTACGAGCGCGCAGCGCTTTGGCAATCAGTTCGCGCGGCCCGGTCAGCGCGGAGCCGACCGGCGCGCCTAGGCCTTTGCTGAAACAGACGCTGACGGTGTCGAACGGCTGGGCCCAGCGATCAGCGGCAACGCCTGTCGCCACCACGGCGTTGAAGAGCCGCGCGCCGTCCAGGTGCGTGGCCAGACCGTTGTGCCGCGCCCAGGCGCAATTGTCGTGCGAGGTCTCCAGCGGCGTAATCCGCCCCGCGCCACGATTATGCGTATTTTCCAAACAGAGCAACCGAGTGCGGGCGGCATGCACGTTTGGCGGACGTACCAGGCCCTCAAGCTGATGCGGTTGGATCACGCCATTTTGGCCAGCGACGGTTCGCGCTGCTAACCCGCTGAGCTGCGCGTAAGCGGCTTGCTCGTAATTAAAGATGTGGCAGCCTTCATCGCAGATGAATTCGTCGCCGGGCGAACAGTGCACGCGCAAGCCAATTTGATTGGACATCGTGCCGGACGGCACATACAGGGCAGCCTCTTTGCCCAGCAGCGCCGCGATACGCTCTTGCAAGGCGTTGACCGAGGGATCTTCGCCATAAACGTCGTCACCCAGCGGCGCGGCGGCCATGGCGGCCCGCATTTCTGGTGTGGGCCGCGTGACGGTGTCGCTACGAAAATCAGAAACCGGATGCGATAAATGGTTGTTGTTCATGCCGCCATCTTAATCGCCGCCGCGCCTGGGGATCAACGCGGCAGGCGAGGAATTGCTGGCAACAGGTCAACTGCTAGCAACGGGCGACTGCACTAGGCCCAAATAGCCTCGGCGGATTATAAATACACTGTAAATCCAAGCGTCATTACTGAGGTGGGGTTGAACATGCGGCAAACAGGCTGGGCACTGCTGATCGGCTGCTTTCTGGCAATCGCCACGGCGCAGGCGATTGCGCAAGGCACGTTCACACAGCCGGCTCCTATTCCAACCCAGCCCGGCTTGGCACCGCAACCGCGCGGGGGCAGTCAGCAAAACGGCTTGCCGCCCACGCCGTTCCCAAACAACGGCACTCCTGCGCCGGCAGCCGGACAGGCCAACGCTCGAACCGAAGTGCGTTTGACTTGGACCGATCCACGCCCCGTGGTGGTTTCGATTGGCAGCCAGGTTCGTACGGCCGCCATGTTGACCACATCGGCCGGCCAGCCACTCCCGGGGCAGCGAATCGATTTTCAGTTGGCACAAAACGGCGCGGGGCAGTTCTTGGCCGACCAGCCAGTGAAAACTTCGTTCTTCAGCAGCTCGGCGGTCAAGGTGGTCGATGCCCGCAACGCCTACGGCGAAACGCTCAAAGAGCCCGTCGTGGTGGGCGTCGGCCCGTCGGCGGTGACGATGCCGCCCGGCAGTTTGTGGATTGGAATTACTTCGGCCACCGAAGGCATCAGCCAGGTTCGCGCGTCGCTGCACGATATCCAAGGCCCGGCCAACAATGTGACGCGAACCATTTTTTGGGTCGACGCCAATTGGACGGCTCCGCCCGACGCCCACGCGGCGCTGGGCGCCAAAATGCCGCTGGTGACCAAGGTCTTTCGTCACTCCAACGCCCAACCAATTGGCGGCTGGCGCGTGCGATACGAACTGGTTGGCGGACCCGAGTGCGGTTTTGGCCCCGGCGCGGCAAAGTCGGCCGACGTCAAGTCCGACGAACAAGGCTTGGCGGCGCTGGAATTGAATTCGCCTGCAAAAGACGGCACTTCGGACATCAAAATCAGCGTGTTCGAACCTGCGCGGCGAGAAGTCGTGGGGGCCGAAGAATTGATGATCGGCACCAGCGTCGCGCACGTCGTCTGGGGCACGCCCAGTCCCGTGCCCACCACCGGCAGCACGGCTGCCACGGCGCAACCCATCAATCCGCAAAATTCCGCGCAGCCACTCACGCCGGGCGGACCGCCGCCGGGCACGCTCGGCCAACCAGCGGCGCAAACTTTGCCCACGTCCAACGGCGGGCTGACAGTGTTCGTTCGCGGTCCGGATCAGGCGGCGGCAGGCACGCAGGCCGAATATGTTTTGGATGTCGAAAATAATGCCGACAAACCGATCGACCGCGTCACGCTGACGTTTAACATTCCGTCCGGCGCCACGGTGGCCGACACGCAGCCGCAATCGCAGGCCGAAGCTGGCAAACTCAGTTGGGATTTAGGCCAGCTTGGCCCGCAAGAAAAACGCGTGTTCAAAACCACGCTCAACGTCAATCAGCCGGGCGTCACCAGCACCATGGTGGCCAAGGCCGAACTGCTCAGCGGCGACGGCCGGCTGGCTACGCACTCGCGGTCGCTGCTGGTTCGCGGGCCGCTGCTGGACATTAACATCACTTCGCCCACCAATGTTACGGTTGGCGGCGAAGCCAAATTCAACGTCTCAATCACCAATCGTGGACAATCGCCCGCAAACAATCTGGTGATTACGGATTCGTACGACGATGGCCTGGAGTCGGACGTGCCAGACTCCAAGGGCAAGATTAGCAACGACAAATTCGGCTCGCTCGATCCGAATCAAACCAAATCGATCGTGCTCAAATTCCGCGTGCTCAAGCAAGGCGAACTTTCGCACGCGCTGGAAGTCACCGGCGACGGCGGCATCCGCGTCAACAAGACGGCCACCATCCGCGTGGCCGATACGGCCAGCGTCGGGCCGCCCACCATCGCGCTTAAGAAGACCGGGCCGCTGGAGGTCAAAGTCGGCGATACAGCGGTTTACATCATCGAAGTCAGCAACAACACTGGGCGGCCGATTCCCAAACTGCAATTGGCCGACCACTACGATCTGCGTTTTCCGCCCCGCGAGGCCACCGAAGATTGCGATTTTAAAACGCCCGGCGAACTGCATTGGATCATCGAAGATCTGCAGCCCGGCGAAACAAAAAAGCGGCAAGTCAGATGCGAAGCCACTGCGGCCGTGAACCGGCTCTGCACGCTCACCACCGTGGACGTGCTGGGCTTGGAGCAAAAGCGGCTGACCAGTTGCGTGACGCTGGTGGGTGATGGAACAAGCGGCGCAGCGCCGCCACCGGTCGCCCCGGTTGGTCCCAGCCAGGTGACGCTGTCGATTGCCGAACGTGATAACCCGGTGCTCGTCGGTCGTGAGACCGTTTATTATCTGACTGTGGTCAACAAAGGCCGCACGCCGGACCGCCAGGTTTCGCTATCCGTCACCGTGCCAAGCGAAGCCACGATCTTAAATCAAATCAAAGGCGACTTGGCCGAAGCCCCGCGCGGGCAAACGATCCGCTTTGCCGATATTGCCGAACTCAAAGCGGGCGAAACCTTCAAATACGAAATTCCGGTGCTGGTGCAAAAGCCGGGCGACGTAATGCTCCGCGCCGAACTCACCAGCCGCGGTCTGCCACGGCCAATCGTCAAAGAAAAGCCAACCAAATTTCTGCCCGTGCAATAAGCGGGCAGCGTCCCGCTTGGTGCTCTTTAAGCGCAGTCGTTGCCTCCCTGGCATGCTAGAATCAGCGTCCCGCCGGCGAACCGTTCGCTCCGGTTGTCCGATCCGTCGCGCTGAACGAGCAAGCATGGAAAGCCTGGTTTTTCTCAAACAGTATTTTCGCAACTTCCATTCGACGGGCGCCGTGCTGCCCAGCGGGCGGATGCTGGCCCGCGCGCTGTGTCGGCACGCGCAATGCTCGCCAGATTTAGCCAGCGCCACGCCAAGGCAAATTCTGGAAGTTGGCCCCGGCACCGGCGCGGTGACGCGGCGATTAGTGCAATGCCTGGGCCCCCACGATCGGCTGACGCTCATTGAACTGAACGATGCGTTTGTGGCGCATCTGCGGCAACGTTTTGCCAGCGAGCCGGCGTTTATGGCCGTGGCCGATCGCTGCCGGATCGTGCAGGGCAGGTTGGAAGAAATGCCGGCCGAGCCGCGCTTCGATCGCATCATCTCCGGGCTGCCGCTGAATAACTTTTCGGTCGAAAACGTCGAGCAGATTCTCAGCGTGTATCGCCGGCTGCTCGCGACGGGCGGCGTGCTTTCGTTCTTCGAATACATCGCCGTGCGGCCCGTCAAGCGGGTGATTAGCGGACGTCACGAACGCCAGCGATTGACCGGCATTCAGCACGCGCTGGATGCGCTGTACGCGGCTGGCCAAGCCGAGCGAGACTGGGTTTGGCCCAACGTGCCGCCGGCCTGGGTCAACCACGTGCGGTTCGGTTGACGTGCCGGCGTTATCACCGGCGCGCAGAATTTCTACGGTTGCGAATTCGCAGCCGGCTTTTGCATTGCGGCCGTCTTTCACGTAGCATTGACGCGCCAGATCGAGCGATAATTTTTACTCCGTGGTGATTATGCTTTCTCAAAGAATTGGTTTCTTCGGCGCGGGTCAAATGGCCACGGCGCTGTCGCGAGGCTTCGTTGCCGCCGGGCTGGTGTCAGGCAAAAACATTCAGGCCAGCGATGTTGCGCCAGCCGCGCTCGATGCGTTTTGCAGCAGCGTGCCCGGCGCGCAGCGGGGCGAAAATGCAGCAGTCATCGCGCAGGCCCAAATTCTATTTTTAGCCGTCAAACCGCACCAAATGCCGCAGGTGTTGGCCGATGTCAAACAGCACGCCAGTGACGACCTACTGGTGATTTCGATTGCCGCCGGCGTGCGGTTGGCGACGATGTCGGCGGCGCTCGGTGAACGTTGCCGCCTGGTCCGCGTGATGCCCAACACGCCCTGCCTGGTGGGCCAAAGCGCCAGCGGCTACTGCCTGGGACCACGGACCACCGCCGCCGATGCCCAACTCGTGGCGCAACTACTCAACGCCGTCGGCAAAGCGTTTCCGCTGGACGAAAAACTGCTGGATGCGGTCACCGGTTTATCGGGCTCGGGGCCGGCGTTTGCCTTTGTGATGATCGAAGCCCTGGCCGACGGCGGCGTGCGGATGGGCTTGCCGCGAGCAATCGCACTGGCGCTCGCGGCGCAAACGCTCAAGGGCGCCGCCGAAATGGTGCTGACCACCGGCGACCATCCGGCCGTGCTCAAAGATCGCGTGGCCAGTCCGGGCGGCACCACCATCGCCGGCTTGCAGGCGCTCGAAACGGCCGGTCTGCGCGGCGCATTGATCGCCGCTGTCGAAGCGGCCACGCTGCGATCGATCGAACTGGGCCAGTGAGTGGCAGCGTCTCATTCGAGTGGCAATTCAACGTGCCGGGGCCAGACGTTACGGCTCGCCTAATGCCATTCGCAAATGTCCTTTGCAGCCGCTTCAGTTCACGAAGATCATCTCACGCGCAACGATAGCAGCATCTTCGTGCCTCAAGGGCGAAGACGCGAACTTCTCGCCACAAACGCGATTTGCTCGCTGGCTGCGTGAAAGTCTTGCAATGAATTGTGCAGAATAATTCGCTTCACCCGCA
Organism: Pirellulales bacterium; assembly: GCA_038205115.1. Classification (GTDB taxonomy): domain Bacteria; phylum Planctomycetota; class Planctomycetia; order Pirellulales; family JBBRCE01; genus JBBRCE01. Next base: position 48,721 of record JBBRCE010000023.1, read on the forward strand.
CCGAACAATTGGTAAATTGAATATCGCTGATGGAAGGAGGCGATCTGATCGGTCGCATAGCCCGGGTGCGGCCCTTCTAACTCTGAAAGCTTGGCAGATGACCTTGAATCACCAACCGAATTCACCTGTGCGATGAGAATGAATGTCTTTCTGCTGCCGGCATGTGCTTGGTTTGCCGTCGTCGGATTGCTCATCCTGCTGTGCCGGTGGCTCCGCACCCATTCCCAACGATCTTCGGCAGGAAGGCGATTCCAATGGACGATCAAAGAGAGTTTCGCCGGCATGGCCTCGATCGCGTGGTTTGTGGCACTTTCGCTGCAGATTGGCATCCCCGCCACAGTATTCTACTTTGTGGCCGCAGCCTGCGCCGCATTCCTCGCCGTGCTGTCTGGCTTGCGAGTGCCAGAAAGCCTACTTGTCTTTGTGACTGCCGCATGGATGGCCATCATCTTGTTTCCCGCGGAAGACATCGGCCTCCTGCACGATCGTCCCGGCGTGGACGCATTGGGCAACAAAGCTTTCAAGCAAGACTTCGTCAATCTCAATCGACTGACTGTCGCGCTCTATGAATATTTCAGCCATCATTATCGGTTTCCGCCGTCGGTCGGGCGACGGGAGCCCAACGAGTGCTTGGTGAGCTGGCGGGTTCTTCTGTTGCCACAACTTGGTTACAAACAACTTTATGAGAGCTATCACTTCAATGAACCTCGGGACAGCCCGCATAACCAAACATTACTGAGCAAGATGCCCGCCGAATATCGATCGCCGAACGCGACAACCGGCGGACAGTGCTGTTATTTCGCGCTCGCTTTAGAGAACTCCGTTTGGGAGTCTCAAGAAAACTCGAACTGGAATTTCATTAGGCGAGGACACGAGTTGGCGAACCCGCTTCTGTTGTGCTCGAAGCCGGAAGTGTCAGGTAATTGGCTCGAACCCAAGGATATCGATTCGAAGCTTTTTGCGGCGATCAATCATCGCCCAGAGCCCATGGTGAACATCGGGCTTGATGATTTGAGGCCCGCAGCGGCTTTTTCAAACTATGTTTCCCAGCCAATCTTGATTGAACCCAACGTCGGCATCGAGCAAATTCGCGTTGTCGTCCTGTCCGATTTTTGCATTCGGGGTACTGTCATGCTTGTCGGAGCAAAACGAGTGAAAACTCCGTGGCCGCTGATCGTCGGCGCTGCCGCGTTTTCGGCGTGGTTGATTTGGAGGTCGAGTGCAAATCGCGTTTCAACAAATGTAGAAGGATAGCCATCGCGCTTCTCAAGTTCACTACCTGTTTTTACCATCGTTTACTAAAACGTCTCAAGCTCGTATTACCTTTCGGCCCTCAACTGCCGCCTCGCTCTTGCCCAACATTTGCTCATGGCCGCATACTTCTCAACGGCCGCCACGCGACAAGCGAGTGGTAAGCGCCGCCAATTCTTCAATTCGACAAGAACCGTCGCGCGATGTCCCGATCCGCATGTTGGGCTTCGCTGCTGCGCCTGCGTACCTGCCGCGCCATCTCGGGTGCGCGGAAGTCGAGGCGACCACGCTGCGGTCGATCGATTTGGGCAAACGAATAACTCGCCGGCAAGATCGCATTCGCTAGGTATCACTGTCAGGGTTGCTGGTCGCTGTCCGGCGAAGTCTGCTGCGCCATTTCGGCGCGGGCTTGTTGCATCAGCGCACTGAGTTCGCACACGACTTGGGCCAATTTGGGGTCGGAAAAGTTGAGCGTGACTTTCGTACCGTCCTCGCTCAATTGCCGAACGCCAACGCCCAGCAGTTGACGGTCGAGACGCGCACCGAGATGATTTCGCCAGTAGTAGATTGCCCCCAAAAGCGGACCAATCGCGATCCACGAAAAATCCATTCCAAAATGCTGCTTGGAATAACGTGGCAACTGCTTTAAGCTAACCCAGGTGATCGCGAGCCAAAATGCCAAATACAAAAACGTGATCAAATAGCCAATCCGTTTGCGTTGAATTCCGCAACGTCCGCAAACGGGCGCGGTCAGACAGGCAGACCTTCCGTAGGACCAAAGTATTAAATCCAGGCCGCGCCAAACGGTCAGCGAGTAAGCCTCGATCGCTTGCCGGCCGCAGTGTACGCATTGCTCCGGAAATGTCACGTGCGGTCGTGGGAGCTCCAGGCAGCCCGCATCGGCCACTTTGACCGCCAGTCCAGCAACAGCCAGCCAGTTGTTGTCGATACGCGCCGCGTGGCCTGGCATTTCAACGGGCGAACCGCGCATTGCCGCCCGACCAGCGTCCAAGACGGAATTCAGATAGCTCATTGCCGGTTGGTAGCCGATCCAAATGTCAAAGAAACGAATTCGTCGACCGTCCGCGAACTGCAGCACCGTCGGCCGTGTTCCCCAGCAGTCTTCCAAATCGGTCAAATCGAAAATTTCTCGCAATCGTCCAAACCAGTAATACTCTATGCGTCGTCGAGTGACGACGTAACGAATTGGCGCTTGATAAAGAATTAGCAGCAATGCAACCGGACCGAAGGCCATCGCCAAGCTGTAGGCCCAACCGTTCTCCCAAGGCCATTTTCCATCCGACCAACAACTGAACGCGAACGCCGCCGCTCCTGGGATAACGATCAGCAGCCCACGTGGCTGATACAACGAGAATGCAAACTCGGAATCCGGCTGAGTCTGATTGTTGCCGTTATGCAAAGGAGTAATTTAGAAGTCTAAGAGTCTGCGGGAGGATGAACTGCCAAACCAGATCGGCTTGCACGCAACGGGCGAAATCGACAAACAAGCTTTAAATTTAGTCGAGACGCATAGGGCGTGTCGAGAATGCAAAAAAGCGAGCCGCGAAGCGTTCCGTTCGGAATGCTCCCGTCCTACGATAATCATCGCCAATCCTTCAATTCGACAAGAACCGTCGCGCGATGTCCCGATCCGCATGTTGGGCTTCGCTGCTGCGCCTGCGAACTTGCTGCGCCATCTCGGGATCGCGGAACTCGAGCGAAATCGTCTTTGCATCCGTGCTCAGTCTGAGCACGCGAACTCCCAGCAACTTCGAATCGAGCCTTCGGCTCAGTTGGGAGGCCGCAAAATACGCAGCCGCGATTTGAATCGCGACCATGCCGCTCGCCACGCAATAAAACAACCAGTTGAACGTCGGCAGAATAACCAGCACGACAACCGGCACGAACGTCGCCGCCATCCAGAGGCCGCAGTAGACCATGACCAGCCGCAAACCAAACCGTTTTCTACGCAACCGGCATGGCAAGCAAAGCGGAATTTCGACCCAATCGATTTGCGGTAAGAAAAAGCTGCCGCCGATGCCTTTCAGCGGCAACGTGAGTTCATCCAAATCTTCACAGTTTACGCAGCAGCGCGGAAACGTTAAGTGTCGCAGCGAAACGTCGGCGCGCGTTGCGCCGGTGGCGCGCGGCTCTTCGTCCGTTTCCACTTGCTTGCGATCCTCGGCCATGTGCAAGACGGTGATCGCTTGCTGAAAGTTGGTCCAAGATCGACCGAGACGAACCGTTCTGTGCTGCGAGAAACGAACGGTGGCTTGCCGGCCCAAGGTCACGCGCTCCAAATCCGCCAGCGCATAGGTGGCCACGACTCGCTGGCCGCGAAGGTGCTGCACGTGTGTCCGGCTGACGACAAATCGAACCGGGGCTCGGTAGAGCAGCCAGACGAGCAGGATCAGCACCGCGCCGGCGAGCAACCAGTAACCTGGCGCGTTCCGCCAGCCTTCGAAATACCAACTGCACAATAGCGCTGCGGTGGCGGTGGCCACCGGAGGCGCCCACGGCGGCGGCCGCATCACAATTGGCGCATCGTTTTTTAGATCAACCGTCACGGAAACCGACACTCAACATGATCGTGATTGCCAGTTGACGCGTGGCCAGCAGACGGCGGCGCTCGGAAAAGCGCCGCCCGCGTTTCAACAATCGATCATAGCCTATTTCTTAGCCTGATCGTCGCTGCGGCGGAGGTATTCGTCGAGGCTGACTTGCGTGTAGGTCACGAGCGAACTGGCCGTCTCGTCGATGCGGCGGCGATCCGAATCGACCAACCGCCAGAAAGCCTGATGCTCGCTGCGGACGGTGAGCGTGCTGCCGGTAACGCGTTGCCGGGGCAGTTCGGTGAGCTGTACCGATTGCGGAATCAGGTCGGCACTGACCAGCACTTCGTTTACGGCCAGGCGCGGAAATGGCGGCATGGAACCGCGATTGACGCGCGCGTTCAAACGCGCCGAGGCGTCGGCGAATTCGCGATATTGCTTGGCGGCGGTCTCCAGCGGCGATTTTTGCGTGGCCACTTGGTAAGTCATGTACGTGCTAGAAAAAACCATGTCGCCGGACTTGGTATCGAGCGATTGCTCGAAGTGCGGCTCAGCACTGAACTTGAGCAGCGGATCGCTGGCCTTGATGGCCCGCGCACGTAAGCTACTGGCAAATTGCGTCAGCTCTTCGTATTTGACTTCTGCCCGAATCTTACGAGCCGTATCGAGCAAAATCACGCGGTCGTGCTGCGGGTCAAACACGGTGACGACCGCGGGCTTGCCGAGATAATCGTAAACCTTGCCGGAGTGAAACAGCGTGGTGATTTCGCTGCTTGGATTGGCTTCCTTACCGGGAAAAATCTTGGTTTCGACGCGGAAATCGTCGGTCGCCTGCACGCGAGCCGACCAGCCGGCCAAAACCAAAGCCAACACAAAGCCAATGCGTTTCATGACGTTTCTCGTACTCGTTGGAAGGGCGACATTTTGCGGGCCAAACAATAGCAAGAACGTCACCACGCGTAAAGACGTATCTGCAGCGGTAAAACCAAGCGATGCTAGCAGCCGCACTGCCAACCGCCACGCTTGCGTTGTGATTCGGACGGAAACTCACAGCGACCAGCCGCCGCCGAACGTGAGCTTTTGTCAGCCGCGCGTCGCGGCCAATCGGAGCGAATGAAAAACAATCAACTTGAAATGGGCGTTCCGGTTGATTTACGATGATGTGTGCAACGTGCTTTGACACGTCGTTTCCAACCGAGCCCATCACCCACCGAGAATTTCCATGACCAAGTTTTTGTGTTGCACGCCGCTGTTACTGTTATTTTCTCCGCTCTTGGCGCAGGCCGAAGACAAACCGCTACTCGCCGTGAGTGGCACAACGATTTACGAAAACAAATTCGATGCGGCCGTCGGCGAGCCCTGGAAAGTGGCCAAGGGCAAATGGGAATTGGCGTCTGGCGTGTGGCGCGCGTCGGAAAAAGCGGACGACATGCATCCGGCCGTGGCGCGGTTGCCTAACAAATTCGGCGACTTCGTGTTGGAATACGAATTCAAATTCGCCGGTGCCAAGCAGACGACACTGTCAATCAACGGTGTCAAAGGACACATGGCGCGAATCGTGATCACGCCCAAGCAAGTCAGCTTTCAGAAAGACGACAGCGATCACGACGGGCCGGACAAAGCAATTGTCTTTACGCGATTGCCGGCCAGTTTTGAGTCCGATGCCTGGCATCGTGTGCGAATGGAAATCGTCGGCGATACGATGCTCGGCAAAGTCGATGACTTGACCGGCTGGGGCAGTCACGACTCGTTCAAAAACGAGCATCTGGCCGGTCTGACGGTTAGCGGCGAGTCGGTGAGTTTTCGGAACTTCAAGCTCAGCGAAGCCAAGCCGAATCCGGATTGGGACAAAGTCAAAGCCAGTTTACCCGCGCCCAAAGCGCTGGCGGCCGCCGGAAAAAAACCGGCCGCCAAGTAGAGCAACCGGCCGACACTCACTGGACTTTGAAAAGTGAACTTCACAGGCAGCCAACGAAAAACGGACCGCGATAGAAGTTGTTTCTATCGCGGTCCGTGACATTTTTTGACGCGGCATTTTGCCGCCGCGACACCCGGACTTAGCCGACGCGGACGGCGGCGTCCATTTCAACCAGGTATTCGGCGATGTAAGGGCCGTACGCATCGCGAACGTCGTTGGGCAAATCCTTGAAGCCGGTGATTTGGCCGCGGCAATGAGCCGAGCCACACAGGCAATCGCCCAAGAACTGGATGTGGTACTCAAACATGGCGTAATCCGAGAACAACTCTTCGCCTGGCTGAATGTCGCGCAGGGCGTGGATTTCCAGAACTTGCTCTTCTCGCTTGACCAGCACACCGCAGTTGGGTTCGCAGGAGTGGTTGATCAATTCGATGGGGGTACGGATGACGATGTGCGTGTCGTGATCGACTTGAAACGAGTGTCGGCTGCGCTGCGGGACTTGGAATCCCCAGCCGCCTAAAATGAATTCTCCTTTTTCGATCAAACGAGCCGCATAAACGCTACGGCCCCAAGGGCCTTCACGAACTTCGATCATCTCATTGGAAACTTCGACTGACATGTTGCCTTCTCGCGGTGGGAAATTTAGACGCAGGTAGTTATTGACAAATGCGACGGTTTGATAGACCGAATCGGCCTGAACCAAAACCAGATCGCCTGGACGCAAATTTTGTAAACCAAGTTCAATGGCTTTCAGTTCGCCGCGCGTCTCTTGGACGCAAGTCACGCGGGTTCCCTTGGCCAATCCTTCACGCAACAGCCGGATGACGTCGCCGTCTTTGCGGCCGCGCGTGCATTGATCTTCGTACACGATCACTTCATCGAATGTGTGGCCGAGAATTTCTCCTTGTTGAGTGATATCGATGTCGCGGCGATCGCCGGCGACGGTATAAACAATCGAACGCCGGTCGTGCGGCAATCGATCAATCGCGGAAACCAATGCGGCCAAGGCCGAGGTGTTATGCCCGTAGTCGACGATCACCGTTGCTCCGGCCGCTTGAAGCAAATTGAAACGTCCGGGCGCTTGCTGCGAATCGGCTGTAAAGCTCTGCAATCCGACGCGAATTCGTTCGAGCGAGATCCCCAGATTCCAAGCGGCCGCCACGGCCGCCAGGCAGTTTTCCACCTGAAAACCCACCACGCCGCCGTGCGTGAACGGAACATGGTTGAGCGACAGCAAAACGTCTTCGTGCTCGCCTTCGGCCACCAGGATGGCGTTCTCGCGAACGAAGACCACCTTGCCGCCGGCATGCCGATGACCGGCCATCAGCGGATGCAGTTCGTCTTGAGCAAAAAAGATCACCGAACCGGGACACTTGCTGGCCATGGCGGCGGTGAGCGGGTCGGCCGCGTTGAGCACGGCCGCGCCGTTTTTGGCCACAACTTCGACCACGCAACGTTTGACCTTGGCCAGGTCTTCCGGCGTTTCGATCGCGCCGAGGCCGAGATGATCGCCTTCGGCGATGTTGGTGACGATCGCCACGTCGCATTGGTCGAAACCAAGCCCCGCTCGCAAGATTCCGCCACGGGCCGTTTCTAATACGGCGGCTTGAACTTGCGGGTTCATCAGCACGCCCCGCGCGCTGGCCGGGCCAGCGCAGTCGGCATCGTCAATCCGACGATTGGCGACGTAAATGCCGTCGGTGGTGGTTAGGCCAACTTTTTTGCCGGTCTGTTGGAGCAGATGGGTCATCAAGCGGGCGGTGGTCGTCTTGCCGTTGGTGCCGGTCACTGCCACGGTCGGAATGCGGCCGGTTGCGCCTGCCGGAAATAACATTTCGACAATCGCTTCGCCCACCGGGCGCGGCTTGCCGGACGAAGGCTCGAGGTGCATTCGCAAACCGGGTCCGGCGTTGACTTCGACAATCACACCGCCTTGTTCTTCCAGCGGACGGCTGATGTCCAGCGCCACCACATCTACCCCGGCAATATCCAACCCGATCACGCTGGCTGCTTCTTCGCAACGGGCGACGACGTCTGGATGCATCAAGTCGGTGACATCAGTGGCTGTGCCGCCGGTACTGAGGTTCGCGTTGCGGCGAATGATCACCTTGACGCCTGCCGCCGGAACCGATTCGGGCGTGAATTGCTGCTCGGCCAGCACGGACAGCGCGATTTCGTTGATGCAGATATAACTGAGCGATGTGGCGTGGCCGTCACTACGGCGCGGGTCGCGGTTGGTTTCTTCGACAAGTTGATTGATGGTCGAAGCGCCGTCGCCAATCACATGGGCCGATTCTCGCAGCGCGGCGGCGACAACTTTGCCCCCGATGACCAGCACGCGGTAATCGACGCCGGGCGCGAAGCGTTCGACGATGATTTGCGAGCCTTCCTTAATGGCCGCTTCGTAACCGGCCAGCACTTGTTCATGCGTGGTCAGATCGGTTGCCACGCCGCGTCCGTGGTTGCCGTAGCGCGGCTTGACCACCACAGCGCCGCCGATCTCTTGCGCCGCCCGCCAGGCGTCGGCGGCATCGGTAACGTAACGACCCTTAGGCACCGGCACGCCCACGGCCTGCAGCAAACTGCGGGTGAGTTCTTTGTCTTGGGCGATTGCTTCGGCAATGGCCGAGGTCTGATCGGTTTCGGCAGTGCAAATGCGGCGTTGGGCGCTGCCGTGACCTAGCTGCACCAGACTATCTTTAGTCATCCGGCGGTAGGGAATATTGCGTTTCCGCGCGGCGGCAACAATTGCCTTGGTGCTGGGACCGAGACAAACGTCGTGCGCCAGCTCGCGGAGTTTGGCGACTTCAGCCGCAACATCAAACGACAGGTCTTGCAGGGCCGCGAGCAGCAACAAGCGCGCGGTTTCCAGGCAAGCGCGGGCGAGTTCTTCTTCTTCATATTCGACGGCCACATAATAGACGCCGGTTTCGTTGGCCGCGCGGGTCTTGCCGTAACCGACTTCCGTGCCCGCCAGATTTTGCAATTCGATGGCCAGATGCTCGAGAATGTGAGCGGGATACGTGCCCCGTCGCAGCCGCTCGAAGAATCCGCCGCGGACGCCCTCACTACAGCGATGTTCGATCATCGTCGGCAGCCAGGACATTAACCGATCATTGAGGCCCGGAACTTCTTCGGACGAAGAATCGTTCCATTTCCCCAAATCGATACAGGCTTCGAGCACGGGAAATCGCGCCCAAATGTTCGGCCCACGTAATGCGAGAACCTTACGAAAGATCACGTCGATAAACTCCGGTTTATTGGATATTCGCCCAGCAGGAGTCAGGTCGACTCGCAGGCGTTCGTAAAATGTATTTCAGTAGTTAGTCGGCCGAATGCACGGCAAAAAACCAATCGATTGCACCAGTGAAGCCGAGGCAACCTTTGGCGAGTTGCCGTCTTGTTGAATTTGTTGAAATTCGCAGGTTTGCCCTGATGCGGACCAGCCGGCGATGCATGTTTGGATTTCGAACACCTCGATCAGCACTGACCGTTGGCAAGCTGCGGACGTCTTTGCTAGCAGGGCCTACAGACCGCCGGCAGGCAACCGTTCCGATTTCGCTAGCGTGGGTGGAGCAAATCGACGGACGACGCGTAGTTAAATTAGGAAGGATGGGCGAGGGCAGGTTTGGGCCTGATGGAAGTTAAGCCTTTAGTATGAGTACGCAGCGTGAAATAAACAAGTTTTCGCTAGCGAGATCTTTTGAAATATTTTTCCAAAAATGTCAATAAATGGTCGTTGTCGCGCGTCTGCCGCAATTTTGCCAACCAAACTCTGAAAAAATTGCCGAACTACTCCGTACGCCAGGCAGAGCGACGCGGATTTGCTTGGTGCACGAAATCGATCGCCACGGTTCGTCGCCCATCAGCCTATAGGCTTAAAACAGTTGGAAAACCTGGCGTTTGCGCAATTCGATCGGGCCAAATCGCCTAGCTCGAGTGCGCTGGAGTTTATTTTCCCCGGCTGACGAACATATTTCATCGCCTGAACGTAGCGTCTAAGATGGATTGGCGGAGATCCCGGTAATGGGCCGTTTTTCGGCCGTTGAGCAGCATTTTTCGGAGCGATGGGCTTGGACGGTACAAACGAAAACTGGTCGTCACTAGCTGAAGATCAGCGCCGCCAAATCGAAGCCAGCATGCAACCCGGCGAAACGGTCGTGGCCTGGTTTCAGCCCAATTTGACTCACGAACTGCGATTTCAAACCGGGCTCGTGGTTGTCACAGACTGCCATATCTACTCAATTTACGCAGAACCCCATACCACGCGCGGCTCCGACAGCGGTTCGCCACGGATTTGGCCATTGGCCGGCGGATTGAGAGCGCGCGAGCTGGGTGGCGCTGGAATTTTGGAGCTGCTCACCGATGCAGATCGCCTGGCGTTTTGGCGATACACGGTTTCCGAGGCGCCCGCCGCGCACCGCCTGGCCCATCGGTTTCAAGCGGCTTTGGCGGGCAAGTTGCTCGACACGGCCGAAGATAAGCAAGAGCGGCAGGCAATCTGCCCAAGTTGCGGCGGCGCGTTGGCCGACGAGGACGAAGTTTGTCCCACCTGTAACGCCGCGACCTTGCGGCCGACGGCGTCGCTGTTTCGGCTGACGCAATTTGCCCGGCCGCGGATCGGCATTATTTTCTTGGGGCTGATTCTGACGTTGGCCAGTACTGCGGCCTTACTGGTGCCGCCGTATCTTTCCATGCCGCTAATCGACCGCGTATTGTTGCCGTACCAGCGCGGCGAGGCGGTACCGCCTGGACTGCTGCCGTTGTATTTGTCGGGGCTAGCCGCGGCCTCGGTTCTCTACTGGCTATTGGTTTGGGCGCGGCAGTACGTGACGGCTTGGGCCAGCGAACGAATCAGTTCCGATTTACGCAACAAAACGTATTCGCACTTGCAGACGTTGTCCCTGGAATATTTTGGCGGCAAGCGCACCGGCGATCTGATCTCGCGCGTCAGCAGCGATACCGATAAGATCTGCAATTTTCTGGCGATCAATCTGATCGACTTCATGTCCGACGTGCTGATGATCGTGATGACTGCGATCATTTTGCTCAGTCTGAACGCCAAGTTGGCGCTGGTGGTGCTCACGCCGCTGCCCGCCATCATTTGGCTGGTGTATTGGGTTCGCGAGCGGCTGCGGAAAGGTTTTCGTCAGGGCGGCAAAGCCTGGGCAGACATGGTCAGCGTGCTGGCCGATACGATCCCTGGCGTGCGCGTGGTGAAAGCCTTTGCCCAAGAATCGCGCGAAGTCGATCGCTTTCAGCAGACCAACGTGCATGTCGTAGAAACCAACGATCAGGTCAACAAAGTCTGGGCGTTTTTCTACCCGATGGTGACGCTGATGACCGACAGCGGTCTGCTGGTAGTCTGGATTTTTGGCGCATATTTGATTGCCAACCAAAGTGTCACCGTCGGCATGTTGCAGGCATTTCTGGCATACATGGCCAAGTTTTACACCAAGATGGAATCCATGGTGCGAATGGTTTCCGCCACGCAGCGAGCCGGCAATGCGGCCACGCGAATCTTCGAAATTCTCGATCGCGTGCCGTCAGTTGCCGAACCCGTCAAGGCCATTCGTCCCGGCCGCTTGAACGGCCGAGTCGAGTTCCGCCGCGTGGGTTTTCGCTACGGCAGCCGGCCGGTGCTTCACGATGTGAATTTGGATATTGCTCCTGGCGAAATGATTGGGCTGGTGGGCGCGTCGGGCTCGGGCAAGAGCACGCTGATTAATTTGGTATGCCGTTTTTACGACGTGGCCGACGGTTCGATTCGCGTGGATGGACAAGATATTCGCTCGTTTCCGGTCAGCGAGTATCGCCACAACATCGGCATCGTGCTGCAAGATCCGTTTTTGTTCTACGGCACCGTGGCCGAAAATATCTCGTACGGCAAGCCGAACGCCACGCGTGAAGAAATCGTTGCGGCCGCCCGCGCCGCGCGTGCGCACGAGTTCATCTTGCGACTGGCCGAAGGTTACGACTCGATTGTCGGCGAGCGTGGGCAATCGCTTTCCGGCGGCGAGCGGCAACGCATCTCGATCGCCCGCGCGCTGCTGATCGATCCGCGAATTCTGATTCTCGACGAAGCCACGTCGTCGGTCGATACGGAGACCGAACGGCAAATTCAAGAAGCCCTGGATAACCTGATTCAAGGCCGCACCACCATTGCCATCGCGCACCGCCTGAGCACGCTACGCAAGGCGGACCGGCTGGTGGTGATGGATCGCGGGCGGGTGGTGGAAGTTGGCCCGCACCACGAACTTTTGCAGCACGAACATGGCGCTTACACCCGCCTGCATCAAGCCCAGCTCGACATGGCACAGGGCCTGGCGGCGATGGCCAATTAAACGGCGCCGCGCAATCGAAGATTCCATCATCTAACTCCATTCAACGTTTATGGCTACTCGCACTCAAAATCCGCCGCCGGCATTTGGTCTTTCGCACGACGCGTTCGGCCGCCTGGTGCTGATCGATGCCGAAGGCTTACGTCATGTGGGAGTCGAACCGATTCGTGGCTTTCCGATCTCGGACCGCGAGCGTTGGATTACCATCATCGGCGGCGATGGTCGCGAGGTTTGCTGTATCGAAAATTTGGCCGATCTGCCGCCGCAAACGCGAGAAATCCTCGAGGGCGAACTGGCGCATCGCGAATTCGTGCCGGAAATTCAACGGATCGTCAATGCCGCCATGAATGTCGATCCTTCGCAGTGGGAAGTCGAGACCGACCGCGGCCGTACCAGTTTTTTGCTCAATAGCGAAGACGATGTGCGCCGCGTAGCGCCGCACTGTTATTTGATCTGCGATTCGGCCGGCGGGCGGTACATGATCCGCGATACGCGCAAGCTGGACGCGCTCAGCCGCAAGCTACTTGACCGATATTTGTAGCCCTGCGGTTCAACCTGTCGCCGCTGCAATCGCTGCAATGTCATGCGCGCCGATCGGCCGCGTGTTACAATGCGGAGATCGTGGGCTCATCCCTCATTCTGGCAGACTGCCGTGGAACTCGACGAAGAACTCTGCCTGTGCTTTCATGTGACTAAGCGGAAAGTCATTAACTTTCTGCGTGTTGAGAAGCCGCGCCGCGCCGGTCAGTTAAGCGATTGTTTTGGTGCCGGCACTGGCTGCGGCTGGTGTCGGCCGTATCTGCGCAAGCTGTTCGAAAACGCGCAATACAACGCTGCGGAAAATGCGGCTGCAGCGCAATCGGTTGCCGGCGAACTGCCCAGCGCTGCGGACTATGCAGAGCATCGGGCCGCGTACATTCAGGCCGGCAAAGGCACGCCGCCGCCCGGCGCAACCAAGTGATTCATCATGCGCGGTCGATGGGAAACGCCATGACCTCGGCGATGCTGCTCGCTTTGGCGGCGACCATCACCAGTCGATCAAAGCCCAGCGCCACGCCGCTGGAAGCCGGCAGCCCGCGATCCATAGCGGCCAGTAACCGGCTCTCTTCCGGGAGCAGCGGCTTGCCGTCGGCCGCGCGTTGCCGATTGGCCGTGGCATTGCGAGCGCGCAGGACCGCGGGATCGAGTAATTCGTGATAGCCGTTGGCCAACTCGACGCCATCGACATACAACTCGAAACGTTCGGCCACTTCGTGCGGCGCTGGTTGGGCGACGGTTCGCAATCGCGCGAGCGCGGCTTGCGTGGGCGGATAATCGAACACAATCACCGCCCCGCGCCGCGCGAGCCACGGTTCGACGATTTCGGTCAGCAGCAGATCCAGCCAGACGTCGCGGTCCGCGGTGGCCATGCTGGTCGGCATGTTGATGTGCAGCCGGCAACAGGCGTCGGCCAATTCCAGCACGCTAGCCAAATGCGGTTGCAGGTCGCAGGTCTGCAAAAACGCATCAGCGTATGAGATACGTTCCACCTGTGCGCGTCCGAGCAATTCGCTGGTCAGCGCCGCGAGCAGGTCGATGCCTTGATGCAATCCATCGCCCTGGCGATACCACTCGACCATGGTGAATTCGGGATTATGCCGACTTCCGCGTTCGGAATTTCGGAACGCCCGCGTCACCTGATAGATGGCCTGCGCGCCGGCGGCCAGCAGCCGCTTCATGGCGAACTCGGGCGAGGTTTGCAAATACAGCAATTGACCAACGTCGGGCCGTCGCGGATCGTCGCAGAGCGTGGTCACAAATGGATCGAGATGCCGATCCACCACAATATCGGCCGACAGCAGCGGCGTTTCGACCTCGAAAAATCCGCGCGCGTCAAAAAACGCCCTCACTCTTTGCAGCAACTGCGCGCGGAACCGCAGCATGTCCACGCTGGCAGCAGGTAACCAGATTTGATCGGGGCTTTCGAAACGTGACTGTTGCGAACTCGACAACGCGAACCTTTTGCGAACGTGTTTAGCGGAAACGGGAAATCTCAGGCGCTGGATATCGAACGTGTCGATGATCCGACTTCGCAACATCGGCGATTGATTCTCAGATCGCACCAACTATTGTACTGAACATGCGGTACAGCAGGCCATGCATTGCCCGCAGTGATTCAAAACGGGCAGTCGCTGCGAAAAGCCAGCCGCTGTCCGCTGGCCGGATGAGTGAACGTCAGCCCGGTGGCGTGCAGCGCCAAACGCGGTGAGAGTTGCATGGCGGCCGCGTGTGCATACAGCGGGTCGCCCAGGATCGGGCAGCCAATGTGCGCGAGATGCACGCGTAATTGATGCGAGCGGCCCGTTTGCGGTGTGAGTTGCAATCGCGTGCGATCCGGCAGTCGCTCGATGACGCGCCAGTCCGTGACGGCCGGCTTGCCCAGCGCGGCATCGACCATGTGCCGCGGCGGGTGATCGAGGTCTTTGCGTAGCGGCGCATCGATCTGGCCGCTCGCGACCACTGGCCCTGCGACCAGCGCTTCGTATTGTTTTTCAACTTGGCGGGCTGCGAATTGCTGGCTGAGTTGGCGGTGCGTGTCGGCGTCGAGTGCGAACAGCATTAGCCCTGAGGTATCTCGATCCAGGCGATGGACGATGCGGGCGGCGGGCCACTGTTGATTCAGCCGTGCGAGCAGACAGTCTTGCTTATCGGCGCCGCGCCCCGGTTGGCAGAGCAGGCCGCTTGGTTTTTCCACCACCAGCAACCAGGCGTCGGCATCGACGATCGAATGTTGCATGTCCGCCACTGCCGTTGAAAGATTGTCGCGTTGATGCCTGGCCAGCGCGCGATTCTATCCGATCGCTCGGCGGCCGCAAACGCAGCGACTCGATCGTTCACGCGGCGCACGTACGGCGATGGCGTGCCGAACTCTTTCGAACTGCCGTCACATGGCGTTACAATCGGAGAAACCCGCCGACCACCTTTCGACAAACCCGTTCGACCGCCCACGACTTGGACGATTGCCAACCATGAAACGATTTCGAACCTTGTGCTACTTCCCCGTGGCGATCGCGCTGGTGGCCGTTGCTTGGGCCGCGGCTGCCGACTCCGCTTTGGATCAGCAAAACTCCGAGCGGCAGACGGATCGGTTGTGGCCGCAATGGCGCGGCACATCCGCGCAAGGTAGCGCCGGGCAAAGTCGCGCGGCGAATGAGCATTACGTGGACGGCTGGACCGAAGACAAAAGCCAGCGCGTACGCTGGACGTTCGATCTGCCAGGCAAAGGTTGTTCCACGCCGGCGGTTTGGAAAGAGCACATCCTGGTGACGTGTCCCATCGACGGTCAAGACGGCCTGCTCGATCTCGATTGGCAAGGCAAAGCGCGCTGGCGCGCCACGTTGGGCAAAGAAAAAGAAGGCAAGCACCGCAACGGCTCGGGCGCGAATCCCTCGCCGGTGACCGACGGCAAATACATCTTCACGTATTTCAAAAGCGGAATGCTGGCCGCCTACGACTTCGAGGGCCAAAAGTCGTGGTCGATCAATCTGCAAGAACGATTTGCTAAAGATACGCTGTACTGGGATCTGGGCACGTCGCCGGTTTTGACAGAAAAATCCGTCGTCGTGGCAGTCATGCATTCGGGCGATTCGTACTTGGCGGCATTCGATAAAGCCAGCGGCGAACTGCAATGGAAGGTGGCGCGGAATTATCAAACCCCAACCGAAAACGATCAAAGTTATGCCACGCCGTTGCTGATCGAGCATGCCGGCAAGCAGGCGCTACTGATCTGGGGCGGCGAACATCTGACGGCCCACTCGGCCGAAGACGGCCGCGAACTGTGGACGGCTAGCGACTTCAATCCCGAGCGCACGCGCAATTGGGTGGTGGTGGCCACGCCGGTTGTCTGCGACGACATGGCGATTGTGCCCTACGGGCGCGGCACGCGTTTGTTCGGCGTGCGGTTGGGCGGCGAAGGTGATGTGACCAAGTCGCATCGCGTTTGGACGCGTCAGGATACCGGCACGTTTGTGCCGTCGCCGGCCGTGTACGACGGCAAGGTTTATCTGCTGCGCGACGACGGCGAAGTGGTTTGCATCGACCCGAAAACGGGCGCCACGTTGTGGAGCGATCGGTTTCCGAAAAACCACAACAAGTATTACGCCTCGCCAACGATTGCCGACGGCAAAATGTACGCGCCGCGCGAAGACGGCGTGATCTACGTGGCGCAAATCGCCGACAAGTTTGCGGTGCTCTCCACCAACGACATGCACCAGCGCGTGATTGCTTCGCCGGTCGCGACCGGCGGCCAATTGCTGATTCGCGGCGAGAAGCAATTGTTTTGCATTGCCGAGCAGCCCGCGGCGCGCTGACATCGAGCATCTGCACCGCGTAACGTTTTTCGACTGTGTTTTATGGCACAAAAGTTTTTTCTCGAAAAGTTTCGCGCAGAGACGCCGATGCTAGCGGAGCGGCGAGGCGTTTTTTGTCGCGTGGATAAAAAGTAAAAATCTTGTCAAGTCCGTCGCTGCGCTTTTCCACGCGTGTCGGTGGACGAAACGGTCTTTGAGCAACTTTGGGCCACGCTATAATGAGCCGCACACGCAACGCAAATCAGACCAACACGCGATCCGACAAACCCCTCGCGCGTTGAGATTTGCCAAGCTCGGCATTTCCGAAGCGGCGAGATTCCATCGCCGACGTTCAACACATTTCGAGGAAGGAAGCTGCCTGTGATTTCCGTTCGCCCCAAGGTTGCGGAATTGGTCTTTCAACTCTACGGTCGCACGCTCCACCCAGAACTCTTCGAAATCTACAACACCCGCACCATTGATCGCGGGGACTTTCAGGCCACCATCAACATCACCAGCGCCGGCCACGTCATCAGTTGGCGGCATCGCGGATTCGTGTTGACCGAAGTGGCCGCGTGTTCGACGCAATTGCTGCCGCAGAAGCGCCGCGTAATGAACTACCGCCTCAAGGGCAACCGGCACGACAAATTCAAATGCCGCGATGGCTGCAAATATCAGATGGCGTTTTCGCTGGAAACCGTCGCGCCGGAAATCTTCTGGACCTTCCAGCAAGAATTGTCGATGGACGGCGTTCGCCAGGGCATGTTGCATAAGTTCGATGCCGCCGGACGCATTGCGATGGGCGCCTTGAGCTACATCAACGTCGAACCGCGCAATCGCGGTTTGCTGATCGAGGCGTTTCACACCTTCCCAGACGACTTCGCAATTGTGAAGAGCCAAACGTTGTTCGAACTGCCGTGATTTGTAACGCGACGCAAATCGTTGCCGATGCTGCCAGCGTCGGTAAAGGTCAGCATCCACGAGCAGCGTCGTGTGGCGAAACTTACCGACGCAAGCTGCGTCGGAAACAAGGCGGCAAGACCTCGGCCAGGGCTAAGTGCCCGAGTTTTTTTTGCCGCCGCCTTCCAAATGCACCAGCAGCAGCGCCACATCGGCTGGCGTAATGCCGCTGATGCGGCTGGCTTGCGACAAGCTGGCAGGGCGAACTCGCAATAGTTTTTCGCGGGCTTCGCTGCGCAATTGACTGATACGATTGAAATCGAAGCTGTCGGGAATGCGCTTATCGGCTAGCTTGCGTTGCCGCTGCACGTCTAACTCCTGCCGGGCAACGTAACCGGCATACTTCACATCGTACGTGACTTGCTCGGCGACATCGGCGGTAACTTCTGCCAGCGCCGGGCAACGCGCAACGAGCTCTTCCCAAGTGGTTTCCGTTTTCCGAAAATACTTGCCGAGCGTGCCGTCTTCGCAGCGCGTGGCCTCAAGTAACTCCATCACGCGGACAATCTCTCGCTCTTTCTGCTGATAACGCTGCCAGCGCTGATCGTCCACCAGCCCAATTTGCCGACCGATGGGAGTCAAGCGGCGATCAGCATTGTCTTGCCGCAGCGACAGCCGATATTCCGCGCGGCTGGTAAACATGCGGTACGGCTCGTCCACGCCACGCGTTACCAGATCGTCAACCAGCACACCTATATAGGCGCGATCGCGATCGAGCACCACCGGTTCAGCGCCGCGCAGTTTTTGCGCGGCGTTAATGCCGGCCATTAGACCTTGAGCGCCGGCTTCTTCGTAACCCGTTGTGCCGTTAATCTGTCCGGCGAAGTAGAGCCCCGCCACGCTCTTGGTTTCCAGGCTCGGGCGCAATTGTTCCGGCGGGCAAAAGTCATACTCCACGGCGTAGCCATAGCGCATGATTTCCGCATTTTGCAAACCGGGGATCAATCGCAGGATGGCGTCTTGCACGTCGCGCGGCAAGCTGGTGGAAATGCCGTTGACGTAAACTTCGCGGGTGTGGCGGCCTTCTGGCTCCAAAAACAACTGGTGGCCGGTCTTTTCGGCAAAGCGGACGACTTTGTCTTCGATTGAAGGACAGTACCGCGGACCGCGCGAATGGATTTGACCCGAGTACATCGGCGCGCGATGCAGATTTGCGCGAATCAGTTCATGAACGTGCTCGTTGGTGTGCGTGATCCAGCAGGGAAGTTGGTCGAGCGTGAGTTTTTCGGTCAGAAACGAAAATGGCTGCGGTTGCTCGTCGCCCGGCTGCTCTTCGGTTTGCGAGTAATCGATGGTTCGGCCGTTGAGTCGTGGCGGCGTACCGGTTTTGAAGCGGGCCAGTTCGAAGTTCAGCCGCTGCAGCGCGCCGCTGATGCCGGCGGTGGTGCCTTCGCCAGCGCGGCCGCCAGGCGTTTTGGTTTCGCCGGTATGCATCAAGGCTTGCAGAAAGGTGCCGGTGGTCAGAATCACTGCCCGCGCGCGATACTCGGCATCGCCCCGTACGCGCACGCCCACGATCCGCTGCCGGCAGCCATCGCCGACGTCGGGCATCTCTTCCGTCAGCAAGTCTTCGACCACTTCTTGACGCAGCACCAGGTTAGGCTGATCTTCGACGATTTGTTTAACCGCGAGCTGGTAGGCCTTTTTGTCGGCCTGCGCGCGGGGGCTATGCATCGCCGGACCTTTGCGGCGATTGAGCATCCGAAACTGAATGCCAGTGGCGTCGATGGCGCGTCCCATCGCGCCGCCCAGCGCGTCGATCTCGCGGACGATCTGCCCTTTGGCCACGCCGCCAATTGCCGGATTGCAACTCATCTGCCCGACGGTGTCGCAATTTGTGGTGAGCAGTCCGGTCCGCGCGCCGAGCCGGGCGGCCGCCAGCGCCGCTTCGGTGCCGGCATGGCCTGCGCCAATTACCAGCACATCGTATTCGTAGGTCGAAGAGTTCATCCCGTCATGATAACAGCAGGACGGATTTTGTGGGCGAAAACGCGTGCCGAGTTATAAATCGCCGGTGCGACTTGAAATCTGCAATTGTCGTTGATTTATCGCAATTAGAACTTCGCGGGGCGACCGAGTTGCCGACGGACCACCGACCATTGCCCGCAATGCATGAGCCAATGGCTGCCTTGCATCGAAAACAGCGACCCCATGGTGGGCGCGTACGGCAGGCCAGTTTGTTTGTCGAAATCGGCGTCGGAGAGCTTGCCCATCGCGGCCAGCGTGGCGGCGCGCTGCTCACGATAGGTCTTGAGCAGTTCGTCTTTCTTGACGAAGAAGTTGGGATCGTCGTTTTTGTCGTGATCGCGGCCGTATTTTTCGGCAAAGCCGGCCGGCAGTGGCGGCATTTCGCCAGGCGCAGCTTTTTCGACCAGCGAATTTTCGGAAACGATCAAATGGCCGAGCTGCCAATTGGTGTGATTACAGCCTTCGCAGGGGCGTTTGAGAAGTTCGGCGTCGGTCATGTCTTCCAAGATCATCAGCGAAATCATTTCGGCCGTGTCGAGAGTTTGCTTGATCGCTTCGCGCGTGTTCATCTTCGGATTTCCTAGGCGACTGGTGAAGGCAGAGGTTGTTTCCGATATTTTACCGAACGGTAACCGCGCGGCTAGGGCGCGAACCGCGTCGTGAATCGTTTCAGTCCGTTTTGTCGCCCGGCTTGCCGGTGTGCGGATTAACGTTGCCTTTTTCGCTCCAGTTGTTGCTGGCG
The DNA here is from genome assembly GCA_038205115.1 of Pirellulales bacterium. Lineage (GTDB taxonomy): Bacteria > Planctomycetota > Planctomycetia > Pirellulales > JBBRCE01 > JBBRCE01. Next base: position 68,781 of record JBBRCE010000023.1, read on the forward strand.
TCGCCATCGGCCCTGCTGCGCCAATGTCCTTGCACCTTGGCGCCATCAACTTTGGTGTAGGGTTCGACCCAAACGTCACCGGCATGTTCGCCCGGCGGCTCGGTTTGCAGTGGCCGATTTCGGCGGAACAGCAGATTGCCGTCGCCGTATCGGCCATCGGCCCAAGCGGCGGCAATTCCCAGTAGCAGTCCGAAGCCTGCGCCGACGATCATGGCCCGATTGCGGCGCTTGGCGACAATTTCGGCTTCAAGCTCCGGCGAAGGATGAATCAGCACCGAATGTCGCGGCGGTCGGCCCCAGATCATCAAGGCCACGCCAGCGCCGAGTAGCACACAAGCGACCATCACCAAATAGATCATCGTTCTTATCCAAACTGCGCATTGCCGGTGGTTCGTCGCGATTGCCAGCGGCACGGGGCGCCACGGCAAACTTCAAGGCTCTATTTGAACCGCTAGGAACCGGAAGTGGAAGTCGCCGGCGCGATGGCAGGCGGACGCGCGCCGCCCGACGAGGTTGGGCGATTAGGCCGGACGAACTCAATCTCGGCGTCGCCCAGCAATGATGTCGTGTAGGTGGCCGTTTCTTCGCTCGAAAGCTTGTAGGCGCTGTCGATCGACAGCAACACGCGGACGTAATCGTCGGTCAGTTCCACTTTGGTCACGCTGCCAATCAGTACGCCGCGGCGACGGACCGGCGTGCCTTCAGCCACGCCGCGAGCGGTTGGCAACTCGACCGTCACCGGATACGACCCTCGCAAAAACGCCGGCCGATCGCGAAATAAAATCACCAACACCACGCCAATGATGGCGGTGGCCAGCACCAACACGCCCACCCGAAATTGCATTGTCCGTTCGTCCATGGCGCTGCTTATCTGTCTGTGGGCAGGTGAAATCGTTGGTGGCGAGACGGTTGCCCGGCAAAGTCGGCCTTAACTCTAGCCTAATTCGTGGTTCGCCCCAGGTACAGCAGTTTCTGCGCAATGAAGGCGGTAAATCGAACTCCGCGGCCAGTCATTGCTAATCGACCATCCGGGCAAAGAGCCGCCGGGCATTGGCCGTGGTTTGCGCCGCAAAGGCTTCGACCGCTTGCCCGCGCCCTTCGGCCATGCAGGCGGCGGTGAGCAGCACGTTGGCTGGCTCGTTGCGTTTGCCGCGCAGCGGCTGCGGCGAGAGATATGGGCTGTCGGTTTCGACCAAGATCCGTTCGGCGGGAATTGTGGCAGCCACGTCCCGTAGCGGCTGCGACTTTTTAAATGTGACCATGCCAGCGAAGCTGATATACATGCCCAACGACACGCATTCGGCCGCGGTTTCGGCCGTGCCGGTAAACGAATGCATCACGCCGCGGAGCGGGCCACGCGCGGCCGCCGCACGGAGCATGGCCAGCACATCGGAATCGCATTCGCGGCTGTGCACGATGAACGGCAAGCCGGTTTGCTGCGAAAGCCGAATGTGTCGGTCGAAGTAGTCTTGTTGAAGTTCGAAGGGCGCGTGATCCCAGTAGCGATCCAATCCTGTTTCGCCCAGCGCCACCACGCGCGGCTGCTGAGCAAGCTGCTCAATCTGCTGCCAATCGTCAGGCAGAGCTTGGCTGCAGTAGTTCGGATGGATGCCGACTGCCGCGTCGATGCCGTCGTTCCGCGAGGCAATGTTCAACACCGCCCGGCTCGACGCTACGGTTACGCCCACCGCCAGCATCCGTGAAACGCCCGCCGCTTGCGCGCGGGCAATCATTTCCGCGCGGTCGCGATCGAAATCGTCGGAATCCAAGTGCGCGTGGGTATCGAAATACATCAGTCCGGTCTCGGAGGGAAAAATCGCGGCCGAGTTATTCTCCGCTGGCCGTAGGAGCGTCGAAAGGCAAGTTTACACGCTCCCAGGGCTGGCTGCACGCTTGCGAAGTCCCGGCGCACCGGCGAAGCGGCCCTGGCCTGTTGCGCAGCGGTTACCGAGCAAGTGGTCGACTCGCTTGTCGCTGGCGAAAACGCGACCTATAATCGTTAAGTTGATTACAGATCGCCGGTTGCGATTGCTGTGCGTGTCGCTTCGTTAGGAAAGGGTGGGCCATGATTCGACGCTCGTCATGGATTTGGTTGCTGGCCATTATGGTTCCCAGCATGGCGGCCATGAGCTTGATCGACCACTACGCAGTTTGGTCGGCGCACGCCGCGCCGCCCAAGCCGGACGCCGTTAAGGCAGACGTCAAGCCTGCCAGCAAAGAAACGGCCGACACCAAAGAAGCCAAACGCAAACGCGACGAAGAAGACTATCAACTCTATCGCTCATTGGCCGATACCATCGACCAGGTCGAGCGGAATTACGTCAAGCCGGTCGATCGTCGCGAACTGATGGAAGCGGCCATCAAAGGCGTGATCGGCAAACTGGACCCGTATTCCAGTTACATCAGCCCCGAGGAATTGGGCGGATTCAAAACGGCTGTGGAAAGTCAATTTGGCGGCATCGGCATTCAGGTTTCGGCCGACGACGGTGTGCTGAAAGTCATCAGCCCCATGCTCGGCACGCCCGCCTATCGGGCCGGAGTGCAATCCGGCGATCGCATCGTCAAGATTGCCGGCGACACCACGGCCGGCATGACCATCGACGACGCCGTCCGCAAACTTAAAGGCGAGATCGGCACCAGCGTCAGCATGAGCATCGTGCATGTCGGTAGCGCCAAGCCAGAAGAAGTCACACTCACCCGCGAAAGCATCCATGTCGACACCGTGCTGGGCGATACGCGCAAAGAAAACGACAATTGGAATTTCATGTTCGACGCCGACAAAAAAATCGGCTTCATTCGCGTCACGGGTTTCAGTCGCGAAACCGCGGCCGAACTTCGCAAAGCGCTGAAAGAATTAAAAGCGGCGCACCTGCGTGGGTTGGTGATCGACTTGCGATTCAACCCCGGCGGACTGCTGACGTCCGCCATCGAAATTTGCGATATGTTCATCGACGACGGCCGCATCGTCAGCACCAAGGGCCGCAACACGCCCGAACGCATTTGGGACGCCACCAAGTCGGCCGAAAAATTCGACAACTTCCCGATTGCCATTCTGGTCAATCATTATAGCGCGAGCGCCAGCGAGATTTTTTCGGCCTGCATGCAAGATCACAAACGCGCGGTGATCATCGGCGAGCGTAGCTGGGGCAAGGGCAGCGTGCAAAACGTCATCGACCTGGAAGACGGCAAGGCCGCGCTCAAGCTGACCACCGCCAGCTATTGGCGGCCCAGCGGTCACAACATCCACCGCTTTCCGGACTCCAAAGAAACCGACGAGTGGGGCGTCAAACCCAACGACGGCTACGACGTGAAACTTAACGATCAAGAAACCACCAAGCTCGTGCAATATCGCCGCATGCGCGACATTCTCGTGGCGCACCACGTGGAAGAAAAACCAGCAGTCGATGGCGACAAGCCAACCGAAGGCAAGACCGACGCGGATAAAGCCAATGCGCCTAAGTCCGACGATGCCAAGTCCGACGACGCCAAGTCCGACGATGCCAAGTCCGACGATGCCAAGTCCGACGATGCCAAGTCCGACGATGCCAAGTCCGACGATGCCAAGTCCGACGATGCCAAGTCCGACGATGCCAAGTCCGACGATGCCA
>JBBRCE010000024.1:0-70150 GCA_038205115.1 Pirellulales bacterium
TGAGGCCAACCCAGGGCTCTGACAACTCAGCGTGCAAAGGTAGGCACAACACCCGACGGAAAAACCGAGTTCGCAGCATTCAGGCGTACGGCTCTTCACTCCGCGTCTCCCTGCGCTCCGGTACTCCGGGGAGAAGGGCCGGGGATGAGCGGCCGAGTTGACGATCTGTCAACGCGAGTGCGTTGCTAAGCAAAGCGCTGCGAACGAGATTTTCCGCGCGGCAATTCGCCGGCACTTGCATGAGACTGGTGGCAGGAGATGTCGCGTGGATGGCTTGCTAGACAAAAGTAGATTCGCCGGTGCGCTGGCCAATCGAAATCGAACCGACACGCGGCCGCAGTAATTAGCCGAATCCCCGTTGAAGCTCTTTGACAACCTAACCGGCGGTCGCCTGCGCCCAAGCAGCCTGGCGACCGCTCACACACTCCGATTTGCAAACATGCGATTCGGCGCGCAGCGTTTGCGTTGCGCCGCTGGTAAGAAGTTCGCCCCTTCGCAGCGTCGCAAATCGGAGTGACGAGCCCACGGTCCGCGCCAGGTTGGTGATCAAAGTGCGTCCGCTGGGCGTTCTGTCCTAACTGTCCACGGCGAATATCGTGGTCAAAATCGTTGCCACGCAGTTGCCTCCAAGAACTTTACAGCAATGCACCGACCAAGGTACATGACGCAAAAAGTTTTTGCGTTGGCAATCAAAGGAGTTAACGACCGAGCGCTTGCAGGCAATCGATGTTCGTTAACGTTCTCCGATGCAAATCACGGCGTTACCGGTTTGAATGGTCGATTCCGGATTGCACGTGCCGAGGTAGAGTCGACCGTCGCGCAGGACGGGCGTGCCGTAGACCATGCCAGAAATTTTGGTGCTGGGATCCTTGGCCAAGTCGAGCTTCCATTTGATTTTTCCGTCGCTGAGCGAAACGGCATGTACGACTCCACTCAGATCGGCCGCGTAAACCGTGTCGGCCGTGACGGCAGGACTGGCAAAAAAAGGCGCCGCGGTGTAACTCCAACGCTCGAGTCCGGTTCTCACATCCAAGGCGCGCATTTTGCCGTCGGTGGCGGCCAAGATCGCCAGATCGCCTTGGACGACGACGCCGGACAGGATTCCGCCGCTCAGATCCTTGCGCCATTTCTGCCTGCCGTTTTTGAGGTCGTGACAGGCGATCTCGCCTTTTGCCTTACCCACCAGCTTGGGATCGAAGCGGATGCTACTGGTGCCAATCAGCACGACATCACCGGCAACGGTGGCGTGTCCCCACGGATTGTATTTCAGCGGCGCGTCCCAAACGGTTGAACCATCGGCCACTTTCAGACAAAACAGCCGCCGCTCGCCAATCTTTTCGTCTTCCAAGTAGCCCGACGCCGCGAGCACGACTTCGCCGCTGACAACCACCGAGGCATCCACATGCCACTGATCTTTACCGACTTGCCAAAGCATTTTTGGCGTGCCCTTAGGCAGCGAACTTTCGGAAGGCGGCACGGCCAGGTCCGGATCTTTGAGCTTGTCCGCCTCGTATTCGGCCTGAAGCTCTTTCCAGCGTGCTTCTTGTTTGTCGTGCAAGGCGGCGAGTTCGATATCTTGACCTTCGAATTGCAGCCGATTGCCGTCCACACACATCACGCCGGCATTGCCACCGCCGAAGTAAACTTTGCCACCGACGGCCGTCGGCGAACTTTCCAGATGGACCAGCCTGCCGGGAATGTTCAGTTGCCAAACGCTGCGACCGGTCTTGGCTTGCAAACAATGCAACGTCGCGCCATCGGTGGTGTGCATGCCGTCGCCAAAGATGATTTGGTCAGCCGTAACGGCCGGCGAACTCACCACGGGCAGTTTCAAATAGGGCGGATTCTTTGACCACAGCACACGTTTTTCGACGTTGGGATCGGTGGATAATGCGTGGACCGACCCGCTGTTGAACGCGCCCAGCGCAGCGATATACAGCGCGTGATCGCCAAGCGACGGCGCGGCGACGAAGTGCTCGTTCGATTTGTAAATCCACAGGACTTTCGCTGACTGAGGACCGGTCTCGGCCGCACTGACCAGCGATTGTCCCACGCTTGACAAGCACAACGACAATAAAAACAGCAACGACACGCGTCGCGAAAATTTCCAACGTCTTGTCCAACAAATCGACATGGGCAGGGCTTTACAGATGAGTCAAGAAATGTGAAGAGGTCGGCGGCAAATTGCGGGCATCACTTCGACGCGGTCTTCGGCTTGGCCAAGAGTACGACGCTATCTTGGCCGCGATTATTCAGAATCAAATCAACCGCGCCGTTGCCGCCGTGATCGAACGTGGCGATGCCTTGCGTGTTATAGATACGCTGATCCAAGCCGAGCGAGGAACTTTCATCGACGAATTTGCCGTTGCCGGCGTTGCGATAATAACGGTTGCTCGCGCCAACGCAGCCCACGTAAAGATCGGCCGCCGCGCCGGGCTTGCTCGCCGACCAAGCCGCGCAGGTAGCGCCGACAAACGGTTGCGACAATTCGCCGCTGGAAGCCGTTGCGTCTGTGAATGTGCCGTGCCCGTCGTTTTTGAACAGCAGCACGCGATTGCCCTGCGGCACCAACAAATCGACCGATCCATTGCCGCCGGCGCTGCCAAACGCAGGTGTGATTCTGCCAGCCTGATAGCGAATGCCCGAGCGTTTGGCTTCGACGAAACCTTGGGGAGTGTTCAACAGCAGCACTCCCTGACCCGCACTGAACAGCACATCGGGCCGACCGTCGCCGTCAACGTCGGCCACGGCCAGATGATCGCCCTTGAGTTGGCCAGCGATGCCGTGCAGACCCAAGCCGACGCGGTTCGATACATCTTCGAACAGCGGCGTGGACTCACCGGCTGGTTCGCCGGCTTTGAAGTAAAACGCCCACTCGCCGCCACCTTGGCAAATTTTCATCAGCAGCGAGTTTTTGCCTGGCTTGAGTTTGAGCAGCAGTTGATGTTGATCCGGCGCGGCGGCACGCTGCACATTTTCGGACAAGAGTTTTTGGCCGTTGAGCCAGACGGTGAGCGTGTCGTCACTACCCAGCGAAACAGGCAGTTCGGTGGCGTGAGAAACTTCGATTTCGCGATGCACATAGACCGCGGCGTCCGAATTATCCTCGTCCGCAAACAAAGCCAGGTTGTTGATTTGGCCGTCGCTAAAATCTTTTTCAATCCAAGCCACAGGCAAGCCACGCTTGCCCTTGGTTGTTTGTTGGTAATCCACACTACGTTCGGGAGGATATTCAATTTGAAAACCGTTGCCGCCGGGATTATCCAACGGACCGAAGTATCGCCATGCACTCAGTTTTGGAGGCGCCGCCTTGGCCAGCGTTTTTGCGTCCGCAATGTTGTGCAACAACCGCAGGCCGCGAAAACCATCGGCCAGCAAGATGTCGGGTTTGCCGTCACCGTCGTAATCCATCCAGGTGGCGGCGGTGAGATTCCAATAGCCATCAACGGCCAGACAAGCGGTGTCGTCGCGAAACGACGTGCCTCGGTTGGTGAACAATCGCGGACCGCTCGGCGTGGCCAGCAGGAGATCGGCCTTGCCGTCTCCATTGTAATCCGCCCAGGCGGCGGCTCGGGCGCCCGCCACGGCGGGCAGGCTCGCCTCGCTGAACATGTTGCCGCCGTTTTGCCAGAGGGCGGCGCGATTGGCGCCAAACAGACAAAAACCGGGCTTACCGCCGCCCTCAAAATCTGCCACGGCCGCGCCACCCGCCAAAGGATCGCTACGCGACAAATTTGCAAAATGCGAATAGCCAGGCATTCCGGCAATGCGATGGAGTTCGTCGCCGCCCCATCCGACAAAATCGCGTTTCGGATCGTAGTCGATGATTTTGAGGCTCGCCCTCAGTCTTTGAATTCGCGCGGTACGGGTGTGCAATACTTCTTTGTCGGGACTGTCGACCATGCAGGGCAAGACGACCTCTTGCCCCTGCATTGCCGCTGTCACCGCGGCGGCCAGCTTTTCGGATTTGCCACAATACCAGCGAAGAAAATAAGGTTCGGCGTGCGTCATGCTCCACCAACCGCCATCGCCGCGACTGGATTGATACCAGTAACCATCAATGCACGTTTCGCTCGCTCCGCCGTTGTGGAAGAACACGGCAATTTTTCCCACCTCTGCCCAGGCCATGATGTTCGCCGGCTGATCGGGCCGAAAGCCGTCGGTAATTTGATGCTTGATGATTTCGTCCGGAAACGAACCTTTGAGGTCGGCAATCTTGCGGTAGACGATCAGCCGTTTTTCTTTGTCGACTTTTTCGACTCGCATCGACACGACCCAGTTGGCTTCTTGCAGCGTTTTGCCGAGCGTGTAGGGGATTTCGATGTAGGCGTGCGCCGTGTTGCATGTGGCCAGCCCGATCAGGCACGCGATGATCGCCAGTCGGGCGAACGCAGGATAGTTCATGGCAGGTCTCCGCCTGATAAAGTCAGCCATTAACGAATTTCCGCCAGTTGATGCCGCGCGATTGCGGCCCACGTTGAGTCGGCATATTGTCGAGTCACTTTTTCCAACAGTCTGGCGGCTTCGGCCGGTTGATTGAGTTGCCTGTGTATGCGCGCCGCTTCGCACAGCGCCATGGCCGAAGTGTCGGCATAGCCATACGACTCGGGAACAATCAGCAGCGCTTTGAGCGCCTCCGGGTAACGTTTTTGCTCGGCGCGGCAAAGGCCGATCTGCACCTGCGACTTAGCCGCGAGTTCAGCGCCAGTGCGCCGCACAATGTGTTCATAGGAGCCGACGGCTTGATCGAATTGTTTCAGATTTTGCTGCGCCTGCGCGATGCCGTACCGCGCCTGATCGACCAGTGGGCTATTGCCAAAGCGGTTGACCAGTGTTTCTTGCGACTGCCGGCTGGCGTCCCATTGCCCGAGTGCCGCCTGCGCTTCGGCTAATCGCAACAAGGCAAGCTCGGAAACTCCCGACACGTTTTGAAACGGCCCCTGATCGCGGAATGGCGTCAGCAAGGTGACGGCCTGCTGCCACTGTTTTTGCCGCATCGCCACCTCGCCTAATCCAAACTGGGCATCGGGCAACAGCGGCGTTTTTGGCATGTGCGCGACGGCTTGAAAACGCTCGGTGGCTCCGGCCGTGTCGCCCGTGGCCAGCAGCGAATGGGCCAGTCGCAATTGAATTTTGGCTGGCAGTTCGCTTGATTCCGCGGACAAATCTTGCTCTGCGGCTTCGTTCAAGAGTTTGAGCGCTGCCTCGTACTCATTACGCGCGGTTAGCATTTCAGCCAGTTCCAACCGCGCGACTGCTGCCTGCGGAACGTCGGAATTGGCCGTAATCATTGCCAGGTACACTTCGCGCGCACGCAGTTCCGAAGGTTGGACGAGCGGTCCTTTTTGCTGCGTTGCGGCAGTCACCGTTTGACCGGCGATGGCGGCTTGCAGCACCGCCAGGGCAATCTTCTGATCGGCAATTTCGTTTTCCGTTTCGCCCAGCAACCGCCGACTGCCCGCTTCTTCGTAAAACAACCGCAGGTGACTTTCCGATCCGCGGTTTTTCTCAGTGATCGACTCACGGAGTTTTCGAAAATCGTCGGCCGTTTCCGCCAGCGACTTCATGGCCGCTTCGCGCGAGGCGAAATACGGCGCGGATTGCTCAGGCTTGAGATTGGGTTGCGCCAGTTGCTTGCGGGCTTCATTCAGCTTAGCAACCTGCGTTTCTCGATGAATCTGACCGACGCGCCAGGCGGCGTCGATGCCTTCCGACCGCGTGGGAAACTGCTTGACGGCCATTTCGAATGCCTGCAGCGCCTCGGCGGGCTTGTTCAAAGCCATCAGTGCGAGGCCCTGTTGGTAGTACAGCGATGCGAGCCAATCGCGACGGGTCGAGTCGCCGTTGAGCGCGGCCTCGTGCTGTTGTCGGCAGTCGGCAAGCGTCTTGGCTGCATCGGCCGCGCGATTTTGAGCAAGCATTAACGTCGCCTGCCGAATCACTGCCAGCGGAGCGATGGGCGTGCTTTTTAACGGATCGTTGCGGAACCGATTCAACTCGTTGATCGCACCGCCGATGTCGCCGGCAATCACACGGCAATTGGCTTTTTCGAACATCGCCACACTGGCCAGCGGATGTTTACTGAACTGTTGCAAGAGTTTGTCGTACGACTGTCGTGCGGATTCCAAAGACTTCTGGCGTCCCTCGGGCTGATCGACGATTGCAGCAACGTGCTGATTGCATTGTCCGAGTTTCAACCAGGCATCCGGCGCCAGCCGATGATTCGCATTGGCCGAGACAAACTCCAGTAGCAACGTTGCGGCGCTTTCGAGTCGTTCTACGGCATGACCGGCCGTGACTGCGTCCGCAGTCTTTTCCGGCATTGTGCGAATCAAACAGTCAGCCATGACGTAGTTCACGCCGGAGAGTTCCCCAACGCGGTCGGCGTTCGGAATCTCGCCGAGCGTTTTGGCGCAGTCTTCGAATTTGCCGTGCCGAAAATCGATTGTTGCCAAACCATTGCGGGCGAAGCTAACCTGCGCAAAGTCAGGGTATTTGGTGATCACGGTTTCGTAGCGCTTCCGCGCTTCGGCAAGTTGCATTTCATTAGCCGCCGAAGTGTTGCTCGGGTCGGTCGCGCCAGACAGGCCAAAGGAATTTTCGGCACGACAAAAGGCAATCGCCGGCAGCAACATGCTCTTGGGGTACGTGACTTGAACGTGCTGGCAAAGAGCTTCCGACTCCGCGAATTTGCCGGCATGATACAACGCCGTGGCTTGCCGCAGCAGGGCCTCTTCGATTAGATTCGGCGCGAGTTTTTCTCTCGCCACTTGCTCATACAAGCCCGCAGCTTGGCGAAATTGCTTGTTGAGTTGTTGAGCATCGGCCAGGTCCAGCAGCGTTTCGCCGTAGCGCAGTTTGGCGTTTGCGGAAGTCAGATCTCGGGCTGCGGCTTTGTCGGCCGCTTTGCGTAGGTTTTCGATCGCCGACTTAATCGCCGTCTCCAATTGCGCGGGCCGATTGGGATCGGCCGCGCCGATTTGCGCTTTGGCCAGCCAGCGCAGTGCCTGATCGGCCAGCAGCGGGTGCTCAAGTAGCGGTTGGAGAGATTTTTGCGCGTCGAGATACTGCTTGTTATGCACTTGGCATTCACCTAGCCGGAGTTGAACCTCTGGTAGCGCGAGTGCATTGGGATATCGCTGCCGAAAGGCGGCGAACTTGGTGGCCGCTTCCGGAAAAAGGCCGTCGGCAAACAGCAGCGAGCCCATCTGTTCGAGCGACTCGCCGATGAATTTCGGTTCCGGATCGGCAACCAGCGCCGCGAGCCGATGACGTTCGAGCGGTTCGTTTTTAAATGCGTTGGAGTTGCGCAATTTCTCCTGCGCCGCCAACTTTGCCGCTTCGTAACTGGCAACGATGGGCTGGTAAAGCGCGACAGCCTCGGGGCGCTCGTCGGACAATTGGTGAACCTGCCCCAGCAAATAGCGAGCGTGCAGTCCGAATGCGGGATCATCAAATGGCGCGAGTTGGCTTAGCGCGCGACCGGCCCGTTGGAATTCTCGCAGTCCGAAGTCAGCCTGGCCGAGGTAGTACAAGCCCTGCTTGCGAAAGCGGCTGCGCACGTAGAGCCTGTTCTCGGCAAACGGCGCAGTGAGCGTTGCGGCCGCCGCGAAGTCGTCCAGACGGAGCAGCGCCTCGGCTTGATCGCAGCGGGCATGCGCGGCCCACTCGAAATCCGCCGGAAGTTCCTCGGCTTCGGCCGAAGGCAATGATTTCAATCGAGCCGTAAATAATAACGCGGCACTCGCAAAATGCTTTGCGGCCTCTTCGAATTTTAGCCGCGCCTGCGACAAATGTTGACGCGACTCGCCAGAATTGTCGACCGTTTTCAGCGAAGAATTCCATTCCTGCATCCCCAACTCGCGGTGGGCAAAACCAAGGTAGTATTCAGCCAGCGGTCGATCGTTGAAGTCGGATGCCGAGGCGGGCGGCCCCAGTTGGTCGATGGCGGACAACAAGTCGCGATTGGGCGTTTCGAGCAAACAGACACCCAATTCGTAATGGGCTGCGTTGGCTTGCGGACTGCCCGCATGATCTTTGAGAAACGCCCGAAAACGCTCGATCGCCAGCGGATCGTTGCGTTGTGAGCGGGCTTGCCGGGCGCCATTCAACATGGCCGGCGCCGTTTTTTCCGCGGTCGGCGGATCGGCAATGGCAACCTGAGCGAAGCAAACCAGCGTCACACAGGCGACGAATCTCGCCCGTCCAACGGTGCGAATCACACGGAAACGCAACCAGCACTTCAAACGCCGCAGACCCTGCATGGCCAATTCTCCTGTTCCGCGCGACTCGTTCCGCAAGTCCGCGTGAGCATTGCAAACTGGCGTCCGCGTTACGCCATTGCGGCCCCAATTATTGTGCGAGCCGAGACGATCTGTCAAGTTTGCCGGTTGGCGAGACTTCTGCCACCATCACGACACCATGCTGATTAGCGGTCGGGCCAGTGATTCGGTTGTACTGTCTGCATCAGTTATAGCAACGTCGTGTCACAGCGAGGCTCGGTGATGGACGTTTCCCGTGCGAATTCTCATCGACTTCCAAATCCTTGCCGCCAGCGTATCGTAAGTTTGTTCGGACCCGACTGCGGTCGCGCGCAATCGTACGTGCCGGTCAATGCCTTCAGATCAGCCTGGGAATTACCAGAACATGGGAAATGTTGCCGTTGAGAATCTGTTGGCCCAATTGGCGGGGCAAGGCGACCAGGCGGCTACGGCCGATGTTTGGGCAAAAGTGGCCGTCGCCACTCCCCAGCATGACCGCGTCAAAACGGGGGCAGAGCCTGGCAAAGACAAAAAACTCGACCAACTGCTCGGCCGCATCGCGCAACTGACGGGCGGCGAATCGCCGATCAAACCCGCACCGAGCACGCCGGCCACGCATGCCAAAATCGCAACCGTCCAAAGTTCGCCCGCATCGGCGGCGGTGGCGCCGGCCGATCCAAGCGCGTTCATGCCGCCCGAGCCAAAAAACTTCCGCGCCGCACAGTTGACGGAGAGCGAAGTCGAAGCACTGGTGCTCAAATATCTACTCTCCCGGGGCGATGCCGCGGGGCGCGACATTGCCGAGCAAGTCAAGCTGCCGTTTTTGTTGCTGGAGGAACTGCTGCGGCAGATGAAGATGGACCAATTGGTGGCCCATCGCGGATCGGCGCCGATGAACGATTTTCAATTTCAGCTTACCGATTTAGGCCGCGAGCGCGCCCGTCGCCAGGCGCAACACTGCACCTATTACGGTTCCGCGCCAGTGGCGCTGGCGGACTATATTGCTTCGGTCAAAGCCCAATCGCTCACAACGCAACATCCCACGGTTGACGATCTGAAGCGGGCATTCGAAGACTTGCTCATCAATCCCACGATGCTCAGTCGGCTGGGACCAGCAATCAACTCCGGACGCGGCTTGTTCTTGTTTGGCGCCGCGGGCAACGGCAAAACCAGCATCGCCGAACGGGTGACCAAATCGTTCGGCCAATTCATCTGGATTCCGCGGGCCATCGGCTTCGACGGCGAAATCATGAGATTGTTCGATCCTAGCGTACACGACGAAGTGCCGCCCGAATCGGATCCAGGCCTGTTGAATTGCGGGAAGGCCGACAAGCGCTGGGTGCGCATCCGCCGGCCGACGATCGTGGTTGGCGGTGAGCTGACGATGGAGTCGCTGGAGGTCACCATGAACACCTCCACCGGCATCAGCGAATCGCCCGTGCAATTGAAAAGCAATTGCGGCATCCTGGTGATCGACGATTTCGGTCGTCAACGGATGAGCACCGACGTGTTGCTCAACCGTTGGATCGTGCCGCTGGAAAAACGGCACGACTACCTCAACCTGCCCAACGGCAAAAAAGTTCAGGTGCCTTTCGATCAACTCGTGATTTTCTCGACGAACTTGCAACCGCGCGATCTGGTCGACGAAGCGTTTTTGCGACGCATTCCCTACAAGATTGATGTCATCGATCCCACAGAAGAAGAATTTGTGCGGCTGTTTCAGATTATGGCGCCAAAGGTGGGCTTCGTGTTTCGACCCGAGCCAGTGCGGCATTTGATCGATACGCACTACAAGCCGGTCAACCGGCCGTTCCGCAATTGCCAGCCGCGCGATCTGCTGATGCAAGTTCGCAATTATTGTCAGTACCAATCGCTGCCGCTGGAACTGACCAATCAGTACTTCGATCTGGCGGTCGAAAACTACTTTGCCGTGATGTGATCTCGGCCGTCGAGTCTCGACTCACGGTTGCGCGGGCGAGTGAGCGAAACGCTGGCGAAGTCGGTAGGCGTTGCGCAAAATCGCATGCGGCAACAATGCCAACCAAAAGTTGAAGAACGACGACGCCCAGAAGTACATCAACATGCCCAGCGGATTCCAAGAGTCGAGCGGCATGCGACCCGAGCAATAAAGAAAAATCGCATATCCTCCGTCGCTGGGCCAAAACGTCGACGCCACCACGGCGACCATCAGCGAAATCACCGTGAACGGCCGCCAAAAGTAGAATGGCCGAAATTGCCACGCTCGCCACGCATAGGCGGCCGCCAGCAGGTGCGGCAACAGCAACGTCGGCAACATTCCGAACAGCGTCTTCAACGTAAGCAACAGCCGCGCCGATCGCTCAGTGACCGCCGGATGGTCGTCGCGAACCACCGCCAACACGTCATTTCTGAACGCGCTGGCCAGGTTTGTCATTCCTCGCACAAACAGGCCCATCTGAAGCTTCTCCGACCATAATCTGGTTGCGAGTGTCGGCGGCAATTTGCGGGAACCATATTTCCACGCCGCTCCGCGCGAAATCGGCTCGCCATCGGCCGCAATTCTAGTCAGCGACGTTGCGGATAGCGATGGTCTGTTGATTGTTTTGGCGAGTTGCCATCAAGATGCGGCGTGAATTCTGATGTCGATCGGCGGGCGGCGATTTTGATCCTTCGTCCGGCCCCGAGGCGAAAGAAACCGTGACGCCGCGACGATCGCGGCAGACGGCATTATCATCGCCGCCACGAAAATCGCGCTTGTCAACGGCGGGACCAATCGGCAACAATCAGACCACGGCGGGCGTGCCCCGTTGCAGAATCCGCTCGGACTTTGCACCGCGCTTGCAGCTTGACTCAATTTTCTCTGGAGATGTTCCATGTTTCGCGCTCTGACCGGTTGGATGTTTGCGGCAGTGTTGCTGTACGGCGTGGCCGCCAGTGCTGAAGAAAAAACCAACGATCTACTCGTCGGCGACAAAGCGCCCCGGCTGGAAGTCAGCCAGTTTGTCAAAGGCGAACCGATCAAGCAGTTCGAATCCGGCAAACTGTATGTCGTCGAATTCTGGGCGACTTGGTGCGGTCCGTGCCGCGAATCGATTCCGCATCTGACGGAACTGCAGAAGAAGCACAATAAAGTTACGTTCATCGGCGTCACGGTCGAGTCCGAAGAAAAGGAAATCGCCACGATCAAGAAGTTCGTCGAGAAGATGGGCGAAAAGATGGAATATCGTGTGGCCATCGATGCCGCTGGCGAAGGTGGCCAAGGCAAAATGGGCCAGTCGTGGATGGAAGCCAGCCATCAACAGGGCATTCCCTGTGCGTACATCGTCAACGGTGAGGGCCAAGTCGCATGGATTGGTCACCCCAGCGAAATGGAAAAACCGCTCGACGCCATTTTGTCGGGCAAATACGATCTCAAAGCCGAAGCGGCCAAGTTCCGCAAAGCCATCGACGAAGAGCGGGCCGAAGCCGAGCGCCAAAAACAATTGGCCGAATCGCTCCGCAGTGGCGATCCGCGCCAGGTTCTGGCCAAGCTCGATGAATTGATCAACGGCGATGCCACCATCGAGAATTCGCTAGCCACGGCCAAACTCAGCATGCTCATGAGCTTGCCCGACGAATCGGATAAGACTATTGCCTACGCCAAGAAGCTGATCGAAAAATCATTCAGTGAAGACTTCGATCAACTGATCAACGTGGCCAATATGCTCTCCGAGACCAATCCAGAAGCAATTGGGCTGATCTTGCCCAAGAACGCCAAGTACAAGCCAGACGCCAAGCTGGTTAAACTGGCGCGGACGGCAATCGACAGGGCCGAAAAAGTCGGCAAGGGCGCGGACGAAGAAGAAAAAGCCATGCTCTCGGCGATCTCCGCGCAAGTCTACTTCGCTGACGGTCAAAAGGAGCCTGCGGTAACCGCCATGAAAAAAGCGATTGCCCTGGCGAAGACGGCCGGCATGGACGTCCGCGAGTTCAAGGCGACGCTCAGAAAGATTCAATCGGAACAAACGCCGAATTCCAGCGAGCCCAAAGAGCAAACCGATCAGCCCAAAAAGTAAGCTGATCTTCGTGGCGTTACTTCTTCAGTTTGCCATCCGGGCGGGGCTTACCCGGATGGTACGAGCCAATCGCTTTTTTGTGGACGTCCTCCAAGGTGAACAATTCCGGCTTGAGGCGTTGTTCGGATAACAGTGGCGCTTGATCGAAGAAGTGCGGCGAATCGGCCTCGCCACCTTCGCCAAAATTGAGCAGCGTTGCGCCACGAACCTGGTTGCTGAATTCGTACACGCCCAAATACGTTGGGCCGATCATTCCGTATTGCTTGCGGAGCGAACGGAAAAACGGAATTTGCATTGGCGGCGAGTAGTACTGCGTCAGCACCACGCCCATCGGACCGTGTCCGCCGGGACAAGGCAGGCTGGGCGCGCGATCATCGAATGGCAATTCGATCAAATCGGCGATATTGGCCTTGCGCATCATGCGGTGTACGTCGCCCCATTTGACCTTCCAACTACCGTGTAGTCGTTCCAAGTTGTCGGCCGCGCGAATCAGCGCCTGCAGTTGCAGCGAAACGTCGGCCGCGTATTTGACCTGCATGGTTTCGCCCGGATAGCCGGCGCCGTAAAGTTCCTCGTACCAGGCCGTACACAGCGTGGCTGCGGTGGAATCGTAGGTGATTTTGCAATTCCAGGCCAACAAGTGGTCCAAGTAGGGCTGCACTTCGTTGGCCAAATCGAGGTCGGTTTTTTTAAGCTCTTTCAGCTCTTTGGCATAGTTGGGCAGTTCGTGCTGCGCCCAATAGCAGGTGGTATCGAAGACGGCCTTTTGCAATTGCTCAAAGGTCAGCCCATGCATTTCGCGCAGTAATTGGCGCGACATCTTAGCGCGGCGTTTGTCGTCGTCTTTGTCTTCCACCATGTACGGCGGAAATTTCTTGCGGTCGGGATTGCCGTCGTCCGAAGTGGTGAACGGCGTGGAGTTGCAATTCTGAATGAAGCCGCACGGCGGGTTCAGCAACTGCGGCAGTTCACTGATCGTATGAAAGCCTTGCCACTCGGTCGCCGGATCGCTGCCGTCGACCGGCTTGGACCAGTCGAAATGCGGATCGCGGCGGGCGATCACGCCGCCGTACAAGAACGAAATATTCTTGGCGCGGTCGGCGTAAATGATGTTCATGAACGGGAATTGCAGCATGGCCGTCGCCGACTGAAATTCTTGCAGATTGGTCGCTTTCATCATGGCCATCAACTCGTGCATCATCAGCATGTTGAACATGTCGGCAATGCGCGCGCTGAGAAAATGCTGGTCATCTTCTTTGCTGACGATGGGCCCGTGGTGCGTCTTGCGGAAGGTGAATTCGCGCGGTTCGAGCATGCCTTCGGTCGAGCGGACGCTGATGGTTTCTTTCCACTGCGTGGCATCGCGATACTCGCCGCCGTATTTGTAGCGCAATGGATGCTGGGCGTCGTCAAAAGTTTCTCGCCACAGATCGGCAATGTCCGGCTCGTTGGTCGTCAATGCCCAACCGAGATTAGCGTTGTGACCCAGCGATGGCACGGGGTTGCCAAAAATTGTGGCGCCCGAAAAATTCCAGCCGGCGCCGCTGTGCAAGTGTGCCTCGTACAACTGTCCAAAACCGAACCAAGGTTGATGCGGATTGACCACCAACATTGCGTTGCCAGACTTGGTGCGGCTCGGTCCGATCGCCCAGGCATTGCTGCCCGTGGCGGTCCAAATCCGTTGATTCGATCGCGGCAGATAATTGTTTTGCAGCCGCGTGTAACGGAAGCACATTTCCAGCGTCATCTGCCGTCCAAAGGCCAGTACGTGCCACGGCTCAAAGTGGGTGATGATGCGCGGCTTTACCTCGGGATGCGTCGCCAGATACTGATTTAGACCCAGCGCAAAAGCTTCCATCAGTCCTTGATCGATCGGGTTGACGCGGGCAAAGTCCGCCTTGGATCGCGGCACAATTTCGAAGGCATGATTGAGCAGATCGGAATTCAAGCCGCGGCCGCCGTGAACTTCGCTATAACGGCCAAGCGATAGAATGTACGAGTCCTCGACTTGCCAAAAATAGTCTTCGGCCTGCGCGTAGGCAAAGCCGAACAGCACGCCCTCGTCGGTGGGCGATTCAATGTGCGGCACGCCATACGAATCGCGATAGATGGTTACGCTGCGCGCCAGGGCCGCGGCATCAAGCGGCTTACGCGTCACCGGGCGATTTTCGCTCGTCAGAAAAATGCCGAGATCGCCTGCCGTGGCGTCGTTTGGACACCATGCAGCCGTCAGGCAAGCCGCGAACATGAGGCCGACGAACATTCGAAACAACGTCATGACGAACAAAACCGGCGGTCAACGCCGCGAACGAATACTGCCGCGGACAATGCTGGAACTGGGCGAATCGCCATTTTAGTTTGCCGGACGCAACTTGTCGCCCGCATTCACCGTGGAGCGGTCGATTTTTTGCACGACGCGCCACGGAAACGGTCGCTGACGGCGCCAAATTCGATGCGTTGCCGACGCCAACGCGGCACGCTATAACCCAAGTAAAGATGCAATCGCGCTTAAGCTCGGCAGAATTTTGACGCTTCCTCATGATCGTAGGCTACAACACCAACGGGTTGGCGCATCACGATCCACTGCAGGCCATCGAACTGCTGGCCGAGTTGGGTTACGGGAGCGTTGCCATTACGTTGGACCATGGCTGCCTAAATCCGCTGAGCGATACTTGGCAGCGGCAGGCCGCCGACATCGGCCGCGCGCTTCAGCAGCATGGCATGCGGTCGGTGATTGAAACCGGCGCGCGGTTTTTACTCGATTTTCGACACAAGCACGAGCCAACCCTGGTTTCGGCCGAAGTTGCGGCCCGAGCCCGCCGCGTCGAATTTTTGAAATCGGCCATCGATGTCGCCCGCGAGCTTGGCAGCGACTGCGTCTCGTTTTGGGCCGGTGTGGTTCGCGATGACGCCAGCGAGGATGTCGTTTGGAACCGTTTGATCGAGGGCCTTTCGCCGGTCATGCAACACGCCACGGCGCAAGGTGTGCCGCTCGGCTTCGAACCGGAACCCGGCATGTTCATTGATACCATGAAGCGCTACGCTCAACTGCTGGCACGGCTCGACAGTTCGCAAACGCGGGCGGCGCCTCTGCAGTTGACGCTCGATATTGGCCATTTGCACTGCCAGGCCGAGACGCCGCTGGTTCAGCACATTGAGCACTGGGCGCCGCGGTTGGTGAATATTCATCTGGAAGACATGCGCGTCGGCGTACATGAGCATCTGATGTTTGGCGAAGGCGAAATCGACTTCGCGCCCGTGATGGCGGCGCTAAAGTCGATTCATTACCGCGGCGGAATTCATGTCGAACTCAGCCGCCACAGTCACCAGGGGCCAACCGCCGCCGGTCAAGCGATGGAGTTTTTACGGCCGTTGATGTGAACATGTATCGCTGCACCAGCGTTTTTGCGATCCGCGCCGGTGGTCTTGCTGGCGAATGGTCAGTTCGCAGCGCCGACAATGCGTTCTTTGACCGCATTCGCTCGCGATTGATACCAGGCGACCGAAACGACAATCACTAGCCCCGTGAGCAGTCCCAGAGCAAAACCCTGCGTGGCGCCAAGACCCAGGCCCAGTTTGGCGAGATCGAGCGGCAAATCGGGCGGCATCCGAAACATGGCGCGGTAATAATCTGGCGCAAAACGACCGAGCAAAAAGCCCGCCAATCCGCCAGCAGCCGCAAAGGCGACCGCGCTAGAGAGAGTGATTACGAATCCGCGAACCACGGTCATGGTGAAACTCCACGAGAATTCCTTCTTCCGTTCGATCGCAGCGGCCGTTTACTTGGGCCGATACCCGCGGGCGATTTCAATCAACGTGCGAACATACGCTCCGGTGCCGCCGCCATCGAGGTGGGGCAACGATTTTTCGGCGAACGCTGGGCCGGCAATGTCGATGTGCGTCCAGGAAACGCCCGCCACGAACTCTTCCAAGAACTTCGCGGCGGCAATCGCGCCGCCCCAGCGCCCTTCGCCCGTGTTGCGAATGTCGGCCACTTCGCTACGAATCTGCTCGGAATATTCGGGAAACATGGGCAATTGCCAGACCGGTTCGCCGCATTTGCCGGCCGCCTGCGAAATCGTATCGCACCAGGCCTGATCGTTGGTCATCAAGCCGGCGACATCGAGCCCAAGTGCCACGACGCATGCGCCGGTAAGCGTGGCCAGGTCGATGATTCGTTCGACGCCCAAGTCCACGGCCACCGAGAGCACGTCGGCCAGCACCAGCCGGCCTTCAGCATCGGTGTTTTGAACTTCGATGGTGCGACCATTGCGGGCGTGCAAGACGTCGCCCAGTTTCATGGCGCAGGGGCCGGGCATGTTTTCGACCAGGCCCATCATGCCGATCACGTTAATTGGCAATTGCAACTGCGCAATGGCCTGCATGCTGGCCAACACGCTGGCGGCGCCGGCCATATCGCACTTCATGGTCTTCATACTGTCAGATGGCTTGAGCGACAGTCCACCGGAATCGAACGTGACGCCCTTGCCGACCAGCGCCAGCGGTTTTTGATTTTTGGGTCCGTGCAGATGTCGGAGAATGACCATCCGCGGCGGGCGCGAGGAACCTTTTGCCACGGCCAGCAGGCTGCCGCAGCGTTCGGCTTCGAGTCGCTGTTGATCCCAAATTTCGATGACCAGTCCACAATCTCCGCTGACGACATGCGCATGCTCTGCGAACGATTCGGGAGTCATGTCTTGCGGCGGTTCATTCACCAAACGTCGCGCCAGATTGACACTCGCGCCCACGATTTGGCCGCTGTGCAAGGCGTCGTCGTGGCCGCCAGCCCACAGCAGCAATTGAAAGGGCAAGCGTTTTTTCTCAGCCCTGTAGAGATCTTGGCCTTGGCAGCCCACCATTGCGCCGGCCAAGGCGCTTTCGACGAGTTCCGCCGGAAGATCGTCGGCCAGGTAAAACACCACCCGCTGCCGGGTTTTTCCGGCCAAATGTTTGGAAGCGGCACCCGCGGCGCGGAATGCCACGCCGGCATCGCAGGCGGACTTTTCGCCCAACCCCACGACCAGCAGTTGCCCGACCTTGAGCCCGGCCGGCGCTAAGATCGCGACAACTTCATGCTTTTTGCCGCTGATCTCTTTGAGTTCGATCAATCGCGTGAGCACGCCGCCGGTGGCGCGGTCGGCCGTGGCGGCGATGCCCGCGAGTGGTTGGTTCTGATAAACGCCAATCACTGCGGCGTCGGCGACGATGGTGGTGATGGCATCGCGTGTGGCTTCGATCTTCATGGTTTTGGCTCCTGTTGCCGCATTGTAGCGAAGTTCCGGATGCTGTGGCAGTCTGCCGGGATCTCGAAACCGGGCCGATCCGGGGCTTGCGTAAAATGGTCCTGCGGCGACTTGTGACATGCGGCGCAAATGCGTAGGTTGATGACGTTTTGCGGTCGATCCCCTGCGGCGACCGTTCCCCCAAAATCTTCGGAGTTCGAGTTTTGTCCATGACTCAGTATTCTGCGAACAATCCCGTGCGGATCGGCATTATTGGCGCTGGCAAAGTCAGCGACTATCACCACGTGCCCGCCATCCGGCTCGATCCGCGGGCAAAACTGGTCGCCGCCTGCGACGCCGACGCGCGGTTGGTGGAACAGCGTAAAGCCGAGTGGGGCATCAGCAAAGTGACCACCGACGCCGAGGCGTTGTGCGCCGATCCGGAAGTCGATGCCGTGATCATCGCCACGCCAAACTTTACGCACCGCGCCCAAGCCTTGGCGGCCACGAGGCACGGCAAGCACGTGATGTGCGAAAAACCGCTGGCGCTTAACGCCGGCCAGGTGCGTGACATGTATGTGGCCGCGCGTGACGCCGGAGTTGTGCATATGACGGCGTTCACTTACCGGTTTGCGCCGGCCATGCGCTATTTGCGTCACCTGCTCAAGAATGGTTCGTTGGGCGAACCGCGGCATTTCCGCAGTCAGCGTTTTCTCGATTGGCCCGAAACTAGTTGGGGGTGGCGGCAGTATCAAGATAAAGCCGGCGCGGGCGACTTGTTCGATATGACGATTCACCGCATCGATTTTGCCATCGACCTGCTCGGGCCACTCTCCAGCATTTGCGGCGCGGTCGCGCGTTTTGCCCCGCGAACCGAAACTGTGGACGGTCAGAATTGTCCGCCATCCAACGTAGACGATTGGTCGAGCCTAATCGGCGAGTTCGCCTGCGGCGCTACCGGCGTTTGGGAAGGCACCACGCTGGCTAAGGGCTACGGGCGAAAAGGTTTTGGCCACGAATGGGCGGAAATCAACGGCAGCCTAGCGTCCGCCGTGTATCAACTTCACGAGCCCAACAGCATTTTGCTCGGCCGCACCGGCCAGGATTTGGAAAAAGTCGCGGTGCCTATCGAGTTTCTTAAGCCGCTCGGCAGCCCACGCGATTTGAATTTGGGCGAACCGGCAACCGTGTTCCGCTACGACTTGGTTTGGGAATTTGTTTCGGCAATCGCTGAAGGCCGACCGGCGGTTCCCAGCTTTTACGACGGCCTAAATGCCCAAGCCGTGGCCGACGCCGTACTCATTTCGCACGCCGAGCGCCGCTGGATCAATACGCCGGTCGAGACGGTGTAGAAATCGAATGCCGCTTCGAAAATCGTCGCGCGATGGTGTCCAAGCCAAATTGACCCGCGGCCGGCGAGCGGTCTGAACAGGCGGCGATGGAAGTGATAAAACACGCCGGCGATTGCTATCTAACTCGTTCCAGTTAAAGCAGTTGCGTCGCCGACGCCGCGTTTGCTTCCGAGTGTACATTACTGTACGCCCTGCACTTTCTGTACGCATGCTATTGACTGTGTACAGCAGTATATTATATTTAGGTGGAAGGGATGCAGTTTTAAGTTCATTTTGGAAGGGCATTTATGAGTATTATGGACGCGCTGACGGATCGTCAGAAAAAGGTCTACGAATTCATCCGCGATAAAATTCGTAACCGCGGTTACGGCCCCACCGTCCGCGAGATTGGCACCCAGTTTGAGATCAGCTCGCCCAACGGAGTGATGTGCCATCTGAAAGCGCTGGAAAAGAAGGGCCTGATCACTCGCGAACCGAACATGTCGCGGGCCATTCAGTTGGCCGCCGAACCGATCGAAGAAAAAGGCTTGCCGCTGGCCGGTTTGGTCGCTGCCGGCGTGATGCACGAAGCGGTCGAACAGTCCGAGCGGGTGGACTTCGAAGAGATGTTTAACCGCAAGAATCAATTCGCACTCAAGGTGCAAGGCGATTCGATGATTGACGCGCACATTTCCGAGGGCGATTACGTTGTCATCCGCAAACAGCGGACTGCTTCGCCGGGCGAAATTGTCGTGGCACAAACCGAAGACGGAGAGGCCACGCTCAAATACTGGTTTCCGGAAGCAAACCGCATTCGGCTGCAACCTGCCAATTCGACCATGAAGCCAATCTACGTCAAAAATGCACGTGTGTTGGGCGTGCTGGCCGGCGTGGTTCGCAAAGTGAAGTAGGCCGTGCTGCTGAACGAACGCGGCGGAGTCGTTATTGCCGCAGTCGCGGCGAAGTCGATATTGCCGCAGTCGCGGCGGAATTTGCTTTGCCGCAGTCGCGGCGGATGGAAGTATTTTCGGTGGTTGGGGTCAGGCTTATTTCATTGCCGGAGCGGTCGGTTTGCTGGCGACCGCTTCGGAAGTGGCTGGCTCTTTTTCTGCGTCGTTGCCGTCCAATCGCAGAACCGCGACGAGTTGTTTTTCGTCGGCGCGGGACATCGGCCGGTGGCATTCTGCATGGTTGATGCCGGTCAGCAGTTCGCCGCTCCCCCAGCGGACAATCTGTACGATGCGGTTATTGTGGTACATCCGCAGTTCGACCTCCGCGCCCTTGGGGGCGACTAGGCGGTAGGGCCGCCAATTTTCTTTGTAATTGTCAAGCAGCGTCGTGATCGCGGCAACATGCTGCGGGTCTTTGATTGTATGCAGTCGCGGCGTGTCAGAATTCATGCGAGAATCTTTGACGACGATTTGCGTGACGCTGTCGTTGTCCGGAAAACTGGCCGTCCGCAGAGGCGCGCAGCCGCACATCAGGGAACTTAAGATCAGCACTGCGAGCGCGAGGCGATTGTTCACGTTTGCGTCCTGCTAACGTTGGAAAAAACTTCTTACCGCGTGCCATCCGTGGCAACAGCGTACGTTCAAAGCGATTTTCTGGTCTGCAGCGCTCGCCGCAGCTCGTTTGGCATTTCCAATTTCGCTACGGCCGGCTCTCGGCGCAGAGCAGCCGCGACTTGCGCGAACTGCTCGGCTGGCGACTGAGCCAAATCGACAAACAACCATTTCTGGCCTTTGATTTCGCACGGGCCGCCGCCCGATCCACCCAGCCATTCTTCGCGGATGCGGAATCCCAACTGTTTGGCCGCAAGCGCCGCATGCTCGAGCAATTCGACGGTATGCATCACTGACGCTCACATGGTATTTCGCATCGTGCGACCAAAAGCGGCGGGATTATAGCGAGCCCGGGTTTAGTTGCCCAGGCAGATCGGACGATAAACTCTGAGAAGGCGCAACCGAATGTGAGGCAATGAGTTAAGTCGCGGACGCGGGGCAGTCCTGGCAATCGAGAAGGCCAGGGCAGTTCCGGTAGACTTGGCCGAGTGAGATTAGAATCGCGACGTTTAGCTTCGGCACCTTCGGCCGTGGCGATCCGCCGCAGTGGCTTACTAGCATTCAACGACGAATCGGATTGGAAGGTGGACGGCATGGGCGGATCGGAAGACATTCAGTCGTTGCAGCAACAGGTCGAAGTGCTGAAGCAGCAACTCGCCCAGGCGCATAAAATGACGGCGCTCGGCGAGTTGATGAGCACCACCACGCACGAGTTCAACAACGTGCTGATGACGATCATCAACTATGCCAAGATGGGCATGCGGCACCACGATTCGGCCACACGCGATAAGGCGTTTGACAAAATCTTGGCTGCTGGCAATCGCGCGGCGCGAATCACCAACGGCATTTTGGGAGTCGCCCGCAATCGCCCACTGACGCTCGAACCGACCGATCTGGCCAAGCTGATCGACGATTCACTCGTGCTACTGGAGCGCGAGATGAACAAATTTCGGATCAAAGTCGAGCAGCAACTGGAAAAAGTTCCGCCGGCTATGGCCAGTGGCAACCAAATCCAGCAAGTGCTGCTGAATCTGCTGATCAATGCGCGGCAAGCGATGCCGAGCGGTGGACAATTGCAAATTCGCCTGAGTCACGATGTCGCGAGCCAAACCGTCGATCTGACAGTTCGAGACAGCGGTTGCGGGATCGAGGCGGAAAAGCTTCGCAAAATCTTCGATCCGTTTTACAGCACCAAGTCTGGCCCCGACTCGACCGGCAAAGGCGGTACCGGGCTGGGGCTTTCGATGTGCCGGGAGATCATCGAAGCTCACCGCGGCCGGATTCGTGTCGAGAGCACCGTGGGACGCGGCACCTCGTTTACGATCAAGCTGCCGGTTGCCGGCGTCAGTTCGACAGGTACCACCACGCCCGTGGCCACCAACAGCTTGGCCAACGTCGCTACGAATACCGCGATCGCGCCGCCGCTGGGAAAATCATCCACCAACCGCTGAGCGGCGATCGCGGATTTGTTCAGTTGGCGTTAGGATTGCCGCAGGTCGCTTGCGGGCAAATGGTCTTGCGTTACGATTAGGTGAAACTTGCGCGGGGCTCAGTGGCCTGACGCTAACTCCGCTGACCGTAACGGAAGATTGACCATGTCGATGAAAGATACGCTGATTCCGCTCTACGAATTTAATCGTGGGCGAACGCTGGGCCTGCTTAAGCAGATCGAAGACTTGCCCGATCCGCAGGCCGCGCTGGCTTGGCGACCAGGCCCCGGCCGGGCGCACATCGGCTGGCAGATCATGCACGTGGCGATCACCGAAGAATTGATTGCCACGGAGCGATTAGCGCCGGAGAAGAAGCCGCGCTGGCCGGATTTGCTGGCTCGTTTTCGCGGTGGCAGCACGCCCGACGACAACGTGCCGAATCTGGCAGCGTTGCGGCAGACGCTGGGTGACGCGCGATCCAACTTGCTGGACACGGTAACAGCTTTTCCTGCGGAAAAGCTGAGCGAGATCGTGCCTTCGCTGGCCGAACGCAAGATTACGGGCCTGATGATGCTGCAGATCATCGCCTGGCATGAGTCACACCATCATGGCCAGTCGCATATTACGTTGAATCTGTATAAGAATCGGCAATCCTGATCTTCTCAATCGCGGCAGGCGGTTTTTGCGGCGCCCGACATTCGATTTCGGCGGACGAGTACAACGGGCGAGCGAGCGGGAGCGCTGTGTTTCATGGAGTTTCGCCGAGTTTGGGGACAAGCGGCCGCTGCGGTGGCGGACCGTACCCGCCGCATCCACTGGGTCGATCTACTGATTTTAATCGGGCTGGCAGGCCTGATTTACCAGGCCACCATCATCGGCGGAGAATGGAAGGCCGATCAGCACACCAAGGCGGAGATCGATCTCTCGCCGGTCTCGCTGCTGCAGTACACGCTGTTTTCGCTGTCTCGCGGGCTGATTGCCTACATCTGCTCGTTGCTGTTCACGCTCGTCTATGGCTACTACGCCGCCAAAGACCCCATCGCGGAGCGTTTGCTGGTGCCGCTGCTGGATATTTTACAGAGCATTCCCGTACTCAGTTTCATGCCAGGCGTGGTCTTGCTGCTGGTCAAATTATTTCCCAACAGTAATGCCGGCTTGGAACTGGCCGCGATTCTAATGATCTTCACGGGCCAGGCTTGGAACATGACGTTCAGCTTTTACCACTCGGTGAAGTCGGTGCCGCTGGATCAACGCGAAGTGGCCACCATCTATCGCATGAACTGGTGGCAGCGCTTCCGCTGGGTCGAGCTTCCCTATTCGACCATGGGGCTGGTTTGGAACAGCATGATGAGTATGGCCGGCGGCTGGTTTTTTCTGATGATCAGCGAATCGTTTTCGCTGGGCGAGGGCAAAAACTTCCGCCTGCCGGGCTTGGGCTCGTATATGAGTGTGGCCGTCAAACGCGGCGACACCTGGGCGATGGTCTGGGCCGTGTTGGCGATGTTTACCATGATCATTGCGCTGGATCAGTTGCTGTGGCGACCGGTGGTGGTTTGGGCGCAAAAATTTCGCATCGAAGAGGGCGGCAATCAGGTCAAAATGACTTCTTGGATGCTCGACTTCTTGCGGCGCTCGAAGGTCATTGAATTTTTTCAAAACCTGCTGGCCAAATTCGAACGGCAATCGGCCAAGCCAGCCAAATCAACCGAAGTCGTCAAGCCGCCGCAGCCCGTGCCGGCCTGGCTCTCGTGGACGGCTATTGGCCTGTTCGGGATGATCTTCGCGTACGGAGGTTGGAAACTGCTCGATTTACTTAGCAGTGTCCCGCGCGGTCAGTGGTTGAGCATCGGCATCGCGGGCGGTTGGACACTGGGACGGGTGTTGATTTCGCTGGTCTTGGGCACGCTGTGGGCGCTGCCAGCCGGACTGGCCATTGGTCTCTCGCCAAAACTTTCGCGGGTGTTGCAGCCCGTGGTGCAAGTGCTGGCCTCGTTTCCCGCGCCGATGTTGTTTCCGGCCGTGATTGCCGTGCTGGCTTGGTCGGGCGTTCCGCTGGGCTGGGGTAGCATCGTGCTGATGCTGCTCGGCACGCAGTGGTACATTTTGTTTAACGTGATCGCCGGATCGATGGCCATTCCGTCGGATCTCAAAGAAGCATCTAATAGTTTCAGCATTCGCGGTTGGCAACGGTTCCGCGTGCTGTATTTTCCGGCGGTGCTTTCGTATCTGGTTACCGGCTGGGTCACGGCGGCCGGGGGCGCTTGGAATGCGAGCATCGTTTCCGAATATGTCACGATGCGGGCGTCGGTCGAGGAGCGTCAGCGGGCGCACGAACAAACCGTTGCGGCAATTTCCCAGCGTCCGGATGCCGCGCGAGACGATGCCGCGCGGGACGACGTACAAGAGCCCAAGGGCGAGGTCATCCAAGTCGATCACGGGTTGGGCGCGCTGATCAGCGAGGCTGCCGATTCGCAAAATTTCTCGCTGCTGGCCGCCAGTACGCTGGTCATGTCGATCATCGTCGTAACATTCAATCGTACGGTTTGGCGACGAATTTATCACGTCGCGGAAACGCGATATTCATTAAATAAGTAACTCCCGAGCCGTGCTATGGCCGCAAATCTGAAACCCACAACGCCGCCGGCCGCCAGTGGCGAATCGCTGTGCGAACTACACGCGGTTAACCACGATTTTCTACAGCCCAATGGGCAAGCGCGGCGCGTGCTGGACAACGTCACGTTGGCCGTCAAGCCGGACGAAATCGTGGCGCTGCTTGGTCCGTCGGGCTGCGGCAAGTCAACCATCTTGCGGATTTTAGCCGGGCTGTTCGAGCCCACCAGTGGCCGGGTGAGTTATCACGGCAAGCCGCTGCACGGGCTGAATCCAGGCGTGGCGATTGTCTTTCAAAGCTTTGCGCTTTATCCCTGGATGACCGTTACGCAAAATATTCGCGTGGTCTTGAAGGCGGCCGGCATGCCGCTGGACGAAATCGAAAAGCGCACCAATCACGTCATTCGCCTAGTTGGCCTGGCCGGCTTCGAAGATACGTATCCCCGCGAATTGTCTGGCGGCATGAAACAGCGCGTTGGCATGGCCCGCGCGCTCTCGGTCGATCCCGAAATTCTGATGCTCGATGAGCCGTTCAGCCAGGTCGATGCATTGACGGCCGAAAGTTTGCGATCCGAGGTGATCGACATCTGGTCGTCGACGGATCGGAATCCTTCGTCGATTTTAATGGTCAGCCACGACATCAAAGAAGTCGCATACATGGCGGATCGAATTGTCATATTGGGTGCCAATCCGGGCGTGATTCGCACAATTGTCGAAAACAAGCTGCCGCGGCCCCGCGATTATCGCTCATTCGGATTTACCAAGTTGGTGGATCAGTTGCACGAATTGATTACCGGCATCGAACTGCCTGACGAGGCGCCCACTCTGTTGATTGAGTCGCTGCCGGATGCCACGGGCAGCGAGATTATTGGTCTACTGGAATATCTGGCGGCCCGGGGCGGTCGTGAAGACGTGTTCCGAATTGCTGCCGACACGCACAACGAATTCGGGCATGTCATCAACATTGTCGAAGGCGCGGAAATGCTGGGATTTGTCGATACGCCCAAGCGCAACGTGGTGCTCGAAGCCGAAGGTCTGCGGTTTGTGGCTGCAACCGCCGACGAGCAAAAAGGCCTGTGGCGCAAACAACTGCTGGAACTGCGGTTGTTCAAGATCATTTACGAAGCGCTCCTGCGTACGCCCGAGCACGAGATCGACAAGGACTTTGTTCTGGAGACGATCTTGTTGCATCTGCCGCAAGAGAACTACGAAAAAATGTTTCAGACGATCATTCGCTGGTCGCGGTATGGGAATTTGTTTTCTTACGATGAAAACACCGAGATGGTTGCGTTGCAAGAAGAGTCGCAACCGCTCGCCAGTTGAAGCTGCGGTTAATGCGCGGCCGTCGCCAGCGGTTAGCGGCAGTGACCGATTTACCCGCGCCATGCCGCGCTGCCGCTTGCCTTATCTGGTTTGCGCATACAATAAGACAATCGCCGGCGCGGCAATCGAAGTCGCGCGGACCAAACACCTTCCGACAACCCGGGCAGCGGCAAGCAATTGCCTTGGATAATGACCACTAAACCGAAGAATCTGCGGGATTTACGTGCCAGTGGCTGGAAATCGAAGACTGTCAAAGACGAACTACGTGGGAACTTCCTGCGGATGCTGGCGGAAAACGAAGAATTGTATCCCGGCATTGTCGGCTATCAAGACACGGTCATTCCAGAAATTAACATCGCGCTGATCGCCGGGCATGACATGCTCTTTTTGGGCGAAAAAGGCCAGGCCAAGAGCCGCCTGATGCGTTCGCTGGTGCAATTTCTCGATGCCGAAATTCCTTATCTCGACTTGCCGGATGTGCCGGTACACGACGATCCGTTTCATCCGATCACCGGCCCCAGCAAGCGCTTCTTAGCCACGCACGACGAGTCCGACGTGCCCATTGCCTGGTGGAGCCGCGAAGGCCGATACGCGGAGCGGCTCGCGCCAGGCACTAAGTTTGCCGACATCATTGGCGAGATCGACCCGGCCAAGCTGGCGGGTGGCGCCAGCATGGCCACTGAAGAGGCGCTGCACTTTGGCTTGATTCCGCGAATGCATCGCGGCATCTTTGCGATGAACGAATTGCCGGAACTCGACGAACTGGTGCAAGTGGGCCTGTTCAATATTTTGGAAGAGCGCGATGTGCAAATTCGCGGCTTTCCCGTGCAGTTCGATATCGATGTGCTGATTTTGTTTTCGGCCAATCCGTCGACCTACAACCGTAGTGGCAAAGTCATCCCGCAGCTCAAAGATCGGATCGGCTCGGTCATCCATACGCATTATCCACGCGAACGCGAGCTGGGCATTCAGATCATGGAGCAAGAGTCCGGCATCGATCTGGCCGGACAATTTCCGGTTAACGTGCCATACTTCATGCGCGAGATCATCGAGCAGATCAGCATCTCGGCCCGCAAATCGAAGTTCATCGATCACCAGTCAGGTGTCAGCGCGCGATTCAGCATTGCCAATTATCGGACCATGATTGCCAGCGCGCGTCAGCGGGCCGCGCGATTGGGCGAAAATCCGGCCGTGCCGCGGATAAGCGACCTAGGGCATCTTTATTCCTCTTCGCTCGGTAAGCTCGAACTCGACATGATGGGCAGTCATCAAATGACCGAGCGGCAAGTGCTCGACGCCGTGATGGCCGAAGCGATCGGCAAGGTGTTCGAAGAATATGTCGATCAGCATGGCTTGCAGGAAATTTCGCAAATCTTCAAGCAAGGCGTGAAGATCGAAGTTGGCGATTTGCTGCCATCCAGTCAATATGCCGAACGCCTGGAACGCGTGCCGCCGGCTTGGGATAAAGCGTTTGAGGTCAATTCCGGCAGCGACGTCGCGGTGCGTGCGGCCTGTGTGGAATTTGTATTGGCCGGCCTTTACGCCACGGATCGGATTTCACGCTCGCAATCGCATGGCCGCATCGTGTACGATCTGTAACACGCGACACGGTCGAATCGCCTGCTTTTTTTGGGCAGCACCGTTCGGTCGCGCGAACGTAATTGCGGTTTGAACGGTCCGTTATCGCTATGTTGTTTGTCGAACCCAATATCCAAATTCCGGCTAGCGAGTTGGATTTCACTTTCGTTCGCAGTTCCGGCCCGGGCGGCCAGAATGTCAACAAGGTGAATTCCAAAGCCGTGCTGCGCTGGGCCGTTGCCGCCAGCCCGAGTTTGCCCGGCGCCGTGAAGGCGCGTTTCTTGACCAAATTCGCCTCGCGTTTGACCGTCGAGGGCGAAATTCTGGTCAACAGTCAGCGTTACCGCGATCAGGCCCGCAACATTCAGGACTGTCGTGAAAAACTGCAAGCCATGATCGCCGCGGTTGCGACGCCGCCAATCAAACGGCGCGCTACAAAACCATCGTTTGGCAGTGTGCAGCGGCGGTTGACAACCAAGCGCACGCAGAGCAATCGCAAGAACCAGCGACGCACGCCGCTAGACGACGAATAACCGGCACTGTGACGCGACGAAGTGCGTTTACTTCAAGCCGAAGTAAGTGGCCAATTGCTGCTCGACTTTAATCGACTCCTCGGCCGCCCGTTCGCCAAACACCTGGCTGCCGGCTTCCAAACGATGCGTTTTATCGGACGTCGAATAAAGATTTCTGGCGACGGCTTGAAGAAAAACCCGGCAACGCGGCAGCTCCCGTCGATGCCGGAATGGCTGACCGACGATCAATGCCGACTCGATGTTAACGCAAAAACATCACGGCGATCACCGCCCGACCAATGGCCGCAAGCAGCAAGCTCAGCGCCACCACGGCCGCCATGATTGACGTCAAGCTGTGCGGCCTGGATTGAAGCTGCGGTTGCGGGGCAATTTTAGGCTGCGGTGCCGCGAGGCGTTTGGGTTTGCCGACAGAAACGGCCAGTTGCCGCGACGCGCCGTTGAGGTCGCTCCAATAGGCTGGCAGCGCCAAGCTTTCTTCGGTGGTGACGGATTCTTGTTCAACGTCATCGGCCGGTCGTAACGCCTCGGCCAGACGCCGACAACCAGGGCAGCGCAATATGTGCGACTCGACGGCACCGTCGCTGCTATGACCGGTCGGAAACGGGCCACGCGTCAGAATTCCAAAAACCCGATCGCAGTCCACGGCCGATCTCCCCAAGCCATGTCGCAAATGACCTTCAACTGGAACAAATTCCATTGTTGACGGTTACGGGGTAAAGGGCAATGGTGCGGCTTCCGCAAACATCGAAATTCGATTCAAACAATTGCGATGCTATCTTCAATTGCCGGCGGCAAACGACAAGGGCCGAGCAATCGTCGCGGCCAGTTGGCCACTTATTGCAACCGCCGATTGAGAAATGCCGGTTGTCTGCGTTACCGAATCGATCAAAAAGAGCGGGCTGGAGCGGGATGACCGCAGGGCGAGAAGTCAGAAACGCAACTGGCGACCCAAATCGCCGCGAGGGAAGCACCGCCCCGCCGTTGGTTTCGTATTCGCGTCCCGAGCATCTCGCTCGCAGCCCGATTAGCAAGAAGTCGATGCACGGCAGTTCGAACGATCAAACTGCAGCGCCAATCCAATCTGCCGCGCCGACCATCCTAGTCGCTGCGACAAACCTATTCATCGTATCGAGAGCGATCCATTGTTTGCGAATTCGCGGAATGGACGGAAATTTCCAACCTTTCCGCGTTGCAGCTTGCGCGGTTGCAGCGGTCGTGCCGGTCGAGAGGAATTCTGCCGCTGCATCAGCCAGCCGAAGACAAACCGAAAATGACAAAATCTCGAACAACAAACGCACTTTGGTTGTGATTGAGTTGACGTAATTGGAAATCGTCGGCCCTCCGTGGTTCTGCAAGCTTGACAATCCGACCCTGGAATAGCTAGATTGCCCTGCTGGCAATTCCCGTTGCCGAAACCTGTTGCGCCGTTTTTGGCGCGGCCCTCACGCGGCTGCCGCACTCATGTCCACCATCAGTATTGATCTCGGTCAGGTCGCGCGCGGCATTAACTTGCCCGCCAACCAGATCGAAAGCGTAGTTCGCCTGCTCGACGCCGGCAACACGATCCCGTTCATCACACGCTATCGTAAAGATCAGACGGGTGGCCTGGACGAAGAGCAGCTTCGCGAGATCGAATCGCGCGTGGCCCGGCTCAGGATGCTGGCCGAACGCAAACAGATCATCTTGCGATCGATCGAAGGTCAGGGCAAGCTCACGCCGGAGTTGGCCAAGCAAATCGATCAGGCAGACAGCATCAAGCGGCTGGAAGATTTGTACCTGCCGTTCAAGCCCAAGAAGCAGTCGCTCGCCACGCTGGCCCGCGAACGTGCGCTGGAACCGCTGGCCGCAGAAATGCTGTCGGCCAGCCCTGCGGCACTTGATCTCGATCAACGCGCCCGCGACTTTATCAATCCGGACAAGCAAATCCATACGATTGCCGACGCACTGCTGGGCGTGGGGCACATCATCGCCGAAGACTTCAGCGAACGGGCAGACCTGCGCGGACGGTTGCGTAAGATTTACAAGCGCACCGGTCAGTTGGTCAGCACCAAAATCGGCAAGCCAGAGAAGTCTGACAGAATTGAGCCGGCCGTCGCGGCCGTATCGCTGGCCGCGAGTGGCGAAACCGTTGCCGCCGCGCATCAGCATTTGGGAATGGTGCAAACGGCCATCGACTTTGATGCCGTGGCCGATGGCGCTTCGCCAGCGTCCGCACTGCCAGTGCCCGCACCGCACACGGCCGCGCCAGCCGCTGGCCATGCCGCGCCTGCGGTTGAGTTGCCGCTGGCCGGCGAGGAAAACCACGTTCCGGCTACTGAGCAGCCAACCGTTGTTCAACCGGCCTCCGCGGACGTCACACATGTCGTTTCGCCTGTGACGCAATTGGTCGATACGCCGCACGTCGCCCAGACCATTGTGCCGGCGCATCAAGTTGAGCAAGCGGCCAGCCTGGTGGTCGAACAGGCTGCCGGCGAAGTTCCGGTCGAAATCGCTCCGGAACATCCGCCAACACCGGCCACTGCGGAACCCGCAATAGAGTCCCAGGCCGCTTCAATTCCCGCTGCGGCGGTGGCCAAGTCGGTCAAGCCAGGCGATAAGAAGCGCTCAAAAGATCGCGACAAAGAGAAAGAAAAAGAAGACGAAGGCAAAGAATTCCGCGATTACTTCGATTACAAAGAGCAACTTGGTCGTGTGCCGCCGCATCGCGTGCTGGCAATCAACCGGGGCGAAAAAGCCAAAGTGCTCCGTGTCAAAATCGAAGTCGACACCGACGAAATTTTTGCCGCCACGGAAGAAATGCTCGTCCCCGCTGGGCATCCCCATGCCGATTTCCTCCGCGGCTGTGCGCGCGACGCTTTAGCGCGGTTGGTGCTACCGAGCCTGGAGCGCGAAATTCGTCGCGAGCTGACGGAAAACGCGGAAACACACGCCGTCGATATTTTCGCCCGCAACCTGCGTAAGTTGTTGCTGCAAGCGCCAATCCGCGGCAAGCGGTTGCTGGCGGTTGATCCGGGCTTCAAAAGCGGCTGCAAGCTGGCTGTGCTCGACGAATTCGGCAAGCTGCTCGATCACGGCGTGGTGCACATTGTGGGCAAGCCCGAACGACTCGCCGCGGCCAAGGCCAAGATTGTCGAGATGGTCAAGCAGCACGCGCTCACGGCCATCGCCATCGGCAACGGCACCGCCTGTCGCGAGACCGAAGAGATTATTGCTGAACTGCTGGCCAGCGACGACCTCAAGGATACGGGTTGCGCCTACGCGATTGTCAACGAAGCTGGCGCCAGCGTTTATTCGACTAGCCCACTGGGCCGTGAAGAATTTCCGACTTACGACGCCACGTTGCGCGGCGCGATTTCGATTGGCCGCCGACTGCAAGATCCGCTGAGCGAACTGGTTAAGATCGACCCTGCCAGCATCGGCGTCGGACTGTACCAGCATGACGTCAAGGCCAAGCACTTGCGGGTCTCGCTGGATGCTGTGGTCGAGTCGTGCGTGAACTATGTGGGCGTGGATTTGAACACGGCCAGCCCAGTGTTGTTGCGTTACGTGTCGGGTCTGAATCAGCTCACCGCGCGGCGGTTGTACGATTATCGGATTGCCAACGGACCGTTTCATAATCGCGAGCAATTGCGTGAAGTGCCCGGCTTTGGCGAAGCGACTTTCGTGCAAGCGGCCGGTTTTTTGAAGATCACCGGCGGTGACAATGCGCTGGACACAACCTGGATTCATCCGGAAAGTTACGACGTCGCCCGCCGCGCTCTGGAACGGTTGGAGGCTTCGGTCGCCGATCTGAATTCCAAAGAGAGCATTGCCGCGTTGGCCGACCGCGTT
Source organism: Pirellulales bacterium (assembly GCA_038205115.1). GTDB lineage: Bacteria > Planctomycetota > Planctomycetia > Pirellulales > JBBRCE01 > JBBRCE01. The sequence continues at coordinate 31,716 of JBBRCE010000024.1, forward strand.
GCTAAGTTGCAACTCGAACCGTTGGCCGGCGAACTGCAAGTTGGCACGCGGTCGCTTTCGGATATTGTCAGCCAATTCACGCGTCCGGGCCGCGACCCGCGTGAAGATTTGCCGCTGCCGATGTTCAAGAAGGGCATCCTCAAGCTCGAAGATCTCGAGCCGGCCATGGAACTCAACGGTTGCGTGCTGAATGTCGTCGATTTTGGCGCGTTCGTCGATATCGGCTTGCACGATAGCGGCCTGGTGCATGTCAGCCAACTGGCCAACAAGTTCGTTCGCGACCCGCACGAAGTGGTTTCGGTAGGCGATGTCGTCAAGGTTTGGGTGCTCGAGATCGATAAAGGCCGACGTCGCGTATCGCTGACCATGATTCCACCTGGCACGCCTCGGCCGCAAGCGCCGCAGCGTCGCCGTTCGCCAGAAGGCCAACCGGTCGAAGGCGGCGCGCCGCAGGGCAATCGGCCGCCACGTCCTCCGCGACCTGCCCGCCCACGACCCGAACGCCCTGCCCAACCGGCTGGTCAAGAAGGCGCGCCGGCCGGCACTGGCAAACCACCGTTCAATCGTCCGCCGCGTGGCGGCAAGCCCAGCTACGGCCGGCCGCAACAAGGCGGTCGCCCGCAACAGAGTCAGCATAGCGCGCCACGTCCGCAAGGACCAAAACCCAAGCCGAAGCCAGTTGTCCCGCTGACCGATGCTATGAAGAAGGGCGCCGAGCCATTGCGAACTTTCGGCGATCTGATGCAATTCTATCAGCAGAAAAAGTCCGACGATCCGACCGATCAGCCGCCCGGCGGCGAGAGCAAGGATAAGTAAACTGGCTTTTCGCGAGCCAAGGCTGACGCAGCGAAAAATTGTCGATTGGCGATCCCCGGCGTATACTTCCGTATCGAGCCGACGTCGATCAATTCGAATCGGTTCGATACAGCCGCACGGTCTGCTCGGAATGCAGTTGACTGCGGCAATTTCTCCAAGAATTTTTCCATTTGGGGTCTACGGCATGTCGCGAAAAATCCATGTTTTTCTCTCAACCTTGGCGCTGGTTGCCGCTCGCGGCGCGCAATTGTTCGCAGCCGAGCCAGCAAAACCGGGCGAGGTGACAGCGCCTGCTGCCAATCAAGCTGCCGAAAAACTGTTTCTTCGCGTCACGCGCGACGACAACAAGAAGCCGCAGGCCATGGAAACGTCGATCGTACGCTACGTTCCCAAGGATCCGAAAGATCCCAAGACTGCCGGCCTGAGCGTGGAACTGGTGTCGGCCGTGCATGTCGGAGAAAAAGGCTATTACGAGCAACTCAACAAGCAGTTCGAAAAGTACGACGCACTGCTGTTCGAACTGGTCGCCAAAGAAGGCACCAAGATTCCTAAGGGTGGCGGCGAACGCCGAGCGGGCGGCAATCCGGTCTCCATGTTGCAAAACGGCATGAAAAGCATTCTCAACCTGGAATATCAACTGACCGAAGTCGACTACACCAAGCCGAACTTCGTGCATGCCGATCTTTCGCCCGACGAATTTGCCAAATCGATGGAGCGCCGTGGCGAATCGTTCTGGACGATCTTCATGCAGTTGATGGCCCAGGGCATGGCCCGCGCCAAACCCGACGACGCCGGCAGTTCGGAGGCGGACTTGGTCATGGCTCTGTTCGACAAGAACCGTGCCATCAAGCTCAAGATCATCGTGGCCGAACAGTTCGAAGATCTCGACTCGACGATGGTCGCCTTCAATGGGCCCGATGGTTCGACACTCATCACCGAGCGCAATAAGGCAGCGTTGGCCGTGCTGAAAAAGCAAATCGATGGCGGCAAAAAGAAGATCGGAATTTTTTACGGCGCCGGTCACATGAGCGACATGTCGGAGCGGCTGGAAAAGGAATTTGGCCTGCAGCGCGAAAGCACGCGTTGGCTAACCGCCTGGGACTTGAAATTGCCGCCCAAAGTGAAGGCACCCGCTAAGAATCAAGAGGTGCCGATCATTCTGCCCGTCACGAAGCCTACGGAACAGCCGGCCACGCAAAAGTAGCACAGCGTGCGGCGGACAATGCTCTCTGAAATGCCGGCGGCATAGCTGCGATTGACTTTCGCGATTGCCGCGCCGGCGGTGGCACCGCATAATCAGAGTTGGGCTCGAATTCCGAGTCGCAACTTGCTCTTCGCCGACTGCATTCATGTCGTTCGTCAATAAATCGTTCGATTATTTTCGCTCGCTCACCAGCAGCGTTCAAAAACAATACGCCTCGACATTGGCGCGCGTCAACGAAATCGAGCCGCGCGCCATGGCCTTGTCGGATAGTGACCTGCGTCGCGAGAGCTTATCGCTGCGCTATCGCGCTAAAAGCGGTGAGTCGCTGACGCAGTTGCTGCCCGAGGCTTATGCTTTGGTACGCGAGGCGGGCCGACGGACGATGAACATGCGTCATTACGATGTGCAAATTCTCGGCGGCATCGTCATTCACCACCGCGCCATCGCCGAAATGCGCACCGGCGAAGGCAAAACGCTGACCGCTACGCTGCCGCTGTATCTCAACGCGCTGATTGGCAAAGGCGCTCACCTGGTGACTGTCAACGACTATCTGGCCAAGCGCGACATGGAGTGGATGAGCCCCATTTACCGCGTACTCGGCATGGAGGTGGGACTGATTCAAACGCAGATGCGTTCGCCAGATCGCCGCAAAGCCTACGCCTGCGACGTCACCTACGGCACGGCCAAAGAGTTGGGCTTCGATTTTCTCCGCGACCGCTTGCTGTTGCGACAAATTTCCAGCGGGCAGGGCAGCTTTCTCGATGGCATGCTCGGCCGCGGCACCCAGGGTGGTGGCGGCGGCGAGCAGCCTGTGCAACGCAACGCCTATTTTGCCTTGGTCGACGAGGCCGATAGTATTTTGATCGACGAAGCCCGCACGCCGCTGATCATCAGCGCGTTGCCGACCGAAGAAGAGCAGTTGGAGGTGGCTTGCTACCTGTGGAGCGCGGAGGTGGCGCACCAGTTCACGGAAGAAGACGATTACGAGTACGAAGAAGATAAGAAGCAAGTGGAATTGACCAGCGACGGCCGCAAGAAAGTTCGCACGCTGCCGAAGCCCAGTTCGCTCGATTCGGTGGGCATGACCGATATTTATACTTTTGTCGAGCGTGCCATCCGCGTCGAGCGAGACTACATCCGCGATCGACAGTATGTGTGTCGCGACGGCGAAATTGTGATTGTCGACGAATTCACCGGCCGCTTGGGCGAGGGCCGCAAATGGCGCGACGGCATCCACCAGGCCGTCGAGGCCAAAGAACACTTGGAAGTGACCGTCGCCACGGGTCAGGCCGCGCGGGTGACCATTCAGGATTTCTTCATTCGCTATAAACATCTGGCCGGCATGACCGGCACCGCGCGAACCTCCGCGCATGAGCTAAAAAAGATTTACCGGCTGCGCGTGGTCAGCATGCCCAGCAATAAACCGCTGTTGCGAATTCGCTTACCGGAAATCGTGTTTGGCAATGAAGACGCCAAGTGGGATGCCATCGTGGGCGAAGTTCAGCAAATGCACCAACTTGGTCGCCCGGTGCTGATTGGCACGCGGTCGATCGATAAGTCGGAGTTGCTGTCGTCGCGTTTGCAGGCGGCTGGCGTGCCGCACGAAGTTCTGAACGCCAATTTGATTGCCCGCGAGGCGGAAATCGTCTCGCACGCGGGCGAACGCGGACGCGTGACCGTTTCGACCAATATGGCCGGCCGTGGTACGGACATCAAACTTGGTCCCGGCGTGGAAGAACTCGGCGGGCTGCATGTCATTATCACAGAAATGCACGACTCGGCCCGCATCGACTGGCAGTTGATCGGTCGCTGCAGTCGCCAAGGCGATCCGGGCACCTTCCGTTACTTTCTAGCGCTCGACGACGAAATTCTCGGTTCTGGCCTGGGCATCAAAAAAGGCAAATCTCTGGAAGATCAAGGTGTCGACAGCCGCGCAATGCACAACGGTCAACTGACGCTGTTTTACAAGGCGCAAAAGAAAATCGAACGCAAGCATTTTCGCGATCGCAAGGTGCTGCTGCACCATGAGAAGGAGCGGACGAAGATGCAAACGCAGATGGGGCAGGATCCCTATCTCGACACGCCAGGGTAAATCTGCTGCTGCACGGCGAGAATTGTGCATTTCAGCGCGGCTGGTGCGAATCGCGGCGGCTCGCCCGTTGCCGATGCTGCCAGCATCGGTCGATTCGCCGATTCGCAACTCTGCCGACGCAGGCTGCGTCGCCCACGAATCGGGGACGCAGCGTTATTTCTTGGGCTTTTTGGGCGAGGACTTCGACTTGCTTTCCGAACCCGAAGATTCCGAACGCGAAGATTCGGACTTGGGCGATTCAGACTTAGCGCTCTCCGATTTTGGTGCTTCGGACTTGGGGCTATCGGCTTTCGATTCGCCGCTGGACGAACTGGCGGCCGATTCGCTGGAGGATTTATCGGCTGCGGCGCTCTTGTTGTAGGAGTCGCTACGATAGTCGGTTTTGTAAAAGCCGGAGCCTTTGAACATGATGGCCGCGCCGGCACCGATCAATCGTCGCAATTTTTTCTTCTTGCACTTAGGGCATTTTTTTTCCGCCTCGGCGGTGATCGACTGAAACAGTTCGAACTCATGTTTGCAGGCGTCGCAAACGTAATCGTAAGTTGGCATGAAGAACTCGGCGAGCGAAGCGTTTGAAGCGGCAGGAATGACAATCAACAACGGCGCGCGGCGGCTAGGACGATTCCCCAGGCGGCTTGCCGGTGGAGACAATGACTTGCACCGGGCGAACCACGCGGTCGTGCAAGAGGAAACCGGTTTGGCCGATGCCCATCACGGTATTGGCCGGATATTGTTCGCTGGCTTGCTGCAAAATGGCCTCGTGCTGGTGCGGGTCGAACGGCTCGCCCAAGGCATTGATTCGCACGACGTGATGCTTTTTGAGCACGTCTTCGAACTGCTGGGCGACCATGCGAAAACCTTCCAGCAGACTGGCGGCGTTGCTGGTTTTCGTGCCGGCATCCAACGCGCGTTCGAGATTGTCGATGACCGGCACCACGTCGCGCATCATGGGCATGGCGGCATAGCGCAAGTTGTCTTCCAGTTCGCGGCGCGAGCGCTTGCGGAAATTGTCGAGCTCGGCCCGTTCGCGCAGCAGTTTGTCGCGGGCTTCGGCCAGTTCGGCGCGGAGCTTCTCGACTTCGGCCGCGGATTCCTCAGCGTCGGCCGATTCGCGATTCAAGCGCACGCCGGAAACGAGATCGCTGTCGGCGCCGGGATCGTTATTCTTGTTGTTTGGTTCGGTCATGACTTTGCTCCTGAGACTCGGTTTCGTCGGGGACGAAGTAGTCTTTCAATTTTTCGAAAAACGATTTGCGGTGCGCGCTGACGTTGGAATGTTCCAGCTCCGCCAGTTCGCGTAACAATTCTTGTTGCCGGCCACCAACCGACTTGGGCACTTCAATGGTGACTTGCACCAGCAGGTCGCCGGTGCCGCGGTGGCGCGGATCGGGCATGCCGCGCCCACGCAGCTTGAATACTTCGCCGGGCTGCGTGCCGGCGGGAATTTTGAATTCTTCAGGGCCATCCAACGTGGGCACGTGAATGGTGGCGCCGAGCGTGGCTTGCGGATAGGTGATCGGCACGCGGCTGATCAGATGTTGACCTTCGCGCTGAAACAACGGATGTTCGGCAATTTGGATGATGCAGTAACAATCGCCAGGCGGTCCGCCACTGGGGCTCGGCTCGCCTTCGCCGGTGAGCCGCACGCGCATTTGGTCGTCGACGCCGGCCGGAATGGCGACCTCGCGCTTGACCCGCTTGGCCGTATAACCGCTGCCGCGGCAATTGCCGCAAGGCGACTTGATCCGCGTGCCGGCGCCTTGGCAAGCGGGGCAAGTGGTTTGCACGCGGAAGATGCCGGTGCTTTGCACCACTTGGCCTTGGCCGCCGCAGTAATTGCAAGACTCACGCTTGGTGCCGGGCTTGGCGCCGGAACCTTCGCAAGCTGTGCAGGATTCATGACGATCGAACTCGATAACCTTGGTGACGCCGCGAGCCGCTTCGTGCAATTCGAGCTGGACGTGGCAACTGACATCGCCACCTTTGCGGGTGCGACGGCCACCGCGACGATTTCCGCCGCCGCCACTGCCGCCTGCGCCAAAGATATCGCCGAAAATACCGCCGCCGAACAGATCGCCAAAGGCCTCGAAGACATCGCTGACTTCGTTGAAGTGCGGCCCCGCGCCGTTGTCCACGCCGGCATGGCCAAAGCGATCGTAGCGCGAGCGCTTGTCTTCGTCGCTGAGCACTTCGAACGCCTCGGCCGCTTCTTTGAAGCGCGTAACGGCCTCGTCGTCGCCCGGGTTTTTGTCCGGGTGGAACTTAATGGCCATTTTGCGATAGGCGTCGGAAATCTCTTTCTTGGACGCTTCGCGAGCGACGCTGAGCACTTCGTAATAGTCGCGTTTTGCCATTAGGGGAAGAGGTCAGGGGTCGGGGATCTGGGGTCAGAGTGTTTTCGAGGACGCAGGGTGAAATTGAAGATGGAGGGTGGGGTGAAAGAGAAAATCTGCAAAACGGGCCGCCTTGCAATCTGCAAAGCGGCCCGATCATTTTTCCGAAGCATTGAGACGGGCTCGTTGCGGACAGGCATCAGGACTTCTTTCTGACCCCTGAAACCCCGACCCCTAATCCCACTCTCTACCGCACGCTGCCTTCGACGCGATTTCGCGATTTGTCATCTTTGTCGAGCGTGGTCACCAAGGCTTCGGTGGTGAGCATCAGGCCAGCAATGCTGGCGGCGTTGCTTAGCGCGCTGCGGACGACCTTGACCGGATCGATGATGCCGGCCTTGATCATGTCTACGTACTCGCCGGCGTTGGCGTCGTAACCGGTGTTGGTGGGCTTGCGGCTGACTTCGTCGGCCACCACCGAACCGTCAATGCCGCAGTTGTCGGCAATCTGACGCATCGGCGCGGAAAGCGAATGCAACACGATATCGACGCCGATCTTTTCGTCGCCTTTGGCCGAGCTGCGAACCTTTTCCACGGCTTCCTTGCAACGTAGCAATGCCACGCCACCGCCGGGCAAAATGCCTTCTTCAACCGCGGCGCGAGTGGCATGCAACGCGTCTTCCACGCGAGCCTTTTTCTGCTTCATTTCCGCTTCTGAACCGGCACCGACCGAAACAATGGCCACGCCGCCGGTCATCTTGGCCAGACGTTCTTGATATTTTTCTTTGTCGTAATCGCTCTCAGTGTTTTCGATCTGATTACGAATTTGCTGCACGCGCGACTGAATGTCGGCCGGCTTGCCAGCGCCTTGCACGATGGTGGTGTCGTTCTTGTCGACACTGATCTGCTTGGCTCGACCGAGGTGCGAAATTTCCAGGCTTTCCAGCTTGATGCCCAGGTCTTCGCTGATGAGCGTGCCACCGGTCAAGACGGCGATATCGCCGAGCATGGCCTTGCGTCGATCGCCAAAGCCGGGTGCCTTGACGGCGCAGATGTTGAGCACGCCGCGGAGCTTGTTGACGACCAGCGCGGTGAGCGCTTCGCCTTCGATATCTTCGGCGATGATCAGCAGTGGGCTGCCAGTTTGCGCGACGCGTTCCAAGATGGGGACGAGTTCGCGGAGGTTGCTGATTTTTTTCTCGTGAATCAAGATCAGCGCGTTTTCCAGCACGCATTCCATTTCGGCCGGGCGATTGATGAAGTACGGCGAAATGAAACCTTTGTCGAACTGCATGCCTTCCACGAATTCCTTGGTGGTTTCGGTGGACTTGCCTTCTTCGACCGTGATTACGCCGTCTTTACCGACCTTTTCCATCACGTCGGCCAGCAGGTCGCCGATGGTTTTGTCGTTATTGGCGCTGATGGCGCCAACTTGTGCGATTTCGGCCTTGCCAGAAACCGGCTTGGCCATCGAATGCAGGTGCGCAACTGCGGCATCAACCGCTTTTTCGATCCCGCGGCGGACGGCTGTGGGATTGCTGCCGGCAGCAATCAGGCGCGCGCCTTCTTTGAAGATGGCGCGGGCCAACACGGTGGCCGTGGTGGTGCCGTCGCCAGCGATGTCCGACGTCTTGGAAGCCACTTCGTTCACGAGCTTGGCGCCCATGTTTTCAAAGCGATCTTCCAACTCGATTTCCTTGCTGACCGTCACGCCGTCTTTGGTGACGGTTGGGCCGCCAAACGACTTGTTGATGATCACATTGCGGCCGGTCGGACCCATCGTCACAGCCACGGCGTTAGCCAACTTCTCGACGCCCTTGAGCATTTTCGCCCGGGCTTGATCTTCGAACAGCAATTGCTTTGCCACGTGATTATTTCCTTGATGACTGAATGATTGAATGATGTGTCGCGCGCCAAAAGCCAGTGAGCCGAGAGCCCTGACCAGCAGAGCAAACGCTTTGGCCAGTTGGCGCGACTAGGCGATGATCTTGGCGAGAATGTCCGATTCGCGAAGAATTTTGATTTCGTGGCCGTCGACGTCAATGTCGGTGCCGGAGTACTTGCCGTAAATCACCTGGTCGCCAATGGCGATGCCCAGTTCGCCGCGGTTGCCGTTATCCATCAGCTTGCCGGGGCCAACGGAAATCACCATGCCGCGTTGCGGCTTTTCCTTGGCGGAGTCGGGCAGCACAATGCCGCCAGCGGTACGCTCTTCCGCTTCGACCGGTTCCACCACCACACGATCATCCAACGGACGGAGTCGCAAATTTGCCATGAGTAAAATCCTTATGAATATTGAGTTTGTGTTTGAATGAAACGCATTGAGCTAACGACGGGCTGGACGGAATTCTTCAATGTGCAATTCCGGCCTACATCATCCCCATGCCGCCCATGCCGCCGCCCATTCCGCCCATGCCACCCATTCCGCCACCGCCCATGCCGTGGTCGTGGTGGTCGTGATCGCCACCTTCTTCTTTTTCGCTGGGAATTTCGCAAATCAGCGATTCGGTGGTGAGTAGCAGCGAGGCGACGCTGGCCGCGTTTTGCAATGCCGTACGAACAACCTTGGCCGGATCGATGACGCCGGCTGCAACCAAGTCGCAGTAGCTGTCTTTGTCGGCGTCGTAACCGTCGTACTTGCCCTTCAACTGGCGAACGCGGTTGACCACCACGGCACCGTCGAGACCGGCGTTTTGCGCGATGCAACGCAGCGGATTGTCGAGCACGTTCTTAATGATCGTGGCACCATGCGCTTCGTCGCCGGTGAGTCCCAGCTTCTCGAGCGCCTTTTCGCAACGAATCAGAGCCACGCCGCCGCCGGGCACAATGCCTTCTTCCAAGGCCGCGTGAGTGGCCGCTTTGGCGTCTTCCAGCAGGGCTTTGCGTTCTTTCATTTCGGTTTCGGTGGCTGCGCCGCAGTTGATCTGGGCCACGCCGCCGGCCAACTTAGCCAAACGCTCTTGCAGTTTTTCTTTGTCGTATTCGCTATCGGTATGTTCGATCTCGCGGCGAATCTGCTCGGCGCGGCCTTCGATAGCTTCCTTCTTGCCGGCACCGCTGACAACCGTGGTGTTCTCGGCGCTGATGATCAGCTTTTTGGCCCTGCCAAGATCGGTGATTTTCACGGCGTCGAGATTGATGCCCAGATCCTTGAAGATTGCAGTGCCACCGGTCAGCACGGCCAGGTCTTCGAGAATGGCTTTGCGACGATCGCCGTAGCCAGGTGCCTTGACGGCACAGACGTTGAGGATGCCGCGCATCTTGTTGACCACCAGGGTGGCCAGCGCTTCGCCTTCGACATCTTCAGCAATGATCAGCAGCGGCTTGCCCGACTTGCTGACGGCTTCCAGCAGCGGCACGAGATTCTTGGCGCTGGTGATTTTGTCTTCGAAGATCAAGATTTGCGCGTTTTCCATCTCGACGCTTTGGGCGTCTTGATTGGTGACGAAGTGCGGCGACAGATAACCGCGGTCGAACTGCATGCCTTCGACAACTTCGACCGTAGTTTCAGCTTGGCGGCCTTCTTCAACAGTGATCACGCCATCTTTACCAACCTTGAGGAAGGCTTCGGCCAGTACCGCGCCAATCGTGGGATCGTTGTTGCCGGCGATGGTGGCGACCTGTTGGATTTCTTTCTTGTTCTTTTCGTTGATGGGCGTGGCCATTTTCAAGATGGCTTGCGAGACGGCTTCGGTGGCCTTGGCGATGCCGCGCGAGAGCGCCATGGGATCGGCACCGGCGGCAATCATCTTCAAACCCTCTTTGAAGATCGCTTCGGCCAAGATCGTCGCCGTGGTAGTGCCATCGCCTGCGACGGTGTTCGTCTTGCTGGCAGCTTCTTTAACGAGCTGCGCACCCAAATTTTCGAACGGGTCGTCCAATTCGATGTCTTCGGCCACGGTCACGCCGTCTTTGGTCACCTTGGGCGAACCCCAACCTTTGTCGAGCACCGCGTTGCGACCGCGTGGGCCGAGCGTGCTGCGAACTGCTTTTGCCAATTTTGCCACGCCGTTTGCCAGCGGCTGCCGTGCTTCGTCGTCGAACACCATCTGTTTTGCCACAGCCGTTTTCTCCTGCGAATGAACTAGCGGTAAATCACAACTTTACAAAAAGCCGCCTTGGATGCTGCCCGATCGACATTTGGCCGACCCGTGAGCGCCCAAAATGGCAGTATGATCTGGGAATTCAGTCCCGGATAAGCAATCGCCGTGCCGGGCAACAGCGATCAAACGTAAGCTACGGATTTGCAATAACTTGCGACTGCCTTGGCCGGCAGGAGCCAGGTCTGCTTCTTACAATCCCGGGATGCCAATTTGGCAGCGGTGGCGCTAAAGGCGCACGTTGACGATCCGCATACGAGGTGACGAACGACTACGGAGGATTTCTGGCAGAAATTCGCTGACGCGTTCAAAACTCAGCGCGCTACTACCGGGCGACGCCCCATCTCAATTACGTGCGGAGCGCGAGGTACCGCAGGCTTTGGCGACCGAGCAGCCGGCGCCACATGAAGAACAGCCGCTACCGGATGCGGCTTCGGTGCCACAATCGGGCCCGCAGCCGGCAACCAACGTGTCGGCGAATTTCCGCAACTGCGCTTGCGATTCGTAGACTTCAGCCAGTTCGGCCGTGACCGCTTCGAGTTCCGGCGTGACATCACCGAGAAAATAGAAATAGATTTGGCGACCGTCAAAGGTGTGTTCGGCATCTAGCAGCACCGCGCCAGGTTGCAGCGTGGCCATGCGATCGACGCAAGCGGCCAGCGCGGCCTGCTTATTTTTTTGCAGCCGAGTTTCCAGCAGATCATCGGCGGTTGTCATGCCGCGGAGGATGGAGCCGTCGCTATTGCCGATTTTTTCTGAACCGGCGGGCGCCAGAATTTCGCCGACTTCCAAACCGCGCCCCGTGCGAACGACGACGCGCGCGCCTCGCGGATATTCCACGGCGTCAACGGCCGTGAACCGGCCGACATGCCCCATCAACCCGACTCGAACCAAGTGCTGCCGCGACATGAAAATCCCGTGGAACCAAACGGAAATGCCAAGACGTTCATTGACCAACTCCATTGTCATTCAAGCGGACGACCATGCCAAGGCGAAATAGCGCTCTTTGCCATTTGCGGTTTGCCGGGCACAATATGCGTTTGCCGCCTGCTTCGACAGCGCGGCTCGCCGACGTTGGCTTAAATGGTTTTGATCTGCAGGTTTGAGAGGTTCGACATGAGCACTGCCCCGATGATGGTTCCGCCAGCGGACGTTCGAAGCGTAAAATCTGGCCACTGGAAGATTTTGGCCGTACTGCTGGTTTTGCTGTGCCTGACAAAATTCCTGCCGATGCTGGTTGGCGAACCTACAATTTTCGTTTTCATGACGGCGATGTGGGGACCGCTGCTCGCTGGCGTGGGCGTCATCTTGTGGTGGATGCTGCTCAGTGGAGCGCCTTGGCGGCAACGCTGCGCCGGCTTGGTAAGCATTTTGGTACTGTTGGTCAGCTTTTATTTGCTGTCCGATAAATCGATGCAGGGCATGTTCTACAGCTTTCTTACATTTGCGTTTGGAATGATGGCGTTTACCGCAGCCATGTTCATCTTCACACTTGCGCAAGTGCGCTGGCGACTGGCTGGGGCGTTGCTAGCGATGGCCGCCGTATGCACGTATTTTGCGTTGCTGCGGAACGAGGGCGTCACGGGTCAATTCGATGTCCGGCTGGTTTGGCGCTGGACACCCACTGCGGAGCACAGTTATCTGGCGGCGATGCAAAAGCGCGGCAGCCACGAGCAGCCGGAAATCGTGCAGGTTCCGCTGGGCGAAGTGACTTGGTCTGGGTTCCGCGGCGCGAATCGCGATGCCGTGATCCACAATTTGACGCTCGACGCCGATTGGGCAAAACATCCGCCCAAGCAAGTTTGGAGTCGCGATGTCGGGCCCGGTTGGTCGTCGTTTGCGGTGGCCGGTTCGCGATTGTTCACGCAAGAACAACGGGGCGACGATGAATTTGTGGTCTGCTGGAATGCCGACACCGGCGCGCAATTGTGGGAAAATAAGTCCACGGATCAACGATTTGAAGATTCCATTGCCGGCGCAGGACCACGCGCCACGCCGACGTTGTCCGGCGGCAAACTCTACACGCTTGGCGCCCGCGGGACGTTGCAATGCATCGATCCCTTGAATGGCGTGACAATTTGGAAACGCAGTTTGCTGGACGATGCAGATCGCACGTTGCCGATGTGGGGTTTTTCGGCCTCGCCGCTGGTGATTGGCGACGCGGTGATTGTACATGCCGGCGCGAAGAAAGCGGCAAAGGGCGAACCGGACAAGGGCGAAACGGACAAGGGCGAAAAGAGCGAGGGCAAGCCCGCAGAAAACATCGCGGAAAAAAAATCGGCCGATGGCCCTGCCTTCACGCTCACCGACGGTGGCAAAGCGAAACCTGGGCTGTTGCTGGCCTATGATCGCACCACCGGCAAGCCGCTGTGGAATCTGCCCTCGGGTGGACACACCTATAGCTCGCCGCAGGTGGCAAACATTGCCGGCATCGATCGCGTGCTGATGCTCACCGACCAGGGCTTGGATGCCATTGATCCCGCGGACGGCAAGTTGCTGGCCAATTACGAATGGCCGTCGTCAATCAACTATCGCGTCGTGCAGCCCTTGGTGGTTGGTCATTCGGTACTTGTCGGCACGCCCATGGACCAAGGCACGAGGCGTCTGGAAATCACGGGCGGAGAAAGCGCAACGCAACCCATTCAGTTCAAAGCTGGCTGGTCGTCCACCGAATTCCATCCCTCGTTCAACGACTTCGTACAGCACCAGGGATTTCTGTACGGCTTTGACAATAACATCCTGACGTGCGTCGATCTGCGAGACGGCACGCGTCAGTGGCGAAAGCGCGGTTACGGCAACGGCCAACTGCTGCTGCTAGCAGATAGCAATCAACTGCTGGTGCTGAGCGAGAAAGGGCAGATCGCGCTGCTCGCTGCCCAATCGCAAGAGCCGGCCGAGTTGGGTCATGCCAGCGTGCTGGAAGGCAAAACCTGGAATCATCCGGTGCTGGTCGGCGCGCGGCTGTACGTCCGCAACGATCAACACGCGGCCGCCTTCGATCTGCCGCTGGCGCCGCAAGCAGACGCTTTGCAAGCTGCCAAGTAACGTCGGGTGAGATTGCGACCTTGATCGCACCGCGCACAATCAAATGCCAGCGGAAGCGGCGTGTCCGCGCGGCTCCGCTCAGTCAACTCCGCTCAGCATCTGCGCAAGCTGCGGCGAATTTGCGGCCGGCATCCTCGGCATTACCGGCAAACTTCGACAGATTTGGCGGAATCCTTGGAACGTTCGGCAAAAACTGCCGAACTGATACAAGGAGCCCAGGCCCATCTTCAAGCATATCTGGTAACGCGGCGTTCGCCGCCGAGGGGGAAAATCGTGAGACACGTTCGATTTCGACATGCGATCGCGGCGGCCGTCTGCCTGACATCGCTGGCCTGCATCGGTTTGCAGTCCGAATTGGCTTTTGCTCAGTATGGCCCGCCAGGTATGGGCGGCGGCGGTCCGGCCGGCCCTTATGGCCCAATGATGGGCGGCGGAATGCCGCCGGGCGGCATGGGTATGGGCGGACCAATGGGTGGCCAGATGGGCATGGGCGGACCGATGGGCGCGCAGCAAGCCAGTTGGTCGGCCGGCGGAATGCAAGCCGCGCCGATGTATGCCGATTCGTATCCGGGCGGCGGTGAGCAAGGCCCAGGCGGTTGTAACGGCGGCGAGTGTGGCGGCGAAGACGGCGGAATTGGCGAGCCACTCGGACCGCAACTCGCTCTTTGGGAAAGCGGCAGTTGCTGGTGGGTCCGCGGCGAATCGCTGTACATGCAACAGCGCGGCATGCACACGCCGCCACTGGTCACCACCAGCACGCCCGTGGTCGGCGGTGCGCTGCCAGGCGCCACGGTGCTGTTTGGCGGACGCGATATCAACAACGATTTCACCTTCGGCGAAAAAATCACGTTCGGCAAATGGTTGTCCGGCGGAGACGCGCTGGGCTTCGAGGCGAATTACTTTCATCTCAATCCCGATGGCGAAAACTTCACCGCCACCAACGCCGTACTGGCCATTCCGTTTATCGACGCCAACACCGGCATGCAGGATGCGATCCTGGTGAACTTCCCCGGTCTTGGTGCAGGCGGAAACGTCAACGTGCAAAGCCATAGCGAAGTGCAATCGGCCAGCGCGCTGCTGCGTAAGGCCATCAACTTCAATGAAATGGATTGCGGCGGCTGCGGTTGCGGCTGCGAATGTTGCGGGAGTTGGCGACTGGACTTCGTCGGCGGATATCGCTTCTTCCGCTTGGGCGAAGATTTGAGCCTCTCGACCACCAGTATTCCGGCGAATCCGGTTGTGGCCGGCGGCACCACCATCTCGACCTTCGATCGTTTCGACACGCTCAACGAATTTCACGGCGGCGAACTCGGTTTGGATTATCAAACGCAGATCGGCCGCTTCTCAACCAGCATTCTGACCAAAGTGGGTCTCGGCAACTTGCACCAGCGCGTGCGGATCGACGGCGGCAACGTCGTCACGGTGCCTGGCGTTGGACCAGCAATTGGTGTCGGCGGAATTCTCACCGGCGCCAACAACCTCGGCACTTTCGAGAACGACAAGTTCGCCGTGCTGCCGGAAGTCAACTTGTTGGTCGGTTATCAATTGACCAGCAAATTGCGAGCAACCGCAGGTTACAACCTGCTGTACATCGACAATGTCGTGCGGCCCGGCGATCAAATCAGTCGCGTGCTGGGTGCCAACTATACCATCAACGACACGCAGTACATCCTGCACGGCGCCACGGCAGGGCTTGAGTTCCGCTACTAAGCCAGCGTATGCCGCCAACACGTTAATTGCCAATCGAAGCCGTCTGGATGCAAGCCATCCCGACGGCTGATTGGCGTTTATGCCGCGACGGTTGACGAGCGGCGAGCGCTGCGGCATTCGCAGGGGCCACGATTCGTCCAGAGCGTTCCGCTAAAAACCATTTTTGCATGATTCTTGGCCAGCGACTATCGAAACGATTGTGCGCAAATTACATTGACATCATTCACCGTGCAACGTGGCCGAGCGGCTGTCTCGGCGCACTGGATTCGAACAAGGGATTGATGGTTCATGCAGGACAATCACGATTCAGAGCATCCGCCCGAAATTGCCTTGGTTGGCGATCTGACCGATCACGAGAGCGAGCTCAGCGACAAACTGCTTTCGGTTCCGCCCGGCGGCGAATGCACGCTGTACATCGATTCGCCCGGCGGCAGCCCATACTGCGCGATGTCGCTGATGTCGTTGATTCTGTTGCGTAATTTAAAAGCCACGGCCATCGTCACCGGCGAATGCTCTTCGGCCGCCTTATGGCCGTTTGCGGCCTGTCAGCGGCGTTTGGTCTCGCCGTTTAGCGTGCTATTATTTCATCCCATGAAGTGGCAGAGCGAAGAGCACGTGGGTTTGGCCGAAGCCGCCGAATGGGCTCGCCATTTTGCCGAACTGGAAAAAGACATGGACCGCCTGCTGGCGGATTTACTGCACATTTCTGGTGAAGAACTCGCGCGCTGGATTTCGCCCGGCCGATACGTCGGCGGCAAAGAATTGGCTGATGCCGGCCTAGCGGAGCTGATCGACATCCGCACCCACAAATTGCAGCTTCCCAATAACCGGCCCAGCGGCGCGCCGCGCAAAATGAAAGTGCGGCAGTGAGACGTTTGCGGCGGACGAGCAATCGATCCGACGACGAATCGAGCTTACCCGTTCGAGCTATTCGTCGGTGACGCAGCCTTCGCTGGCGTTCTTAACCGTCTTGATGTACTTGTAAAGCGTGCCGCGCGTGGCTTTGTAAGGCGGCGATTTGAACGCAGCCTGCCGGCGAGCCAACTCGGCCGGAGCGATTTCGAAATCGATGCGGTTCTGATCCGCGTCAATCGTGATCAGATCGCCATTTTGCACCAATGCAATCGGTCCGCCTTCTTGCGCTTCAGGCGTGATGTGACCGACAATGAATCCATGCGAGCCGCCGGAAAAACGTCCATCGGTCAGCAGCGCCACGCTGCTGCCCAGACCGGCGCCCATGATGGCCGAGGTGGGTGTAAGCATTTCTGGCATGCCGGGTCCGCCTTTGGGGCCTTCATAGCGAATGACCACGACGTCTCCAGCGGCAATCTCTTTGCGCTCCAGCGCGTGCAGCATGTCTTCTTCCGAGTCGTAAACCTTGGCCGGTCCGCTAAAGCGATTTCCTTCTTTGCCGGTGATCTTGGCCACCGCGCCCAGCGGCGCCAGGTTGCCTTTGAGAATTTGGATATGGCCACTGGCTTTGATTGGGCGCTCGAGCGGCAGAATGATTTCTTGGCCGGGCGTCAGGCCTGGCAAATCGGCCAGATTCTCGGCCAGCGTCTGACCAGTGACGGTCAGGCAGTTGCCATTCATCAGGCCTTTTTCGAGCAAATACTTCATCACGGCCGGTGTGCCGCCCACCTGGTGCAAATCTTCTTGCACGAAACGGCCGCTGGGTTTCAGGTCGGCCAGAAAGGGAATTCGCCGGCTCACAGCCTGAAAGTCGTCGATCGTTAGCGAAACATCCACGGCCCGCGCCATGGCAATCAAGTGCAACACGGCGTTGGTCGAACCGCCGAGCGCCATGATAATGACCATTGCGTTTTCGAAGGCCGCGCGGGTCATGATGTCGCGCGGTTTGATATCGCGCTCCAGTAACACGCGGATTGCCGCGCCGGCTCGCAGGCATTCGTCCAACTTGTCGGGATCTTCGGCCGGAATCGAACCGCTATACGGCAGCGACATGCCCAAGGCCTCGATGGCCGACGACATGGTGTTGGCCGTATACATGCCGCCGCAGGCGCCAGCGCCGGGACAGCTATTTCGGACGACGTTTTGCCGGCCCTGTTCGTCGAGCGTTCCGGCCAGATATTCGCCGTAGCTCTGAAAGGCCGAAACGATGTCCAGCTTTTTGCCATCGCAATGGCCGGCGCGAATCGTGCCGCCGTAGACCATGATTGAAGGGCGATTCACGCGGCCCATGGCAATCAAACAGCCCGGCATGTTTTTGTCGCAGCCTGGCAGCGAGATGTTGGCGTCGTACCACTGAGCGCACATCACGGTTTCGATCGAGTCGGCAATCAGGTCGCGCGATTGCAACGAATAGCTCATGCCTTCGGTGCCCATCGAAATGCCGTCGCTCACGCCGATGGTGTTGAAGCGCATGCCGACCATGCCGGCCGCCACCACGCCCTGTTTGACCTTGGCAGAGAGGTCATTCAGGTGCATGTTGCAGGTATTGCCTTCGTACCAAACGCTGGAAATTCCGACTTGCGGCTTGTGCATGTCGGCTTCGGTCATGCCGGTGCCGTAAAGCATGGCTTGCGAGGCGCCCTGCGATTTTGGTTGCGTGATCCGGGCACTGAACTTATTCAACGGCGCGGCCATACCGACGATCTCCCCAAAACAAAGCAACCGGCGTTTCCGCCGGGTAAAATCGAACAAACGGCAATGCGATATCTTAGTTGCGGGCCGGTGGGTGGTCCAGACGGCGAAGCAATACGCGCGGTGCTGGTTTGATCGGGCGACAATCTGAATCGGTGCGGAACGAGACGAATTTCTGCGATGCCCGTGCGCAGGCTTTTCCAACGTGGATCAAGCGAGACAACCTCTGACTGCCTGTTACGAGACAGGCAGGGATAAGAAGCAGATCGCTATTTATCCTTCGTCCCTTCCACGTTGATCACAATGTGTACGTCGTCACCGACGGATGGCATACCGGCCTTGAGGCCGAACTCGCTGCGCTTGACGACCAGCGTGGTTTCGAAACCAATCCGCGATGTGCCTTCGGGAAATTCGACTTCCTTTTCGCCGCCCTTGAGCATGATGGTCAGCGGTTTGGTGACACCGTGCAGCGTTAGTTCGCCACTCACTTCGTAGCCGCCATCGATGGCTTTGACGTCTTTGCTTTGATACGTCATGGTCGGAAACTGTTTGCAGTCGAAGTAGTCGGCCTGCTGCAAATGCGTATCGCGGGCTTTGTTGCCGGTATCCACGCTTTCGGTCTTGATGGACATCGTGAACGACGACTTGCTGGGATCGCTTTTGTCGATAACGAACTTGCCGGTATAATCGTTGAAACGGCCGTGAATGAAACTGATCTCGGCGTGCATGATTTTGAACGAAATCGACGAATGCACCGAATCGACGGTGTAACTGTCGGCGGCGTGCGCACTGATGGACGCGGCGAGAACGGCCGAGACGATGGCAAACACAACGAGCGAGCGATTGATGGTCAACATGCTGGCTTCCTAAAGGTGATGTGTGGCGCGGAAGGTGGCGGCATTTTAACCCCGGCCAGCGGCAAACTCCAGTCGGCGCCGCGGCATTGTCGTTGCAATGTTGGGCCGTAAGTAAACCGGTCCGCCGGGCAGGAATTCGCTTCTCCGTTGCGCCGCTGGCGTAGAATGGTGGTGCGGCGAAATTGCCGTTCGGTCGATCGCAGCCCAACCTCCGGAGCGTCAAGTCATGTCAACGTTTCGCACACGCAGACAGTTTTTGCAATCGGCGGGCGCGGCCAGCGCTGCCATCGGCATGAGCGAATTGGGATTTCTGGACGCGTTACCTCGCGTCTCGGCGGCCGAAGCGCAGCCGCAGTTGCCATCGTTGCAGTCTGGCGGCGATGTGCTGGCGCTGGTCAAAACCATTGAAGACACGCCGCGAGAAAAGTTGCTCGAGGAGATTGCCGCGCGGATTCGTCGTGGCGTCAGTTATCGAGAAATCGTCGCCGCGCTATTGTTGGCCGGCGTCAGGAACGTCCGCCCGCGCCCCGTGGGTTTTAAGTTTCACGCGGTGCTGGTCGTCAACTCGGCGCATTTGGCCAGCATTTCTTCGCCCGACGAACACCGTTGGTTGCCGATTTTTTGGGCGCTGGATTCTTTCAAAGACGCGCAAGCGCAAGAAGTCAAAGCGTCGCATTGGACTCTGCCGGCCGTAGACGAAGCGGCCGTTCCGCCGGCGCATAAGGCGGCCAACGCTTTTAAACAGGCGATGGACAATTGGGACGAAGCGGCCGCCGATGTTGCCATCACCGGTCTGGTTCGCACCGCCGGCATGCACGAAATTTACGAACTGCTGTTTCGCTATGGCTGCCGCGACTTCCGCGACATTGGCCACAAAGCCATTTACGTTGCCAACAGTTTGCGAACGCTGGCTTGCGTCGGCTGGGAATACGCCGAGCCGGTGTTGCGATCGGTCACACTGGCGCTGCTGGAGCACGAAGGCGACAATCCGGCCAAACGCGACGGCGCGCCCGACCAGGCGGGCCGGCGTAACTTGGAGCGGATTGGCAAAATCCAACTGGCGGATCGTACGTCCGCGGCGGACGATGCCGTCACGCGTGACATGCTAGACGCCTTGCGCGATGGCAGCCATGACGCGGTTTGCGATAAAACCGTGGAACTGCTGAATCGCGGCGTGGCCGTGCAATCGCTGTGGGATGCGCTGCATGTGGGCGCCGGCGAACTGCTGATGCGCCAGCCTGGCATTGTTGGTCTGCACGCGGTGACCAGCACAAATGCGCTGCATTACGCATTCCGGACCGCCGCCGATGAATCGACCCGACGGTTGCTGCTGCTGCAAAACGCCGCGTTTCTGCCGCAATTTCGCGCGGCCATGCAAGAACGCGGCAAGCTCGACGCGGTTCGGCTGGATGATCTTCAACCGTTCGAGCAACCCGCCGCGGGCGAGGCGGCCATCAAAGACATCTTTGCCGAGATCAGCAAAGATCGCCTGTCGGCGGCGAAAAAAGTGCTGGCCTATGCCACGGCCAATCCGCAGCCCAAGCAACTGATCGACATGGCACGGGTACTGGTCTTTCTCAAAGGCAACAACGCGCACGATTACAAATTCAGTTCCGCGCTGTTGGAAGATTATTCGCAAATCTCGAGCGGCTGGCGGCAACGCTACTTGGCATCCGGCGTCTTCAACTTGCGTGGCAGCGGCGATTCGGACAACCCGCTAACCCAACGCACCCGCGCGGCGCTGCAAAGCTAACCGTTCGAGTATCGCTACTGCTAGCATCACCAAACTCGAATTGCGGTTCGCACCAATTGACGCGCCGCGCGGAGCGCGGGCATACTGCTGGGCAGGATCGGCGTGGGCAACGTTTGCCCGCGCGGCCAGGGAGGGTCAATATGCTCGTCGTGCCAGCGCTCGAACGGTTCGCATCTTTCGGGCGGCATTATCTTGCGCCGCGCGTGGCGGCCGCGTTTGATCGCCACCCGCTGCCCAGTAAAGATCCCGAGGCGCGGCGACTGATTCGCACGCACTGCCCACGTTCGCCCGGCGTTTACGGGATGCTGGATGCCGATGGCCGGCTGATATACGTCGGCAAGAGCAAACAATTGCGCGCGAGACTGCTGAGCTATTTTTACGGTGCCGACGATGATAAATCGCGGCGGATTCTCAAGCACACGGCCGAAATTCTCTGGGAACCGGGGCCGCACGAATTTGCCGCCCTGGTGCGCGAGTTGGAATTGATTCAGCGTTGGCGACCGCGATTCAACGTGCAAGGTCAACCGGGCCGGCGACGGAGCGTTTATTTGTGTTTGGGCCGCGCGCCGGCGGCCCAAGCGTTCGTGGCGCGCGAACCAACGGCCAGCGCCGTGGCGCAGTTTGGTCCCATGCGCGGCAATCGACGATTGGTGGATGCCACGCGCCGCGTCAACGATTTGTTCCAACTCCGCGATTGTCCGGAAAAACGCACGATGCAATTCGCCGATCAAGGCGAGTTGTTTCCGGTGCTACGTCAGCCGCCGTGCATTCGTTTCGATATCGGCAATTGCACCGCACCCTGCGCGGCCGAAGTTTCGCGAGCGCAGTACGGATTGCAGTTGCGTGAGGTGAGCGAGTTTTTAAATGGCGGCAACCAGCGATTGGATCTGCTCGAACAGCAAATGTATGCGGCGTCGGCGGCCAGACAATTCGAGCGCGCCGCGGCCCTGCGCGACGTCTGGCAATCGCTGGCCTGGTTGTCCGATTCGTTGCAGCGGCTACGGCAAGTGCGAGAGCGGTTTCATTTCATTTACCCACTCAGCGAACCGGGCAAACCCAAGCTGTGGTATTTTATCCGTGCGGGCCGCGTGGTGGCCGCTTGCCGCGCGCCGGGCGGACGTCGCGCGGCCGAACGGGCCGAGCGATTGCTCGACGAGGTTTACTGTCAGCAAGCCGAACCGGCGGAAACCACGCTGGCGGAGCAGGTGCTGTTGACGTCGTCTTGGTTTCGCAAATTTCCGGAAGAGTTCGCCAAAGTGTTCTCTCCCGACGCCGCGCGGTTAAAATGCAGTCGCTCAGTCGATTGAGACATCGCCACTGAATTTACCTACGATCGGCCAACGTCCCCTCATGCCGCGATTGCGTTTTTCGACCGCGCCTGCCAAGCGTCGGCCACCCGGCCGCGGCGAACTGCTACGTTGGTCGCTGCTGCTACTGATTGCAGCCATCATGCTCGATCAATTGCTGCTATATGGGCTGTGGACGCCGGTGGTGGTTTCTAGCGGATCGATGGCGCCGGCGCTGCTCGGTCCACACGTCAATCTGACCTGCGCGCATTGCAACACGACGTTCGCCATTGATGCCGACGGCCTGCCACCTAGCGGCGCAGCGCTCTGCCCCAACTGCGGCGCGCGGCAACCGCTGGGCGACGCACGGCGGCAGCGCGGCGATCGCGTGCTGGTGAACCGCGCCGCGTACGCCTGGCGTGCGCCGCGCCGCTGGGAAAGGACGGTCTTCCGGTTGCCCGATCAGCCGCAATCGATGGCCGTCAAACGCATCGTCGGCCTGCCCGGCGAGACGATCGAACTTCGCGCCGGCGACGTCTACATCAATGGGCAGCTTGTGCAAAAAACGCTCGACGAATTCCGCCAACTAGCGGTGGAAGTTTACAACAGCCAGCACGGGATCACCGACGCCGACGGCACGCCCATCGGTTGGAACCACAATCGGCTGTGGCAATTTCATGCTGGGCATCTGACGTTCGAATCGTCGGCGGCAACGGGCGGAGATCGGGGGTTGGAGTTTCGCGGTAACCAGATCAGCGAGACGATTGCCTCGACGATTCCGCCGTCGCCTGCGTTGGGTTTGGACGAGGGCCACTTCTTGCCGCGTCAGCCACTCACCGACGATCTGGGCTACAATCAAAACGTGCAACAGCCGCTATTCGAAGTCAGCGATTGGTTACTTGAGGGGCGGCTGAATGTCTTTGGCGAGGGCACGCTGCAAGTTATCATGCTTGGGAACCGCGGCCGAAACTTCCATCTTCAAATCGAACCGAACGAGTCGCGGTGGAAATTGTTCGGCGAGCAGTTCGGTAGGCCGCTCGCCGAAGGCATGCTGCCACGGAAGGCGTCGGACGAAAGCTGGCGGTTTTGCCTGGCGATGATTGGCGGGCAGGTGTGCGTGCAGTTTGGCGAGCAACAACTTTTCCATTACGATTTCAAGCCTGGGCCCGCGGAATACGCGCACGCGCCGATCGTGTTTGCCCCGGACCGTGTGAGCGTGGATCTCTCGCAAATTCGTATTGCCCGCGATCTGTACTACCGCAATTCGGCTATGTCCGCCAACTTGAAGACCGGCCAGACGTTGACACTCGGCAAGAACCAATACATTGTGCTCGGGGATAACAGCGCCATCTCGGACGACAGCCGGTCCTGGCTCAGCAGTCCGTTCGTGACCCGCACGCAGTTGCTCGGTCGACCGATTTTGCTGCAGCGGCAATGATTTTTTACCAGCGACCGTACGGTATTGTTTCGATCATGGCATCATGACTCACCATCCGGCCGCCGCCAGCGACGAGCAATTGTGGGCCGAGTGCGAGGTGCGACGGTTGCGCCGATCAGGTCCGGGCGGTCAGCATCGCAACAAGGTCGAGACGGCCATCAGTCTGCGGCATTTGCCGACGGGCGTGACGGCCGAAGCCAGCGAACGCCGCAGCCAGGCCCAAAACCGGGCGATGGCGTTGTTTCGATTGCGTGTGAACCTGGCGATTGAATTACGCACGGCCATCGACGACGTCTACCGGCCTAGCGTGCTGTGGCAGTCGCGCTGCCGCGGCGTGCTGAAAGTCAGTCCCACGAGCGACGACCTGCCGGCGCTATTGGCTGAATCGCTCGATGTGCTGGCCGCCTGCGACTTCAATCCGAAGCTTGCCGCCGAACGCTTGGGCTGTACGCCATCGCAATTGATACGCCTGCTGAAGGTCGAACCTCGCGGGCTGCAGTGGGTGAACCAACAGCGTGCACTTCGGCAACTGCACACGCTGAAATGAGGCGCGCTGCGCGATTTGATCGGCCACGCTGCAACCGCATCCAGCAGCGTTCACTGGCCGCGAAGCGTTTGCGCATGCCGCTGAAACTGCTCAAGCCAGGCCCATTGCAGGCGGTCGGCTTTTTCGGACGATTGTTGCAGTTGCTCCAGCGGCCGCCCCCAGTAGAAGCTGATCCAACCGCAGGCCAGCGGCTTGGATTTTTCGACAAACTCCAGCAACTCGCCCGCCGAACATTCCATCGGAAACATTTCTTCCACAATCAGCGGCTTGCCCAGCGCGTAATGCTTAAGTGTGGACAGATCTTGATCGAGCTTGCCGCTCTTCGGATAGAGATGCACGCTCATGTAATCGACTTCGGGCGCAACGCCCTTGAGCATCTGTTGATTGGGGAGTGGCAACAGGCCGACGGTCACCAGACGCCGCGGATCTTGTTGGTGAATGGCGTCGACCAACATGTGCGTCCAGGCGCGCCAGACATCGGCCGGGTGGCGGTCGCCAGCGTCCAGCGCAATGTGCTGCAGATAATGAAAGCCACCCAGTTCGGCCGGATGCACCCACTGGCCGGGCTTAAGTTTGCTGCCCATCACCGGCTCGTTGATCAGATCGAAATTTAGCACGCCGGGCCTGCCGGCGCAACGTTTGGCAACGGCGCGCCAGAACGCGGCTTGCGCGGCCCAGCGCTGGTTTTCTTCGAGCCCGGCATACCAGGCCGGCTCGTCTGTCAGCCGATAACAGGCTAAACCGGTGATATCCAGATACAGTTCCAACTCTTCGGCCAGCGCGACGAGTTTTTCGAGTCGCGCCAGCGAAGCCTCGTTGGGCCGATCGGCCGCGTCCATGAACTTGCCAAACTGTAGATGCACGCGGACAACATTCGCGCCGAGCCTTTTCATCGTGCGAAAATCTGCAGCAACGGTCTGCCACTCGGCGTCCCAGTAGTCTTCGATCAACCGCAGTTTATAATCGCGATCGTAATTGAACCCCCAGGGCGTAAAGCGCTGTTGCGACTTGGCCAGCACAAAACCACGGCCGTCTTTTGAAATGGCAATTGGCTCTACGGCCGCAGCCGAAGAGGCGAACGCCGCTAGCGTGATCAGGCAGACGATGATCCGTACGCGCATAGTAGGCTGCTCCGGACAACGGGTTTAACGGCGGATTTCAGCATTTATTTTTTGGCCTCGCTGCCGACTTCGCTGGCGCCGGGCAGCAGTTTGGCGGCCGCTTCTTCCGGCGGGCGATCGAGAATTAAGAACGAAAACAAATCGACCAACTCGGCCGATTTGAGTTGCTTCTCGACGCCTTCAGGCATCAGCGAGAGTTTGCTGACGTGCGATTCTTCGATGTCGTCACGAACGATGGTTTCGACTTTGCCGCCTGCGAGCCTGAGCACCAACCGCTGCGGGCTGTCTTCGGTTAACAGTCCGGTCAGCACGCGGCCGTCGGTGGTTTGAATATCAACCGCCTGAAATGCGGCACCGATCACCAAACTGGGGTCCAGCACATTGGACAGCAATTGCTCGTACGAGGCGCGGCCGTTGGCTGTAATTTCCGGGCCGACGTCCTGGCCTTCGCCATAAATCTTGTGGCACTGGCCGCAGAGCCTGTTGAAGACCAGCCGGCCGCTTTTTGGGTTGCCCACCGGCGTGGTTTTGAGCAGTTGACGCACCTGCGCGATCACAACCTCGCGCTGTGGATTGCGATCTTTGCGAACGGTGCCCCAGTGGCGTTTGATGATGTCCAGCGAGGCGGCGTCTTTGGTCTCGATCAGTTTGCGAATTTGATTCACTCCGAGCGCCGACGTGGGAATTTTGTCGGCGTCGATGGCGGCCAATAATTGCTGGCTCCAGGCTGGACGTTGGGTCAGAACTTCGATGGCTCGGGGTTGCAAATCGGCTTCCAGAGTGGCGTAACTGTTGAGCAGTATCGGCGCAATCTGGGCCTGGTCGCACTTGCCGAGCGAAGCAATCAACTTGCCGCGCAGCTCGACGGAGTTGTCTTTGGAATCCGCCAACGTTTTTTTTAACAGTGGCAGCACAGCCGGATCGCCGGCCGAGAGTAACGCTTGGGCCGCGCGTAGCCGAAGATCGGCCGTTGCAGCCGTGTCGACCAGCATCCGCCTCGCGGCCGTTGACGCTGTCGGGTTTTGCCAATGCGCGGCCAGCAGCACGGCATCCGCGTGCAGCGGATGTCCCGCGTCGAGCAGAGCCGGCTTGAGCAGCGCGTCCAAACGCGGTTCGATGATCTTGAGCTGATCGGCCGACAGCTCGCGGCTTTCCAGCTTGCCGGCGATAATCTGCAAACAATCGCGGGCCGAGTTGGGCTCGCCGGTTCGATCATTCAGCAGGATTTCCAGCAGCGAAATCATCGTCGCCGTATCGTCGGCAGCCCTGACTCGTTTGGCGCAGGTTGGCGCGCAAACGAGCACGGCGACCAGACTCAACGCTAAAGCTGACTTCCAGCGCATGGTATCAACTCGCAAACCAAGCGACCTCAACCTGACCACGCCATCGCCGCAGGTGATAAACGGGCGTCACGACTTGGGCTTTGGCAGAGATTCGGGGGGATCGACCGCGGGTACTTTCAGTTCCCCCCGTAGCTTGCTGAGTTGCGACTCCAGTTGCTTGCGGGTTTCGGCGTAGCTGGGATCGTTGAAGACGTCTTTCATTTCATGCGGGTCGCTGTTCAGATCGAACATTTCCCAATAGGCGAATTCCGGCTCATAAAAATGCACCAGCTTGTAGCGATCGGTGATCACGCCGTACTGGCGGGCAACATTGTGCGGGCCCGGCCGCTCGTAGTAGTGGTAGTAAAAGCCCTTGCGCCAGTCGTCGGGCGTGTGGCCTGCGAGAATTGGGCGCAGGCTTTTGCCCTGCATGTCGGGCGGGATTTTCTGCCCCGCGGCATCCAGCAGGGTTTCGGCAAAGTCGAGATTGGAAACAATGTCTTTATTGACGCTGCCGGGCTTCGTCACACCGGGCCAACGCACGAGCAGCGGCGCGCGGAGCGATTCTTCGAAAATCCAACGCTTGTCGAACCAGCCATGCTCGCCCAGATAAAAGCCTTGGTCGGACGAGTAGACCACAATCGTGTTGTCGGTCAGTTTTTCGTCGTCGAGATATTGCAGGAGTTTGCCCACACTTTCATCTACGGACTTCAGGCAACCGAGGTAGTCGTGCATGTAGCGGTTGTATTTCCAGCGGACCAGATCGTCGCCTTGGAGATTTGCCTGGCGAAACTTTTCGTTTCGCGGCTCGTAGTAGGCGTTCCAGACTTTGAGTTGCTGTTCGTCGAGACCCGCGTGTTTGTCCAACTTGAGGTCGTGCGCCGTCATGGTCTTGGCGATCGTCATATCCTGTTTTTTTTCGGCCTTGCCGCGACCCGAGTAATCATCCAGCAGCGAATCCGGCGCGGGGTAAACGCGATCGGCATCAAAATCCAAATACTTGAGGTTTGGTTCCCAGGAGCGATGCGGCGCCTTGTGTTGGCACATCAGCAAAAACGGTTTGGATTTGTCTCGCTGTTTCAACCAGTCCAAACTGTACTCGGTAATCAGATCGGTCACGTAACCTTCTCGCTTGGTATTTTTACCGTTGCGAACCATCGGCGGGTTGTAGTACTGGCCTTGGCCCGGCAGGATGTCCCAAAAATCGAAACCCGTCGGATCGGAGACCAAATGCCATTTGCCGATCATGGCCGTCTGATAGCCGGCCGCTTGTAGCAGCTTGGGCATGGTCTGTTGCGAACCATCGAAGCGACCGCGGTTGTTGTCGTAAAAACCATTGGCGTGGCTATACTTGCCCGTCATTACCACCGCTCGGCTCGGACCGCAGATTGAATTGGTGACCAGGCAGCGATCGAATCGCATGCCTTCTTTGCCGATGCGGTCGATGTTGGGCGTCTCGATCAGCTTGCGCGGATCGTGATAGGCGCTGATCGCCTGATACGCATGATCGTCGGAAAAAATGAAGACGATATTCGGCGGTTGCTTGGCATCGGCCGCCACGGCTCGCGGCGTGGTCATTGGCGCGAGCAGCGCCAGCGCGATCAAAATCAGCCAAAAGAGACGAACGGGACGGTGCCAAGAATTGCCAGGAGTTGCGGCATTCATGTGTGTGTGAACCGGGGGTGGGCGTTGTCGATCAGTCGAGCGAGCCGCCGGCAGGCGAGTGAGCGAGTCATTCGGCACTTTGGCGGGCAACATTGGGATTGCGATTGTAAGTATTGCGCCCGGCGAACGTCCCGTCAACGTCGCGGCGCCATTTGATCTCACGCAACGGCGATCCGGCTTGCCGTGCGCGACGCCCGTTGGTCGACACCGGAAGCGTGAGAAGTTGGCGGCCCGGTGGTTATGAAATATAGTAGTGCCACGGATCACGTCGTCCAGCGGCAGCGCGGGCTGCCGTTTTCTGCCTCGGCCCAATCTTTCTCGTGTGGAGGAGTTTCATGAAACGCGCATCGCAATGCTCTTTTCTGTTAGCCTGTTTGTGTTTGACCGCCAATGCGCTGGCCGCCGATCCGTCGAAAACGGAGCCGTCGAAAACGGAGCCAGCGAAAACGGAGCCGCCGAAAGTCGCCGCGCCGAAAGCCAACCCGGCCAAGCCCGCCGCGCCGAAAAAGATCGATCCGGCGATGGTCACAATCTCCGACGATCCCAAGCTGCCGCGGGTGCTGCTAATTGGCGATTCGATTTCCATGGGCTACACAGTGCCGGTTCGGAATCAACTGCAAGGCGTGGCCAACGTGCATCGGATTCTCACCAACGGCGCGCACACTAACAACGGCGTCGAAAACATCGACAAGTGGCTCGCTGACGGCAAGTGGGATGTCATCCACTTTAACTTCGGTTTGCACGATCTCAAGCTGATTGATGGTAAACACCAAGTGGAATTGAACAAATACGAGCAGAACTTGCAAACGATCGTCGGCAAACTGGAAAAAACCGGCGCCAAGCTGATCTGGGCCAGCACCACGCCTGTGCCGGAGGGCAAGTTGAATCCGCCGCGTGAGCCGAAGGACGTGCAGCTATTCAATACGGCGGCCAAGAAGATCATGGACGAGCACAAAATTGCCATCGACGATCTGTATACCTTCGTCGTCCCACAACAGAAGCAACTGCAGCATCCGGCCGACGTGCATTACAGCAACGCCGGCTATCAGGCATTGGGCGGTGAAGTTGCCAAGAGCATTAAAGAGGCACTCGGCAAAAAGTAGCCACAAGCTCGGCGTGTCGACTGATCGTCGCGTCGCGGATTCCCCGTTTCCAGCCAACTGAACTAATCAAATCCACGCGTTCATGGTAAAATGAGTTCTCCGGAACTCGCTGCGCGCGTTCCGCTTAACATTGACCGCCTGCGAGCTTAGCGGCTCGCTGAACCTCAAAGGAATATCGAAATGGCCAGTGCTAATCCCGCGATGAATGCCGATGTTTGGGGCCGCGCGACATTCGCCGAGGGCCGGTCGCAAACCATGACCCTGCAAGGTACGGTCAGTAAGACCGCTCTGCTAGTCGTGATCATGCTGGTGGCCGCCGCGTTTACTTGGACGAAAGCGATGGGCGAAGATCTCAGCCTGGCCTACGGCTTAACGATTGCCGGCGCGATTGGCGGTCTGATCCTATCGCTGGTGACGATCTTCGTTCCCAAAGTTTCG
The DNA here is from genome assembly GCA_038205115.1 of Pirellulales bacterium. GTDB lineage: Bacteria > Planctomycetota > Planctomycetia > Pirellulales > JBBRCE01 > JBBRCE01. The sequence goes on from JBBRCE010000024.1 coordinate 61,150, forward strand.
CCGTATACGTCTCCGCTGTATGCCGGCTGCGAAGGCCTGTTTTTGGGCGCAGTTTCTGCCTCGTTCGAGCAACGGATGCCGGGCATTGTCTCGCAAGCCATTGGCCTCAGCATGGGTGTCCTGCTGACGATGTTGACGCTATACGGCACCGGCCTGGTGCGCGCGACCGAGAAGTTCAAGACCGGCGTAATCGCGGCAACTGGCGCGATCGCCTTGGTCTATCTGGCGTCGTTTGCCATGCGATTTTTTGGGTACTCGATGCCATTTATCCACGACACCGGCATCTACGGGATCGGCTTCTCGCTGGTGGTAGTGGTCGTGGCCGCGTTGAATTTGATCTTGGATTTCGACTTCATCGAACAAGGCGTGCGATTGGAAGCGCCCAAATACATGGAATGGTATGGCGGCTTTAGCCTGCTGGTGACGCTGGTTTGGATGTACCTGGAAATCTTGCGTTTGCTCGCCAAAATTCAAGGCGGCAACCGAAACTAACGCCGACGACTGCGTCTTCGCCATCTCGCCCGCACGAAAGCCCCGCATGCAGAATCTGGTCTATTATCTCGATCGTCCGGGCGGAACATTCTCCGCGCGGCAAGAACCGATTGGTGATCCCGCGCCGGGCGAAATTCGCGTCCGCACGGTGACAACCTCGGTCTGTCAGTCGGACGTGGTGATTCAGCAGCAAGGTTTGCCGCGCATCAAGCAGTGGCCGGCCGTGCTGCTGCACGAAGCCTGCTGCCGGGTGGACGCGGTGGGCGCGGGCGTAACCGCTTTTGCGCCCGGCGATCTGGTGGGCCTGGGCTGCGACATTCCCTGCGGCGATCTGAATTGCATTTATTGCGGCGAGCAGGGCACCGGCGATTGGACCAGTTGCCCACGAACGCAGGCCACGGGGCATGAGTTTCCGGGGTTTGCCCGCGCGCAGGCGATTCTGCCCGACTGGTTTGTCAGACTGGGGCCGATCGTTAAGTTTCCGGCCGGATTCAATCCGGCGCAGGCTTGTCAATTAGAGCCGCTGGCCTGTTGTTTGGAAGGCATGACGCGGGTCAATTATTGCATCGAGAATCGAATTGTGGTGCTGATCGGCGCGGGCTCGCAAAGCACCTATGCGCTACAGTGCGCGCAAGCGATGGGCGCGCGAAAAGTCATCATGATCAATCGCGGCGCGGAACGGTTGGATCGCGTGATCCGCGATTTTGGCGATGCCCAGACCGTTGGACTGCGGTGGGACGAAAACATCGTCGAGGCCGTTCGCCGCGAATGTCAGCCGTTTAACGAGCCGCACTTCGTGATGGTCAACGCTTCGGCCGCCGCCGCCTACGAGTTGGCGCCCCGGCTGATGGGTTACGGTACCGTGCTCGACGCGCATGCCGGCGTGAAGGGCGCGGGCGGCAAGCCGCGCCTGGCGCACGAGGTGGACTTGAACAACGACATCCACTATCGCCTGCAATGCTACCAGGCCACGCACGGCTCCAGCATGCGCGGCATTCGGCTGGCGCATGAATTACTCGTGCAAGGCCGGCTGCCGAAAATCGATCTGATGACCAATCCCAGCGAACGTTTTCCGCACACGCAGCTCGCTGCAGCGCTCTCGCGCGCGGCCGATTCCGACAGTCTAAAAGTGATTGTCGATTGGGCTCTGTAGCGCTGCGCTACGGTTTGCCAATGCAGTACAACGCCTTATAAGTGCGGATGAAAATCTGGCCGTCGCTCAGCGCCAGCGAACCACGCGTGAGTTCGCCGAGTTTGTTTTTCTCGCGCAGCTTGAAGGTTGGCGACGCGTCGATCACATGGGTTTCGCCGCCAACGTCGATATTGTAGAGCTTGCCTTCAGCCAGCACCATCGAACTCCAAGCATATGCGCCGACACGTTCCTTCCAAACGGATTTGCCGGTAGCCAATTCGATGCATTCCAGCGTTGGCTCGTTGACCAGGTAAATATGGTCTTGATGGATCACGCCGGAACCGATGCGTTGCGGATTCTTTTCTTCGCGCCACAGCCGATTGGCGTCGGTGATGTCGCCGCGGCCGCCGACTTTCAGGCCCAGCGCCGGCCCCGTGAAGCCGGACATGCCAACCAATGTATGGCCATCGAACAGCGGCGAGGTATACGATAGATCGCTCAATCCGCGGCAGGTCCAAAGTTCCTCGCCCGTCTTGGGGTCGAAGGCCGCCATTCGCTGCGGCAGCGAAGCCACGATCTGTTGCTGGCCTTCAATCGTGGCCACAATGGGCGTACACCACGTGCCTTTGAACTGTTCGACCTTTTCGGACTGCGCGCTGGGCAGGGCATGCTGCCAGACTTTTTCGCCTGTGTCGAGATTCACTGCCAACAGCGATGCGTTCAAACCGGGACCGCACAGCAAAATGACTTTGTCGTCGACGATGATCGGGCTCGAGGCGTTGCCCCAGATATGTTCGAATTTGCCGAGGTCGTAATGCCAACGCCGCTTGCCTTGCTGGGCGATGTCGTAGGCTTCCAAGCCGGCCGAACCGTACCAGGCGACCAGCGTTTTGCCATCGGTCACTGGCGAAGCGGAGCAGAAAGGGTTGGTGGTGTGCGACGACTCTTTGTCTTTGTATTCCAGGCCCGCTCTCCAAAGTTGCTGACCGGTTTTGCGATCGTAGCACAGCGTGCCGCGCCAACTTTGTGCGTCGTTAGCCTGAGTGACGAAGACCAATCCACCGCTAACGATCGGCGTGGAATTGCCAGGGCCCGGCAGTTCGCTGCGCCAAACGATATTTTCTTGCTTGGACCATTTCTCCGGGAAACCTTTGTCGTGCGAAATGCCTTGGCCACGGGCGCCGCGCCAGGCTGGCCAATCTTCTGCGCGAGAGACGGTCGCCAGGCATAAGAATCCCAATGCCAACATTTGCATTCTCATAGCAGCGCCTTCAACAGGCAGGCAGTGTGTGGAACTGCCGCTCATGAAAAAGAACATTAACCCGCGAGCAACAACTCGCTGCGACGGCTACTTACCCTGCGTTGCCGCGCCGGCTTTGCCGGTTGCCGGCGTTGTTTCAGCGGCCCGAACGTCCGCCGGCGAGTCTACGTCCGGTACAATTTGAAAGACAAACAGCACGCGCCGATTGGCATTAAAACTGAAATCGGGCAATCGCTGCTGGGCGCTCCCGCCGGGCACGACGGGGGACATTGCTGGCGAAATTGCTGCAGGTGAAGTCACTTCAGATGGAGTTACTGCAGGTGGGCCGCTCTCGGCAGGCGGCGCTAGGCTCGCCTGAGCGGCGAGCGCCGGCGCGTTCAGCGGATTGACCGGATGAGCCGCCGCTAACTTTTCTGCCGACAGCGTAGGCGAACGATGCGCGTCCGCGATATTTCCCTTGGCAACTTCATCGCTCCTGATCGGCAGTGGATCGGCCGTGGCGCGTGGCACCGCAGCAGCTTCAGCAGGCGGCGCACAATGTTTGAGGATTTCTTCGAGTTGATGCTGTGCGGGCATGTCGCCAGCGGCCACGGATCGACGCAGGCCGCGCTGGACGAGCGACGTGCCTTCGCTGGTTGAAATGACTTTGGAGACGGACTGATCCGGTAGCGGCGAGGCCATTTTAGCAGCCACGTTGACGGTTTCTGTTTCGCCCGGCTGGCTTTTTGTTGTCGGGATATCGGCCGTTTTTCGTGACACGGACGATGCGTCCAGCTTGGCATCGTCGCGCTTGGCAGTGTCGTGCGCTGGTTTTGGAATCGTCGTTTTGCCCAGCGGCTTTTGCGGACTGCTTTTCTCGCTTTTGCCGACAGCCGATTCTCGCGGTTGGGAAGACGGCAAGTCGGACTTCTTGGCGGTCCGCTCCGCGTAATCATCAATCGGCTTTTTGTCCTTACCGTCAACCTCTGGCCGCGCGCCAGCCTGGCGACTGGCGTTGACGCCGCCTCCGGCAGTTGCTGAAATGGCTCGCTGGTTGGCATCGGCCGCCGGCGCAAATGGCGGTGCATTAGCGCCTGACGTAGGCGCGGCCAGACTGGTCCCAGCCGCGGGCGAATTGCCGGCAAGGCCCGCGCCCTTCAATGGCGCCGCTTCACCGCCGAGGCCCGAACTCGGGACTGCACTCTTGGCGATCGGTTGTTCGGCCCGTGGCGAAGACGACGAGGTCCCGAGCCGCGCGCCAGCAATCTCCGCTTGCGCGAGTTCCGCCCACGACAAGATCTGTTCGCTGGGGTCGGGCGCTTGCGTCTGGTTTCGCGCTGTTGCGGCTTCCGGTTCAGCCGCCGCCAAAGATTGCGAATGATCGGAAACCCGCCAGCGCGGTTGTCGGCGCAAGTCAGACACCATCGATTCCAGCCCCGCTTCATCGAGTCGCATTCCCACGACTTCATAAACTGGCTGCGAGACGGCGGCAATAGGATCAGCAACAGTCGAATCAGCAACAGTGGGGCCAGCAGCTGCCGCACGCTGCTCCGCCATTTTCATTTCTGTTGGCTTCTCCGCGTTTTTACCGCCGGCTGCCTTCAAAGTGGGAGATGGCAACTTGGCCATATCGCGAGCCGCTTCCGGTTCGTCAATCGTCACGCGTGGCCCGGCGCTCGGGGGCGCGGCAGCCGAGTCCGACTGCGCTTCGCGCTGACTGGACTCGGCCAAATCGATGCGACGATCGGCGAAGAACTGCGATAATTGGCCTTTTTCGACCGCCGATCGAGGTACCTGCACGCGAACCACCGTTAGCTCGGCAGCATGATTCTGGGTTTGCGCAAACGCCGCGATGGCCTTCAATGCAATTGGCCGCTCGGTCGCAATCGGAGCGTTGGCTGCATCGCCGGCTGCTTGCTCAGGGTTTGATTGATCAACCACGCTGCCGGCCGATTTACCGACGGCTCCACGCAATCTGCCCGCGTCTCGATCCGCCGGTTTGTTCATCTGTTGTTGCTTGGCCATGATCGCAGGAGTGGGATCATCACCGCCGACGCCATCACGTGCAACACCATCTTTTGCAACAACATCACTTTCGGCGTCACCAACTTTGACGTCGCTGTTTACAACGCCACCATTTGCGGCGGCCTGCGGTCGGGATAGTTCTTTGAACGAGCGCGTGGAAAGTTTTCCGCCCGGCAATTGACCAACAGCGCGTTTTTCCGCCGCCGCTTGCGAGCCATTCCGAAGTTCGCTGCCGCGGTTTGAACCTTCGTCAATATTCGGCGCCAATGGAGCATCGTGGGCCGAGTCATCCAGGGCCCAATTGCTGGTCACTTCTTTGCCGCGTGGGCCAATTACCATCAGCAGCACCGAGGCCGCGATCGCTGCGCCCGCCCAAACACGCATCTTCCACATCGCCGTCGAGTTCCAGCGCTGCGGCACTTCGACAGGTAGACGAGCAACCGCGGCATCATTGGCACGGCCTGAATTGGCATGGCTCGAACTTAAATTAGGCGAATTGGCAATCGAACTTCCGCCTGCGGCAGCCGATGAAGAAACATTGATGACTGCGGAAACTGCGTTAAAGCTGGCCAGCATTTCACGCTCCGCCCTGCGTAGCACGCGCAGGGCGAGATCTTCGCGCAAGCGATACTCGGGCAGCACTTGTAAACTACCGCCGAGATTCCGCAGTTCGGCCAATAGCTGGCGAAGTTGCGGACTTTGAGCCAGCGCCGCTTCGACGCGCATCAGCTCGTCAGCAGACAGTTCGCCGTCCAGGTAGGCACTCAGAAGTTCTTCGGAAAATTCGCTCATGACCGTTTTTTTTGCGACACGTCTAGTCGCTCCGTTACCAATCCCAAATGCAGGATGGGAAGTTTGTTTGCTCGTCCGCTCGTTTGTTCAGCGGACATCCTCGTGCATCACTTCTTTCAATTGTTCGCGAAGTTCCATCCGGGCGCGAAACAACCGACTCCGCACCGTACCAACCGGAACCTCAAGGATTTCGGCAATGGTTTCATACGGTAAACCGTCGATTTCTCGCAAGACCAACACGGTGCGATGCTCTTCACTCACGGCGGACAGGGCCAGCTGCACTTGGGCGGCACGTTCTTCTCGTTCCAAATTGGCGGTGGGAGATTCGTCGCGCGACGCCGGTTCGTCACCGGCCAGATCGCGTGCCGCATCCACCGACATTGTGGACCGAACTTTACGGCGCCGGCTGATCGCCACATTAAACGCAATGCGGTACAGCCAGGTGTAAAACGCGGCCGCACCTTGGAACGTGTCTAACTTGACAAACGCTTGCACAAACGCGTCTTGCGCCACATCATGCGCTTCGGCCTGACAGCCAACAACATGGACCAGCGTGTTGTATAAGCGATCCTGATACTTCGCCACCAAATGACCAAACGCCGACGATCTTCCGGCCAGCGTTTCGGCAATCCAGTGGGCGTCGTCGTTCACAACCGCTCCGGAGAATAGACGCCGTGGGTACTAAGAAAGTTCCGAAAAGATTTTGCCCGAATGGGCGCTAGCGACCGTATCCTGCCGTCAAACCCCATCTTCGTCGGCCGGCTTGTATCTGTCAAACCGTGTGCGCAGCGGCAGTTGCACGATCCATCAGACAATCGAACCTGCCGCCGGCCGCGCTGCGGTCAACCGTGGCATTTACGCGACTCGCGGCACCTTTGGTCGCCCGAGCAGCGAAATTGGTTCAAAAAGTCCGGCGAATTGGCCACGCGATTTTTGGCGAAGCAAGCGGCGAGGGGCACACGCAAATGCCAGCGGTCGGCAGTGCGTTGTGAATGCTCGTCATTTTTCGGGCGGCGGCGTCGCGTCTTTTTCAGGATGTTTCTTGTGCAGTCGCTGCCAGTAGTCTTTCCAGTAATTGTCGTAGTAATCCTGACCCGCACGGTCGATGTGCTCGGGTTGGACAACCTTGGGAGCTTTTTCCGGGTCGTAGCCAGTGAGGTGCCCTGCGCCTGCGCGGTTGCGGGGTGACACAAAACGCCAAGGATCGTCGCCCAACACATCCGCAATCAGTTTGGCGAGTTCTGGATCGTAAACCTTCAACTGGTCGCGGGTGTGGATCTGGTTGTGGTCGTGGTCCATGGTGCGGCAGGTGTCGTACCATGATTGCACGCCTTCGGCCCAGTACTCGGCTTTGTTGGCCATCCAGTACGTTTTCTTTGGGCCGCCAAATACGATCAACACTTTGTCGTCTTTCGTCACTTTCACTTCGGACTGCGTCGGCTTGCCATTTACGAGTATGTCTCCGCCGTCGAAACACGCGCGGAGAAATTCTGCATTTTGATCGGGAAAGAATTTCGCCAGTGCCTCAAACAGGCTAACAGGCGTGTCGCTTTTGATCCGCCGGAATTTCTGCGCCGCGTAACCGTCCATGTACAGGCCTTTGTCTTTGGCATGTTTGAACGCGGCGCGCAGGCGATCTTGCAGTATTTTATCGAATCCGACACCATCGATCACATGGGCGAATTCATGAATGAGGATGCTTTCGAGATCCATGCCGCCAGGATATTCCATCACGTCTTCTTCGGCGAAAATGAAGGTGGGGCGGTCGTTGGCCGTTGTCAGTTGTCCACGGCCACACCAATTGTATAAGTCGAGCTGTTCGCCCTTTTTGTCGGTGACAAACTGCGGCACATCGGAGAGCAGTTCGGCGTGCCCAACGAGGATGCAAAGCACTTCGCGGTCGCGAATCCGCTGGGCGACTGGCGGGCTCAGTTGGCCCATGACTTTGTCCAATAAATAAGCCGCTTCGAGATGCGCGACATCCGGAACTCGCTCGGACGTGACGATCAGGATGTTCTGAACCAGCGTGCCTTTTTTATAAAATTTGGTGTCGAGCTTGTATTCCGCGGCTTGCTCCGGCGAGACGGGTTTGACTTCAACGCCTGCGCCCGCCGCAGCCGCGCTCTTTGCCGGCACGGACTCGGGCGCGGCGTCCTGAGCGGCAACCCACACCGGCCACGCCAGCAAGATCGAAGCCAACATGCCGAGCAACCAGCCCGTTCTTGCGTTCCTACTTCCGATGTTCCCAGTTCTCATTCGATTGCCTACGCCGAAGTTTTCCAAACCGATTAAGCCAGGAACCGATCCGAGCTCGCAACGGCGTAATTCTATCATAGCGCATGGTGTTGGAACGATCGGGGATCAAAGTTTCTCGCGTCCAATGGCGACACGCAGTTTGCTCGGCGCATGCCGCCAATCGGCCGGCGCGATCAACGTTCAATCACCGTACGATGTCGCCAGGCGGCAGTGTCGGCGCGAGACGGTGTTTGACCGGCGCAAGAACTCCGGGCGAGTTTGCCGCGGGACCGTGCCGATACATCCGCAGAAGTTGACCGGCCCAAGGTCGTAAAGACTGACATCACGCCATTGAACGCGGAGCAGGTCGGCAAACTTCTCAAGTCGTCCATCGACGATCGGCTTGAGGCGATCAACGGCTTGGCCGTCACGACCGGGATGCGGCTGAGAGAATTATTCGATTTGCAGTGGGCCGACGTCGACCTCAAAGGGCGAGCAATCATGCTTCGCCATTCGTTGTTAGAACTCAACGGAACACTGACACTCTCCGAACCGAAGGCCGCCAAAGGTCGCCGCCGCATCGACCTGCCCCAGATGGCCGTCGATGCCTTGGTGCGGCACAAGGGCCGAATGATGAAAGAGAGCTTGGCCGGCAGCGAAAGGGTGTTCTGCAATTTAACCGGCGGACCCATGCGACGCAGCGGCGCGGGATCGCTGCCGGTTAGTTTTGCGTCACAGCGCCGACACCGGCTGGGCTTGAGCGGGACCACCGTGCGGCAATCTTCCGTGGCGATCAGCGTCCGCTGATGCCGCGGGTGGCCTGGCTGACCGCCGCGTTTTTTCTTTTTGCCTGCAGTCTTTTTCTGTGGTGGTTTGGCGTGCGGATGTTGCGTGCTGGGCGGCAACGAGGAGTTTTGTGGGTTAATTCCCAATCGGGCTTCCAGCCAGGGCCGGCGCACACTAAGTGCTTTGTGGGAATAGGATTTCGGTGAGGAAGTCGGTGCTCCAGCCTGCGGCGCGGCGTTTCATCACGAGACTGACTTTCTTGTCGTGGTGCTGTTTGAGCAGCCCTAAAGTGAAACGCC